>CAZUDE010000034.1:0-2313 GCA_964619205.1 uncultured Desulfobacula sp. | reverse complement strand
CGGGATCAGGCGGGGTAAACTCGCAACAAAAAAAAGTCGCAACATAATTGGAGATTGAGCTCCACGCTCCCGGTAAATTTTTATCTCCTTTTGTTCAGGCGCCGAGAGAAATTTTCAGAATGGGATGAATATATTATACATTTTAATCTGGAAGATTGTCTTGTAATGATGTTTTCAGAAAATATAGTTTAACGGTGACCGGTTCCAATACCCACGACCTTTTGATGTTTGCGGCCGGGGGTTGTAGGGGATGACAACCTCTCCTTTTGCCGTATGGGCCAGGACAAATGCTTCCGGTAGCCCTTCCGCTTCTACTAAGGCCTACATTTCCCGCGTCAGGATTCCCTTTCGGGCAGATTCTTGTTGTGTGATCATAGTTTCTTCGTTATGAAAGTCCTTACAGAATAAAAAAGGTTCTACTCTTATAATTACCCGGCTCGTCTTCTGGTTTCCCACATTAAACCTGTTTTTATTACCTTCCCGTTTTTACAGTGGCATCAGTCCAAAACAGATATTTCCGGTAACAGCGGCGGGACCGCCACGAAGTTTCACCGTGTTCCGATGGCCAAGGCACCCATTAAAAAATTGATCCTTATTTATAAAGAGCCGTCATCTAAGTCAATATTTTCTTTTAACAAGAAAAATTTTAATGTGCCTAATAATTTTCCATCCATGCCATCCATTTTTTATCAAAGGTGTTCTTATCTACTTTTAGCACTTCTTCCATAGCCTGGTTCAAATACTCTATGAACAATTGATTGTGCTTTTCAAACTCAAATCCTTCTTCTCCTCGTTGGGGGAATTTGCTTAACGCATCAACAATAGCCTTGCTTTTCCCTTTGCCATAACTCTCCTCGATATGCTTGATCATCATACCGGCAATCGAGTAGAATTGATTAATTGCCCTCTGATCTTTGATCTGTTCAAGATTCTGATCCTCAATCCATTTAAGCGATTTGATATGGTCTTTTCGATGTACCCAACCTTTTTCAATAGATGTTTTTCCTTCCATGCAAAAATCACCAAAATATTTTGCAAGGCCTTCGGCAAACCATTGGCAAAGGTTTGAGCTTTTTGACAATGTTATTTTATGAACGAGTTCATGGGGAAGTGTAGCTTCTCCGATCCGCTGAATATTGCCGTTGATACATAGTTTTATGGATTCGGGATATTCATACCAGCCGAAAAATTTATCTAACCCACCAATTCTTGTTTGATCTCTGATAACAGTTTGGCTGTCATAGATTTTAATTACGGTCTTATCAGTCGTTCCTTCACCATATGCGGCCGTAACCTTTTCAAAACCCGCTTCAGCCATAGCTGCAATTCTCTTCATAATTTCTTCATCAATTCCCATCACAGCTTTTATCGTAAAATGTTCCGTATTAACCTGCTGAAATTCAAGATCTCCATCTTTCCAGCCACCTTGGATATGAACATACTTTTTATTAAATGTACTGTTTTTATACATTTTTTGTGGCCCCAGGGTGTATGATTGTGTGAGTGTAGCCACATAGGTATTCAGGTCTCGTTTTGAGATGTCAGTTATTTTTAGGTCGTAATCACTTGCATCAGTAGATTGATAATACTGAAACCATCTTTTTTGTTCTATATAAAATTCCTTGTCAGAAGAATCTATCTGCTTCAGGAAGCTATCTAAGTCCTTATCCAAGACAGCCTTCTTTTTTTCCAGCACCAACCGGTGTATCGCTTCAACCTCGCTGTTCACAGGTGCCAGATCATTTTTGTTATGTAGCGATACACACCCGGTGAAAGATATCAGCAGGAATAAAAGAATAGCTTTTTGGGCCAACCATTTGCACTGAGTCGTTTTCAATATGAATCCACTCCTAAAAATATTTTATTTTCATTTTGTTTCACTCTAAATCATCGAGTGAACGGCACAATACCTATTGCTGCTGAGGCGATCCAGGGCATCCAGACCCTGCCAGTCCACCTCTCTGCCGTCCTTTACAGGTTTATTTCCATCTTTCGTTTTTCCTTTCAAAATCTATTGGGGTCGGATTTATCCATCCCTGGTTGAAGCGCTTGATAGCAGTATCGAAATCACCCTGATAGTAAGCTTTCCATCCTCGCTGAGTAGCAACCATGCTGAAACCAGGGTTGCTTTCAACAGTTGGGTTGTGCTGTCCGCCATACATCGGGAGTTCGTTCATGGGTCGTTCTGCGAATGCCAACTGGCTGTGTAAGTAAAACATGATAAGGGTTAGAAAAGTTTTCTTCATATTTATCTTAGCGAACTAAAAGCGTTTTATCAGTAGTCCCGCCGTGAATGAGACCACAATTGTCAAA
>CAZUDE010000033.1:0-3422 GCA_964619205.1 uncultured Desulfobacula sp. | reverse complement strand
TTTTAGCAGGCGCCTTTGACTATTTGACCAAACCCTGTGAACTGGTCGAACTGATAGATAAAATCAGGCAGGCCCATGAATATCAGCAGAATCGATCAGAAAACTCAACCTGATTGAAAAGAAATGATTTTAAAGAGAATAATTTTTTTAAGGAGAAAAAATGTTTTATAAAACCAATGGATTTAAACTTTGCGTGGCACTGTTGATCGGTGTTGCTGTTTTCCTGCTGCCAAGGCCGGAAGGGACCCAGTTCAGGATCAAGGGAGACAAGGCCCAGATACTCCTGCAGAATGCAGGAGATCATTTTACGCTTGCTGTCGGTGGTTTGGAGCAGAAAAATTCTTATGTGCTGAAGGCAAAGAACCCGGGTTCACCTGAAGGGACTGAGAAATTCTTGAGTCGGAAAGCAAAAGAGCTGAATCTTGATTCTGTTACTGTTGATTATGTGGACGGTTTGTCCCCCAAGGCAAAACGGTTTTTATCCATGCTGGCGGTTCTGATTTTCCTTTTTGTGGTGGAACCTATCCCCCTTGAAATCACGGCTGTTCTCATTGGCGTGGCCCTGGTCGTTCTCCAGATAACCGATGTAAAAAATGCCTGGGCCCCCTATATGAATCCAGTGGTCATGTTTATCATGTGCTGCCTGATTTATGCCATCGCCCTGGACAAGGCAGGCCTTACCAAACGGTTGGGCTTTTTCATTATCCGGAAAGCCGGCAACAGTGTCACCCGGTTTACCTTTATTATCTGCATCGGACTGGGTATTGCCTCATCCGTGATGCATGATGCTGCCGCTGTTGCCATCGGCATTGCCACCATGCTGCCCATGATGCGGGCTGTGGGAATCGAACCTCACAGCAATACAGCCAAGTTCATGCTGCTGTCCCTGCCTTTTGCCTGTTCCAGCGGAGGTATGGGGACCCTTGTGGGCGGGGGGCGCTGCATGGTATCCGCCGCTTTTTTAAAAGAACTGACAGGGATGGAAATCACATTTTTTGACTGGATGCTCTATGCCATGCCCGCAGCGCTTGTTTGTGTTCCTGCAGCGGTATTGATTGTTTACATGGTTTATCGGCCGGACCCAACTCTCAGGTTGCCTGATTTTGACGGAAAGATCGAACCCATGACTATTCTTGAGAAGAAGACCCTGGTTATTATCGGAATTTCCTTTCTCCTGTGGATGACCAAGGGAGTCCACGGTATTGATTATTCGGTTACCGGTATGCTGGGTGTTGCAGCACTTGTATTGTTTAAAATATTAAAGTGGCAGGATATTAATGATAACCTGGAATGGGGAACAGCCCTTTTTATCTTTGGCGGCGGTCTTTCCCTCGGCCTTGCCATGGATTTTTCCGGGGCGGCCGCCTATTTTGCCAATCTTTTTTTCCCCATTATCCAGGGCAAAGGCTGGTTTCTCTTGTTCATAGGTGTCGGCGTATTCGGCGCTTTAGTGACCAATGCCATGGCCAATGTGGCTGCGGCTGCCTTGATACTGCCCATTGTCATTCCCATGGCCCAGCTTGAAGGCATTAACCCTACAATTCTGGCTCTCTGTCTTGGAATGGCCACCTCCTTTGCCATGCTCCTTGTCATCGGGTGTCCCCCCAATGCCATTGCATACAGCTACCGGTATTTCAAGGCCTCGGATCTCACAAAGGTCGGGGCCATTGCAACACCGATTTTGCTTTCACTTCTGGTCCTTGTGGCAGCCACATGGTGGAAAATATTGGGTCTTGTGTGATCAGGGATAATAAGAGATAATTTAAAAAACAATGTATAAAATACCCTATGAACCGATCAGATCATAAGATTCGTCTTCTTCTGGTGGATGATGAAGACGGGTTCAGAGAAGCCATTGCGAAAAGGCTTGCAAAGCGGGGAATGAGCCCTTTGCAGGCCTCCAGCGGGGACGAATGTCTTGCCATGCTGGAAAAAGAGCCGGCTGATGTGGTGGTTCTGGATGTGAAAATGCCGGGAATGAGCGGGATGGATACCCTGAAAGCCGTCAGGGAAAAAAATCAGAGGACCCAGGTCATTTTATTGACCGGCAATGTAGCGGTTTCCGACGGGATTGACGGGATTAAGGCCGGCGCCTTTGATTATCTTACAAAACCTGTGGAGATCGATCATCTGGCCAATAAGATCAAACAGGCCTTTGAAAAAATCCTGATGGAGGAAGAGAGCCTTGCTGAACACGAATACCGTGAAAAGCTTGAAAAAAAGATGGTGGATGCGGAGCGGCTCATGTCTCTGGGGACCATGTCCACGGGCATTGCCCATGAAATAAACAATCCATTGGCCATTATCAATGAGGCGGCCGGGTTTATGAAACAGGTGATCCTTGGTCCGGAGGCAAAGGAATTCCCGGAAAAAGAAACCCTTCTTTTTGCGATCGAAAAGATTGAGAAAAGCGTCAAGCGGGCCAGGAGAATAACCCATCAGCTTCTGGGACATGTGAAAAAACAGGATTCCAAACTGGCTGAAGTTGATTTAGGGGGTTTGCTCTTGGAAACCCTGGAACTTTTAAAAAAAGAGATGGAAGACAAGGAAATAAGGGTTGATTTTGAAGCGGGCAGGGGAAACAGCAGAATTTTCAGTGATCCCTATCAGATCCGGCAGATTCTTATCAATCTGATCACCAATGCCATTCACGCAGTGAGAAAGAAAGGGACCATCACCCTGTCCATCAGGGAAACCGGCAGGGATGTTTTCCTTGACATCAGGGATGACGGGGTCGGGATTCCCAAAGAAAATCTTGGCAAAATATTTGATCCGTTTTTCACCACCAAATCCTTTGATGAGGGGACCGGGCTTGGGCTCTTTGTTGTCCATAAGCTCTTGTCAAGCCTGAACGGTCACATCAGGGTGGAAAGTACGGTGGGAAAAGGGACGAATTTTGAAATTCAGCTGCCAAAAGGTTCCGGAATAAAAGAAGAAATGATACAGTAATCATTAAAAGATGTAACAGATAAGGAGTACAGCCATGATAAAAATACCTGCAAAAGTTTTAATTGTAGATGATGAAAAGGATTTTGTTGAAATGTTCTCCCTGAGGCTGAAGCAGCAGGGTGAAAAGGTATCTTCTGCCTACAGTGGGGAAGAGGCCCTGAAAATGCTGGAAAAAACACCCATTGATGTGATTATCCTGGATATCCGGATGCCGGGGATGGACGGCATTGACACCTTGAAAAAAATCAAACAGCTTTATCCGATTGTGGAAGTCATTCTTCTGACCGGTCACGGTTCTACGGAAACAGCCGTGGAAGGGATGAAGCTCGGAGCCTTTGACTATCTGATGAAACCGGCTGATTTTGAAGATATTAAGATAAAGCTTGAAAATGCACGGAAAAGAAAAGATGAACAGGAGGACCGTATCCGAATGGCGGAAGCACGGCTCCTGGTCAGAAGAAGCGGGGATGTTT
>CAZUDE010000032.1:0-30338 GCA_964619205.1 uncultured Desulfobacula sp. | reverse complement strand
ATATTCTGCAGGAAAACTAACGGGATTTTCCGTTTATCGCAGAGCTGGATGAACTGGGTGGCTTTCTGGGCACTCTTGGAGAAAAGAATCCCGTTGTTGGCAAGGATGCCCACAGGATACCCGTGGATATGGGCCCATCCCGTGACCAGGGTTTCGCCGTACAATTCCTTGAATTCCAGAAACCGTGAACCGTCCACGATCCTGGCAATCACTTCCCTGATGTCATAGGGCCGGGAAAGATCCGGGCCCACAATGCCATACAGTTCTTTTGCATCATATAGGGGAGGGTCCGGTTCAGTCATTGAAAGCCTTGCCTTTTCATTGGCCGGCAGATTTTTTGTTATGTTTCTGATGATCCGTATGGCATGGGCATCATCTTCGGCATAATAGTCAGATACCCCTGAATCGCGGCAGTGAAGCTCGGCACCTCCCAGATCATTGGCTGAAACATCCTCTCCGGTTGCCGCCTTCACCAGGGGCGGCCCGCCGAGAAAAATTGCGCCGTGCTGCTTTACATGCACAATCTCATCACACATGGCCACGCCATAGGCCCCGCCTGCCGTGCACAATCCCATGACCCCCACGATCTGGGGGATGCCCATTTTCGACATCCGGGCCTGGTTGAAAAAAATCCTTCCCCCGTCATCAATGTCCGGGAAAATTTCAGACTGAAGCGGCAGATAGGCACCGGCAGAATCCATCAGCGTCACCAGGGGCAACCGGTTTTCCATGGCAATGGTCTGGCATCGCAGGGTTTTTTTCACCCCCATGGGATAAATGGACCCGCCTTTAATAGTGGCATCGCTGATGCTGACCATGCATTCTCTTCCTTCAACCACGCCGATACCGGCCAAAAGGCCGGCTTTATATATTTTACCGTCATACAATCCCTTGGCGGCCAGGGGGGCGATTTCCAGAAACGGCGTGTTTTTGTCCAGCAGCAGGTCCAGTTTTTTTTGGGCGGGCAGCTTTCCCGACTCCTCATGCCGCTTCAGGGCTTTGGCCGACCGGTCACTGGCCGCCTTTTCCAGCTCCTTTTTAAGATCCTGAACAAGTGCAGTCATTTCCTGAAGGTTTTTTTGGTATACATCGGAATTCACATCGACTTTTGTTTCAATTATATCCATGTAGCACCTTTTTTAGCTGTTTGAAATTCCTTTGATGATGGTATCAATCAGGGGATCCACAAGCTCTTCAAGATTATCCGGATTCCCTGTCATGACCCAGTTGGTGACCAGATGTTCAATGGTCCCGAGAATCATGGAACGGATGAGGTAGGGATGGGTGTCTTCCTTGA
Organism: uncultured Desulfobacula sp.; assembly: GCA_964619205.1. GTDB lineage: Bacteria > Desulfobacterota > Desulfobacteria > Desulfobacterales > Desulfobacteraceae > Desulfobacula. Next base: position 29,041 of record CAZUDE010000032.1, on the reverse strand, counting down.
ATTCTTTGGCTTCAATCCCCTGTTCAATCACCATTGTGATCTGTTTTATGCCAGCCTTGATTGTCATATGGCCTTCGGTGTCTAAAAATTTTTTGTTGTGTTTCAGGTACAGCATGAGAACAGCTGCAAAATCAGGATTTTTCCGGTAGGAATCAATAAACAGGAAAACAATGGCCCGAAGTTTGTTGGCAGCCCCCCGGATCAGTTTTAAATGAAACGCCATTGTATCAAAAAGCATTTGCGAGGATGCAGTTGGAATTGAAAATAAAAGCCCCTCTTTGGTTGAAAAATATTCATAAATCGATGCTTCAGAAATTTTAGCATCCTTGGCAATTTCAGATATGGTCGCTTCATTGAAACCCCTTTGAGCAAAGACTTTCGTCGCCGTATCAAGAATTTGTTGTTTTCTTATTTCCATTTTATTTTGTGGCATATAAAAGGCCTTTTAATAACAGTTTTTTTATTTTTCAATGATGAATTATCAAATTTATAGAGTGTAGCTTTTATTTTGTCAATAAAATAATTGTTAGACTATATTAATTTGGTAATTTTAATTATTTAAATAAATTTTATTGTATAATTACATATGGTTAATATATATAGCTTGCCTCAAAAAATCCGACCGTGATTTTTATTATCCGTAAAATGTCCCTTTAGGGATATTGATTCCTTTCAGGGTTCTGATATCAAAATAATGGCTTGATGAATAAACATTTATTTTTGGAGGAAAGGATGAAAAAGCAGATTATCTTGATTCATGGTGCCTGGCATGGCGGATGGTGCTGGGACGGTGTGATAAAGGAACTTGAAAAAGCAGGCCATACAGTGACGGCTCCCACAATGCCGGGGCATCATAAAACCGATGACCGCTCAAAGATCCGTTTAAAGGATTATATCGATAAAATAAAGGCAACAGCAGCAAAAGCAGCCGGCCCTGTTGTCCTTGTGGGACATTCCAGCGCCGGGTTTCTTATCCAGTCTGTTGCAGCAGACATTCCTGAAAAAATCGACCATCTTATCTTTAACAATGCCTTTATCCTGCCCCACGGCAAATGCCAGTTTGATATTGTCCCCCCTGATGTGGCAAAGGGGATGACAGCGGCTGCGGCTGCGTCACCGGACAACTGCGTTCCGGTCCTGGAGGAGTTTGTCAGAAATACTCTGATGGCAGATGCCGGCAAAGAGAAACAGGATGAACTGATCAGCCGCCTGGTTCCCCAGCCCATTGCGCTGTTTACCACGCCCGTTGATCTTAAGGGGTTTGACAGCGGCGGGTTTAAAAAAACCGTTCTGTTCTGTAAGAAGGATGTATCTCTTCCCCAGGGAGCCTATCTTGGTATGGCGCAGGGGCTTGGCAAACATGATGTGATTGAACTGGATCTTGGCCATGAAGGACTGTTTACCCATCCGGAACTGGTGGCAAAAAGCATTATTGAGGCCATGGGTTAAACCGGATAATCGATAAATAAAACAGGCGTTATGGTTTTTTGTTTAAAAAGACTGCTTTATGGATCAGATGGGTTCTGCTGTTTGCACAGGTTTTGGCGAAGATGTGTTTCAAATGGTTTTTTACAGTACCCTGGCTGATAAAAAGGGTGTCTGCAATTTCAAGATTGGTAAATCCTTTACAGATGTATGAGATGATTTCAATCTCTCTTCTGGTCAATCCGAACCGGTCTTTTAACATCGCTTCATTCATCTGATGAATGGAGCGATCATCTTCCAGCGTTACCATGAAAAAAATCTTGCTTGCGCCGGATATTTTCCGGTCAATGGATTGGCATTTGATGAAATAACTTTCACCCGGGCCCAGGGACAGCGTTTTTTGTTTGAAGACCATTGGGCTGTCCATGGTCTTTCGGCAATCCTCAAAGAGAATGCCGGGGATCAGTCCTGGTTCATTGCCGGAAAATTCAAAAGGGGCATATGTTCGTGCAAGGCGTGAACAGATCTGATCAGCCTTTGTATTTGAAAAAATGCAGCGCCGGTTTTCATCCAGAAGGATCATGCCCGTGGCTGTGTTCGTCTGAATCATTTTTAAGAAATCTTTTGTTTTGCCAAGCTCTTCCATAAGACTTAATTTTTCAAAAGCAGCAGTCATCTGTCCTGCAATCATGTCTCCCATGAAAAGAAATTTTTCCCCAAAGCTTTTTTTGACGGATCGGTGCATACCGAGGACCCCTTTGAGTTTATTTCCCTGGCGGATATAGATGGCCATCTGGCGATGGATGGCCTGTGGTTTTAAGAAATCATTATAATATTCAGTTTTCTGAAAATTCTTAAAAGAGATAAGTTGCTCCATGAGAACGGAGGACCTTTGGCGTAAATCAATATTGATGGGGTCAAAGGGGTTTTGCTTAAAATAATAGGATTTATAGGGCAAAAGAAATTGATTCTGAATATCCCGCATCACAGGATCAATCATCCTGTTGTCTTCATCGGTGAGCCAGAAAATGGTGGAAGTCGATTCAAAGGCCCTGTGTGCAATATCCACTATTTGTTTTCGCAAATCATCCATCGACTCGGCTTCATTTGCCTGAAAAGAAATATCAGTAATATCTGAAAGATTTTGTGTGCTCAGACTGACCATGGTTTTTTGTATGAAAACTTTAAATTGAAGTCAATAACCGGTCAGCAAAAAAAATGATCAAATATTTTGTGTGACCCTGTTTCTGCCGCTGGTTTTTGATTGGTAAAGTGCTTTATCTGCTTTGGAAATAAGGATTTCCTGTTTATCGTTTTGTTGGGGAGTATGAGTAGCAACACCGAGACTGATGGTCGACCGGATACTCTTTCCCTCGTATTCCAGACAGAACTCCTGTACCGTCATTCGAAGTGTTTCCGCAAAATTGCAGGCATTTTGGGAAGATTCATCGACCAGGAGGATGATAAACTCTTCCCCGCCAAAACGGGCCGTGATATCGATTTTTCGTTTAAACAACTGCCTGATTATCATTGCCGTGGCTTTAAGATACTCATCCCCGTCCAGGTGTCCATATTGATCATTGATCCTTTTGAAATGATCAATATCACAGAGAATCAAGGATATTGGAGTTTGATTTCTAAGGGATCGGTTCCATTCATAAGAAAAGGCCTCATCAAAATATCTCCGGTTATACAGACCGGTCAGGCCGTCAACCCTGCTCATCTTTACCAGTTCTATTGATTTTTCTTCCAGCAGATATTCATTTTCAAGGGCATCCCAGTATTCTTTGTTCCCCCTGTAGGCCATTAAACAAAGATACATGAGATAAATGGCCATGGAAATTGCAAGGGGCATGTTGACATGATTAACAATCATTGCCGATATGGGAGGCGCCAGCATAAGAAAACTAAATAAAACCGATAGGCCAAGCGCAGGAATATATGCTACGGCGCCTCCGGAACAAAGGCCCATGGTACATATTACCATGAGCAGATTCGTTTCGGGTTCTCCATCCTGAATCATGAATTTAGCGCACCCGACACCCCAAATCAGAGCAGTCAGTACAATATTGAAAAGAAAGATGCCGGTATTGATTTTTTCGAATTTCTGAGGTATCCACCTGTCGACTGTCAGATGAAAAAGCCTCAGGACACAGATGCCGAACACAAAATATAAGAGCGTGTTTGAAAGTACAGGATGCCGGTCATAATATTCATATGAAGATAAGACGATCCACATAACAATTATGTAAAAGGCAATGCCGATGATGGATCTTTTCTTCAGATCCTGAATCACCCTTGAGTTTAGTTTGTATTTTTTAAAGTTCAATTATTTTCTATTTCCAGAAAATTATGTGAGGGCTCAAGCAGTTTTCAACACTTTTTCCAGTGCGCACTGAATCAAATGAGGTGTCCGGTTTATCAGATCCTCTTTTAAAACCCGTTCACTGAGTTTGTGAAGATCTTTGCCCCAGGGGCCGATATTGATGCACGGCATGGCGTGCAAGGCGATCTGCTCAAAGGGGATGGTGTAAAGCCTTCCATACAAAGGCATTTCTTGGGGAATAGTCTGCCGGATGGCCAACAGGTCCTGGGATTTGACGGACGTATAGCTCAAATCCGAAATACCGCTAAAATAAGCTTCCAGATCATAGCTCTGACCATAGCGCCGACGGGAAATCCCGTCCAGGAATTGATGGAGATCCATGATCATGGTTTTAAAGTCCTGCCGGTCCAGATAGGATACACTGGGATAAAAAGGAGGAACAATCCCGATAATCAATGTCGGGTCCTCGCATCCTGCATATTCAGACAAGGCATCCATAAGCATCCAGGTGCCTAAGCTGTGGGTGATGTCGCCGGATCCGACCCTGTCATGGATGTCTTTCAGTGTTTGGGTGTAAAATGTCTCAAAGGTCTGGCCGTGATTTACCAGAAGCATTTTCACCCATTCACCGTAAAGATAAACCCTGGCCTGCCAATTTTTTAGTCCGGTTTTTCTGCCTGTCCTTTCATTATGGCGTCCGGCAGAATGATTAATTTGATTTACAGCCTCAGTTGCGCCTTTTGTGACCAGGCCTTTCAGTTTTAAAAGGATGTCTGACGGTCGACTGTTCAACGGCTGCATGCTCAGGCATCCAAAGGCACTGAGCGGCATGGATACATCATAGGTGGTTTTGCTGTCGCGCGCCATGAGCCAGGTCGGCAGAGGCGACAGTTCATGGGATAGGCTGCAGAAATCCGCAAGATCGGGATTCATCTCCGTCTGTCGGATACATTCGCTCAGGATACTCAGGGGATTGAAGCCCTCCGAGCTTTTTCCGGCGTGGGCCAGCACTCCCCGGCAATAAAAGAAAGGCATGATTTTCCCTATGGACCCTCCTGAAAACAGGCCCGTATCCTTTGTTTTTCGCTGGTGAGGTTCTGAATTGATCATCAGGCAATACTCAAGCCCATGGCGGTCATGAAGCATGTCCAGCAGAAGGGCCGCACTCCTCATGCCGGCAGACATATTTTCTTCATCCGGTACGGCCAGCATGAGCAGATTGCCTTCAAAATCCTCCAATTCGCTACAGGCCTCAAGCATGGACATCTGTATGGCACCGCCCGCTTTCATGTCTGCCGTTCCCCGGCCGAAAATCCACTCATCCGATAAAAGGTCTTCCCTTGCTTCCGGGCTGAGGATTTCCGGCGACCCTTTAAGCTTCTGCATCAGTGCATCCGGTTCAAAGGCGTGGTCTTTAAACCGCAGAAAATCTTCAATTCCCACCACATCAAAATGGTGCATGAGCACCGCTGTTTTACTGCCCCGGCCTTTTACCAGAGCCCAGACCACGGACCGGTCAAAAGGATCATCCAAAATCGGAAAACGACCGAAATGCTCTGAAAATTTTTTAAAATATGGCAACCGGCAAAAATAATCGGATACAAAACCAGAGGCCTGGTTTTCCCTTAGTGTTCCGGTCTCGGAATTGATGTGCACATAGTCGTAAAATATGCCCAGTATTTTTTTTGGATCTATTTTTTGAAATGTCACTTCATTTCCTTTAATATATTTTCCACAGGGAATACATCAGTCAGTCCCCATGCGTTTCAGGATATCTTTGACCGTATCGCCCGAGGCAAGTTTCCCAAAATGTTTCATCACGGTTCCCATGGCCTGCATGGGGCTTTTAAAGGCTGAGAAATCGATATTGTCCCTGATCCACTGCTCGATTTCTTCTGGTGCTGCCATTTTCGGAAGATATTGGTGCAATAGCGCCAGATAGTCTGAAGTGGTTTCTTTTTTGAGCTCCAGCATGGTTTTTTCCGATTTGATGAACTGGCGGATAATGTCCATCAGGTCTTCATCCGTGATTTCTTCCGGCTTTTTGACCCGTGTGGTTTTTTTTCCGCTTTCCAGGGTAATGGCCACTGTAAGGCTTGGAAAAGAGCCCATGATGAGCCGCATGGTGTCTCGGACTGCATTGTCTTTTTTGATCATGGCAAGTTTCATGTCCTGCCGGATCTTATCATACAGGGAAATCCCCAGTGAAGGGTTCCAGCCGTATTCGGTTTTTATGCCTGACATGGTTGAGATCTCCTTTTTTTTTATCTTCCATGTTTACCAGTCCCGCAACCCGAAGGCAAGCGCATATTCAAATCAAAACACCGGGACGGCCGCAGGCTGCCGGTTAAAAAAATCCGTAATATCTTTTGGTTGGTGCCGGCCCTTGGCCTTGTGAATTTTCCGGTATGGAGTGCGGGTCAAGCCTTTGATAAAGATATGAATAATCCATTAATCATTGCCCATGGCGGGTATGGACCTGGTGACGGAACAGGAAATGATGGCGACGGCCCTGGATACGGCGCGGACAAAGCTTGGCAATCCTATAACCCTGTAAAACCTGTCACAGGCAGGTTTTATCTCCTCCCTGTGACAGGTTTTACCAAGGAATAAGGGTTATTCATCAGGATCAAAAATACAGTTTTCAGAGCCGAAATCGTCATTTTCTTTCATCCGGCAGGGAGGAAGAAAGATTTTCCCATCTAAAACATAATAATATCGAAAAATTTTGTTTGAAGGCAGAAATACAACCCATTGGCCGTCCATGGGGATTGCTTTTTGAGGCTTAAACCCGTCAAGGCTGGTGACAAGAAACACCTGATGAGCATCTGCTTTTTTCAGATAAAGGGCCAGGTTTTTCCCTTGAACCTGTTGGGTATGGGTGACGCCGCAACCTGCCGTGACGGTTATAAAGAAGGCAACCAGCAGGTATCTCATATATGTCCCGTCACATTTAAAATGGAGTTTTCACCGCCGAAATCATCTTTTTCCCGTGCAGGCAGGGTGGGGTCCACGATCCTCAGGCTGCCGTCCAGAATATAGGCGAATCGATGTTCTCCTGAAGCAACCGGAAGGTTGAGCTCCCAGTATCCGCTGCTTCCGACCCGCTTCATGGAAACCCGCTGCCATCCGGTAAATGATCCTGCCAGTTCCACCTGGTCGGCCTTGGGTTCAAAAATGACAAACCGGTTGTTTTGAAGAGGGGGAGCCTGGGGTTGGAAAACAGAAAACAGTATCATTGCGGCTGCTGCAAAACCGGCTGCGGCAAAGCCAAAGGGCTTTAAACAGCGGGCCCGATCCATCCGGACAGGGGGCTGCCATTTTTTTTCAGATGCTGATTCGATCATGGGCGGCTGTTTTTGAAGCAATTGTTCCTGGTCCAGCAGATCCAGGGTTAAGGTGTAGAATTCCTGATCAGACCGGATTTTTTTTAGAAACAGTTTTTTCTCATCCAGGTCCATTTCATTGTCTATATACATGCTGGACAGATACTCCATCATTGGCCTCCATTTTTAAGGATTTCCTTTAACCTTATGCGCGCTCTGTGGATTTTGATCTTCACGTTGGCCTCGCTGATATTGAGCAGCTCCCCAATCTCCTTGTAAGAAATCGGTTTGGCCGCCAGAAGAGAAATCAGCTCCCGGTCGACCGGGTTGAGTCGGCCGATGGCGGCCAGCATTTGATTAAATTCCTGTTTTTCTATGAGCCGGCGTTCAGGGTCCCCTGCCAAAGACATTTCATCTATTTGTGCATGGTTTTCCTCCCGGCGTTTTCGGACCGAATCAAAGGCTGCATTCCTTGCAATAGTGAAGAGCAATGCACAGCTCATGGAGGAGTCTCGATACCGGGAGAGATATCGGGTAAAGCTTTCCTGCAGGATATCAAAGGAAAGGTGATAATCCCCGGTCAGTCGGAGCAGGTAGGAAAATACCCGGCCTTTATTTTCCTTGTAAAAACTGTCGTAAGGTTCCACTTTTTCCCCTATTTGCGACCCCCTGAACCTCCGCCGGAGGATCCACCAGCCCCTGAACCACCACCACCGGAATTGCCTCCCCCTGAACCACCAGCCCCTGAACCACCAGCCCCGGCATTGCCCGGACTGCTCTTACCGTCATTGTCTTTGTTGCCGTCATTCATGGACCCGGCTTTCCGGTCTTCCATTTTCTGGTGCAACCGGTTTATTTCTTTAACGCTGTTGTGATTCTGAAGCGCCCGGCAAAGGTTGGCGGACACATCGGAAGACTGTATGCCCATCCGTGACATTGTCCGGGCGGTCTGCATGGTTTGTACGGCCAGGGCGTCATTCTCTGCTTTATTCCGGGTCTGCTGTCGGGTTTGGATTTGAAGCTGGGCCGCTACTGCGTCCATATCCCTGGTTTGCATGCCTGCTGCCAGGCTGTCGGCAATGGCGCCGGTCAGCATACCTGTATTTTTTTTGTCCGTGGAAAGGGATTTGGCTAACTGATCCGCATATGCCTGGCGGTTGCGGACAGCCTCCATGGCCTGGACAATGTTGTGTTCCCTGACCTGCTTGGCCATTCCTTCCAATGCCTTGCTGATAACAGGATCGGTTGGTAATCCCGCCCTGGCAGTATCCTCTACCACCTTCTGGGCAAGAGCCCGGGTTTGTATCTGGAAGCTGTTCTGCGCCATCTGTGTCAGCATTTCCATGGCCTGGTCTTCAGGTATGCCAAAGGCGCTCATTTGGTTTACCTGCTGCTGAACACTTTCCATGACTTGAGGTGATAAGGCTTGCACTTCTTCGGAAAAAGCAGGCGATATGAAGCAGACCCATATGCCCAGGATTAAAACAAATTTTTTCATACCCTCTCCTTGTCTACCAGATGTGACCTACTGACTGTATAACAGGATAAGACAAAAAAGGTTACAGTTTTTCTTTATTGGGTGGATGAAAGGATACGGGTAATCCCTAAACTCTATCCAAACCGGCCGGTAATATAGTCATTGGTCAGTTGATGGAGGGGGTTGAGAAAAATCTGATCTGTGGGGCCGATTTCAATGAGATCGCCCATATGGAAAAAGGCCGTTCTCTGGGAAACCCGCGAGGCCTGCTGCATGGAATGGGTGACAATGGCAATGGAGTAGTCTTTTTTCAATTCATCGATAAGGTTTTCAATGACTGCCGTGGCAATGGGATCCAGGGCTGAGCAGGGTTCATCCATGAGGATCACTTCAGGGTTGACGGCAATGGTCCGGGCGATGCAGAGCCGCTGCTGCTGGCCACCGGAGAGACCGGTCCCCGGCTGATTCAGACGGTCCTTGACCTCATTCCAGAGTCCTGCCCGTTTAAGGGACTTTTCCACCAGTTCGTCGGTTTCCTGCCGGTTCTGGACCAGCCCGTGTATTTTCGGGCCATAGGCAATGTTGTCGTAAATGGATTTGGGAAAGGGGTTGGGCTTTTGAAATACCATACCCACCCTTGCCCTTAAAGGGACCACATCTATATTTTTATCATAGATATCGCTTTCATCCAAAAGTATCCTGCCTTCCACCCGGCATCCGTCGATGGTGTCGTTCATCCGGTTCAGGCATCGGATAAATGTGGATTTTCCGCACCCGGAAGGGCCGATCATGGCAATGACTTCATTTTTTCCGATATCCAGGGATACATTGTTAATGGCTTTTTTTTCACCAAAATTATAATATACACTGACATTTTGGCAGCGCATCCGGGGATCTGGAACCATACTTCGGCCCACGGTGTCACGAAGATTCCGGTCCACCAGTTGATTTCTGCGCTTGGCGGCAGGCGGGGTTTCCGGCATGTTTATGTCAACCTTATGTTCTATGGGTTCAGCTGCTTGATACATTTTTATTTAACCAATATATATACCGGGTGGAAAAAGTTCCATCCGGTATGTGAAAATTATTATAAATCAGACGGATTCAGCGGTGTCAGGTTGTTTGCGATGGTGCTGTATTTTTTTCTTTCGTCGGTACTCATGGGAATGAGGCCTTTATCCGCCAGATACCCTTCGCTGCCCCAGGCTTTTTCACTTGTAAACTCTTTGATGAATTCACGGATGCCGGGGATCTGGTCTGCGTGGGCTTTTTTCACATAAAAGAAAAGGGGGCGGGAAACCGGGTAACTGCCTTTTGCAATGGCTTCAAACAAGGGCTGAACGCCTTCGATGGAAGATCCTTGAATTTTATCCGTATTCTGATCTAAAAAGCTGAAACCGAAAATGCCCAGGGCATTTTTATTGGCTTCCAGTTTCTGAACAATCAGATTGTCATTTTCACCGGCTTCGATATAGGCACCGTCTTCACGAATGGTCTGGCAGACGGCCTTGAATTGATTTTCATCTGTTTTTTCCATGGCTTTGATGAAATCAAATTTTTTCCCTCCGGCATCCATGACAAGTTCTACAAAGGCATCGCGGGTACCGGATGTGGGCGGCGGCCCAAGGACTTCGATGGTAATATCCGGAAGCTTTGCATTAATGCTTTTCCAGGTTTTATAGGGGTTTGCCACCAGGGTCGGGGTCCCGTCCGGGCTGGGGACTTTGGCTGCCAGAGCAAGAAAGAGATCTTTTAAGGACAGATCCATTAGAGCGGCTTTTTTGGAATTGGCAATAACGATGCCATCATAACCGATCTTGACTTCAACGATTTCCTTGACACCATTTTCAGCTGCTTTTTCAACTTCTGATTTTTTTATCCGCCGGGATGAATTGGTGATGTCCGGGTATTGAACCCCCACACCTGCACCAAATAGCTTATGTCCGCCGCCCGATCCTGTGGATTCGATTTTCGGGGTTTTAAATTTTGTGGTCTTGCCGAAATTTTCAGCCACCACGGTTGAAAAGGGGTAGACGGTTGAAGATCCGACAATGGATATATAATCCCTGGATTCGGCATGGACATGGCCAATACCCACGATAAAGACAAGGGCCAATACATTGAGCAATAATTTTTTCATTTTATCTCCTGTTGTTTTTGGGTTCGCTACCATCGTTGTTCATATTTTTTTCTTAAAAACACAGCCGCTGAGTTCATGACCACCAGGAACAGCAGCAATACCATGATGGCGGCTGAAGTTTTTTCCATAAACGCTCTTTCAGGGCTGTCCGCCCATAAAAAGATCTGTACCGGCAATACCGTTGCCGGGTCTGTGAAGCCACCGGGGATATCTACGATAAAGGCCACCATCCCGATCATGAGAAGGGGTGCGGTTTCACCGAGAGCCCGGGCCATGCCGATGATGGTGCCGGTGAGCATGCCGGGTACGGCCAGAGGCAGCACATGGTGGGCCACCATCTGGGTTTTGGATGCGCCTACCCCAAGGGCCGCTTCCCTGATGGACGGCGGAACAGACTTCAAGGCAGCCCGTCCGGCAATGATAATGGTGGGTAGTGTCATCAAGGAAAGCACAAGTCCTCCCACCATGGATGAGGACCGGGGCAGCTCAAAAAAATTGAGAAACACTGCAAGTCCCAGCAGCCCGAAGACAATGGAGGGGACAGCAGCAAGATTGTTGATATTGACCTCAATGATATCGGTGAAACGGTTTTTCGGGGCAAATTCTTCAAGATATACTGCTGAGGCCACACCAATGGGAAAAGAAAGCACAAGGGTGATGAGAAGGGTATAAAAAGAGCCGCAGGTGGCGCCCCAGATGCCTGCAAGCTCAGGTTCCCTTGAATCCCCGGCTGTAAAAAAGGTGGTATTGAATTTTTTATCTATCTTTGCCTGGGTTTCAAGTTTGGTGATCCAGGAAAGCTGCATATCATCCAGACGGCGTTCCGATTCAGGCAGATTCCGGTTCATATGGCCTTTTATGAGCATGTCCACGTCATCATCGGCCGGGACCCAGAGGGAGATGGTCTCACCGATTTTGTCCGGCCGGGCCTTGATAAAACCCGCCAGCTCATAGGCGGCACCGGAACTCAAGAGAGAAAAGAGTTTCTTTTTTTCACCCCGGCTTTTAACATCGGGAAACATGTTGAAAAAAGAAGTTTTTACAAGCCCGTTAAAGTCAGCTCCGGACAGATTGTTGGGATTCAGCAGGGAAGGATCAAGAAAAACGCTGAGTTCAATCTCTGTCTGTTGAAATGCCGTATACCCTGATCCGAATATACTGATAAACAGACCGGCAAGACAGAGAAGACTGAAGATAATGGCACAAAGCCCCATCATCTTGAACCTTTTTTCTGTTCTATACCGACGGGCCAGCCCTTTTTGAACGATATCAACGGTTTTGGCGGAACCTTTGTTATTGTTTGTATTGTTACTCATACTGCTCCCTGTATTTACGCACCACATAAAGGGCAATGATGTTAAGAATCAGCGTAACCACAAAGAGAAGCAATCCAAGCGCAAAGGCAGCCAGTGTTTTGGGGCTGTCGAATTCCTGGTCCCCCACCAGAAGGGTGACAATCTGAACCGTGACCGTTGTAACTGTTTTTAGAGGGTTAAGGGTCATATTGGCGGAAAGTCCGGCTGCCATAACCACGATCATGGTTTCACCAATAGCCCGTGAAACCGCCAGAAGAACACCGCCGACAATTCCGGGCAGGGCAGCGGGCAGGACGATATGACGGATGGTTTCAGACTGGGTGGATCCAAGGCTCAGGGCACCGTCCCTCAAGGCCTGGGGCACGGCATTGATGACGTCATCGGAAAGAGAGGACACAAAGGGGATGATCATGACACCCATCACAAGTCCAGCGGCCAAAGCGCTTTCGCTGGAGATATCCAGACCGATGTGTGCCCCGGTATCCCGGATAATGGGCGCCACCACCAGGGCGGCAAAAAATCCGTAAACCACGGTGGGAATACCGGCAAGGATTTCCAGTAAAGGTTTTGCAAAGGCCCTGAATTTTCTATTGGCATATTCAGACAGATAGATGGCCGACATCAGACCCACAGGCACGGCCACAGACATGGCAATGGCTGAAACAAGCAGCGTACCCGTAAAAACCGGCAGGGCACCAAAGGCGCCGGATGACCCCACCTGATCCTCACGGATGGCCATTTGGGGGCTCCACTTCAGCCCGAACAGAAATTCATGGAGAGGAATGATCTTGAAAAAGCGGATGGACTCATACAAAACCGACAGGACAATGCCGATGGTCGTAAAAATGGCCAGGGTGGAACAGGCAACAAGCAAATAATAAATGAGCTTTTCCACATGGTTTCTGGCCCGAAGTTCCGGCCGGATGAGGCGCTGCATAAACGAGAGAGCAGAAACGCAAAGGGCCATCATAAGAACAAACAAAGCACCGCGGCTGATGGAGCGAAGGTGAAGATAATAATCCGCAGCAGCCTGAATCGCTGGGTCCCCTTTCCTGGAAACCGTATTTTTCCCCACAATATTTTTTACATCATTCATAACCAGGTTCAGGCGGTCCGGGTCAAGGGCCCGGATATTCTCCGGAAGCTTTGAAATAACCATATCCGAAATGACGGTGGATTCACACATGAGCCAGAAACAAACAACCAGAAGCGCCGGCACGGCACACCACAAGGCTGCCAGCGCCCCATAATACACGGGTCTGGAATGCAAATTCTTCGGCCCGCCGGTGTTACCGGCAACAACCAATGCTCTTTTTCTGCCAGCGTAATATGCTGCGGTGGAAATCAGGAGCAATGTGATTAATAAATATGTGGATGTCAAACATACCTCTTGTTGAAAAGTTTCAAATTCAATTTTTCACACTATAAACAGGATTTATTAGAGTAAGTTTAATAATGTATTAGAAAAGTGTTAGACATTGTCTATCCTTTCCTGTCCCTCACCAAAGCTTTGTTTGGGCTGGATTAGAAATCAGGGATTTGACAATAGCCGACATTCCCTGTATCTTTTCAGGGTTTTTGTTGATCGAATTTAAAAAAGGATTTAATGGATAAAAAAACCTGCATGGATATCATCCGGTCTGCGGTTCGGAACAGCCCCCATCCAGGGGTCCCGGATGATGATCTCTTTGACTCGACCGGTGTCATGGCTTTGTTTACTCTGGACCGGGAAATCAGTCTCCTGTTTATCCAGAAAGCAGATCAGAAGGGGTATGCCTGGGCCAACCAGATGGCCTTTCCCGGCGGGCACAGGGATAAAAACGACAAGTCCACAATGGATACAGCCCTAAGAGAGCTTTCCGAAGAAATGGGCATCCTGCGGGAAAACGTGGAGGTGATCGGATCTCTCGGGCATTTTCAGACCATCAACAGCAAGGACATTGAAGCCTTTGTGGGGATCTGGAACCAGAAGGACGAGATCCGCCATGATCCGTCTGAAATTGCAAGGGTTTTCCGCATTTCGTTGAAATACCTCATTGATCTTCACAAGGAAAAAGGGTTTCATGAAATGCGTCCCAATGTGATGGAGCTGACCTATCCCTATGAAGATGTGATCATCTGGGGAGTGACGGCAAAAATTTTATACCATCTTATCGAAATTGTGCTGAAGGGCGCCTAAATATTTTTTGAACGGTGTTTGATCCTGAGGGCTATTTTCAGAACCACAAACAGGCACATGAAGGAAAGAAAAGTCGGAAACCAGACATAGCCCTGAAATTCCACCGTGCCGGACCCGACAATAATACCGGCCATTGCAAAGATAAAGACAAAAATCATCACGACCATGACTGTCCAGCAGACAAAATTGGAGTCATACCAGGAGGTTATGGGTTTTCTAAAGAATGGATTCTGATCCAACTGCATTTTCTATTCTCCAATTTTTTTCCAGCCACCACAATATATAGATTTTTCCCCTTGACAAACAACAATATGTTGACTAAATATGATGCTGCGGCCTGGATCAATTTATGATCAATCTTTAAAGAAACTTAGAGACGATACGTTAATTTCAATCAGATTTCAAGGGGTGAATACATGTTTGACCAAATCAGGAAACGGGACGGAAGGATAGCAGATTTTGATTCATCAAAAATCACCCACGCTATTCAGAAAGCGGGTGAGGCAACCGGTGAATTCAATGAAAAAGAAGCCAGGAAAATGACCATGAAGGTTATTTCCATGGCAAGAGACCTTCGCCTGGGACCCATCCCGGAAGTTGAAGAAATCCAGGATATTGTGGAAAGAGTGCTTCTGGATTCTCCGTTTTACAAAACAGCCAAGGCTTATATTATTTACCGGGAGCAGCACAACCAGATCCGGAAGATTGCCATCAAGGAAAATGTCGGGCTCATGGAATCCTATATCCGGAGAATGGACTGGAAGGTCAAGGAAAACAGCAATATGAGCTATTCCCTCCAGGGATTGAACAATTATATCTCTTCCGATATTACTGCTGAATACTGGCTGAACAAGATCTATCCGCCGCCGGTCCGGGAAGCCCATTATTCAGGGGACCTTCATCTCCACGATTTAAGCCTGTTGTCCGTGTACTGTGTGGGTTGGGATCTTCAGGATCTTCTCCTGGAAGGATTCAAAGGGGTGGCCGGGAAAGTGGAGTCCTCCCCGCCCAAACATTTTAGAAGCGCCCTGGGACAGATTGTGAATTTTTTTTATACCCTTCAGGGGGAGGCAGCCGGTGCCCAGGCCATGTCCAATTTTGATACCCTTCTGGCCCCTTTTATCTGGAAGGATGGATTAAAATATAAGGAAGTCAAACAGGCCCTTCAGGAATTTGTGTTCAATATCAATATCCCAACGCGGGTCGGGTTTCAGACCCCGTTTACCAATATTACAATGGATCTGATCGTTCCCTCCACCCTGAGAAATTCCCCGGTCATCATCGGCGGGGAATACAGAGAAAAGACCTATGCGGATTTCCAGCCGGAAATGGACATGCTGAACGCAGCCTTTGCCGAAGTCATGATGGAAGGGGATGCCAAAGGCCGGGTGTTTACCTTCCCCATCCCGACCTATAATATTACAAAGGATTTTGACTGGGCCAACCCGAATCTTGAAAATATCTGGAAGATGACAGGGAAATACGGCATCCCTTATTTCTCAAATTTTGTAAATTCCGATATGGACCCGGAAGATGCAAGATCCATGTGCTGCCGGCTGCGTCTTGACAACCGGGAACTCAGAAAACGGGGCGGCGGTCTGTTCGGTGCCAACCCCCTGACCGGGTCCATCGGCGTTGTCACACTGAACCTGCCGAGAATCGGCTATCTGGCTAAAGATGAAAACGACTTTTTTGAGAGGCTAAATACACTGATCAAATTGTCTGCAGAGTCTTTGACCATCAAACGCAAAATCCTTGAAAAATTTACCGAAGGCGATCTTTACCCCTATTCAAAATTCTATCTGCGGAAGATCAAGGAAAATACCGGTGTGTACTGGCGCAATCATTTTTCCACCATCGGCATCCTCGGGATGAATGAGGCCTGTCTCAATTTTCTTAAGGAAGGGATTGCCACAGCCAAAGGCCAGGAATTTTCCGTAAAGGTCATGGATCATATCCGGTCACGGATTGAAAAAATCCAGGAAGAGACGGGTGAGATCTTCAACCTTGAGGCAACCCCGGCCGAAGGCACAACCTTCCGGTTTGCCAGCATGGACAAGGCAAAGTATGAGAATATCATCTGCGCCAACGAAGAAGAATTCAAACAGGGCAAATCCCCTTTTTATACCAATTCCACCCATCTGCCCGTCAATTACACCGATGATCTCTTTGAGGCCCTGGAACTCCAGGACCGTCTCCAGACCAAATATACCGGCGGCACGGTCCAGCATCTGTTCCTGGGAGAGGAAGTAACCGATATTGAAGTGGTAAAGAATCTTATCAGCAGGGTTTCCAATTCATTTAAACTGCCGTATTTCACATTAACACCCACCTTCAGTGTCTGTCCTTCCCATGGATACATTGCCGGAGAGCATGAAACCTGCGGAAACTGTGATGCAGAGACGGAAGTCTATTCAAGGGTGGTCGGGTATTTAAGACCGGTGGGGCAGTGGAACAGCGGAAAACAGACTGAATTTGGCATGCGCAAAACCTATCAGGTGGCAGGATAGGAAAGGCTGATGAAAATCGGAGGGTTCCAGAAAAATTCCCTGATTGATTTTCCAAAAACCATTGCGTGCATTGTTTTCACCCAGGGGTGTAATTTCTTATGCCCCTACTGCCATAACCCGGATCTGGTTGCCGGCTCCAAAGATGGAGCCGGCGATCTCCTTGATGAGGAAGGGATTTTTGACTTTCTTGGAAAAAGAAAAAAATTTCTGGAAGGGGTGGTCATTACCGGGGGTGAACCCACGCTGCAAAAGGATCTTCTTTCCTTCTGCCGAAAAATCAAGGGCATGGGGTATAAATTAAAATTTGACACCAACGGCAGCAGGCCTGAGGTTCTTGAGCTGCTTTTTAACGAGTCCCTCATTGATTTTATTTCCATGGACATTAAAACCCGTCTGCCGGACTACCCTCTTTTGGTTCCGGGAAAATTCGATGTTTCAAATATCAGGGAAAGCATTGGGCTGATCATGAAAAAAGCACCGGGCCATGAATTCCGGACCACCTGCGTCCGGCCCTTTATCAGCACGGAAATTATAAATGAAATCGGCCATATGGTTATGGGGGCTAAAAGCTATATCCTCCAGAAATGTTCACGGAATGTAGCTGTGCTTGATCAGGAATTTTTAAAAAAAGAAGAACATTTTTTTTCCGATGAAGAAATGCTTGAATTTAAAAAGATCATTGGAAAATATGGGATCACATCGATGGTTCGATAAAAACGGGTCTGTTAAAAACGGCCTGAAAGGAAGGATTTATGGACTATCCCCTTGTCACTGCGTGTATTGATCTGAATGCTGTGGGGAAAAATGTTTTAAACCTGAAATCCATGACCCTTCCTTCCTGCCGGTTCATGGCCGTTGTCAAGGCCGACGGCTATGGGCACGGCGCTGTTGAAACAGCCAAAAAGGCCCTCAAGGGCGGAGCAGATCAACTGGGCGTGGCCAGGCTCCATGAGGCCATAGAGCTGAGGGAGGCCGGCATAGGAGCGCCGATTCTTGTGTTTGGATATATTCATCCTTTACAGGCTGCCCTGGCCGCAGACATGGAGATCACCATCACCGTTTATGGTCTTGAAATGGCGGCCCAAATATCCCGTCAGGCCAATTCCGCTGGAAAATCAATAAAGGCTCATCTAAAGACAGATACAGGAATGGGCCGGGTTGGAATGATAATCGGAAAACATCCGGGCGATAAAGAAGCAAGGAAAAAAGTCATCGGCGATATTGAAGAGATAATGGGCCTGCCAGGTATTGATCTCCAGGGCATATATACCCATTTTGCAGCCGCAGACGCCAGGGACAAAACCTATACCCGTCTTCAGATTGAAGCCTTTGATGGCTTGCTTTTTGAGTTAAGGAGTGCCGGTATGGACATTGAAATCCGGCATGCGGCCAACAGTGCCGGGATTATTGAATTCCCACAAGCCCATTATGATATGGTCAGGGCCGGCATCTCCCTTTACGGGCTGTACCCTTCAAGAGAAGTGGACCGATCAAAGGTAAGCCTTTTTCCGGCCATGACCCTTAAATCCGTTGTGACCTCGGTCAGAAAGGTTCCAAAAGGATTTTTCGTCAGTTACGGAATGACCCATGAAACAAAAAAAGAGACAGTCCTTGCCTCGGTGCCCATAGGGTATGCCGACGGATTTTCAAGAATGTTTTCATCCAACGGCCAGATGCTTGTCAAAGGACGGAGGGCTCCCATAGTCGGCCGGGTCTGCATGGACCAGACCCTCATTGATGTGGGGCATATTCCGGGTGTCGAAACCGGAGATGAGGTCGTTGTCATGGGTTCCCAGGGGAATGACCGTATGGGTGCCGATGACCTGGCAGACCGGATAAAGACCATCAATTATGAGATTGTGTCGGCTTTGACACCCAGGGTGAAACGAATCTATTCAGATCAGGGCAGTGATGGCCTTTTCAACGACCTGCTCAAGGGTTAAAGAAGTGCAATCGAGTTTGATATCACAATATCTGTCATATAAAGGAGTCCTTTCTTTATAAAGATCTTCAACGGTTTTTCCGGGCATGATGGCAACGCCCCGGGAGGTGATGTCCGACAATCTCTTCAGAAGATCAGGGAAATCGATGAAAAGATAGATAACGGTGCAGGTCCCTGAAAGATTCTCCATGGCTTTTTGACTGTATATGGCGCTTCCTCCCGTGGCAATGACGTGACGATGGGGTGTGAGGCCTGCAATATGCTTTTCCTCAATCTCCAAAAACCGGGAAAGCCCTTTGCTGGAAATAATCTCGGCAAGGGTCTGCTGCTCCTCTGATTGAATCAGATCATCCGAGTCAATGAATTCTAGACCAAGTTTTTCAGCCAGTAAAAGTCCAACGCTGCTTTTTCCAACCGCAGGCATTCCTATTAAAGCAATATTTTTATTAATTTTCATCATCATTTAAATAAATTTTTGCAATATATCTATTATTAATTTTTATTTAATTCAATAAAACTCATACAGTCCTTTTTTTAGATATGCAAGAAAAAAATCCTGTTAAAGATCGTGGAGAGTCTCGGCGCAGGCAGGCAAACAAAATAGCATATATCTTTTATTAGCCCTTGACATTGTCAGATAATATAAGTAGATATCTTGTTTAATTTTAAACAGTTAAAATAGGAAACAAAGAACAGTGGCTTTTACAAAAACAACGATTATAGAAAAAATTGCCGGGAATAACAATTGTACACCGTCCCAGGCCAAAGACATCATTGAAACAATGCTTGAAATCATCAAAGAAACCCTGACTGCCGGAGAGGACATCATGATTTCGGGTTTCGGAAAATTCCAGGTTAATGAGAAAGCACCGCGCAAGGGAAGAAACCCTGCCACTGGAAAAGATATGATGCTGGGGAAAAGACGGGTTGTCACATTTAAATGTGCGGGCCGGCTGAGAGATGAAATCAACGGCGAAAATGATTGAAGCCTTTTCCTTATTTAACGTTTCTTATTATTTCAACTGCTGAAGTTCGGCGGCTGCAACCCTGTGTTTTGAAATGAATGCCTGAATCAAGACCTGTTTTTCAATAGCAGGCACGGGATATTTCTTTTTTTTCCAAATCAAAAGCAACAGGCAGCAAAGATGACTCATATGAAGACAAAGATTATCACCATCGTAGGAAAATCCGATTCCGGAAAGACAACCCTGCTTGAAAAATTGATTGCAGAACTCACACGGCGGGGGTATCGGATCGGAACCGTAAAACATGCCCATGACGGATTTGAAATGGACAAGGAAGGAAAAGACAGTTGGCGTCACAGAAAAGCCGGTGCCCATGCAACGCTGGTGATTACAGAAGATAAAATTGCATTGGTCAGAAATGATGACACGAGTCATATTGAAAAAATGCAGACCTATCTTTTGGGAGTTGATATCATTCTGGCCGAAGGATTTAAACGGCAGAGACTTCCGAAAATAGAAATTTTCAGGGCCAACAGCGGGCACAAGGAACCCCTCTGCATGGAGGATGATACCCTCATCGCCTTTGTCACGGACTCGGGCTACAAGCCGGATGTGCCGGTATTTGGATTAGAGGACATCGGTCAGCTTGCCGATTTCATTGAAAAAAACCATCTGGAAAAATGAAAAAGCCCCTGCCACTCTTTTTTTGCATCATTCTCCTGATGCCGGTGTTAATTTCTTCTGTCGGCTTGGCAGACCAATACAAATTTCAAGCAGTTGACTGCATTGTAAGGGTTGATACAGGAACCGTCAACTGGACCACGGGGACAATCACGGCCATAGGCAGGGCCCTTCCCATTGATCAAAGCCGGGCGGCAAAAGAATCGGTTTATGCGTCTGCCCGCTCGGATGCCATCAGAAATATCCTGAACACCTTAAAAATGATAAAGATTAATAATGAATCAAGCGTGAATGATTATGCATCCGCCAGCGCTGTTATTCTGGCCGGTCTGGAAAAAACAGCCAGGGAAGCCATTGTCGTAAAACAGGTATACTCTTCTGCCCTTGATGTTGAAATAACCATCGAGGCCAGTATGTTCGGTGGTTTTTTACAACTGGTATTACCTGAAGAAATCCGGCAGATACCCAAAATAAATCCTGAAATAAATTCGAAAATGATTCCGGTTATTGAGAAAAGCCTTTATTCCGGTTTGATTATTGATGCAAGAGGACTTGGTATTGAGCCTGTGCTTGACCCGGTCATTGTCAGCGAACAGGGCCATCAGGTATATTCCTCTGTTTTTATCAGCAGGGAATTTGCTGTTCAGGGAGGAGTCTGCAAATATGTCTGCAACCTGGACCAGGCCCTCCGGGACAAGAGAATCGGGGACAACCCTCTTGTCTTAAAAGGCCTTCGAAAAGAAGGCAGCAAGAATGCTACCCTTGTAATCAGCATGTCGGATTATCTTACCCTTGAAAAAACAACGGAACGTCACACCTTTTTAAATGAATGCCGGGTGATTATTGTGAAGGATCAATAAGCGCATTGTCGATGAGTCTTGTCTTTCCCACCTTAACCGCAAGGGCAAGCAGAGCCCTTTTTTCAATCAGGTCAATTTCTTCAAGGGTTTCAGGCCGGCAAAAAGAGATATATTCCACCTTGGTTTCAGGAAAGGAATGGATAAAGGATTCTATTTTGTTTTTAATACCGGCCACCTTTTTTTCTCCCTTGTCCAGGAGTTCTCTTGCAAGGGCCAGTGATCTGGACAGGCTTAAGGCGGAAGCTCTCTGGTCTTTTGAGAGATAAACGTTCCTGGAACTCATGGCAAGCCCATCGCTTTCCCTGATGATGTCACCGGCCACAATCTCTATGTCAAAATCAAGATCCATGACCAGTTGACGGATGATCTGGAGCTGCTGATAATCCTTCATGCCGAACACGGCCTTATCAGGCATGACAATATTGAATAATTTGGTGACAACAGTGGCAACTCCTGTAAAATGAACAGGTCTGAACTTGCCGCATAGATAAGTGGGCAGGGATTGAAGCTTGACCTCTGTCTGAAAGTTCTCAGGATAGATATTTTCTTTTCTCGGCAGAAACACAGCCGTTACCCCGGCTTTTTTTGCAAGCAAAAGATCATTTTCAATGTTGGAAGGATAGGAACTCAGATCCTCGTTGGGTCCGAACTGGGCCGGGTTTACAAAGATGCTCAGGACCAGCTCGTCACAAAGGGGTTTTCCCTTTTCCATGAGAGATACATGACCCTGGTGAAGATACCCCATGGTGGGGACAAAACACAGGGTCCGGGATTGTTTTTTCTTGTTTTTCGACCAGGTCTGCATGTCTGCTTTTGTTTTCAGGATGTCCACTCTTTTTCAAGCTCCTCTTTTACGGCAATCCCCATATCCAGTATGGTATAAGGTTTTTTAACAAAGCTTCCGGCCCCGAGATCCTGGGCCATCAGCACATCGTCGGATTCGGAATACCCGCTGGCAATCACGGCCTTCTGGCCCGGCCGTATTTTTTTTATCATCCGGTAGGTCTCAAGGCCGCTGATGGAGGGGGCCATGATCATGTCCAGGATGATCAGATCCACAGGGGTCTTTTTTATAAATTCGATGGCGGCGAGCCCGTCAGAAAAAGCAGTTGCCCGATAGCCGAGGTTTTCAAGAATGGCAACGGCAATTTTCTGCTGATCCTTCAGATCATCCACCACCAGGATCATCTGCCCCGCTCCTTTTATGTCATCAAAGGATCCGGATATGGGTTTTTGGGGAATTTTTTTGCGAACAGCCGGGAAAAGAAGATCAAATCGCGTCCCTTTGTTCCCCGAGGAAACATTGATAAACCCCCGGTGATCCTGAACCGCGTTCCAGACAATGGTAAGGCCCAGTCCGGTACCGCTTTTGCCCATTTCCTTTTTAGTGAAAAAAGGCTCAAATATTTTTTTTATATTTTTTTCGTCAATACCAGACCCGTTATCAGAGACACTTAAAACGGCATATTCCCCCTGGATGATATCTTTATGGCCAGGGATGGATGGATCAATAAAGCTGTTGGATGTGGCAACGGTCACTTTTCCGTCTTTTTTCCCGGAAACTTCTTCCACGGCATTCAAAACCAGGTTCATGATGACTTTTTCAATGTGGATATAGGAACCTTTAATATTGAGCAGCTCCGGTTCAGTAGCAAATTCTATCTCCACTTCTTTATGGGCATCCTTGATCTTTTGAAAATCATGGGCCTGAACGTACCGATCCAGAACGGAATTGATGTTGATGATTTCCATTTCCACGCCGGCCCCCCGGGAAATGGTCAGAAGATCACTGACAACGGCCGCCGCTTTCTGGCCGGAATCCTTTATTAGGGTTAAGCCCTGCCGGACCTGGGGGTCCAGGTCTTTGTCCATCATCAGCACTTCAGGGTAGGTTGCGATTCCGGATAAAATATTGTTCAGATCATGGGCCACACTGCCGGCCAGAATTCCAACGGCTTTGAATTTTTCAGCCTGGATGAGTTTTTCCCGGAGGTCATTTTGTTTTTCTTCTTCGGCTTTCTTTTTTGAAATATCTTTTATCATGCCCTGGTACATATTATGGCTCTCGGAAAAATCATTGATTTTTGAACCGCTGATTTCGACATGAATGAGTGTGCCGTCTTTTCTGCCCATAACCGTTTCATAAGCGAATTCATTCTGATTCAATATCCGGTCCTGGAAGGTTGTCATTCTCTCCTTGCTGAATAATTGATTCAGAGGCTTTCCGATCACCTCTTTCTGCGTGTATCCCAGTATGGTGAAAACTGCGGAATTGATAAAGGTGACGATATGACCGTGGTCCAGTGTCCAGATGATGTCCTGTGTATTTTTGACAAGATGTTTGAATTCTTTGCCTGATATTTCCAGGGCCTTGATGAGGACTGAAAGGGAAAGCATTACGGAAGCGCACAGAAAAGAGAAGGTTCCAATGAGGACCACCCATTCTGCGGGATCCGGAACCCATCTTGCATCTGCCGGGAGGATGATTTTTTGGGAATAGAGAAATCCAAAGCCTGCCAGGGTCGCCATGTTCAGAAAAAGAGAAAAAAGTCCTCCCCGGAGTCCTGAAAAAACCGCTGCAAAGGCGGAAAAACATATAAAATACAATCGCGTACTGCCCATCAGCCCCGTGGCCAGCATGGAAAAAATCCCCATGGCATAAAAACCCAGGAGACCTGCCCATAAACGGTTTTGAAAGGTAATCCGTTTCAGAAAGGCAACACCGCAGGCCCAGAGATAAATAAAGGTATAAATGAAAATCCTGAATGGTTCCGAAGTTGAAAAGGCGTGGCTGCAGCTTAAGACATAGGGGATGATGCCGATGATGATGAGGATTAGAAAAAGGCAGTTGAAAATTTTATTCTGCCAGAAAAAAAGCACATCTTTATCATCATTATATATGGGGTTGACATTGAATATATCTGAAATCATAACCATTGACTTGTATCAGTTTAAAAGATAAGGAAGATCTTAACCATATTGACCTGAAAATGCAATAAGATTAAAGGGATTGCCATGAATTCATATATTCCCAAAAGAGAAGACGCTCTTTTGCTGTTAAAGAAATATAATCAAAAGGATGGGCTTATTCGTCATGCCCTTTCCGTTGAAGCCGTAATGGCCCATTTTGCAAAACGGTTCAAAGAAGACGAGGAAAAATGGCGCGTGATCGGCCTGGTCCATGATCTTGATTATGAACGCTTTCCGGATGAACATTGTCAAAAATGCGTAGACCTGTTCCGGGAACACAACTGGCCCGAGGACTATATCCGTGCCGTTATCAGTCATGGATGGGGAATCTGCACCGATGTGAAGCCTGAAACCAATCTTGAGAAAACCCTTTATGCCATTGATGAGCTGACCGGCCTTGTGGCCAGCGCAGCCCTGGTCCGGCCATCCAAAAGCATTCTCGATATCACGGCCAAATCCGTAAAAGGCAAATTCAAGGACAAAAGCTTTGCCGCCGGGGTGGACAGGGAAGTGATCAAAAAAGGGGCTGAATTTCTGGGCATGGAGCTGTCGGAGCTCATGACTGAAGTCATCCGGGGCATGCAGCCAGTGGCCGCAGAGATCGGGTTAAAAGGCAATTTGTAAAACGAGTTCCGGGTCATGGCAGATGCAGCCATGACCCGGAACTTTGATCTTATTGTGCGTTTTTTATCCCTACTTCTTCAAAGGTCTTGATGTCTGCCAGGATTCTTGTGGCAAGATCTAAAAGCCCCATGCAGACAGCAGCCCCTGTTCCTTCTCCCAGCCTGAATTTCAGATCGATCAGCGGCTCAAGCCCCAGCCTCTCATGCATGAAGACATGACCGATTTCAACGGATTTATGACTGGCAAACAGATAATTTTTTGCCGCAGGGCAGAGCTCGCAGGCAATCAGGGCCCCGGCTGTGGAGATAAGCCCGTCACAGATGACCGGGATGCCCCGGGCCGCCGCCCCCAGCACAAGACCGGCAAGGGCCCCGATTTCAAGCCCGCCGACCTTGGACAACACATCAATGGGGTCTTTCGGGTCTGGCCTGTGAAGGCTGAGACCTTTTTTGATCACGGCAATCTTGTTTTTCAGCATAAGATCATCAATGCCGGTGCCTCGCCCGGTCAGTTTTTCAACGGCAATGCCTGAAAAGGCGGCAATGATGGCGGAAGAGGGGGTGGTGTTGCCGATGCCCATGTCGCCTGTGCCCAGAAGATCCACCCTTGCCTCTGCCTCAAGCTCGTTCACGATTTCTATCCCGGCTTCAATGGACAACATGGCTTCCTCCCTTGACATGGCAGGCTCCTTTGTGAAATTGGCAGTCCCGTGCCGCACTTTTTTATGGAAGATGGGCAGATCCGGTTCAAAATCAAAATTCACCCCAATGTCGGCAGCCTTTACAACGGCACCGGCATGTCTGCCGATGACATTCACCGAGGCACCGTTTGCGGCAAAATTATACACCATCTGGGGTGTCACTTCAGAGGGAAAAAGACTCACCCCTTCTTCGGTAACGCCGTGGTCACCGGCACAGGTCACAATGCGTTTATTGGTAAGCTTTACGTCAATGCAGCCTTTGATGGCGGCAAGCCGGGCAGAGATATCCTCCATGATCCCAAGGCTTTTGGCCGGTTTGGCCTGGTTGGCCAGGCGTTCCTTTGCTGCATGAAATGCATCCTCATTCAGTGTTTTTTTAATGGATGAAATGGTCTGGTCCAGTAATCTCATAATGATCCCCTCTTGTCTCTTATATCGGTTTCAAATATCTCCATGCCCTTTTTCATGGCGCAGAAATCTCCGCACATGGTGCAGGTTTCCTTCTGGAGAGGCATTCTGGTCTGTCTTGCTTTTTTTGCAATATCCGGGAACAAAAGATAATTCTCAAGATCTTCCCACCTCATATCCCGTCTTGCCAGGGCCGCCTGTTTTTCGTTTTCCCGTCTTTTGGGATATTTGGCAATATCCCCGATCCGGGCCGCCAGGCGGGTGGCCCTTACCCCTTCCCGGACATCATGGACATCCGGGAGAGCCAGGTGTTCGGCCGGGGTTATGTAACAGATGAGATCTGCACCGAACCGCGCCGAGCTTGCCGCGCCGATGGCAGCGGTAATATGATCGTATCCTGCCCCGGTATCGCAGGGAATGGGGCCGAGCACATAGTACGGGGCATTGCCGGACATGCGTTTTTCAAGAAGGATATTGGCCTCGATTTCATCCAGGGGCACATGGCCCGGACCTTCCACCATCATCTGGCAGCCCGCATCCCGGCCGATTTCAGCCAGTTCGCAGTTGATGATCATTTCCGCCATCTGGGCCAGGTCATGGCTGTCGTGGATGGCCCCGGCCCTGATCCCGTTGCCCAGGGAAAGAACCGCATCATATTTTTTCATCAGGCTGCAGACCCGGTCAAACTGTTCATATAAGGGGTTTTCCAGTTTGTTGATATCCATCCAGGCCACCATATAGGTGCCGCCCTTAGAGGCAAGTCCTCCGTATCGGAAGCCCTGTTTTCTCAGGCGTTCAATGGTGAACCGGTTGATGCCGCAGTGGATGGCCATAAAACTTAATCCGTCCTCCAGCTGGCGCTCAATAAGTTCAAACAGATATTCAGGATCGAGTTTGCCCGGGTTCTGATATTTTCGGATGGTTTCCTGAAAGGCCTGGTAAAGGGGAACATTGCCAATGGGAAGATCCGTGCAGGAAAGGACGGTCCTGCGGATTTCATCAAGATCCCCGCCCGTGGACAATTCCATGAGGGTGTCGGCCCCCTCTTCTTCAGCCGCCTTTGCTTTTTCAACCTCAAGATCAAGATCGCAGATATCCGAAGATGTGCCGATGGAGGCATTGACCTTTGTCCGGAGACCTGTACCGACACCGACGATCTTCTGATGCTTGCGTGAAGGATTGCAGGGGATAACGATTTCCCCCATTGCCACATGTGAGATGATAAAGTCTTCGGGCAGATTTTCGGCCTTTGCCACGGCCTTCATTTCCCTTGTCAGGACACCCTTTCGGGCATGTTCAAGTTGTGTGATCATAGTTTCCTCGCTATGAAAGCGCTTGCAAAACCAAAAAGGGTTCTGCAAGAACAAATGTCTTGCAGAACCCTTTGCCATCAGGCTCCACTCTTTGAATTGCCCGGCTCGTCTTCTGGCTTCCGGCATTGAACCTGTTTTTTTCACCTTCCCGTTTTCACAGTGGCAAAAGCAAAAAACAGATATTTCCGGTTACAGCGGCGGGACCGCCACGGAGTTTCACCGTGTTCCGTTGGCCTGGGGCAACCATTTAAACTCGGATCTTATTTATAAAAACCCGGCAGTTAAGTCAATATTTTCTTTTTTAATAGAAGGTAATCCACAAAATCAAAAAGCACTGGGGGAATTAACAGTGCTTTTGTCCAGAATTAAATATATTAAAAACTGGAATGTTTAAAATCAGGGTTTATTGAGCTTTATATCCTATAAAGTTGAAAATCAAGAATGATGCAAGTATGGTTGACTCAAAAAAATTAATCATCAAATTGGTTAGTCAAGGGTGATTTGATATAATTTGAGCCAAATATATCCATATTATCTTTTTCCAAAGACTTTAGGACTTCGGGCGGCATATTATTCAGAAAATCTTTATGAACCTTGGTAAAAATTTCTGGTGGTATTTTTAAGTAATTGATTATTGCAAGAATGCGAAGCTCCTCAATCACACCACCTATACGGAGCATTTTTTCAAGATGAGTGGCCCTGTAATCTATTTGGCATAAAACTAAAAAAAAGAAATATAAAAAAAACAGACGTTGATCATACCATAAGATTGCTGCTGCAATACCCAATTCTAAAGAATACATTAATATTTTTTTTAACATTTCCCACCTCCCAATTAGAATATTCACGAAGGTCAACAAAAAAATTGCATTCTGAGGTGGTTTTATCAGCTTTAAACCCCCTACAGTTTTCTAAGAAATAGCTTTAAAAAAATTGCTTGTACAGAAAAATAAATATAATAATTACAAAAAAATATTTCCAAAAATCACCCAAATTTATATGATATACAGATCTGTACAATTTGTGAGGAATAAGCTGTGAAGTTAGATAATTCAGTACTCCGAGAAGCGCTTTCAGCAATTACGAAACAAGATGTGAAGAAGCATCAAGAGCTGCTATTAGAATTGAAGAACAAGATTCCGCATCAGATTATTGAGGTTCATAACAAGACTCCCGGCAATTTGATGGGAGATGAATTCAACTGTTTTGAGTTCGCTCTGGATCTGATTCTTTCAACGGAATACAAGGCTTGCCTATATTATCAGAAGGGGTGGAAGGTACGTCCCGTTGGCGGCAACGCGTCATTTGCGAAGTATCTTATTGATAACAGCTTACTGAAAGAGGATGCGAAAACCTGTGACGGGTTTAATATCATTATATATTTCGATCTAAATGGACCTACTCACGCTGGCAAACTTAATTCGAATATCGTCACCTCCAAATGGGGGAGTGGCTTACTTTTACAGCATGCCATCAACGAAGTACCATCAATCTATGGGAATGAAGCAAGGCAATACCAACATCTGAGGTTTGATGATTGTATTGATGCATTCATTGAGTTTGCGAAAGAAAACGGCATACCATATTAAGACTGATCGTTTTTCATATAACTCTTAATTCATACTACAAATAAGGGCACGCGACTGATTGGACCATTCAATATTTTCTGACAAATTTCATGAAAGGTATTTTTTTTATTAAATTTTTTATGTTTTGTTGAAAATAATCCCCTCTTGAAGTCAAGCATGATTATCCTATCCGTGATTCTACTTTATACATACTAAAATTGATTCAAAATTTTATGCCGAAATTCATCTATATTGTAGTTATGTTGCGAGTGGCCTTAACTATCTGAATTTATAACAGATTTTCATTTTAT
>CAZUDE010000031.1:26276-30721 GCA_964619205.1 uncultured Desulfobacula sp. | reverse complement strand
TGTGGGAGAGTAGAACGCCGCCGGATTAATCCTCTTAAAAGGCCCTGATCGATGATCTCATCGATCAGGGCCTTTTTGTTTTTTGATGTTTTTTATTTATTTGTCCTGATATATTTTTTGAGTTTTTAGTATTTTCTTTGAGGCGGGAATTTTTTTGAAAACCACACCGAAATTTTTCATTTCATAAATGCAGACGCCATCCACACTGAGCGCACCATCAGCAACAACAGTGTAATCTTCGCCTGTGAGAGATGCATCTTTTATGTGGGCTTGGATTTGAATTTCCTTGTTTTCCGGTACAATCTGTCCCCGATAAATCCATTCATGGGATTTCTCTGTTAACATACCAGGGTCATACGCATCGGGGTTGATGCTGAATTTTTCAAGAAGAAAAAAACGGGTTGTCTGGAGGAAGGATTCAATGCCAAGTGAGCCGGGGCAGACAGGATCCTGATGGAAATGAGCTTGAAAAAACCATTCTTTTGGATTCACCGTCTTTATCGCTTTGACATACCCTTTTTTATAAAAACCGGCATTGAAATCTAAAACCTTTATCTTATCAATCATTCTGATTGCCTTTGAGGGCATTCCAGAATTTGTGTCTGTTTTGATGTCATCAGGGGTTATGGGGGCTTCATCTGAAAATTTATACAGCATAGAGTTCAGGTTTTTTTCTGGGAAATTATGGAACTCACTGTTTCTGACACCCACTTGGTTTGCGAGCATTTTATTTGTAAAAAAACCGAAATTGGTGTTTCCTTTATAGATCATGTCTTTATGGTTTAATACTTCAAAATCAAACTCCTGAATTATCATCCCGCCTGCTTTTGAAACATCCTTTATGCGAGTTCTGACGGTCAGGGTGCCTGAATGCCTGGCTAAAGATTTAAATAAGGCTGCCTTTCCTCCTAAGTTTCTGAAATAGAGACGGTCAGTACTTGCAAGGGCGGAACCGGCATAGGCTGCCAGCCATCCACAGGGTTGGAGCGCAATTTCAAGCAAAATGCAAAACGGCATGGTTTCAGTTCGGTTCGCATTAAAATACCAGGCCTTTTCCGGGATATCGTATTCTGTTTGAACCCACCCGCCAGGTTGCATTTCCCATTGGGGGTGATCGGCCGTCATTACTCTGTCCATGAAGAAATAAGGAGGTCTTGGAAGGCGGGCAATTTCTCTTTTTTGATCAAATATCCGATATTTTTCACCAAAGGCTTCTGAAGGATTTCCTTCAGCAAAGGCAAGAATGCGATTTCTTGAAAAAAGAGGTGTTTTTTTAAATTTATCCGCTAAAGATGGGTCGGTTATGGCCTCAAAACCAGTAATGCTGGCCACCACAATATTTTCTTCATTCAGAAAGGTGAAATAGCCCTTAATGCTGTTTTTGGTTTTTTGACTGACACTAAATAAAATCCGGACATCCCCTTTAAGAGCATTGAAAGATGAATACAGCCTTAAACTTGCTAAATAGCTTGGCAGGCAGACCTGTCCTGTATTCTCATGGGACCAGAGTATGGCGGCCTGGAAAGCTGCATCCAGCATCATGGGGTCAATCGCCCATTTTGAACCGGGATAGTTTTCTATCCACTGATCCGGAATCGGGGAAAGCCGGGTTGTGATTTCGATTCCCTTTTCAGAATATCCTTTGATGGATATGATGGATTGCATTTTTTCCCCATGAAAAAGGATAGAAGAATATGCTTTTCTTGCCGATATTGAATAAGGTGTCAATTTCAGGAAAGCATCCTTGGAAAGAACGGGTGGAGTCGGGCGGCTGTCCTTTAAGATGATTCTGCAGCTTGAATGAATAAATGCATCCAGACCATTGCGGTTTTCCGAAACAATATTGCTTGGGATGACCCATTTTGTTCCTTCGGGTTGACATTTTCCCAGATTGACAGTCACATGGATTTCTTCATGGCCCGGTTTTATTCCTTTTAAAAGGCGCATATTGTCCATCCCTGCGAACACCAGACCGGGGTTGTTTATTTCCGATGCCTTGGCGTGGCATTCCATGATGACGGAAAAGGGAACCACAGGTTCACCGTTGATCTGATGGGATTGCAATATTGGAGATGAATTTTTTCCAAAGGAAAATGTCATGGCCTTTGTCAGTTTTGGTTCTTTTGGTTTTTTTTCTGTTTCTGAAGCAAAACCGCTGATGATGATTTCCGGGCCGGTTTGGGTTTTATTTCCCATTTCCTTGAGGAGTTGTTCGGCACCTTTTTTCAAAGGGATAAGGGCAATTCCTTTTTTATTAAATTCTTTTTTCAAAGAGTCATCCACCATGCCGCCTTCCCAAGGTCCCCAGTTCATGGAGAGATATCTGCAGGAAGGATTTGTAATGTAGAGTTTCTGAGCGGTTTTGTTTAACACCTCATTGGCCATGGCATAATCACACTGGCCCTGGTTTCCGGTTCTGGCTGCAATGGAAGAAAAGAGGACAAAATATTTAAGCTTGTCCTTTTTTGAGGCAGACAATAATGCTTCAAGACCTTTTACTTTTGTTTCCAGCACCCGGGTGAACGAGTCTACCTGTTTATCAACAATCAATTTGTCGTCGATAACTCCAGCACCATGGATAATGGCTGTTATTGGGCCGAACTCTTTTCTTACAGCTTTAAAAACAGTATTGATTTCATTTTTATTTCGAATATCAGCAGAATAATATCTGACTTTTGATCCAAATTGCTGCATATATTCAATATTGTTTTTAATTTCACGACTGGAAACAATTTTTTGATATTCTTTTTCTATTTCAACGGGTTTTGGCGCTCGGCCGTTAAATGAGTGGGTTAATATGGCTTTTTTCAATCCGACAGGATCATGGTGGTTTTTTGCCCATTCCGGTTCAGATAAGTCCTGGGACGTCCTGCCGATCAGGATCAGAACCGGAGCGTACTTTTCGGCAATCTCAACGGCACAGGCAGCGGTTACACCTCTGGCACCACCGGTAATGATCACCACATCCTCATTATTCAGATCTGCGGCCTGGTCCTCAATGGTCTGGTCCACAAGATTCGGAATATTGCAGAAATCTCCATCCAGGCCCATCTCAACAGCCCCGTGGGTCATCATGAGGGAAACCGCAGCTTCTGCATGTTGAATGGCTTTTTCTTTTGAATCCGGTAGATCCAGGGCCCTGCATAATACATTTTTCCATTCAAGATGGGCAGTTTTTACAAGTCCGGCAAGTCCGCCATAAACAGGATCAATACTGAAGGGTTTGTTGTCAAACCCAAAACCCCCGCCTAAAAAGGAGACAACTGATAAAAAGGCGCCTTTTTCTTTTGCAGCATCCATCAGATACCCGGCATTTGTTCGGGCCAGAAGAAAAGCGGATTTTAAAAAATCGATCCCGGCAGATGGAGACCCCTCATTAAATGCATCCGGCACAATGACAATCCCTGCAGCATCCGGACATTCCGGGATCTTTCCATCCCTGATATCAATGAGAGCGCAAGGTATTCCCAGTTTTTCAAATTCTATCTGAAACTGTTCCGATATATTGGCGCTATCCTTTGTGATATACACTTTTTTTAGCGGAAGTTCTATTTTAGCGCCATTGTAAAACCGGATCTCATTGGTGGGATATTTTTGTAAAGAGACAATTTTACGGGCCAGGGTCTTATTGGGACTGACAATGTCGGAAATTGCAGATGATTTTAGATCAGGCAAAGGTTTTCTTACAAATGGTTCCGGCAAAGCGCTTTTTTCATCCCTTGAAAGAAATTCAATAATATCCAGGATGGTTTTCAGTTTCCCGAGATCATCTGATGAGATTCGTTCAATATGATCCAGTTCCTGTTCGAGTCTGGAAAAAATTTCCACCCTTTTTATGGAATCTATCCCTAAATCAGACTCAAGATTCATGGAGGACTCCAGCATTTCGGCAGGAAATCCCGTCAATTCGCTTATGGTATTCATCAATAGGGTTGAAACCCTTTGATAAAGGTTGGTTTTAGAATTTACTGATGGCTGTTTTATGGTATCGGCAAGAATTGCCAAAGGGGCGTTGTTGTCCGACACTGCCTGATGTTGGATGGCAAGACAGATATCCTGAAGTGTGCGGACAGACCCCATGCTTTCGGTTGTTATGCCTTCACACCCGGGCATCTGTTTTTCAAGTTCTGAAATAATTTCAACTTTTTTGATTGAATCAATCCCAAGATCTGATTCAATATCCATGTTTGATTCGAGCATTTCAGAAGGAAATCCTGTGAGGCGGCTCACAATCTCGAACAATATCTTTTCAATCCCGTCATTGGCGCTTTTGGGAATGGTTTCAACAGGTTTTAAAAGGGTTAAAGATTCTGTTCCCTGTGGTTTGTCAGAAAATGATGGGACTGTTGCAGAGTTTTCAACAGGTTCGGCAGTAAAAGACTGGAGATCAGGCTTGGGCAAAGATTCATCATTAATATCAGGGAGCCTGGATTCAATGCCCTTAG
>CAZUDE010000031.1:0-26266 GCA_964619205.1 uncultured Desulfobacula sp. | reverse complement strand
GGACGCAAAGGCGAAAAGGCAAGGTTGCGGGTCTGTTCCAGCATGCTTGCAAGGGTTTTGCTCGCCTGGGCCTGGGTTTCAAGAAATTTTTCATGAGCCCTGGCGGTCTGGGCCTGGAGCTGTTGAATGGCTTCAAGCCCTTTTTCTACCATTTTCATGGCTTCAAGGGCCGGGGAAGAATTGTTCCCGGAGTAATTCTGCTTTTGTTGAGACGTCATATCCGCACCTTTTAATGTGGGCCTGTGGTCGGTTTGGTTGTTTTGATTTGCTGGGCCTTTTGCCTCTGATGTGGGAGCAGTGGATTTGTTCACAGGTTTGGGATTGGCACCGGTAAGCGCTATCTTCATCCGTTTGGGGTCGATTTTTTTTCCGGGGTCCTCCCAGGGCGTCAGGTCAATGAGAAATCCCTTTGACGCAAGCGTGCACAAAACATGGGCAAGGTCTTTAATTCCGGACTGTTTTCCGCATGAGGCATCAAGGGAAAGAGCAGTGATATCCTGATCTTTCAGGATGGATTTTGTCAGATCCGTGAGAACTGATTTTGGCCCCACTTCGATAAAGGTGGTAACCTCTTTTTCAAACATTTTTTCAATATTATCAAGAAAGTTTACCGGGTTTACCAGTTGATCGCCAAGAAGCCTTTTGATTTTGGATTCTTCCTTATCATAGGAGTCACCGGTTGTGTTTGAAAACACATCTATTTGAGTGGGGTAAAAAGACCTGGATGTCAGACTGGCTTTAAAAGGAGTTACCGCATTTTTCACAAGCTTGCTGTGAAATGCGGCAGCCACAGGCAGCTTAACAGCCCGGAGTTTTTTTTGTTTGCATATTTTTTTTGCCCGAAGGATTTCATCTGTTGAACCCGATAACACACCCTGGGTTTGGCTGTTAATATTCGCCAGGATAAGATCCAGATTTTCTTCTGTTATGAGAGCTTTGATATCCATCAAAGATGCCTGGACAGCCAGCATGCTGCCTGGATCACCACCATTCAGGGATTTGGCCGAGGCCATGAATTTACCACGGGCCGCGGAAAGCGAAAAAAATGTGGGTTCATCCATCCATCCGGCAGAATACAGGGCAGAAAGTTCTCCAAAGCTGTGGCCGCAAGTCATTTCAGGGAACACCTTGAATCGTTTCAGCACCTTTAGCATGGCTGAGGATATGGCACCAATTGCAGGCTGGGCAATGTCTGTTTCACGAAGCTTTTCTTCTGATATGTCTTTTGTCTGTATATGGGCAGGGAGGGGATAGATATAGTCTTGAAGAGTCTTATATGCTTTATCCATATTTTCGTTTAAAAAGAATTGGGAAGCTTCTTTTAAGGTTTCCATGGCTTCAGGGAAAAGGGAAACCAGATCTTTCCCCATGCCCGTATACTGGCTTCCTTGACCTGGAAATAAAAATCCGAGCTTTCCTTTTCTTATATCAGAGGAAAAATAGACACCTGGTTGTGATTGGCCGGTTACAGTGCTTTCCAGAGCAGTGTCCAGGCATTTGAAAATATCATCATCTGTTTTATACATCAGAAGTATTCTTAATGCTTGACTTCCGTCAAAATTCATCCTGGATTCATGGGATTTTTGAGCAATGATCTGGTTTAACTGCAAGGGATCATCTGAGGGAAGAAGTTCTGTTTTAAAGGCATTGATTTTCTTTAAGAGGTCCTCCTTTGTCTCTGATGAAAAAGCAATAATTTGAACAGAGCCGTCCCATGAGATATGAGTCTTTACAGGGTTGTATTCCTCCAAAACCACATGGAAATTGCTGCCGCCAAAACCAAAGGCGCTCACACCGGACCTTCTGGGATGAGAAGAGGATATCCAGGGTTTGGATTCGGAATTGAGGTAAAATGAAGATTTTTCAATATTGAGTTCAGGGTCAGGCTCAATGGCTTTTAATGTCGGCGGAATCACTTTGTTGTAAAGGCAAAGGGCCGCCTTGATCATGCCTGCCGCCCCTGCGGCAGCCTTTGTGTGGCCGATCATTGATTTGACAGACCCCAGAGCGGTTTGATGTTTCCCCGAACAAGGGTCAAAACATAATTTCAACGCTTCAAATTCCACTTTGTCACCCACCCGTGTGCCGGTGCCGTGGGCTTCAACCAGCCCAACCGTGGACGGATCAATACCTGCCTCCTGATAGGCCTCTTTCAAGGCCTTTAGCTGACCTTCTGAATCCGGGGCATAGATAGCGGAAGTCCGGCCGTCGCTTGAGGTTCCCACCCCTTTGATAACCGCATAGATTTTATCCCTGTCTTTTTTTGCATCTTCAAGGCGTTTTAGCACCAGCATGCCGATCCCTTCGCCGAGGACCGTGCCGTCGGCGTCCTTTGAGAATGGCCTGGCATCACTGGTGTGGGAGAGAACCCCTGTTTTTGAAAAGCACATGTGCATGAAGATATCATTCAAGGTGTCCACCCCTCCGGTAATGGACATATCACACTTTTTAGCCAAAAGCTCCATGACCGCCGTATGGAGGGCAGACAAAGAGCTTGCACAGGCAGCATCAGCAACGGTATTGGTTCCGGAAAGGTTCATGCGGTTGGCGATCCGTCCTGCCACCACATTGCCCAGAAGGCCGGGAAAGGAATTTTCCTGCCACTCAACATACCCGCCCTGAATCCGTTGAATGATTTCCTTTTTTTTTTCTTCACTGATACCGGAATCTTCCAAAGCCTTTTTCCATAGGGGGTGGCTAAGGCGTGCCCCAAGGGGGATGACCAGTTCCTGGGTGCCGGTGACCCCTAAGATGACATTGACCTTTTTTTGTTCCAGAAACGGGTGACCCATGGGATATCCTGCATCCTCAAGGGCCATTCTGGCCACTTCAAGACCCAGGAGCTGGGAAGTATCAGTTGCCTCAAGATTATTGGGAGGAATCCCGTAGCTCAAGGGGTCAAAGGTTACAGAGGGAAGAAAACCACCCCGCCGGCAATAGGTATGATCCGGCTTTGCCGGGTCTTCATCAAAATAGTCGTTTAATTTCCAGTGGGAGTTGGCAGGAATATCTTCAATGGCATCAATCCCATGATAAAGAAGATGCCAGAATTCTTTCAGATTTCTTGATTTTGGGAAGATACACCCCATGCCGATGATGGCAATGGAAGGAGTTACGTTTTCTATGTTTTTTTTATTCATATCATCAAAATAGGATTTAAATAATTAAAATTACAGATAATATAATAGTTTGAAGAGTCAAAGGCACACGACTGGCAAGGATTTGACAAAAGTTTTACATAGACAATGATATCAGAGATAGGAAAGAATTTCCTTTAACAGCAAGGGTTTGGAACAACCTGCATCCATTCCAAGGTCAATGCCCTGGGTTTTTAATATGGAAGCCCGGGTACAGATGCAGGCCCCAAACAGGAGATTTAGAGCGATTTCAGCCGTTTTCCGGTTTTCATGGGACTCGAGAAAACTTCCTTTTGCCCATTGATTAAACGCCCCAATGGAAGGTCCGCACCAGATCTGGTAATCCATTTTTCTGTGGGGAATACCCTGGATGGCCCATTTTGAGGATAGTCCAAGGTAAGATCTGAATACCAATGCCATTTTATGCCTGGGGTCGGTCTCTGCTTTTTCTATTTCCTTTTTGTTGTTGGTTCTAAAGAAAAATTCTTTTGTGGATGCCCAGGCCTCTTCAAAGCTTGCCTGTAAAAATTTTTCCTGGATTTCCTGCCTTGATTTTTCATCAATTTCATCAAACCGATTGCAGGACTGATATAATCGATACAATTTTTCTGCCCGGACAGGAAAGAGGGTCCCCCGTTTCAAAACCTGGACCCTTGCTCCGATTTCAAACATGTCTGCGGCAGGGGCCATAGCCACATCGGCCTGATCAGCCTGACAGAGCATTTTTTTAACATCTTCACAGATTTCGGCCTCTACGCAGGATTGATTTATAGACCCGGTCAATATATAGGCCGCTCCCATTTGAAAGGCTGCGGCAGCCGATTCCGGGGTGGCAATTCCGCCGGCAAGACCCACACATAAAGGATCTTTGTAATGATAGGTATTCATGAATTCATTTTTCAACGACATCATGGTCGGCAAAAGGGCCAGGGCAGGGCGGTTATCCGTATGTCCCCCTGAATCGGCTTCTGCCGTCAGATCCTGTGCCATGGGAATAAATCGGGAGAGTCTGGCTTCCTCTTCAGTAATCATACGGTTTTCAAGAAGGGAATGAACCAGTTTCTCCGGCGGGGGTGAGAAAAACTGCCGGGCAATTTCAACTCTGGATACCTTTGCAATAATGTTATTCGGCACAACAATATTCCCGGTATGGCCCTCATGCAGGCCTTTGATTCGATAATAGACAAGGGCCGGTGTCATGCGCAAAAATGCAGCAGCACTGATTTGCCTGATTTCATGTTTCAAATAAAGGTTGACGGTGGCCATTTCATGGGCCGGGTCCATGAGGGAGTGAATCAGGTTGAACCCAAAGGGCTTGCCCGCCAAGGCGGTTTTCAGATCAATAATAGCGTCTTCAATTTTATCAATGGAAAGGCCGCCTGCTCCAAAAAAACCAATCATTCCATGTTCAGCCATGGTTTTTACCATGGCGGTCGAGGCGATCCCATTGGCCATGGCGCCGGCAATATAGGGGTATTTCAAACCGTGCCGGATCATGAATCCGGCATCCCCCAGGTTTTCAGGACCTAGAGAGGGGACATAGGCCCTGATTTTCATAGCCGCATCTTTTTTAATCAAGTCTGTAAAAAAGGAGGCATCTTTCATGACAAAGGAAATCCGGCCATCCATTTCTAATGCAAAAAAAGGTTTTCTAACCTGCAGGATCAGTTCTTTTAATGGTATTGAAGGTTCGGTCGTCATTGTGCTTTTCGCAACCTTTCAGATATCAGATAATGGGTTTGCTTCTTAAAATTTTAAACCCACCTTTTAACATGAAAGGAATTGAAGAATCAATAAGGAAGTCGCTGCCCTTGAAATCGTATTTCAAAGGTCAGGCGGGTTTCACTGTTTTTTGCAGCAATATGGCTATGGCATTGGGTGACAAGTTTTTTCACAATGGACAAACCCATACCTGAACCCGGGTTCTGACCCGCCTCTATCCTGAAAAAGGGTTCAAAAATTCTTTCCAGAGCCAGGGCCTTTAAGAGTCGAAAGGTGTTGGTGATGGAAAAGACCAGGATATTCTCGTCTGGCTTTATTGCTTTGATCTGGAGGGTACCGGTTTCGTCGGTATATTTTACGGCATTGTCCAAAAGATTCAAAAGAATGGTGGCAACCCGGGTTTTATCCATATTAAGAATCAGTGATCCTTTTATATTTATTATCAAATTCAAGTTTTTTAATTGAGTGAAGGAGTAAATTTCTTTTCCAGGTCTTTTATCGTCATATTAAAATCCAATGGTTCAATGGACAGGTAAAATCCCTGTAAATCCAGTTTTGACAGCATCGATTTTTTTTAATCAGGGTGTCCAGAACCTGTATTTCCTCTTCAATGTTTTTAACATATCGTTTGATATCTGTATTTCCATCGGGTTCAAGCCGGTCCTGAATCATCTCGTTGGATACCCTGGTCCGTGTCAGAGGGCTTCTGCGTTTATTGGAAATATTGGCTGTGAGTTCCTTGTTGCCCCGTATCATTTTTTCAAGTTTGTCAGTCATGAAATTAAAAGAATTTCCAAGTTCTGCGATTTCATCGTTACCTTTAAGGTTGATCCTGTTGTCAAGATTGCCGTTGGCAAATTCCAGGGCCGATTGATTCAATTGTTTGATCCTGCCCGTGATGTTTTTGGTTAAGGGCTAAATGAGAGCGGCGATGATGATGCGATGCTTAAAAGGCCCGGTAAAAATAAGGCTTCGGGTCTGTTAGGGTGTCCTGCGGAATGATCTGCCTGCCGTGCCCATGAACAAAACAAGAATAAGGATAATGGTGATAAACAGGATACCAAGAAACGACAGGAGCAGTCTGCCATAGAGGCTTTTAAATTTCATAGGGATTCCGTGAACATATACCCTGCCCCCAGACGGTTTTTATTCGTTTGGGTGAAGAAGGGTTGGTTTCGATTTTTGATCTTAATTTGCTGATATGGATATCAATGCTTCTGTCAAAGGCCATAAAGTCTTTTTCCTTTTCCATATTCATGGTCTGGTCTTGGCTTAACACCCTGTTCGGGTTTTTCATCAATACTTCCAGGATATTGAATTCAGTGGTCGAGAGATCCAGGCATCTGCCTATCACTTCAACGGTATAGGCCGCTCTGTTCAAGACAGGATCATCCACCTGAAGTAAGTGATCGTTTTTTTGAGTGGCCTTTGAAGAAGGCATGGTCTGACGTTAAAGGACAGCTTTTATCTTGGCCGATGAAATCCGGTTTATTGAAGCTGACTGTAAAAAAGGTG
The DNA here is from genome assembly GCA_964619205.1 of uncultured Desulfobacula sp. Classification (GTDB taxonomy): domain Bacteria; phylum Desulfobacterota; class Desulfobacteria; order Desulfobacterales; family Desulfobacteraceae; genus Desulfobacula. The sequence continues at coordinate 19,892 of CAZUDE010000031.1, read as the reverse complement.
AAAAAAAATCTGGTGCCCTATGGGAGCAATTACGGCAGTATATCCGGAGTTCAGGATCACCTCGGTCAGATTCCGGCAGTTTATTTTTTGACCTGTCTTGCTTTTTATCAGGAGATACAAAAAAAACCGCGAGCTTGACCAAAGTTATTTTACCCCTGCACTGATGACGATGTGACCAAAGTCAAGTCATGGTTTTTTGTTTTAATGCCTTCAGGGCAAGTTCTTTTAGAACATGTGGCTTTATGGGTTTGGGAATAAAATCGTCCATACCGGCTTCAAGGCATTTGATTCGGTTTCCTTCATCGACATTGGCGGTTACTGCAATAATGGGAATGTCATGATTTCTGACCTTAGATGTTTTATCCCGAATAATCCGGGTCGCTTCATACCCGTCCATATTCGGCATCTGGCAGTCCATGAGAACCAGGTCATAGGTTTTTTCTTCCAAGAGCCTGATGGCCTGGTTTCCATCGCTGGCACTGTCCGAATGCCAGTTCAAACGGTTACAGACACCAGCAAGAACTTTCCGGTTGACTGCATTATCGTCAACGATAAGAACATAAGGATTGCCCGTTGATCCGGTTTTTTTTTCAATCAGCCATTTTTTCAGGAGATTAAAAAGGATTTCCGGGCGGATGGGTTTTTCAATGCAGTCATTCATCCCGGCCTCAAGACTTTTTTTTGCAGTGTCTTCATTGATTTCCGTTGCCATCGCGATAACCGGAATCATATGATCGATGACATTGGCAGCCTTGTCCCGAATAATCCGGGTCGCTTCATATCCATCCATTTCCAGCATGCGGCAGTCCATCAATACGAGATCATAGCTGATGTTTTCCAATGCCTTGATGGCCTGATAAGCGGTTGAGGCTATATCTGTTTGAAACCCCAGCCGGTTGAGCATGGCAAAAGCCACCTTCTGATTGATTGGATTTTGTTCAACCAGAAGAATAAGGAATTTGCCGTGCTTTTCCTCACTGATGCTGTGACGGGTAATCAGGACAGCTTCAGGTTTTTTTTCGTTAAATTGCCCGGCAATTCTTACCAGGCCTTCATAAAGGTCTGATGGGTGAATCGGTTTACAGAAATAGGCACAAAAACCAAGTTCCAGATATTTTTTTGCATCTCCCCGCTCTCCAGAGGAGGTCGCCATGATCAGAGCGATATCTTTCATCCTCTCGTCGGATTTTATTTTCCTGCTTAAAGTGACACCGTCCATATCCGGCATAAGGGAATCAAAAATAGCTATTTTAAAGGGTTCATTGCTGAGGGATGCCTCGGTTAAGCGCCGGAGCCCGTCCGTTGCAGTGTCGGTATAAACAGCCTCTGTCTTCCAGGCACTGAGCTGGGCGGCAATAACTTCCATTGTAGTCTTATTGTCGTCAATATAGAGAATTTTTAATCCCCTGATATCCGTCATGGTCTGAATTTCGAACTGTTTGTCCGATTTCCCGGCCTTAATGGTAAAAGTAAATTCCGATCCTTTATTAATTTGACTTTGGACACGGATTTCACCGCCCAATAGTTCGACAATCTGTTTGCATATGACAAGCCCTATACCCGTACCTCCATATTTGCGGGTATTGGAACCATCTACCTGTGTGAAAGTTTGAAACAGCAGGCTCTGTTTTTCCGGCAGAATTCCAATACCACTATCCTTTACTGAAAAGGCAATAATCAGATGGTCTTGTGTCTCTTGTTTCAGAGAAGCTGTAATTGTAATTTCTCCCCGGCTGGAGAATTTGAGGGCATTGCCGGTCAGATTTGCCAATACTTGACGCAATCTTCCAGGATCACATTGAATGAAACCGGGGATCTGCGGGTCCATAGATAGATGAAGGTTCAGATTTTTTTCCTTTGCCTGGCAGGAAAACGAAGAAATAAAATCTACCAGCATGCTGTGAATATTGAAATCAATGATCTCAAGATCAAGTTTTTTTTTGTCCGCCCTTGAATAGTCAAGAATATCGTTAACGATTCTCAAGAGGGATTCGGCACCATCCTTAACCGTCAGGGAATAATCTTTTTGCTCGGTATCGAGGTCTGTGTCCAGCAACAATCTGTTCATCCCTATAATGCCATTCAAGGGTGTTCTGATTTCATGGCTCATATTGGCGAGGAACTGGCTTTTTGCTATACTGGCTTCTTCGGCCTTTTCTTTTGCAAGGACAAGATCTTCATTGATGATCTCAACTTCTTTTTTTTGGAATGCAATGGTTTTGAACAGGTTGTTTTTTTCCATAACCATGACGATGATGATTCCAATTTCAAGAGCCATATACCCCACTGGGAGCCACCAGATTTCAGGGTCCTGGAATCTCTGGTTATAAATCAGATCCCGGAAGGCTGTTATGGCGGTGATGGAAAACGAAAAAAAAATTATGAGTGCTTCAATCCTTTTTTTTCGGACATACTCCCAAATCAGAAAAAAAGGAATAATAAAAAGCCCTGGGGCAATGACAAAGCGGGAAGTATATTTGAACATCATCCTGATATCATTGTTACTGTCCTGGCTGAAAAAAAGAAATGCAAACAAAAGGATTATGCCGACCCCAACAGAAGCGGGAAATAGACCCCGACTGATTTTTTTTTGACCGATAAAGTCAAGAACAAAAAAGAAAACAGATACAATGGATGCTGTAAAGCTGAACCAGGCAATCCGCCAGAGCATCAATCCGTCCATTGAGGTGTTAGAAACTATTCTGGACAGATAGCCGCTGCCAAGAAAAAGGCAGGTAACGGCAAAATAAAGGTAAGAATAATTTTTAGAACCGGAAGCCAGCCATAATAGAGAAAACATGAAAAAAAAGAAAAAACTTAAAAGCGAGAAACCAAATATCAGACAATAGTGGACGATGTTATAAACTATTGTTCTGGATGTAACATCACTTGAATCACCGAAAAAAATTTTTGGAAGTTCGTTTCTGAGTTTTCTTGGTACGACCTTGATTGATAACTGATTGAGACCGTTCATATTGAGAATCCCAGGAGGGATAAATGCTCTTTCAGCAAAATATTTTCCAAGATTGTTGTTTGCAGTCATTGTGCCGCTTATAAAGACGAGATTCCCGTTTATTTTTATCTCTACTGGATATGGGGTTTCCGGGATGAAAAGCAATAGGGGTTCTTTTTTCAGGGAATCAGGAAGAATAAAATCCGTCATAAAGGTCAGAATCGCATTATTTTCAAGGTCCGGCGGAAGCGCTGATCCATGATAGGGTTGAAAATCATCATGATCCGGCGAAAGAAGAAAGGCAGCGTTTTTTTCTTCCAGCGTGCCGATCTGCATCTGGAAGGAATCAGGGACAATCCGGACAAAAGAAGACTTGTTATCTGATGTATCTCTACACCCGTTGTTCAGCAGAACAAAGCTGAAACAGATGATGAACCCTGTGTAAGAATAAAAATGTTTTAAAGTCATGCGTATTGTTTATAGAAAAAACGGTTTATCATACCGATGCACCAGGGCAACGGTTTCAATAAAATATTAAAAATCAGATCGTAAGCAGTTTAATAATTTTTTATGAAATATGGATAGCATCATAGCCTGACAAATACTGTAAATCAAATGTTTTATTAACCTCTCGGATGATATGTATGATGCATTTTTATGAGGTAGTCTTTTGAAATGTGAGTGTATATCTGTGTGGTAGAGATATCTGAATGTCCCAGCATGGTTTGAACAGATCTTAAATCAGCCCCTCCTTCAAGAAGGTGTGTGGCAAACGAATGCCTGAGAGTGTGGGGTGTGATGTTTTTTGAGAGTTTTGCCATGAGGCCGTATTTTTTTAATATTTTCCAGAAACCCTGACGCGTCATGGGTTTGCCTGCTCTTGCAAAAAACAGATAGGGAGTCGAAAGCTGGTTTAAAAGAATGGGCCGCCCTTCCTTTATCCATTTTCGGGTCATGGTGCCGGCAGGGGAACCAAATGGAATGATTCTTTCTTTTGAGCCTTTTCCCATGACCCTGACAAAGTTTGCATCCAGGTTGACGTCCTGAATTTTCAAAGAAATCAACTCGGAAACTCTCAATCCAGATCCATACATGATTTCCATCATTGCGGAATTTCTTAATTCCCTTGGAGAACTTATATCCGGAACATCAAGGAGAGCTGAAACTTCCTGCACGGTTAAAAATTTTGGCAGCGAAAGTCCTGTTTTAGGGATGTCTATATTTTTCAAGGGGTTGGCTGAAATTATTTTTTCGATTAAAAGGTATTTAAAAAAACCGCGGATGGCGATCAGGTGACGTGCCCTGGATTTAGCAGACAATCCGTTTTTCGCAAGGTCAATCAACCAGGCAAGAACGGCAGTTGTATCCACATCGTTCAGGGTTGTTATTTTATTTTTTTCAAGAAAGGTTAAAAACTGAGCAAGATCAGCTGAATAGGACATGAGGCTGTTTTTGGACAGGCCTTTTTCAATGATAAGATAGTCGAGGTAATTTTGGGTCAGTTCATCCATGGTTTATAAAAAAATCTCTGATATACAGCGAAATCCTATTGTATTTGAAGTAAACCCGGGCTTGAACAATCCTCGAGAGCTGATGGTGACATCATTTTTTGAATTCCAGGCAGCACCTTTTGCAATACAGTAGGTGATATTTTTCTGCGATGGAAATGGTGAGACCTCCATATCTGATGTCCACTCCATAACATTGCCCAGCATATCAATGATTTTAAACTCATTTGCATACGCATCATACTCATCAACCACAGAGGTGTCACAGACGCCTGTTTTCTCGATATTAAAAGCTTTGATATTAAATTTGTTACCCCATGGATAAATATATCCTAAATCAGATCTGGCTGCGGATTCCCATTCTGCTTCAGTCGGAATCCGCCGACCGATCCAGGAAGCAAAGGAAAGGGCATCATTGACGCTGACCTGAACCACTGGGTGGTTTCTTTTTCCATGCAGGTTTGAATCAGGGCCAGAGGGTTGATACCAAAAGGCCCCTTTTACATCCTCAGAACCGGCACTTTTATTCCAAGTTGAGCTGGTTGCGTTTTTTTTAAACCGGGAATGGTAAACTCGCCCGAATCCTTTTTGCTCTGCAGTTGTAATGTACCCCGTCTGTTCTATAAAGACTTCAAACAAAGCATTGGTCACAGGATAAATGCCGATATACACCTTAGGCATATCAAACTCCTGCAGCTCAAGACTGGATTTTATGCTTTTTATTGTCCCGACTGTGTATTTCCCAGCAGGCACAGTGGTATATTTGTTAAATTTTTTTTCCCTGTCTCCAAGAATCTCATCAAAATGCTCTGCCAGTTCTTTTTTCTTCCTATATTCTTCCAGGGCTTTCAGTTCATTCTCATCAAGAGACTCCACTTCTAACAGTTCTTCATCTTCATCAAGTTCGATTTCTTCAACATCCTCGATAATTTCTTCGGCATCTTCAATGAGGTCTTCGACTTCCTCGAGTTCTTCCAATTTTTCATTTTCGTCGAGTTCTATTGTTTCAATATCTGCTTCATCCTCCTGGATCTCTTCGAATTCCTGATCTTCATCAAGTTCGATTTCTTCCAGTTCTTCGTCTTCATCAAGTTCGATTTCTTCAACATCCTCGATAATTTCTTCGGCATCTTCAATGAGGTCTTCGACTTCCTCGAGTTCTTCCAATTTTTCATTTTCGTCGAGTTCTATTGTTTCAATATCTGCTTCATCCTCCTGGATCTCTTCGAATTCCTGATCTTCATCAAGTTCGATTTCTTCCAGTTCTTCGTCTTCATCAAGTTCAATTACTTCGGCATCCCCTTTAAAGTTTTCGCCCTCATCAAAATCGAACTCCCCTTTCTTGAGCTTTTTAAGCCCTGGCCGGGTTTCCAAATCTTCTTCGGAAAGGACGTCTTCTGTAATCTTGCTCAGGATTTTTTTTATCTGGCTGACGAGATCTTTGGAATCAGTATCTTTTTTTTCTATCTGAATATTATCAAGAAAATCCGTAACCGCTTTTAAAAGGTTGGTTGCCTGGTCAAGATTGATATCTCCGGTTTTTACAGCATCTGTAAAAGAGTTGAGGAGATTGTTTTTTGCCTCCTCGGTCATATCAAAGATATTGGATTCTGAAATCGTTATGTTTTCACTGTTTTGTCTTTTTTTTGACAAGTTTTCCAAATCTGTATTTATGGAGGATTTGACGCTGGAAAAATTCCTTCGTTTGGCTTTAATCTTTGCTGAATCATCTCCAACATCCCAGATAGATCGGATAAGGGTGTCCATATCAATTGAGTTGAGTTTTTTAATTGATTCTTCCGAAGTATAAAAGGACCTTACGGCCATGACGGCTTTGTGCTTGATCGAGCCGTCTTTATAGTTCAGGCCCGCAATGGCCTGGTCAATACCTTCAAGGGAAATGGATATGGTTGCCAAATGAATAAAGCTCCTGTTTATTTGCTCCTGTTGTCTTGCATTATGATATATTCGCCTGAATAATTCAACTTGGTAAAATATTTCAAGAAAAGAGTTCTAATCCATTATTTTAAACTATACGATTGAATTTTTTTAGAATTATGATAAAGATATAGGGCTATGAGCACAACACTGACGATAGTCGGCCAGAGGGGCGGGATAGGCAAAAGCGTCACAGCCGTGAATCTTGCCGCATCATTTGCCTTACTTGAAAAAAACACGCTTCTGATAGATTGCGATCCGCAGAAAAGTGCCACTGACTGGTGCGGGATAAAGGATACGGATTATACCTTCGATATCGTTTCTGTTTTGTCGGCAAAGGTAAAATTCACAGATGCCATTGTCAATACGGAATTCAGTTATCTGGATATCATGCCTTCGGGATTCAATCTGTTTCAGGTGGCCGGGAAACTCGCAAAACATACTGGAAATGAAAAACTTCTGCGTCTTTTCCTGATGGATGTTGAAAAAGACTATGACTATATCATCATTGACTCTCCCTCATCCTACGGTTTTTTAAGCATGATGGCAATGACGGCTGCAGATTGGCTTTTGGTATGCATGTCCATGCCTCAAAGCACAACCGAAGATTTCCACGGCCTGTTTCGATGTGTAAAATATATCCGGACGCTTCATCATGTTCCATTAAAGATTGCCGGACTTCTTTTTAACCGGTGTGGAACAAAGGAAGAAATCTTGTCTTTTTTAGAGCATCGGTCCTTATCAGATGCAAAACAGATGGTTTTTGATACATTTATCCCGGAAGATGACAAGGTCGAAAAATCAATTGACATGAAAATTCCTGCAGCGCTTCTTGACATCAAAGGTCTCGCAGCCTCTGCTTATTTGAATCTTGCAAAGGAAATTCATTTTATTCTCAATTAGAGAGGTGCCAGATGAAGCTTACAAAACCGGAGACAATTCAGGATGGCGAAAAAGAATTTATCGATACGATAAATGCAGAATTAGACTGGGGCGCCATTGAAAAAATGCTTTTTGAAAAGCACAGTCTCACACTTCAAGAGGAAATAGATTATAAAAATGGAGATCTGGTAGTGTATAAAAACCAGATTGCATATAAATTTGATTTTGAAATCAAGGTGCCCTTGTCTGTTATTTTTGACAGAGAAGGGGAATGCCTTGAACTTTCAACCGTGCGGGATGGGTTTGAAGAAGAAGACATGCAACCTTCTTCTCAACTCGCCGGACAGGAAGAGAAAGTGGCCCGGATGGCACTGAATATTGCTGACATGATTTCTGAGATCAACCAGGGAGATGAATGATGAATATGGAGATAAAACAACATCAGGCTCTGGACCCGGGTTTTGTTAGAGATCAATTGGACGAGATTCTCGCTCAGGAAATTACGGCATTGCTGGATATTGATTCCGGTTCTGCAATGATGTCCTTTAATCTGGCGAGCATTTCCTGCATTACTCTTATTCTTGAAAGAGAAAGGGAAATCAGGCAATATTCAGAATCTCCGCCGGAAAGATATACAAAGGAATCCTTTGTCAATGAACTAGCGGATATAGGCCTTGAGAAAGATAATGCCCTTGAAAAAACAGTTCTTTCAGTTCTGAACAAAGGCTATATCAGCATAGACCAGAATGGTTTTTTAAAAGCGGAAATGCCTTCCTTTATGATGGCCGGGTTTCTTGACAATATGTTTCCCGGAATGCAGGGCATGAACCTTGTTGCTTTTGTCCTTCAGATGAATGAAGAGGTTAATTCCGGAAGAAAAAGTCTTGAGCTTGCAAAGGATAGTTTTAAATCCTCTTTGAAAAGCAGGGGAGTCTCGGTATCAAAAGCCAGAGCCGAAAGCAAAGCATCTGAAATAGCATCCGGGGCTGCGGCGACGCAGAGTCAGACAAAGGAAATTTCTCTAAAGCTGAAAAAAGATAATCTGGATCGTCTGTCAAAACTGATCAGAACCAGAAAAAAAAGATCCATGGACTCAGCAGGGCACTTGAATATCAAGAATGTTTTTGAAAAAGGCCCTTCAAACGAAGAACTGGAAACCGAGAAAGCTGAAATCAGAAAGACCGAAGAAGCTGCACGGCAAGCGGTAGATCTTGCACGGGAGCTTGCCGAAAAAGAAGAAAGAATAAAAGAAGCTGAAGAAGCGGCAAAAGAAGCGGCAAGACAGCTCGAAGAAATAGAACAGAGGGAAAAAGAGCTTTTAGCGGCCCGGGAAGAGGCGGAAAAAGCAAAACTGAAAGCTGCCGAATTGGAAGCCCGTGAAGCCCTGATGGCAGAGCGGGAGGCCCAGCTAAAGGCCCTGGAAGAAAAACTGAGACTGGAAGAGGAAGAGAAAAATCGCTTCGAAGAAGAGACAAGTGAGAACGAGGAAGAGAGCGATGATGCGGGTGAAGCTTCCATGTCTGATGAAGATATCGAATCTCAGATCGCTGCATTTGAAAGTGATCTGACCATGCCTTGCCCGCTTTGCAAACAGGGGGAAATCATTTTAAAAATAACGGAAAAAGGAAAAGAGTTTTTCACCTGTACAACCCAGGGCTGCCGGTTTGTTTCCTGGGACAGACCCTATCATATCGAGTGCCCTTTATGCAAAAATTCATTCCTGACAGAGATCGTCACGATGACCGGAGAAAAAGGGCTTAAATGCCCTCGTGCCTCCTGTTCATACCGCCAGAACAACCTCTTTGACCCGAAACAGAATATGGCCCAGTCAGGCTCCGGGATTTCAGGGAAAAAGAAAAAAAGGGTGGTTAGAAGAAAGAAACATTAATGCAGATCTCTTTTATAGACGAAAGACTTGAAGGCATTTATTCAAAAGTCTTGAAAAGCTCCCGTCTTTCCAAAGAAGACGGGATTATTATTTATGAAACCCATGATCTTCTCGGTTTAGGCTGGATTGCAAACCATGTCAGAAAATCTTTACACGAAAACAAGGCCTTTTTTATCTATAATGAGCATTTAAACTATACCAATATCTGTAAGAACCGCTGCCGGTTCTGTGCCTATGCAAAGGACAGGGGACAAGAGGGAGCCTATGTCTTTTCCATGGAAGAAATAGAAAAAAGGCTCTCGATGCATATGGATGAGCCGGTGAAAGAACTGCACATTGTCGGCGGGCTGAATGAGGATCTCAAATTTGACTATTATATCGATCTTTTGAAAACCATCCGAAGAATAAGACCCCAGGCAACGATCAAGGCATTCACCTGTGTTGAAATAGATTATCTGTCCAATCTCGCCGGGCTTAGCCTTGAAGAAACCATAAAACGGTTAAAGGATGCCGGACTGGCCATGATGCCCGGTGGTGGTGCTGAAGTGTTGAATAAAAGAATTCAGGAAGAATTATTTCCTAAAAAAATCGGTCATGAACGATGGCTTGAAATCGTAAGGGCGGTTCATAAAGCCGGGATCAAAACCAATGCAACCATGCTCTACGGTCATATCGAGACCATTGAAGAACGAGTGGATCACCTGATTTCATTGAGAGAAGTTCAGGATGAAACCAACGGGTTTTCAGCTTTTATTCCCCTTGCATTTCATTCAGAAAATACGGAGCTGTCCCATCTTCCGGCCACAACAGCTGTGGATGATTTGAAAAATGTGGCTGCCGCACGCTTGATGCTGGATAATTTTGAACATATCAAAGCCTACTGGGTCATGATCGGGGAAAGCCTTGCCCAGGTTGCCCTGAGTTTTGGAGCCGATGACCTGGACGGGACGATCATGGAAGAGCGGATAACGCATACTGCAGGTGCAAAATCTGCAAAAGGACTTACCCGGAGCCAGATGAAAGATCTGATTCTCACGGCAGGATTTGACCCGGTTGAGCGGGACTCCTTTTATAACCCTGTAAACGGATAGAGTTAGGATCATGGCTAAATTAGATCAACTGATTGAAAAGGTTGGAGAAAACCATAGAATTGATATAAATGAAGCGCTTGTCCTATACCGGGAAGCTGATTTTCTGACCCTGGCGGGTCTTGCAAACCAAAAACGGTTTTATCATCATCCGGATCGGATAGTGACCTATGTAGTGGACAGAAATATCAATTACACCAATATCTGTGTGTCCGGGTGCCGGTTCTGTGCTTTTTTTGAACCCCCGGGCAAGGGCAAGGGTTATGTTCTTTCAAGGCAGGCCCTGCATGATAAAATCAGGGAAACCCTGGATCTTGGGGGAACCCAGATTCTTTTGCAGGGCGGCATGAATCCTGATTTAACCATTGAGTATTATGCGGATATGTTAAGGGATATCAAAGAGAATTTTGATATCCATATTCACGGGTTTTCACCGCCAGAAATCGATTATATTGCAAAAAAAACTTCCCTGTCTGTTGCAGAAACCCTCTCCATTTTAAAAAATGCAGGGCTTTCTTCCATTCCGGGCGGCGGGGCGGAAATCCTCTGTGATGAAATCCGGCAGCAGGTTTCACCGAATAAATGTCTTTCGTCTGAGTGGCTGGCGGTTATGCGGCAGGCCCATCTGCAAGGAATGAGATCCAGCGCCACCATGATGTTCGGCCATCTTGAGGAAGACATTCATATATTTGCGCACATGGATAAAATCAGAACCCTCCAGGATGAGACAGCAGGATTTACAGCCTTCATCCCCTGGACCTTTCAGCCGAGCAATACAAAAATTGATGTAAAAAAAAAAACCGGTGCAGAGTATCTGAGAGTCCTTGCCATGAGCCGGGTTTTTCTGGACAATATTGATAATATCCAGGCCTCCTGGGTGACCCAGGGGGATAAAATCGCCCAGACTGCTCTTTTTTTTGGCGCCAATGATATGGGCAGCACCATGATTGAAGAAAATGTTGTGGCCTCTGCCGGGGTTGATTTCATGCTGCCCAGAGAAGAACTTGTCCGCCTGATCAAAACGGCCGGGTTTGAACCGAGACAGCGGGACTGCTATTATCATTTGCTATGACAAGCCCGCTTCAAAAAAAAATCATTTCCGGAAGCCGGAGCAAAGGAGGAATCCACCGGGCCGGATGGATTGTCATGGATTCAGCGAATATTATTCAAAACGGATACCTGGAAATTGAAAATGGATTCATAAAAGAGGTTTGCGCCGGTACTCCAAAGGAACCCTTTGTGGACCATGGCCCGGGCGTTTTGACGCCGCCCCTTGTCAACGCGCATCTGCATCTGGAATTGAGCGCCCTTAAAAACAGACTTTCCTTTGACAAGGGATTTCAGTTCTGGATCAAATCCCTTATAGAGCTTCGGCAGGCCCTGGGAACCAAAACGCTTATCCGGGAAGCAAAACAGGCTGTATCTGATTTGCAGGCTTCCGGGAACCTGTATGTGGGGGAAATATCAACACTTGGGATTACAAAACCGCTTCTTGAAACTTCCGGGTTGAACGGTGTTTTTTTTCAGGAATTCCTGGGATCATCCATTGAAAAGGGTGTTACCCTTAAAAAGGACACGCTTTCTTTTTCCCTGGCCGGACATGCCCCCCATACGTCTTCTCCAAAATTGCTGCAGACTTTGAAAAATCTATCCCGATCACAAGGATTGCCATTTGCCATTCATGTGGCTGAATCAGAGGATGAGACCGAGTTTATTTTTTATAAGAAAGGGGCCTGGGCTGATTTTCTAACCTTGAGGGGGATTGATTATGAACCCTGGGATATGGGATCAAAAACACCAGTGGCCTATCTGGACGGCATGGGACTTCTTGATCCTTTAACAATTGCAGTCCATCTTCTTCATGTGACAAAAAAAGACATGGACATCCTTGCCCGTTCACAGGTAAACGTCTGTGTATGCCCAAGGAGCAATAAGACTTTGCATGACCGTCTTCCGGACATTGAAACCATGCTGAAAAATGGTATCCGGCCGGCTCTCGGGACTGACAGTCTTGCAAGCTGCGATTCCCTTGATATATTTGATGAAATGGCTTTTGTGGCAAAACATTATCCCAAACTTGATCCACGGACCGTTTTCTCAATGGCAACCCTTAACGGAGCCAGATCCCTGGGGATTGAGCACATCACGGGCACGCTCTCAAAAGGGAAAAAAGCAGATTTCATATACCGGCCGATTGATGTAAAAAACGAAAAGGAGCTTTTTGAAAAAATCATATCCAATGAATAATGAAAAAACAGTAATGGGGAAAATAAGCTATATCAATGCCTCCCCGGTTTACTATGGTCTTGATAACGGTCTTCTGCCGGATTGGCTTGAAATGCTCCCGGATGTGCCTTCTGCCCTGAACCGGAAAATTATTGAAGGGCAGATTGTCATAAGCCCGATATCAGCTGCATTCTATGCCATGAATCACAGGGAACTGTTATTGCTTCCGGATCTGTCCATATCCTGTCATGGAAGGGTTATGAGTGTTATCCTTGCAAGCCGTTATCCCATTGACGAGCTTTCCGGAAAAATTGTCCTCTTATCCCGCGAGTCTGCATCGGCGGCTTCTTTTTTAAAAATGATATTCCATCAAAAAGGCATTACCCCCGTCTATCAGACAGGAGATGTAAACAATATTGAATCAGTTCTGCGGGATGTCGATGCTGTATTGATCATCGGGGATACAGCCCTGATCCTCCCCTGGCATGAAAAATTTGACCATTGTATTGATCTGGGATCGCTCTGGTATGATATGACACAGCTTCCCTTTGTATTTGCCGTGTGGGTGGTCAGGCGTTCCTTTGCCCATGCACATCCATTGATTGTCAAAAAGATTCATTCTTTGCTCATGGCTTCAAAAGCATCAGGGTATCAACATCTTGATAAGATTGTAGAAACGTCTGCACAAAAACTGAAGATTGACCAAAAACAAATCAGAGAATATTTTAATCTCTTGTTCTGCGATTTCGATCAAGAAAAAATAACAGCCATGGGAATATTCTTTGATTCTCTTTTTGATCAGGGAATACTGAAAGAAAAAGCAAAGATCCGGTTTTTTACTCCCTCATAAGCAAAAGAAGGCATCATGGGAAAAAAACAAAGCCAATCAACAAGGAAGTGGCCTGCCTATTTCGGCCTTTCTCTGGCTGTTTTTTTCTGGGCCGTCAACACTGTCATTGCAAAAGCTGTAATAGTAGAGATAAGGCCCATGACGCTTTCGTTTTACCGGTGGCTTTCGGCCCTTATCATTATCCTGCCGTTTGCAATACCCCATCTTAGAAAGGATGCCGGGTTAATTCGACGGCATTCGGGTTTTCTATTTGTTTTAGCGGTTCCAAGTGTTGCCGCCTATAACTCGATTTTATATTTTGGCGCTCAATATACCACTGCCACAAATATTTCTCTGGTCGCTGCAACCATGCCGATCATGACCATCCTTTTTTCCTGGATCATGAATAAGGAAAAGCCTCATTTGTTACAGTCAACGGGTGTACTGATATCCATTTCAGGAATGCTCATGATTATTGCAAAAGGGTCATGGCGCTTTTTATTCCACCTGTCCTTTAATCCGGGAGACCTGTTGATTGTTCTTTCCATTGCATCCTGGGCATTTTATTCTGTCCTGCTAAAAAAGAAACAGGTGGATGTATCCCCCATTTCCTTTTTAACTGTTCTGATATGTTTTGGCACACTTTGTATCCTTCCGTTTTATGTATGGGAATTTATTGTTTTTAAAGGCTTTGAGATAAACCTTGTCAGCATTTCAATTTTTTTATACCTTGGAGTATTCCCTTCAATCCTTTCCTATATTTTCTGGAATTATGGGGTCAGAACGGCAGGTGCACCCATTGCATCCATCTTCATGTATTTATTGCCGATATTTACTGCTTTGATCGCATCTGTTTTTTTAAAGGAAAGCCTTTCTTACTATCATTTGTATGGAGGACTTTTGATTTTTATGGGGTTGATCCTGTCCTCTTTCAGAGGGCCTTAAAATCTCCTTGACTTGCCGGGTTGTTTGGGCATAAAACGGCAGTTAGTAAATCAAGGATCTTCATTACAGCAACAGGGTAAGAAAAATGGGTTGTAGCTATTCAAAAACAGCCATGATTGATTACCAAAGGGTACCATAACGGCAATAACCACAAAAAGGAGATTTTGCATGGAAAACGACAACAACAGGCGAAAATTCATTAAAAATGTTGGAATCGGTGCTGCTGCAATCGGGACGGCAGGCCTTGCAGGTGTCTTAAGTTCCTGTAAAGGCCAGAAGCAGGAAGAACAGGTTAAAAAAGAAGAGCCCAAGGCCAAGGCCATTGAATGGAAAATGGTCACGACTTGGCCGCCGCATTCTCCCATGCTGGGTGAAAGTGCAGACAAGCTTGCAGAGTGGGTAGACCAGATGAGCGCCGGAAGGCTCAAAATTCAGGTCTATGGCGCAGGTGAGCTTGTACCGCCTCTGGGTGTTTTTGATGCCGTCAGTCAGGGAACCGTTGAAATGGGCCATGGTGCTTCCTATTACTGGGCGGGTAAATCTCCGGCTTCACAGTTCTTTGCTGCGGTTCCTTTTGGGTTTAATGCCCAGTCTCTCAATGCTTGGCTCTATGCCGGCGGCGGTATGGAACTCTGGACTGAAGAGTATGCGAAATTTAATGTAAAGCCATTTATTGCAGGCAATACCGGTGTTCAGATGGGAGGATGGTTTAATAAAGAAATCAATTCCATGGAAGATTTTAACGGCCTAAAAATGAGAATTCCGGGCTTGGGCGGAAAGGTTCTTGCCAAGGCCGGCGGCAATTCCGTTCTGGTGGCCGGCGGTGAAATTTATACCAACCTTGAGAGAGGGGTTATTGATGCCACAGAATGGGTTGGGCCTTTTCATGATACGCTCTTGGGTCTTCACAAGGCAGCAAAATATTATTATTATCCGGGCTGGCATGAGCTTGGGACAGGGCTGGAAGCCATGGTCAATCTGAGTGCCTGGAATTCTCTGCCCGATGACCTCAAAGCCATTGTGGAAGCAGCAACTTATAAAAGCAATATGTGGATGCTGTCCGGGTTTGAAGCAAAAAACAATGCCGCATTAAGGGAACTGATAGATGTGCATAAGGTTCAGCTCAAACAATTTCCTGAAGACGTTCTCAGGGGACTTAAAAAACTCTCATTAGAGGTGTTGGAGGAAATTGCAGCCTCTGATCCCATGAGCAGAAAGGTCTACGATTCCTTCCTTGAATTTCAGAAAAATATTTATGAATGGAATAAGATATCAGAAGAACCCTATCAAAAATTAAAACATCTATAAGCTGAATATTACAGAACAGAACAAGGCAGGGAGAACAGTCTCCCTGCCTTGTTCTGTTTTTTCAAAATTATGAAAGGGCCTTGGGAAGCCATGTGACTATTTCAGGGAAAAGACAGATGATTAAAAGCCCTATGATCTGAAGAATGACAAAAGGAATGATTCCCTTATAAATATCCGTGGTTGCAATTTCAGGCGGGGTGACCCCCTTGAGATAAAAAAGTGAAAATCCGAAAGGCGGTGTGAGAAAAGAGGTTTGAAGGTTCACGGCAATAAGGATGGCAAGCCAGAGGGGATCGACACCTATATGAATCATGATGGGTGCCAGAACAGGGACATGGATAAAGGTAATCTCAATAAAATCCAGGAAAAACCCTGCAATGAATATAATGGACATGACAATAAAGAGGATTCCCCATTTTCCAAAAGGCAGGCCTAAAATCAGCCCCCTGACCAGATTGTCTCCATGAAGGCCCCTGAAAACAAGACCCAGGGTGCTGGCCCCCACCAGGATGATGAATACCATGCAGGTCAATTTGGTGGTGGCATCCATGACGTCTTTTACAATCTGATAATTGAATCTGTTTTGTATGACTGTTAAGATGGTTGCGCCCACAGCGCCGACAGAGGCTGCTTCCGTGGGAGAAGCAACTCCGGCGAAAATGGAGCCCAATACAGCCATCATGAGAAAAAGGGGAGGAACAAGGGCTTTAAAAACCTTGCCCCAAAGTTCTTTTACAGAAATACTGTCAAGGATGGCCTGGTCAATCGGGGGAGCCCATTCCGGTTTTATCCGGGCGATGGCGAAGACATAGATCATGTATAAGCCCACAAGGATAAATCCAGGAATAATTGCAGCAATAAAAAGATCCCCAATGGGAACCGTCATGATATCGCCCAAAAGAACAAGGACAATGCTGGGCGGTATGATTTGGCCCAAAGTTCCTGATGCTGCAACGGTTCCGGTTGTCAGACATTTATTATAATTGTGTCGGAGCATGGTGGGTACGGAAAGCAGTCCCATGGTAACCACAGTGGCACCGACAATGCCGGTGGAGGCTCCCATTAGGGCACCGACAAAAATAACGGAAATAGCCAGACCCCCCTTGATTTTACCGAAAACAAGGGCCATGGCTTCCAGTAATTCTTCGGCAATACCGGATTTTTCCAGCATAACCCCCATGTAAATAAATAGAGGCACGGCCAAAAGGCTGAAGTTCATCATGGTCCCCCAGATTCTAAGCGGCAGCAGATCAAAGAATCCCGTACCAAACCCGTAAAGACCGAAAAACAAAGAAACCCCGCCAATGGTAAAGGCCACCGGAAATCCAAAAAGCAACAACCCAAAGACAACCGTGAACATGATCAGGGACATGTATTCATTAACCCATTCCATTATGATCTATCCTCCTGCCTCTTGTACCCCATGATCACCATAAGGTTTTTGGCGGCTTCAGAAAGACCCTGCACAATAAGAAGAAAAAATCCCAACGGAATCATGGTCTTTAATATATACCGGGCAGGCAGGCCTCCAGGATCAGGGCTGATTTCCCGGACTGCCCAGGAATTCATGATAAACCCTTTGGTTGCAAGAATAACAGCTATTGAAAAAGGGATAAGAAAAATAAAAATACCTAAAAAATCTATCCATGCTTTTGTCTTTTCCGACAGATTTACAAAGATAATGTCCACCCGGACATGTCCCTTTTGTTTCAGCGTATAAGCCGCCCCGAGCAAGAAGATAACGGAAAAAAGATGCCATTCCAGTTCCTGAAGCGCAACATTCCCCTTGTTAAACGCATACCTCATGAGTGTATCATAAAACACGACCAGAACCATCAGGGTGGTCAACCATCCCACCATGCGGCCGATTTTATCACTCAGGCCATCGATAATACCTACAAAGCGTTCAAGAATTTGCATCAATTTTAGCAGCTCCTCTTTTTTGATAAATCAAATTACAACCACTAAATTCTCTTTGGTTTATATTCAAGAATTCAAAAAATAATTTTCTTATAAATGTTAAGAAATTTGAAATTTGTCAAGCATTTATCGAGGCAGTCTGATTGTAAAAACAGTGCCGTCTGTTTTTGATGAAGTAAAAGAAACCCTGCCGTTTAAATATGTTTCACCAAACAGCTTCATTGAATAGGTTCCCATGCCTCGGCCTGCACCGGGCTTGGTACTGAAATGCTTCTGGAATATTCTTTTTTGAATTTCAGGCGGGATACAAGTATTATTTCGGACCTCCCAGGAAACATGATCGGTTGTCACAAAGGTTTTTAAATAAATGGTTTCATTTTTGTCCGACGCCTCAAAGGCATTGATGATCATATTCCCTAAGATTCGGGACAAAAGTATCAAGTCAGTATGAATGATGATATCCTGTTCCGGCCATTCTTCAATGATCTCTTTTCCGGCAGATGATTTGTGCCTTTTGAAAATCAACAGCGTTTCCTTTCTGATATCATAAAGACGAACCTTGCTCTGTGTGACATTTATGCCTTCCTGTTTGTGCAGGGAAAATATTTTCTGTAATTCAATTTCACGCATGATCCTTTCAAACCCTGTTTTAAGTGAAATCACTTCTTCATTTTCAGGCAGGTTTATTTCAAGCAATTGTATATTGCCGTATAAAGAGGTCAGGATATTATTGATATCATGGAAAAAGATCCGCTCCAGGTTTATCCAGAAATGCTGCCGGGTGACATCCTGGGCATACATCAGAATCCAGCGATAATTTTCCAGTTTGATGGGGTGAGCCTTAATCAGAAGACAGGTATTGGTGAGGGCGCCGTTTTTGTCGCTGAGAAGGGCGCAAACCTGTTCCTGTGTCTTATCATCCACAATGGCTGCCATCATGGCAATGGCAGCCCCGCAGGACAGACAGGATTCCGTAGTGCCGCAGCCATTGGGTTTTTTAAAGGCATGGACACACCGAAGGCTTTCGCCAAGCCGCAATCCCAGGGCTTCTTCGGCATCCTTAATCCCCAGTTCCTCTAAAAAAGCATGGTTCAGGGCAACAATCTGCCTGTCCTCATTTAACACCACTAAAAGTCCTGACGCGGTTTTTAGAAGGGTGTCCATAATCGGATTATGGCTGATAGTCTCGACTTGATTGATAAATTTTCGTTTTTCGGTTCTTTTTGCAGGCGCAAAATATGTGTCCATATAACTGCCATCCTGTAATAGAGTGTATGTATTCACTATCAGGAAAGAAGACTGAGTTCAAGCAGGATTTTTTTAATTTGTAATTTTGATTAAACCAATGTCATCCTACCAAAAAGTTCTATCAAGCCATGGGGAACCGTGTCTCTGACTGCATCAATGGTCAATGACGGGACACCACCCGAGATCTGGCAGGCGTGGTTGAGAGTGCGGTCATCCCAGATAGTCTTAAGATCATTTTTAATGAGGGTGTCGGAGGCAATGACCGGTATTAATCCGCCCAGTTTGCCAACGACGAAATAATTGCCCAGACGGGCAACAAGCGGGCTGGTATCCATAAATCCATCCTGCTTGTGGGCTGGAATCAGTCGTCTGTTTTCCAGAAGCCATGCCAGGGACACCATATCGTGGGCAACAACCGAGTCCGATGCGATGATCAGACCGGTATCGGGTTCATGGACATATCCCTTGTCAGGACCAAAGGTTGTGAGGATTTTGTCTGCGGCTGAAATAACGAGGCGTTGTTTTTTGAGCAGCGTTTGCACAGTATTGGATTCAGCTGTTTTTTCATGAAAAGTGGCAGCATCCCGGTGGTATTCCAGGCGTGTGTCTGTCCGCCAGTAGCCCACAGCCGCCTTCAGGCCCAGGCTGCAGCCCGCAAGAACGTGACGGCCGCAACGGGGCATGAGGATGATGTGATCCATATCCTTAAGAATATAGGGCATCATCAGACCGGCCTTCCAATGGGAACCCGATGCCATGGGGTCTTCATAAAAGGCATCCCATCCGGCTTCATCAAAAAAATGAAGTTCTCCACCGGCAGCCTCGACAGCTCTGGCCATACCCGTGGCCTCCATTAATTTTCGGGTACTGCCGGAGAGACCGGCAGGAGATAATTTTACATATTCAATGCCGGACATATCTCCCACGATAACCCGGCCTGCCCCTTTTTCCTTGAGCAGCGTCACCATGGCGGAAACGGCAACGGGGCTGGTGGTGGATGGGTAAGGCAGCCCGGAATTGTGGACCGGTTTGATAAAGACGGTATCATTTTTAGACAACCAGGAAAAATCAGAAGCTGCCAGGGCGGATTCCCGGACAGCCGATTTTATATGTAGATTGTCGAGTTTTCATCCTAAGCAAATGTCAGGTTATTGTACCC
>CAZUDE010000030.1:5948-34845 GCA_964619205.1 uncultured Desulfobacula sp. | reverse complement strand
TGAATATCCAGGCCAAGATTTTAAGACTTCTGCAGGAAAAGAGCATTGAGCGGCTCGGTGGTGAAGAAACCATTCCGGTTGATGTCCGTATCATTGCCGCCACCAATAAGAACCTGGAAAAGGCTATTGAGGACGGCAAATTCCGAGATGACCTGTATTTCCGGTTGAAGGTCGTAACCATTGAACTTCCGCCGTTAAGAGAGCGCAAAGAAGATATCGATACCCTGATTTCCTTTTATCTGAATAAATTTTCCGCAGAACTGAAAATCGATAACCCCGGAATTCAGACAGACGCCCTTGCGCTTCTAACCCGTTATGAATGGCCGGGGAACATAAGGGAACTGTCCAACCTGATCCAGAAGGTGCTGATTTTCAACCGGGGAGCACCGATTTCCACTCTTGATCTGGAGCAGATCATTGAGAAAAAGGACAAGGCGAAATCTTCCGGAGAAACCGAACTGACAACGATTCGTGACTGGGTAAGAAATTTGCTGTCCGGTCCGGCCGGGTCTTACAGTTTTGATGATTTCATGGATACGGTATCCGGCATTGTGATATCAGAAGCCTTGAAATCAACCAACGGCAACCGGACCCAGGCGGCAAAACTCCTGGGGCTGTCAAGACCCACCCTGCATGCAAAGATCGAAAAATACAATATCAAACTGAAAACGGAAATTTCAGATTAGAAAGATATGAAAATCATTAAAATTGACTGATTCAGGTTGACTGCCATAAATTGTGGCCGGTCAGACAACCTGATCATCTATTCAAGAACAGCATATATCAAATCAAAAAGATCTACCAGCCTCAGGACTCCAACTACTTTTTTATTTTTTGTCACCAGAAGGGATTGGTGATACCCCAGAATGAACTGGTGAACCGCTTCGGCAATTGAAGCTTCTTCATCCACGTACTCCCCGTTTGAAGGGGTGTACATAATGTCCTTAATTTTTAAATCAGATGCATGTTTCACAAGCAGCTCAAGGCTTTCATCCCAGAGGCATAAATTTGAAATGAGAGAGTTTAAAAATTCATTGCTGAACCCGAATCTCGACATTCCCATACGTTCTTTGCCATCCGGGTGTTCAAGGTGGCAGTATTTGGGTTCAAGAGATTGCAGAATGGCCCGCATGCTGACTTTTCCTACTATCGTCTGGTCCTTGTCAAATACCAGGACAGAGCGGTGTTTATAAGCATATTTTGAATCCTCTCGGGCATTTTTCAAAGTTTTTACGGCTGTAGCAAGGGTGTCGTCTTCAGACACGGTTGCGTAATCGGACAAGGCAATCATTATCTCTTTTACTTTTTTTTCTTTCATTACCATCCATCCTTAATTTGAAAGTTATTTTGTCCATTTTATCAGCTCCGGCTGTGGACAGAAGTTTCACGCTGAAATAAACATTAGCACAAAAAAGATATTCTTGTGAATACCAGAAAGAAATATTTCTGATTCGTAACAGGGTTGAATCTTATACAATTAAAAATACTATAATTTTAAAATGTCGAAAAATGAAAGGGTTATTACTTGACAAAAAAAGATGACCATTTTATTTCAGTGGACGAAAATTTTTTTATGGGTAAATATTTTTGTTTTTTTAGAAAAAGAATATTACAGGCAATAAAAATATGGAATCGGGGAAGGCATGAGTCATTTTTTTATATCCATACTGATCATTCTGTCCGGGGGCTTTTTGTCCCTTATCTTTGCAAAACAGGCTAAATCAGTAAGAAGTGTCAGCGTTTTTTTATTAAGCCTCGGGTGTCTCTGGGGCTTAATTGATGTAACCGCAAACCTCATCCATTCGGTCAGTGATGAGAGAATCTTTGAATACCTCAATGTTTTTTCCCTGTCGTTTAAAATGGACGGGCTTGCCGCTTTTTTTCTTTTTTCTGTCTTTTTTGTCTGCCTTTTGTCTTCCATTTACAGCTTTCATTATATGGGCCATGAAAAAAAGCCGGTGAGGGTAGGAGTGAATTATTTTTTTTTCAGTATCCTTATTGCTTCCATGGCCCTTGTCATTACGGCATCCAATATTATTGCCTTCATGCTGTCCTGGGAAGCCATGTCCTTATCCTCTTTCTTTCTTGTCATTTATAATCATGAGGCTTCGGAGAATAGAAAAGCAGGATATCTGTATTTTGTATTCTCCCATGTCGGTGCCATGTTTATCCTTGCCGCTTTTGCATTGATGTATACGCATACCGGAAATATAGCTTTCAGCGCCATCTCCGGGGTTTCAGATACCATGAAAATTCTGATATTTATTTTTTCCTTTATCGGGTTCGGTTCAAAGGCCGGGGTGTTTCCCTTTCATGTCTGGCTTCCCCTTGCCCATCCGGCAGCTCCGAGTCATATTTCTGCAGTTATGTCGGGTGTAATGATCAAGACCGGGATCTATGGTATGATAAGGATATATATGTTGATAGGCCTTCACACGCCGTTACCGGGTATGATAATGATCATTACCGGGGCAGTGTCCGGCATTCTGGGCGTGGTCTATGCCCTGGGACAACATGATTTGAAACGCCTTCTGGCCTATTCCAGCGTTGAAAATATCGGCATCATTCTCATCGGGCTGGGCATCGGGATGATGGGAGTTGCCTCAAACAACATTGCCATGGCAGTGCTTGGGTTTACCGGCGGATTTTTCCATGTTCTCAACCATTCGTTTTTCAAATCTCTTTTGTTCATGGGAGCGGGCATGGTCCTTCATGCCACAGGAACCCGGTCCATCGATGCCCTTGGCGGATTGCTCAAAAAAATGAAAATCACCGGAATCACGGTTATAATCGGTTCTCTTGCCATTTCAGGCCTGCCGCCTTTTAACGGGTTTGCTGGCGAATTTTTTATTTATCTGGGCGGTTTTAAAGGGGTTGCCCTGGATACGTCCACGTATATCATGGGAAGTCTTGCCATTGTAAGCCTTGCGGTCATCGGCGGCCTGGCACTGGCCTGTTTTACCAAGGTTATCGGTGTTGTCTTTCAGGGAGAACCCAGAACCCGGGCTGCCGAAAAAGCAACTGAAAAAGGGGCAACCATGCTGTTTTCAATGTCTGTCCTGGCAGCTGCCTGCGCCCTCATCGGCATCTTTCCCGTTTTCGCCATTCATTTTCCGCTAAAAGCGGTTCAGGCCATGGGGCTTGGAATTGAGCCGGCAGTTTTTGAACCTGTGATGAAAATTGCAGGAAATCTTTCCTTTGCTGCCGGTATTTTTCTTGTGGCGTTCCTGCTGGTCATGATGATCCGTTCTTTTTTGTACCGGGAAAAGACCATTTCTGCATCCGGCACATGGGGATGCGGATTTGCCCAACCCACGGTGAAGATGCAGTATACCGGGTCATCCTATGCCTCTTTTATCCTGGATTTTTTCCGGCCTGTGGCACCTTTATCCGAAGAGCATCCGGCCATACAGGGCCGGTTCCCATTGAAAACCCATTACAAAAGTCATATCAATGATATCGCAGGATTTTACATGAACAAGGTTGTAGTTGATCCCATACTGTTATTGTTTGATAAGCTGAGATGGATACAGCACGGGGATATCCACCTGTACATTGGTTATATTCTTCTGGCCATCATATTGTTGCTCTTTTTTATATAACATGAGGTTAAACAGGAACTTAAATTATGATTGAATCCATTTTTCTCTTTATTTTTGCCTGCCTTACCGCGCCTTTCTTTTCAGGAATCATATTAAAGGTAAAGGCGTTTTTTGGAGGGAAAAAAGGCCCCCCGCTTCTGATTCAGTATTATACCCTCATCAAGCTCATGAAAAAGGGATCGGTTTACAGCAAAAGTACCACCCTGATGTTCAAACTCGGACCGATTGTTTCCCTTTGCTCAGCCCTTACCGTACTTCTTTTTCTTCCTATTGCCGGACATCTCCCGGTTTTTTCATTTGACGGGGATGTCATCTGTGTTCTCTATCTTCTGGGGCTGGGCCGGTTTTTTACCATTGCCGCAGCAATGGATACAGCTTCTCCCTTTGAAGGAATGGGGGCTGCAAGAGAAGCTTATTTTCCCATCATCTGCGAAGCTGCATTTTTCATGATCCTGATCTTGTTTTACCGGCTGACCGGTGAGCTATCCCTGTCTGCCTATTTTTCCGGGCAGCAGACAATGGAGTTGTGGACCCTTGCCGGCCCTCCCTTGTTATTTGTCGTGTTTGCGCTTTTCATCATCCTTTTAACGGAAAATTCCAGGGTGCCGGTGGATGATCCTGCGACCCATCTTGAACTGACTATGATTCATGAAGTCATGGTTCTGGATCACAGCGGACCGGATTTCGGACTCATTGAATTGGGTGCTTTCTGTAAACTGTTTTTTTATTCCACCCTGATTTCAAGACTGATTTTTCCCTTTGAACTGAATTTTCCAGTCATGTTTGTTTTATATTTTTTAGGCCTTGCCATTGTTTCCGTGGCTGTGGGGGTGATTGAATCCTTCATGGCCCGGTACAGGATGGACAAAGTCCCCCAGTTTGTTCTGACATCCTTTGCCCTGGCTTTTTTTGCAACCATCATAACCTTGGAGCTTATCTGATATGACCATACTTCAGGTTGACACCATTTTAACCCTTGTATTGCTTTCCGTTTTGTTTTCCTTCGGATCCAGCCGATTGCCCAGATTAATTTCGGTTGTTGCCTTTCAGGGCATCGTGGTTTCCATGGTTCCGTTTTTCGTGGGCAATGATATGACGGCCGGAGGTGTTGTTTTTACCCTTGCCACATTGGCAATACGGGGGGTTATCATTCCCATGAGCATCTATATTGCCATCAACAAAGTGGACATCAAAAGGGAGGTGGAGCCCATTATCGGCTATCATGCATCCATGATATGCGGGCTTCTCTTGATAGTGGCCGCAACCTGGATCAGCCGTCAATTGAATATTCCGGCCATCAAGGACTATACCCTCCTGTTTCCCACCGCCATCGCCCTTCTGGTCACCGGGATGTTTCTGCTCATGGCCAGAAGAAACGCCATTGCCATGGTTCTTGGCTATATCATGATGGAAAACGGCATCTATCTGGTGGGACCCACCATATCGGTTCGTGCCCGCCATATTGTTGAATTTGGAATACTTCTTGACGTTCTTGCCGGTGTCATGATCATGGCCATTATTCTTCAGAATATCAAACGGACCTTTGATGATGTGGATACGGCTCATCTGAGATCATTAAAGGAATAGGAGGGTGCTTCATGGTTGAAATTATTTTTCTGACTCCATTTGTAACCGGTATTCTGGCTTTTTTTCTTCCAAAAGCCTTTGGCAGATTGCTTCTCATGGGAACCGGAGCCATTCATCTGATTTTATCCCTTCTTTTATGGAAAAATAGGCCTGAAGCCTTTTTTGATGGTTATTTTGCCGTGACTCCAGAGGGACTTCTGTCCCTTTTGGTGATTTCCTTTCTGTTTTTTTTGATTTCCATCTATACGGCTTCCTATTTAAAGGAAAGTGAAATCCATTCAGAGAATGTTTTTACAGGGTTCATGCTTTTGTTTTTATCAACCATGACCATGGTCACGGTATCGGATCATATCATGGTCCTCTGGATCGCCATTGAAGCCACCACCCTGGCCAGCGCTCCTCTGATCTATACGCATCGGTCTTCGGCCTCACTTGAGGCCACCTGGAAATATGTGCTCATCTGTTCCGTGGGAATTGCCATGGCTCTTCTGGGGTCTGTTCTCATCACCCTGTCCATGGATATCGGGAATGTGGATGTGGCACTTTCATTTTCTGCCATTACAGGGGTTGCTGGAAAACTTGATCCGTTCTGGCTTAAGGCCGGGTTTATATTCATCCTGGTCGGGTATGGCACCAAGATGGGGCTCGCTCCCATGCACACCTGGCTTCCCGATGCCCACAGCGAAGCTCCTAGTCCGGCATCGGCGCTTCTTTCCGGCGTTCTGTTAAACTGCGCATATCTGGGCATTTTTAAAACCAATAAAATCATGCATGCAGCAGGACTCGGTCATTTTTCCGGAGCCATCCTGATGGTGTTCGGGTTGATGTCCATTGTGGCGGCAGCCACCTTTATCATCAAACAGAATGAATATAAAAGGATGCTGGCCTATTCCAGTATTGAGAACATGGGCATCATTGCCTTCGGTACAGGCCTTGGAGGCATCGGGGTTTACGGCGCCGTAATCTGCATGATTCATCACAGCCTGATCAAATCCTCCCTTTTTTTATCTTCGGGGAATATTCTTTTAGGATACGGGGATAGGCTCATCAAAAACACTGGGGACATGGTCAGCCGAATGCCAAAGACATTTGTTGCTTTTTTTGGAGGATTTGCCGGTATTTCAGGATTCCCGCCCTTTGGCATCTTTATTGGTGAGCTCTTTATTATCATGGCGGCTTTCAGAACAAAACACTATGTCATGGCCGGAATTTTTATTCTAAGCCTGTGTTTTATTTTCGCAGGATTTGCCAACCAGGTCATGAAAATATCCTATGACAATTCAATGAAAACCATACAGATAAAAGAAAAGGCAGGACTTGTCTGGCCTCAGTATATACTTTTATTGACATCCCTTGTATTGTTCTTTCATATCCCTGAGTCCGTATTTAAAACTATTGTGGATGCAATATCGGCCATTGGCGGAGGATTTTAATAATGAATGCGTTTTTAAACATATCCAATGGTGAGGCAATCGATCGAAGAAAAATACCCCATCTTCCCTTTGCCGATTTTCGTGAAAATGCCCTTAAAATTGTAGGGAAAGGCGGAAAGGTGGTCCAGTATTTTGCCTACCCGGATGGCCCCGCCCTTAAACTCATGGCAGTGCTCAGAACCGACACGCTCATGGTGGCAGGATGTGATGCGCCGGAATCCTATCCTTCTTTGACTCAGGCCTGTGAACCCTTTCACATGTTTGAAAGGGAAATCGCAGAACAGTTCGGCATACGGCCTGAGGGGCATCCCTGGCTGAAGATGGTGAGATACCATCCCAATTACCGCAAGGTCAAGGATGTGTTCGGCAATCATTATAAAGAGGACATACCGGGTAATTATGACTATTACCAGGTAGAGGGCAATGAAATCCATGAGGTTGCCGTGGGTCCGGTTCATGCAGGCGTCATAGAACCCGGCCATTTCAGATTCAATTGTATCGGTGAAAAAGTGCTTCACCTGGAAATCCAGTTGGGATATCAGCACCGGGGGATTGAAAATCTATTTCATGGCGTGCAAACCAAACGATTGCCCATTCTTGCTGAAAATATTGCCGGGGATACCACCATAGGTCACAGCCTCTGCCTGGCCGAGGCTGTGGAAGCCCTTACAGAGGTCAAGCCGGATAAAGGGGCAAAACTCATCCGGACCATTGCCCTGGAGCTGGAGCGTCTGGCCAATCATATCGGAGATCTCGGGGCCTTAAGCGGAGATGTGGCCTTTCTGCCGCCTGCCAATTATTTTGGAAGACTTCGGGGGGATTTTTTAAATCTGTCCCTTCTGATCTGTGGAAACCGGTTTGGCAAAGGTCTGGTTCGTCCCGGCGGGGTTCGGTTTACTCTGACCGATGATATCCGAAAAACCCTGGATGACCGGTTAAAGGAATTAAAGCCCCAGGTTACCCATGTTCTGGAACTTTTATTTTCAGCCTCAACGGTTCGGGACAGATTTGAAGACTGCGGATGTGTCAGCGCCACGGATGCCGATCATCTGGGTCTTGTCGGGCCTGCGGGCAGGGCTTCCGGTCTTTCCTATGATGCCAGACGCTGTTTTCCCACAGAATACTACGGTGAAATCGGGATTCCTGAAAATAAAAAATCCACAGGCGATGTCTATGCCCGCGCAAAAGTCAGATATGATGAAGTGCTTCAATCCATCAGCATCATTCAGTCCCTGATCGGTAATACTGTAGAGACCCAAGCTGTGGATGGGTCTGATTTTATTCTTTCACCGTCATCCTTTGTGGTCACCTTAAATGAAGCATGGCGCGGGGAAGTCTCCCATGTCCTGTTAACAGATAAGGATGGGAAAATTTTAAGATATAAGGTTAAAGATCCGTCTTTCCACAACTGGAACGGTCTTGCCATGGCATTGCGGAATACGGGGATATCGGATTTTCCTTTGAATAATAAAAGCTTTAACCTTTCCTATTGCGGATTTGATCTTTGAAAATAAAACAAAAAAGAGAGCGTATAATATGTTCAGTGTATTAAAAAACAGATTTGAACAGGGATACAGGACATGCAGTTATCCAAAAGAAAAACCCGCCGTATTTGAGCGCTACCGGGGAAAACCCATGGTTCAGCCGGATTCACCCCAGGACATGGTGGAGCTTTGTGCCAATGCCTGTCCCCAGGATGCCATTGACATCAATTTAAAAAAAATAGATATGGGACGGTGCATCTTCTGCGGCACCTGTGAACGGCTGTCCAAAAAGGAATTTGTTCGGTTTACCGGCGATTTTGAAATTGCCGTGGCCAAAAAAGAGCACCTTTTGACGGCAGGAGACCTTCCTGATCTTGCCCATCATTCCAAACAGCATTTTAAAAAGCTGTTTGGAAGATCATTACAGCTTCGCCAGGTATCAGCCGCCGGCTGCAATGCCTGCGAAGCAGATCTGAATGTTCTGGCCACTCCGTTTTTTGATCTGGCGCGGTTCGGCATCAATTTTGTGGCTTCCCCCCGTCATTCCGACGGGATTGTGGTTACAGGACCGGTTTCAAGGAATATGAAGACAGCCCTGCTCCAAACCTTTGAAGCGGTACCCGAACCCAAAGTGGTTATTGCCGTGGGAAGTTGCACCATCACCGGCGGGCCTTTTACCGGGAGCCCGGAAATTACTGAGGGGTTAGATAAAATTTTGCCCGTGGATCTTTTTATCCCGGGTTGCCCGCCCCATCCGCTGACCAATCTTCATGCATTACTGACATTTTTTAAATAGACATTTTTTTATAAGGAGAAGATCATATTATGAACCAATTGACCTTACTCAATGACAGAATTATCAGCCGTGTGAATGTCAATCTAAGTGAATTTGATTTTGATACGGAAGGTTTTGTAAACAATACCCTTGACCATGAAAAAATGCTGAAATTCTATGCATTCTATGGTATTACGTCCCGGCATCCCATTTTCTTCCAGTTCAAGCACTCCAATATTGCCGGAAGTTATTTTCTGGGCAAATGCCAGGCAAGCCGGTCCGCAATTTATAAAAGCGATATCCGGGGAGATGAATTGAAACGGGCAGGGGATAATATCCGCTGCGCCAAGAATATCCCCCTGGTTGAAGATGAAATGATCACTATCAGGGACAGTCTTCTGTATAAGACCCTGGTTCACAGTAATTCACACAACCTTGAAAACCCTGAAGAATTCAGTATCCGTAATACCATCTCAGCCCATTATACCAATATTCACGGCTCCACCATGGAAGGGTGTTTTCTGGGTGCTTTTTCCACGGTGGATCTCATGAACCTGCATTCCTGTATCGTGGGTGAATTTGCCTATGTCCAGGCCGGAGAACTGTTTCACAGAAAGATTGATCCGGGAACCGTATGGATCAGGCACCCGAATTTTGAATTCAAATACAGGTTTGAAAAAGGGATTCTGGATAATTTTGTGGGGGTTAATGAGTTTCACCAGCCCAGGGGTTTGATTTACGATTTTGTGAAAGAAAAAGAGCATGAGTATGAAAGACTCTTTGAGGTTATGAACCTTGAACCCATTGAAGCCCCTCCCACGTCCGCAGTCAACCGGTATGCGGTCATCAAGGGGAAAACAACGATTGGTGAGAATGTTCTGATTTCTCAGCGGGCATTTCTCGACAATGCTGTCATGGGGGATGGCTCCAATGCCCAGGAAAATACCTATATCATTGATTCAATCCTTGAAGGGCTTAATATTACCGCCCATGGCGGGAAAATCATTCATGCCAGGATGAGCCACGGCACCTTTGTCGGTTTTAATTCCTTTTTAAACGGTAAATCCGATGCCATCATTGAAATCGGGGAGGGGTGTGTTGTTATGCCGCATACCATCATTGATCCAAAGATTTCGATCAAAATTCCGGCCGAACACCTCATCTGGGGTTTTATCCGTTCAGAGGATGACATTGAAACCAACACCATTTCCCTGGATGCCCTGGCCGAAGCCAGGGACACCTTGAGAATAGGAAAAATGGTGTTTTCAGGCAAGGGATCCATTTTCCTGGATGTGTTCCGCAAGAGGATCGGGAATATCTTGTTGCTGAACGGAGCACGGTTCCATAAAGGAGAAAACCGGGGGCATGCCCAGGATGATCAGAATATTTCATTTAATCTGATTCAGCCTTATACAACTGGAAAATATATGGGATTATACCCGTCCATCAGGATTGAACCCTGAGCAGGACTGGTATGTCCAGCGGTTTATGCTGCAATTTATCTGGCTAAAATAGATTTCAGGGTTGTTATTCATACAGGGTTGTTATTCATACAGGTTTGTTTTATAACAACCCTGAAATACTTATGAATAAAACAGTTTATCGCGTTTCCTGCCGTTTATAAGCTGGAATGGCAATATTTTTTTGACTGAACCAAACCTGACCAGCCTTCCCTGATCTTTCCCGGGTGTTTCCCGGGGGCTTGATCCAGATTCGCCCGATATATTGAAATAAGATATGCAAAATTTTGTTGTAATAATTTATAAAGGACCTGGAAATGGAATTATCGATATCTGATTTGTCAAAATACCTGGGTGTTATCCCGGATACCATTGAACGCTGGGTAAGGCAGGGGAAATTGCCGGTTTCAGGCAAGTCCCCTGATTACAGATTTCGTAAATCCGATCTTGAAAAATGGGCGGCCACCCATAATATCAGACTGAATTTTTTTGACAGGGAAAGCATTGACAAAAAAAATGACGCGGATATTCTTTTATCCCAAGCGGTTGAAAACGGCGGTATCCATTTTGATATCCCAGGACAGGATGTCAAAACAATTCTTCGAGCAGCTGTTGATAGGGTTTACAATATTCCTGATGATTTTAAGGCAGACCTTGTTGAACGGCTCATTGAAAGAGAAAAAGCGTTTTCAACTGGGATCGGCAATGCCATAGCCATTCCTCATCCAAGAGAGCCACTGAACTATATGAATCAGCCCCTTGTTGCCATCTGCTTTCTTTCCAACCCGGTGGAATATCATGCAATTGATCGTCTTCCGGTATCGATTATTTTTTTAATTTTATGCCCGTCGTTGAAACTTCATTTGAATTTGCTGTCAACCCTGTCCTTCTGCCTGAAAAATGCTCAATTTGTCGATTTTTTAAAGTCAAGGCCTGAACCGGGTATGCTGATCAAACAGATTGAAAAGCTTCTTGCAACATGCCCGGTATAGAACAAAAGGAGCAAAAAATCAGATGACTCCCGTAAGAAATTGGGTTAAGCGTTTCCATTACAAGCTGTTCCAATTTGATGACCGGCTTTTGTTGATTATTGCAGGTTCCATTGCAGGAATCTGCAGCGGTCTTGCTGCCGTTGCCCTCAGGCTGTCCCTTGAGTCTGTTCTAGAATGGCTCCAGTC
Source organism: uncultured Desulfobacula sp. (assembly GCA_964619205.1). GTDB lineage: Bacteria > Desulfobacterota > Desulfobacteria > Desulfobacterales > Desulfobacteraceae > Desulfobacula. The sequence goes on along the minus strand of CAZUDE010000030.1, from coordinate 23,326 downwards.
TTTCCGTCATTATGCCTTAGCTTTTGCTTTTCCGGCTTTGGGCGCACTGCTGTCGTCCTTGTTTCTTGAAAAAATTATAAGGGAAAAGGCCGGGCATGGCATACCTGAAGTGATTTCTTCGGTCTCTTTATATGGGGGGCTGTTAAGACTTCGTTCCAGCTATTCACGATTGATTTCAAGTTTTCTGACCATTGGCAGCGGGGGATCGGCAGGGCCTGAGGCTCCGGTGGTCATGAGCGGGTCTGCAATAGGTTCCAATATTGCTAAATTTCTGAAGTTAAATGATCGTCAGCGGATCACCCTTGTCGGGTGCGGTACCGCCGGCGCCATTGCTGCTATTTTTAACGCCCCCATCGCAGGCCTTGTTTTTTCCATTGAAGTCATTCTGGGAGAATGGAAATTTGTCAATATTATCCCCATTGCCATTGCTGCAGTAGCCGGAGCCCAGGTCAGCCAGAGTATTCTCCCGGAGAACGTTCTTTTCAGCCATCATCCCTTTAATGTCGGGTCCTCGGATATCCTGCCGGGCCTTTGTCTTGCGCTTGTTGCAGCACTGATATCCGTTCTGTTTACAAAAGTGTTGAGACAAACAGGGGTTATGGCCAAAAAAACGCCTGTTCCGTTCTGGGTCAGGGCGGTTATCGGTGGGTCTTTGGTGGGTCTCATCGGTATGGTTTTCCCGGTTGTTCTGGGCGAAGGATACCATTACATCCAGTCCATGATTTCCGGTGATTTTTCATTGGGTCTTTTCTTAACTTTAATTGCGGTCTTTGCAAAGATTGTCGCCACAGCCATTACCCTTGGCTGGGGGGGATCAGGAGGAATTTTTGCACCCTGTCTCATGATCGGAAGTCTTACCGGGATAGTTTTTCACAGGAGTTTGTTTATGATATTCCCGAATACCGGATGTGCAAGCGAAGGCGCATATGCGCTGCTGGGAATGGCCGGGCTGGTCAGCGGTGTGATGCAGGCCCCCTTGACCGGAATATTTCTGATTGTCGAGATTACCGGCGGCTATGAAGCCATTTTACCCTTGATTGTCGTCTCCTCCATTTCTTCCACCATGAGCCATTATCTTGAGCCCGCATCTTTTTATTTCAAGGAACTCATTGAAAGGGGACAGATTTTAAGGCCGGGGACGGATGAAAGAATACTGTCGGATTTGAATGTCAGTGAGCTTATTTCCAGAGGATATATCAAGGTTTCTGAAAATATGATTTTCCGGGAATTTATTGAGATGCTTAGGACGTCTGACCAGAATTTTTTTCCGGTAATTGATGAAAAGACAGATGAGTATAAAGGTATAATCGAAATCCGTGCCATTCGAAAATATGCATTGGATCCGGGGATGTATGACATGCTTTTTTTAAGCCAGATCATGGATACGAATATACTGACGGCTTCACTGGAAAACGACCTTCAGGAAGTTCTGGACATGATGGAAATCAATAACATGGACAATTTGCCAATCATCAACAATAAACAGTTTGTCGGTATGATATCAAAAACCAGGATACTGGATTTATATAGAAGAGAATTGATCATGCAGACCAGTATTCGGTGATGGCCTAAGTCTATGGATTAATGATAGTATTATAGCAGTTTTAAATTCCAGTTCCAGAGGCCGGGTCGATCCTTCATACGGATGCCTTCGGGTATGGGTTCATGCATATGGATAAAAAGTGAAAAACCTTTTTTTTTCAAGGCTTCTTTTTGGGATGTAAGGTCAAGATGCCAGTTGGGGAAAATGTAATAATTGTTGTTTTGCTTTGAAATCCAGGTCATTTCTCCCTTGGGGCTTATAAACGCTTTTCCCGGCTCAAGACTAGGTGAAATGATCCGGGAGATACCAAGGGGCCAGTTTCCGTATAGGACAACACCCAGGGGCAGCTCGCTTTGCTGAGGAAGAAGCATGAAGGTTTCCTGATCCAGTTCAGGACTGACGATGACGCCGGAAAAACCGTATTGCTTTATTTGGTTGACTGTCATACTGTTGGCAATATTGCAGAAAGGACCGGCCCAGACATTGAGGTGTTTGGGGTTGGTAAAAAGAGAAATCTGCCACAGGGAATTCAAGACAAAATTTCTTGCTCCTTTTTTTATGGCTCCTGCAATATAGGCCGCGCATTTTTTTTCTTCACCGGGAAATAAGACCGGGTCCAGCCATAGCCAAGTTTCAGCTGAGGGCGGAATTGAATAGTCATGATGTGATATCCATACCCCTTTATCCGCATCCCGATGTTGAAACCTTTGCCGTCCTCTTATAAGCATGATATCCTTTATGCTCTGCACTGTTTGTTTTGGCCTGTCGGAGGGAAAAGGCTTAGATTTTAAATCAACCGGTTGGACGGCTATTTTTTCCATACCGTTGAGTTCATCATCCAGGGCTCTGATCTCCGTCTCAAGTTCCGGGCCTCTACGGTCAATGATATAAACAGGGGTTCCGGTTTTTATCTTGAACCTGGATTTTTTGTTTAAATAAAATTTACCTTTTTTCGGCACGGCACGGGTCACTTTTTGAATGTCGTGAAATGCATCATCTTCAGACCCGATCCTTAAGAGGTCTGAAGAAAAAAGGGCCTCCCTTGTTGAAAAAAAAGGGGCGGCAGGGTTCTGGACCCTGCCTGCAAAGAGCCCTGAACCGGTTTCCGATTCATGTTCCAGGGGATTTATGATCCTCTGGGTCAAAAGCTGATAATGGCTGAATTTTCTTCCAAGGGCATAATCAAGATAGGCAAGGGCTTCTTTTTTCTTTTCAGGATTATCTCTCAAGAGTTTGTAGGCCTTCACCGTATAATATACATAATGGGGACTTTTTTTCCTCCCCTCGATTTTAAAAGCCTTGATATTCGGGATTTGTTTTAATACTTTCAAAAGGACGTCGGCAGAAAAATCCATGCATGAAAAATGTCTTTTTGATTTGCCTTTTTGTTCATATATTCTTCTGCAGGGCTGGACACATCTGCCTCGAAGGGCACTTTTCCCCCCGAACCATGAACTCCAGTAGCACCGCCCTGACACGGAATAACATAAGGCCCCGTGGATAAATACTTCAAGCCCGGTGTCGGCCGGGGTATAAAGCGCTGTTTCCTTGATTTCATCAATTGAGAATTCTCTTGGGAGCACAACTCTTTTAAATCCCATTTGGCCGGAGGTTTTCAATCCTGAAGGAAAGGTGAGATTGCCTAAAGTGGACAAATGAAATTCTTTTTTAAACCCTGCTTTTTTGGCAAGGGATATCATGGAAAGATCCTGGATGATCAGGGCATCAGGATCTACGTATTCAACCAGTTTGGAAAGGATTCGAAGGACTTTTTCTAGTTCTGTTTCCTTGATAAGGGAGTTAAATGCCACATAAAGTTTTACATCTCTTTTTTTGGCAAGCTTTGAAAGCCCTGCAAGGTCGTCGATACTGAAATTTTCAGCTTCCATTCGGGCGGAAAATATTTTCAGACCGCAATAAATGGCATCTGCTCCTGCAGCAAGAGCAGCCAGGAATGAATTTTTATCACCTGCCGGAGCAAGGATTTCAGGGAGCGTCAATTGGATTTTACCTATTCTTGAATTTAAATAAATTGCAGCAGTATTGCAATTTTATGAAAATTTGTCAAAATATTGCGTATTTGAATTTTTTATCACATTGTGAAAGGAACCGTTACATGTTTGCAAAATATACACCTGCAGGATTTATCAGCCCCATTGACGGCATCCAGATGAAAACTTTTGTATATGGGGATAATAGCCTATTGGCAAGGTTTCATCTCAAAAAAGGAAGCTTTCTGCCGCTTCACAGTCATCCCCATGAACAGACCGGTTTCATGGTATCAGGGAAGATGAAGCTCTTTATCGGGAAAGAAGAATTTGTCGCAGAGGCAGGGGATTCATGGTCCATCAAAGGAAGCATTGAGCACAGAGCACAAATTCTTGAAGACTCGGTGGCCATTGAAGTATTTTCACCTTTGAGAGAAGATTATCTTCCTGTTTAGCTATTTATCAGAATCATTTTGTTCCATTGCCTGTGTCGGTATCAAGCCAATTTCTGAAGTCTTGCTTTTTTTAAACAGGATATAGTTTGAGATGGCAATCAAAATAATGAAAAAAATGAGAATGAGATTTTTTTGCCTCTTTTGGGATTTTCTCACGGCATGCCTTTTTAATCTGGAAGGTTTTGAGAGGTAATTGATTTTTTTGTCATTGACCTTTAATTCCTTTATGGATTCTATAAATTCACGGTTCCCGGAGATGAAAAGCACGGGAAGGGTTTTGTTTTCGTGCCGGATATAATGATACACGCCTGTTCCGGTTAACTCTCCGAGTAAAACATAATCCAAGCTGACAAGGTCATATTTCTTTTTTTTCAAGAAATCAAGCGCAATCAACCCGTTCACAGCAATATCCACAAGATGCTCAAAAGGTTTTTCCATCAGTGCCCTTTGTTTGATTTTCGAAATGCTGGTTTTCACCTTCAACAATCAGGATCTGCCTTCCGGTTTGAAGATCATTCTTTGTTATTTCAAGTAGTTCTTTATGGGTCAGCCCTGTCTTTTTAATCGGCAGCTCAATCCTGAACCGGGTTCCGTTATTTTCTTCGGAGGCAAAGGAGGTGGTCCCATGGCGATTTTCAATGTACACCCTGACATTGGTGGACATACCGTAACCCGTATCTTTAATATTTTTCCGGACAGTGAATCTAAGATCAGGGCTTTTTATTTGATTGATTGTTAATAAAGGTTATATTAAAAGAAAATACAATTACAATTCAACAAAGACAGTATCTGGATATGATAAATAACCCAAAATTTTTAAAAGCAGGCGACACAATAGGCATCTGTGCACCTTCCGGAAGATTTGATGTCGAAAAATTGGAAAGGGGCATTCTGGTTTTAAAAAATTTGGGCTTTCAGATATGGGTACCACAAGATATCTTTCAAGAAAAAAGATATCTTGCAGGTGGTGATAGGTCAAGGGCAAATTGTGTTAACCAACTTTTTTCAGATCCCGGAATAGACGGTATTATATGTGCCAGGGGGGGATTCGGTGCCATGCGGATTCTCAATTATCTCGATTGGGATCTGATTCGGAAGCATCCCAAAGCTTTTATCGGGTTTTCCGATATTACCGCCATACTGATGTCCATTATCGAGGAGACAGGAATGCCGGTGATTCACGGACCCAGCGTGGTGTCTCTGGCAGGAGCGGATCAAAAGACTCTGGACTCCCTTGTCAATACCCTGTCGGGAAAGAAAGAAACGATTGAAATACCGGGTGCCGCTGTAATAAAGGAAGGGGCTTGTCTGGGTATATTAAAGGGGGGTAATCTTTCCACCCTTTGCCATCTTATGGGAACCCGGTTCCAGCCCGATTTTTCAGATGCAGTTCTTTTTTTTGAAGATATTGGTGAGCCGGCCTATAAAATAGACCGCATGCTGACTCAGATGAAAATGGCAGGATTATTTGATAATATTCGCGGGGTCATTACCGGGTCTTTTGAAAATTGCAGAAATGAAGAATATATTGAAGAAATTATCCGCGAATGCTTTAATGAATACCCGGTGCCTGTTATTTCCGGCCTGGATGCGGGCCATGGGAAAACCAATTTGTCTCTGTCCTTCGGAAAACCCCTTCAGATGGATACTAAAACCTTAAAAATACAGTGGATCTGAACACCATGAACCACGATAAGATTGGCAGGGAATTTGAAATTGCAATTTCAAAGGGGGTCTTTCCTGGAGCTGTTCTCCTTTGTGCATTGAATCAAAGCATTATTTTCCATGAAGCCTACGGCAAGGCTGATCTTTTTGAAGACAGAAAAATGCGGAAAGACAGCATTTTTGACCTTGCCTCGCTTACAAAGCCTCTGGCTACAACGCTGGCCCTGTCCAAACTCGTCGAGAAAGGAAAACTTTCAGTTGACCATAAACTCTGTGATATTCTGACTGAATTTCTAAACACAGATAAATCAAAGATTACTATTGATATGTTACTTCGGCACACATCAGGGTTTCCTGCCCATCGGAACTACTATATTGAGCTACTTCATTCCGGTGATAATCCAAGAAAATGCCTGCAACAGCTCCTTATAAAGGAAAAACTTGAAAATGAAATTGGGGAAAAAGAAGTTTACAGCGATCTTGGGTTTATGATTCTGGCATGGATCATTGAAAAGGTCAGTGGTCAGCGGCTGGATCAGTATGTCTCAGAGGAAATTTATTTGCCCCTTGGGATTGATCGGTTGTTTTTCATGGAATTGGGCACGGAAAATAAAAAATTTAAATTATACCAGGGACAATTTGCATCCACTCAGCAGTGCCCCTGGAGAAAAAAAATTCTCACAGGTGAAGTTGATGATGACAATGCCTATGCCGTAGGAGGTATAGACGGACATGCAGGCCTTTTCGGAGATGCCCTCTCCGTATACGGTCTTTGCTCTGAAATACTGAAGGCTCTGCAGAATAAACCCACAGCGGTTTTGAAATCCGACATCCTAAAAAATTTTTTAAAAAGAGATATAAGATTTGAAAGAGTTGCCGGGTTTGACACACCTTCAAAAAATGAGTCTTCCTCGGGTAGATTTTTTTCAGAATCTTCCATAGGGCACCTTGGATTTACCGGTACATCCTTCTGGATCGATCCAATAAACGGATTGATTGTTGTTCTCTTGACCAACAGGGTCCATCCATCGAGATCCAACGAAGGGCTTAAAAAATTTCGGCCAAAGATTCATGACCTGGTTCAGATTGAATTGATGGAAAATAATATGCGTTAATGGTTTTTGGGCTTGTAAAAAACCTGTAACTTTGTTAGCAGATAGTGTCTGATAATTTTGTTGTTTTTGAACTCGGTAACCCGATAGTATTCTTGAAAGAGGAGATATGAATTTTATAATGGACTCCCTGCTTGGCGCTTTTTCCAACGATCTGGCCATTGATCTTGGAACAGCAAATACACTTGTTTATGTTAAGGGGAAAGGCATTGTCCTTAGCGAACCCTCGGTTGTTGCAGTAAGAACTGACAAAGGGGCAAAAAGCAAGGTCCTTGCCGTTGGTGTGGAGGCAAAACGAATGCTTGGCCGTACACCTGGTAATATTGTTGCCATAAGACCCATGCGGGATGGCGTGATTGCCGATTTTGAAGTTACGGAAGCCATGCTGAAGCATTTCATCAGAAAAGTTCATAACAACCGTAAAACCCTTGTCCGCCCGAGGATTATTATCGCCGTACCATCAGGGATTACCCAGGTTGAAATGAGGGCTGTCAGGGAATCGGCAGAATCTGCAGGTGCAAGAGAGGTTTTTTTGATAGAGGAACCCATGGCCGCTGCTATCGGCGCAGGTCTCCCCATCACAGAGCCCACCTGTAATATGGTGGTTGATATCGGCGGCGGAACAACCGAAGTTGCCGTCATTTCTCTTGCCGGTATTGTTTATACAAGATCTTTGAGAGTGGCCGGGGACAAGATGGATTCTGCCATAAGCCAGCACATTAAACGAAAATACAATCTTCTGATCGGCGAAAGAACAGCTGAAATTATTAAGACAACCATTGGAAATGCTTATCCTGATCCTCAGAACATAGAGACCATAGAGGTCAAGGGAAGAGATCTTGTTTCCGGTATCCCCAAGATTCTTGCCATTGACTCAGAAGAAGTGCGGCTGGCCATTTCTGAACAGATTGATGCCATTGTGGAAACGGTCCGGATTGCGCTTGAACAGACACCGCCTGAACTCGCATCAGACATTGTTGATTCAGGAATTGTTCTGACAGGCGGTGGCGCCCTGCTCAAAAATCTGGACAAACTTCTCAAGGAAAAGACCGGTCTGCCCATCGTTGTGACCGACGATCCCTTGTCAACGGTTGCGCTAGGCTGCGGGAAAGTCCTCGACAATATCGATATTTTGAGAGAAGTAGTCATTAACTGATTTAATGTTTTCAAGAAGATTGTTTATTTTTGTTGGGGTTGCTCTGTTTATTGCGATTATTTTTACCGCAATAACCATGAGCAGCAGGGATAAATTGCCGGTTAACGGCATTAAGCGGGTTAGTATTTCAATCATATCCCCTTTTTTGGGAGCCGTTACCAAAACCATCCATTTCATAAGAGATATCTGGAGTACCTACTTTTTAGCTGTACGAGCAGTTAATGACAATATTGAACTTAAAAAACAGCTTGGCGATGCCCTGGAGATCAAAAATCGATATGAAGAGCTTGAACTTGAGAACAAAAGACTTAAAAAATTTGTTAATTTTACAAGCGCGGTTCCAGATACCTATATTGCAGCCAGGGTTATAGCAAGAGACCCGTCACCCTGGTTTCAAACCGTTATGATTGATAAGGGTTTGGAAGACGGTCTTCTGAAAGGAAGTCCGGCAATGGTTTCTGAAGGAATCGTAGGGCAGGTTATTGAAGTTTCCCCAAAATTTTCAAGAATTCTTTTAATCACGGACAGAAATTCTTCTGTGGATGCGCTTGTTCAGGATTCACGGGTTCGTGGCATTGTTAAAGGAAATAATGAGGACAATTGTTCTTTTGTATATACTTTAAGAAAAGATGAGGTAAAGGAAGGGGAAACCATTGTAACCTCAGGTTTGGATCAGGTTTTTCCCAAAGGACTTATGATCGGCCGGGTTTTGAAGGTGACAAAGGACCAGTCCCATCTTTTTCAGGATATCAGCATAGAAACCAGTGTCGATTTTGAAAAAATCGAAGAAGTCCTTGTTTTGAAAAAATAATTCAAGGGTTATGTATAAGATGGCTTAACCATGAATGCTTTATTTTTGATCCTTTTAATTTTGTTTTTAACCGTAATGCAGACGGTTATCCTCCCCTCTTTTTCTTTTTTTTCAGGCTGTTTTGACCTTTTGATCATTGCCGCCCTTTTTTTAAGTCTTATCGCGGTTCACCATTCCATGGCGTTTGCCCTTATTATAATTGGATGCATAATGGACAGCATTTCAGATGTTCCATTTTTTTTTCATATTTTTTCCTATGTGTCCATTTATCTGATTGTGCATTTAGTCAAAAGACTGATTTTTAAACAAAGTATCATTTTTCTTCTGATCATAAGCCTTATGGCAGTTCTTATTCAACAGGCAATGCTCCTTTTTTCCATATTTGTTCGCCAGGAGGCTGGGGTCATCATGGAGTTCGATTTTTTTCTTCTTGCAAAACAGGCGTTCTGGGGCCTTGTTATTATTCCCCCAAGTATCATGTCTATTCAAATATGCTGGCAGGACTGGTTGATGATTACAAAAAGAATGAAAAAACAGATGGTTGAAAAAAACAGAGGATAAATCACTTTGACCGAATTTGGCAAAAACCCGGATCGGGAATGGTTAAAGCAACGAATTGTCGGAGTGAGTGTCTGTATCGTTTTTGCTTTTTCAGTTCTGTTTTTAAGATTTATATACCTTCAGATCATCAAGGGTGAGGAATTCAGGCTTTTATCTGAGAAAAATGCTGTCCGTCTCACAGGAATTAAGGCTCCCCGGGGTTTGATACTTGACCGGAATAAAAAATTACTGGTGGATAACCGGCCTTCATTTAATCTTAAAATCATGCTTGAAGATGCAGGAGATGTGAAAGAAACCATAACTAAAGTTTCACAGATGATGAATGCCCCCTTTGATGATTTGATGAAAAAAATTTCTGATGCCGGGGTTGGGGCATTTTACAAGCCTGTTGTATTGCAGGATGATATCTCAAGGGATCACCTTGCCGTAATCGAAGCGCATAAATTTGATCTCCCCGGGGTTTTTATAGATATTGAACCGACAAGGCATTATATTTATAAAAAAACAGCCTCACATCTTCTGGGATATCTGGGAGAGGTAAATAATGATGAGCTCTTAAGCGGGAAATACCCCAGTGTCAAAAGTGGCGACTCCATTGGCCGGTACGGCGTTGAAAAAAGTTTTGAATCTTACCTTCAGGGTAAAAGAGGTGGAAGACAGATAGAAGTCGATGCCAATGGCAGGACCATCAAAGTTTTGAAAACAGTAGAACCCATTACCGGGTTTGACTTGAAATTGACCATTGATCTTGACCTTCAGCAGATAGCTGAAAAAATGCTTGAAGATAAACACGGCGCTGTTGTCGCCCTTGATCCGAATACGGGCGACGTGCTGGTAATGGCCAGCGCCCCGGGTTTTGATCAAAATGATTTTGTTGGCGGCATCAATACCAAAAAATGGAAAGCGTTGATGAATGACAGGGGTAAACCCATGACCAATAAAGCGATTCAAGGTGAATATCCTCCGGCATCCACGTATAAAATAATTACATCCATTGCGGCGCTTGAAGAAAAGCAGATTGATCTCCATAGCACTGCTTACTGCCCCGGTTTTTTCAGATATGGGAACAGAGTGTATCGCTGCTGGAACAAAAACGGGCATGGTGAAGTAAGTGTGATTGAGGCCATCACGCAGTCCTGCGATGTTTTCTATTATCAGGCAGGAGATAAGGTCGGTGTGGATGCATTGGCAAAATATGCCATGGGAAGCGGTCTGAATAAAAAAACAGGGATTTTGCTTGAAGATGAGAGAAAAGGTCTCATTCCGACATCTGCATGGAAGAAAAAACGATTTAATGAACCCTGGCATCGGGGGGAAACCCTTTCGATTGCCATCGGTCAGGGATATGATCTTGTCACCCCTCTCCAGATGGCTGTTTTTATAGCTGCCGTAGGCAACGGCGGGACATTGTATAAACCCAGGATTGTCAGCCTCATTGAAGGCAGCCAGGGTAATGTGATAAAAGAAATTCCTGTCGAGGCAACTGGAAAATTGCCTGCCAATAAAAAAACATTGGAGATTGTCCAAAAAGGTCTTCTGAAAGTGGTTGAAGATGACCGGGGAACAGCAAAAAGAATCAGGTTGAAGAATGTTCAAATTGCCGGTAAAACAGGAACAGCCCAGGTATTCAGTGTAAAAAGCGGAGAGAAGCTTAAGACAGAACATTTGGATTTTTATCTTCGGGATCATGCCTGGTTCGTATGTTATGCACCGGCTGAAGATCCGGTGATCGCCATTTCAGTCCTTATCGAACATGGTGCTCATGGTTCAACCGCAGCCGCCCCCATAGCCGCCGCATTGATTGGACAATACATTAATGATCCTTCAGCCGAAGAAATTGAGAAAAATTCTTCAGAAGAAGAAGTACAAACGGAGTAGAATATGTTTGACAGGCGTCTGATAGAGAATTTCGACTGGGGATTTCTCATGGTTATTTTTTTTATCTGCTGTGTCGGCCTTGTGGTTTTATTCAGTGCTCTGACCGCAGGCCAGGAAGCCGGCACCGTCAGCATTCTTTTTAAAAAACAGATGGTTTGGATGAGTGCCGGGTTTATCATCATGATGATTTTAATGATGGTGGATTACAGAGAATTAGATAAGCTGCATCTTTTTATTTATGCTCTCTGTGTTGGACTTCTTGTCATCGTCCTGATTTTCGGTCAGATCAGCGGTGGATCCAGGAGATGGCTGGCGCTCGGATTTATCCGGATACAACCCTCTGAACTAATGAAAATCGCATTGATCATAAGTCTTGCATCTGCCTATTCTACCAGTGTGTCCCAGACAGGTATCAATTTTCGAAAATTAATCAAACCGGCGATTCTGTGTCTGATACCCTTTGCTTTGATTGTTGACCAACCGGATTTAGGAACTGCAATGCTTCTGGTTTTAATCGCAGGGTCCATCACCTTATTTGTAAAGGTTGAACGAAAGGTGTTCTATACGCTTTTTTTCACGGGGTTATCCGCTGTTCCTCTTTTCTGGTTTATGTTGAAAGATTATCAGAAAGACAGGATTCTAACTTTTTTAAGCCCGGATCGGGATCCCCTTGGCTCGGGGTATCATATTATTCAGTCAAAAATTGCCATCGGGTCAGGCATGCTGACCGGAAAAGGATTTTTAAAAGGAACTCAGAACGCCTTGTCTTTTTTGCCCGAACAGCATACGGATTTTATTGTTTCAGTGCTTGCTGAAGAATGGGGACTTATGGGCATAAGCATTTTGCTGGTTCTTTATTTTATCCTGCTCTTCTGGGGATTAAATATTGCTTATAACTGCCGTAATATGTTTGGATCCATTCTGGCCTTTGGCATTACCGCCATGATTTTCTGGCAGATATTTATCAACACCGGCATGGTCATGGGACTTATGCCGGTTGTTGGTGTCCCGCTTCCTCTTGTTTCCTATGGGGGATCATCTGTTATCACCAACATGGTGGGGTTCGGAATATTGTTAAATATCAGCATGCGGAAATTTTCATCTCATTAACTCAGAATGCCATATAAAATGAAGGGTAGAATGATAGTTTTACAACCTCAAATATTTTGTTAATCAATGTTGACAAATGCTTGTCCGGATGGTACTCAAATCACGATTCAATTTGAGTATGGACTGTTTTGTACAAAAACAGTCAGAAAGATATAAGGTGTTTGTTTTTTTATAATTATTAACTGGCGGAGGGGATTTTATGATAACTGTGATTCCTGATATATCCACGGTATATCAGATGATCAATTTCCTTGTTCTGCTTTTTGTGCTCAATCTGGTTCTGTACAAACCGATCCGTAATGTTCTTCTTGAAAGAAAGGCAAAAATCCAAGGGATGCAAAACGGGGCTGAAAAAGCCCAGAGCGACCTTGTTGCCGGAGAAGATGCATACAACAACGGATTGAAACAGGCCCGATCAAAAGGTTTGAAAAGTAAAGAAGCCTTTGTCGAGGAAGCATCAAAAGAGGAAAAGGAAATAATCGACAGGATTAACAAGAAAGCACAGGCCAATCTTGCCGAAATCAAAAAGCAGGTGGCCCAGGAAACTGAGCAGGCCCGAAAGGCGCTGGAAGAAGAGGTTGACGTCTATGCCAGAGCCATCGGTGAAAAGATATTGGGGAGGGCCTGTTGATGGAAAAAAGAGGTTTTAAAAAAGAATTGCTGAAGTCTCTGGGCTATGGTGCAGTGCTTGTTTTCTTCCTTTATGAGATTTCCCTGGCTTCTTCAGGAGGGGACGTTGTTCACAACGCATGGCTTAACATTGATACCGCAAAGGTATTGAACTTTGGTATTCTGATCATTGCATTATTTTTTATTGCCAGAAAACCGGTTGCTGAATTTTTCTCATCCCGTGCCAAAGGCATTGAAGATGAGATCAAGACTCTTGAACAGAAAAAAGCTGATGCAGAGAAGAAACTTGCTGAATATCAGGCCAGGTTTAAAAATCTAGATCAGGAATCCAAAAAGATTGTTGCAGAATACATCAAGCAGGGTGAAGAAGCAAAACTAAGGATTCTTGCTGAAGCTGAAGAACAGGCTGTAAAACTTGAAGCTATGGCCAAACGAAATATTGAGCAGGAATTCAAGTCTGCAAAAACAAAACTTCAACAGGAAATTGCTGAAAAAGCAATGTTGAAAGCCGAAGAGCTCATAAAAGCCTCCATTTCGCCGGACGATCAGGACAAGCTTGTGGATGAATACTTGAAAAAGGTGGTGGCATAATGAAAAATTTAACAGTTTCAAGGCGTTATGCCAAAGCATTGATTCTTATCGGCCAGGAAGACGGCAGGGCGGAACAATATAACACTGAGCTTGAATCAGTTGTCGGACTTTTTGATATGCAAAAGGATTTTGAAAAGGCATTAACCAATCCTTTATATAACAAAAATGACAGAAAAAAAGTTTTGCAGGCAGTTCTGGCGGCTACGGATCTGTCCGCCATAATGAAATCTTTTCTGAGTCTTTTGTTTGATAAAGGCCGTATTGGTTTCCTGCGGGAAATTGCTTCATATTACAAAGATCTGGCAGATGAACTCAATGGTGTTATGAAAGCCAGTATCATTTCTGCTGCTGCATTGTCATCTGATGCAGTTGCCAAGATCAAAGAGGCATTGTCAAAAAAAGTCGGAAAAAATATTGTTCTGAAGGTTGAGCAGGATCCAAGTCTCATTGGGGGTGTTGTTACAAAAATAGGCGATCTTGTTCTGGATGGCAGCGTAAAAACCCAGCTGAAGAATTTGAGAGAAACATTAAAAAAAGGTGAGAATGTCTAATGGAAATTAAAGCAGAAGAAATAAGCCAAATAATAAAAGACCAGATCAAAGGTTTTGATGCAGAGGTCGACCTGAGTGAAACAGGTGTTGTTCTTTCCGCAGGTGATGGTATCGCCAGGGTATATGGTCTTGAAAAAGTAAAAGCCATGGAACTTGTTGAATTCCCCGGTGGAATATTAGGTCTTGCGTTAAACCTTGAATCCGATAACGTGGGGATTGCGATACTGGGTGATGACAAAAAGATTAAAGAAGGGGATATTGTAAAGCGTACAGACCGAATAGCATCAGTTCCTGTTGGGGAAGAACTGCTGGGTCGCGTTGTCACCACAACGGGTGAACCGGTTGACGGCAAGGGTCCCATCAATGCAAAAACCTTTATGAATATGGAGCTGGTTGCCCCTGGTGTTATCGCCAGGAAATCCGTTCACGAACCCTGCTACACAGGTGCCAAGGCAGTTGACGGCATGACCCCTGTGGGCAGAGGACAGCGTGAACTCATCATCGGTGACCGTCAGATCGGTAAAACAGCTTTGGCAGTAGATGCCATTATTGCTCAGAAAGAAACCGACATGAAATGCATCTATGTCGCCTGCGGTCAGAAAAAATCAACGGTTGCCCAGGTTGTTGCAGCTCTGGAAGAACATGGTGCCATGGAATATACGACCGTTGTTATCGCATCTGCCTCAGAATCCGCAGCCATGCAGTATCTGGCTCCCTATGCCGGATGTGCCATGGGGGAATATTTCAGAGACAAAGGCGAGCATTCTCTTATAATTTATGATGACCTTTCCAAGCAGGCTGTTGCCTATCGCCAGGTATCCCTGCTCTTGAGGCGCCCGCCGGGACGTGAAGCTTTCCCGGGCGATATTTTTTACAATCACTCCCGTTTGCTGGAACGGTCTGCAAAACTCAGTGATGAAAAAGGTGCCGGTTCTCTAACAGCTTTACCCATCATTGAAACCCAGGAAGGGGATGTGTCTGCGTTTATCCCGACCAATGTTATCTCCATTACCGATGGGCAAATATTCCTTGACAAGAGTTTGTTTTTTGCCGGTATTCGCCCTGCCATAGACGTAGGACTTTCCGTATCCCGCGTTGGTGGTGCAGCCCAGGTAAAAGCCATGAAACAGGTTGCCGGTACCCTTCGTCTGGACCTTGCACAGTTCCGCGAACTTGAAGCCTTTGCCGCATTTGGATCTGATCTTGATGCTGCCACCCAGAGACAGCTGACCCGTGGTGAAAGATTGGTTGAACTTTTAAAACAACCCCAGTTCAAACCGCTGCCAATGGAAAAAATGGTAACCGTTCTGTTTGCCGGAACCCGCGGATATCTTGATAAATACCCAAGAGAAGCAGTTGCAAAATACGAAGACGGACTTTATCCCTTTGTTGAAAACCGCTTCCCTGAAATTTTCTCCGGTTTGAAGGAAAAAAAGGAAATTACAAAAGACATTGAGAGTAAACTCAAACAATGCCTTGAAGCCTATGATGAAGAATTCAAGGATACCCTATAGTAACTTTGGACTATTCCGTTAAATGATTCATTAACAACAGGCTTGAAAGGTAGATCATATGGCAACTTTAAAAGAAGTAAAATCAAAAATAGTCAGTATCAAAAAGACTAAACAGATTACCTCTGCCATGAAAATGGTCGCCACTTCAAGATTGCGCGGTGCTCAAAACAGAATGGAAGCATTCAAGCCCTATGCAGGCAAATTTGCTGAAGTTCTGGGGAGTATCTCGGGTAAGTCAGGTGAAAATGCAAATTCATTGCTGGTTCCCCGGGCTGAAGTAAAAAAAGTGGCGGTGATCCTCTGTACATCCGACAGAGGTCTCTGTGGCGGGTTTAATTCAAATTTGATAACAAAAGCAGAAAAATTTGTAAAATCGGAACTTGAAGGAAAAGAGGTCTCTTATATCTGTTTTGGCAAAAAAGGAAGAGACTGGGCAAAAAAACAACCCCAGAACATTGAAGATCAGTATATCGGTGTTGTTGGGGGGAATATTGCCTTTGGAATTGCCTCTACTTCAGGACAGAAAATGATAGACAGTTTCCTTGACGGAGCTGTTGATGAAGTATATCTGATTTATTCCAGGTTTGTAAACATGGCAAGGCAGGAATCGACTTTGAAAAAGATCCTTCCCATTCCATCTCTGGATGAATTGTCAGGAGGCAAAGAAGCAGTTCAGACAGATGCGTCTCTTCCGGAGCATATCTGTGAACCCTCCTCTGATAAACTTTTAGGCGAAATGTTGCCGAAAAACGTTTTTATTCAGATATATGATGCGTTGCTTCAGACTTCAACCAGTGAACATGCCGCTCGAATGAGAGCCATGGAAAATGCAACCAAGGCATGTGAGGACATGGTTGGAGAACTAAAGTCAATATTCAACAAGACAAGACAGTCCAAAATTACGGGCGATCTCATGGATATTGTCGGCGGTGCTGAAGCACTCAAGGGATAAATTTAATGATATGCTTAATTTTTTGAAAACAGCTTTATAGGAGAGAAAAATGACTCAAAATATAGGTAAAATAGCGCAGGTACTCGGTGCTGTTGTTGACGTTGAGTTTGAACCTGGAAAACTTCCACCGGTTCTGACAGCTTTGACAGTAACCAACCCGACAATTGGTGATGAAGAAGACAATCTTGTTATTGAAGTGGCCCAGCATCTGGGCGATAATGTTGTCAGATGTATTGGAATGGATGTGACCGACGGTCTTCAAAGAGGAATGGTTGTTAAAGATACTGGCGCACCCATCATGATGCCGGTTGGCAAAGCTTCTCTTGGCAGGGTTCTCAATGTTGTGGGAAAACCCGTTGACGGTCTTGGTCCTATTTCCCAGGACAATATGCTGCCCATTCACAGACATGCTCCCCAGTTCACAGAACAGGATACATCTGTAAGGGTTCTTGAAACCGGCGTTAAGGTAATTGACCTTCTGGTTCCTTTCCCACGCGGCGGAAAAATGGGCATGTTTGGTGGTGCAGGTGTTGGAAAAACCGTTATCATGATGGAAATGGTTAACAATATTGCCATGCAGCATGGTGGTATTTCCGTATTCGGTGGCGTAGGGGAAAGAACCCGCGAAGGGAATGACCTTTATCATGAAATGAAAAATTCAGGCGTTCTTCCGAAATGCGCCCTGGTATACGGCCAGATGACGGAACCTCCCGGAGCACGGGCAAGGGTTGCGCTTTCCGCTTTGACCTGTGCCGAGTATTTCCGTGATGTGGAAGGACAGGACGTGCTTTTATTTGTTGATAATATCTTCCGTTTTACCCAGGCTGGTGCAGAGGTTTCTGCTACTCTTGGTCGTATGCC
>CAZUDE010000030.1:0-5938 GCA_964619205.1 uncultured Desulfobacula sp. | reverse complement strand
CTGCTGTTGGGTATCAGCCCACTCTTGCGGTTGACATGGGCGAGCTTCAGGAGAGAATCACATCAACAGATAAAGGTTCTATTACTGCGGTTCAGTGCGTTTACGTACCTGCCGATGACTTGACCGACCCGGCACCGGCAACCACATTTGCACATCTGGACGGAACCGTTGTTCTTTCCCGGCAGATTGCAGAGCTGGGCATTTATCCGGCTGTGGATCCCTTGGACTCCACATCCAGAATTCTGGATGCTGCTTATATTGGTGAGGAACACTATCAGGTTGCCCGTATTGTTCAACAGACCCTGCAAAAATACAAAGAACTCCAGGATATTATTGCAATTTTGGGTATGGATGAACTTTCAGACGAAGACAAGGTTACGGTTCAACGTGCCAGAAAACTTCAGAAATTTTTGTCTCAGCCTTTCCATGTTGCTGAAACGTTTACAGGCATGGCAGGTAAATTTGTAAAGGTTGAAGATACTGTGAGATCATTTAAAGAGATTATTGACGGAAAACATGATGATCTTCCAGAAAATGCATTCTATATGGTAGGTTCCATTGAAGAAGCCATTGCAAAGGCAAAATCCGCTTAAACAACCGGAGGTAAATCATGGCTGAGAAATTATTTCTTGAAGTCGTTACACCGCAGAAATCAGTTGTCAGTGAGGAAGTTGAGATTGTGGTGGCTCCGGGTTCAGAAGGTGAGTTTGGTGCACTCAAAGGGCATACCACATTCCTTACATCTCTGAAATTGGGGACACTTAGGTATAAAGGTGCTGATGGAAAGGAAAGATATGTTTTCATAAATGGCGGTTTTGCAGAAGTCCTGCCAAACAAAGTAACCATTCTTGCCGAGTCTGCAGAACGTCGAAAAGATATTGATGTTGAAAGAGCAATGAAAGCAAAGGAGAGGGCTGAGAAACGGTTGGCCTCAAAGTCTCCGGAGACGGATCTTATCAGAGCTGAAGCTGCCTTAAGACGCGCCTTGCACCGGCTTAAGATTAAAGATGTCAAGTAATGTGATTTAAGGTTCAGACTTATCAAAATAATATCCTGAAAATGGATATGTAAAAAAAGAGGGGGGGGGCTTCAAAAAAATGAAGCAACCCCTTTCCATATTAACAAAAGACTGTCATTTGACAAAAATGGAACCCTATATACGGATATGGCAATGACTTTTAATGATGTTGGGGTGGTTATTCTTGCAGCAGGCAAGGGGACCCGAATGAGATCCGATACAGCTAAAGTGCTTCACAGAGTAGCACAGAAAAGCATGATTGTTCATGTAGTTGAGCGGGCAATGGAAATTGCTCCGGATAGCATTCATGTTGTTATTGGACACCAGGCAGAACAGGTGAAAAATGAAGTCAGCAGCTTCTATCAGGTAAATTTTGCTTATCAGAAGCAGCTTCTTGGGACCGGTGATGCAGTTAAAACTGCAATTCCAGGTATTGGTTCAAGGATTAAGGATGTGCTGGTATTGTGTGGTGATGTTCCTTTGATTAAAGGAACATCACTTAAGGCGCTTGTAGAAGCACATAAAAAGAATAACTCGGGGGTCACTGTTCTTGCAACCGAAGTAAATGATCCAAAAGGGTATGGGCGCATTATTCTTGATCATCATAACCGTCTGCTTTGTATTAGAGAAGAGGCAGATGCCACCATGGCTGAAAAACGAATTAAAAAGATAAACTCAGGTATATATTGTTTTGATAAAGACCTTCTTGTTTCAGCGCTTAATGAAATATCGCCCGAAAACAGTCAAGGGGAATATTATCTTACCGATGTTATTGAAATAGTACAAAGGAAAAATCAAAAAATCTCAGTTGTCACCATAGAGGATTCAAGACAGGTTATCGGAGTGAATACGCTTGAAGAGCTTTGCAGAGCAGAATATCTCATGCAGACGCTGGCGGATGAATTGCCTTGACTTTGTTGAATATTTTGAATTATACTGAATGCCAATCAGCATTATGAGAGATGACATTGGGTAATGACCGTATCAAAAAGAAGTTTGATGATATAGATGGTAAAATCGATTTGATGATTGAATACTGCAGGTCGCTTGAGTCGGAAAATAAAGCGTTTTTGCTAAAAATCAGTAACCTTGAAGCAGATCTTGGCGGGGAAAAAAATGCTGAATTAGATTTTTCAGAGCAGGAGGCATTCGTTCAATCAAAAACTGAGGGGCTCTTGGCAAAATTGAATATTTTTTCGAACAGCCCTAAAAAATCCGAATCATCAAGCCAGTGACAGCAGTATGTCAGGAAAAGGGAATTCATTGGATGAGCTTGTTGTAATTGAAATTTTTGGGGAGGAGTACAAATTCAGACCGGATAGTCAGGTTGAAAATCCGGGACAGGTTGCCCAGCATTTAAAAAATTATATCAAAGAGTCTGAAGTATTATTTAAAAACAAACCTTCAGACAAAAATAAGGTTGTCATATTATTGCTGGCAGCCATGAATTTGTCCAGAGATTTTCATGAACTCAAGGTAAGGTGTTCTGAGCTTGAAAAGGAAACAGAAAAAAGAATCTCATCCATGTTGGAGAAAATAAACAAAGGATTAGAAAAGAATACAAACTTTAAATTGTTATAAACGATTACCCCTGCAATGTGCGTGATTGCATGACAGTCTTTGTCCTAACGCATAAACAAAAGGGAGTCCACACTTTTACTGGTGTGCTATGTTCCTGTAGTCAGGAAAAGCCTGAAGGTATAATTGGACGACCACATTCTGAACCCATGGTTCAAAGCCTTTAATAGCAACACGGCAGTTTGTGGGGGTAATTATAACAATTTGCAATTTAGCTTTATTTTTTCCCTTCCCTGATTTTTTCCCCCGATTCATTTTTTTTAATAAACTTGAGATTTAAATAAGAATGCACCTTTAGGTGTTGATATGAATATATACAATTTAGGAGATTTTTCTAATGGAATATATGATTGTGCTCTCATCAATAGTCATTGTACTGGGATTGGGAGTCATTACCTTTTTCAAATTTAAGAAAAGGGCGGTTCAGGAAAATCTGAATATTGAAGAAGAACAGACGCGTTTGATTGAAGAAGCAAGGAATAAAGCCGCATCCCTGCTGAAAGAAGCAAAACTGGAGGCCAAATCCAGGCTTCTGGAAATGAAAAGTGATTTTGATTCAGAAACCGAGGAAACGCGATCTGAGTTGAAAAAAGAAGAAAGACGACTCGCAAAGAAAAGTGAAAAACTGGATAGTCAGGAAGAGCAATTAGTAAAAAGGGAACAAGCCCTTCAAAGAAAAGAAACTGAAATCCAGAAGAAATTCGAATCCGCAACAAATAAGGAAGATAAATATATAGAACTGTTGGAAGAAACAAAAAAGGAGCTCGAAAAAGTTTCAGGGCTCACGCTTGATGAAGCAAAAGATCTCTTGCTCAAGACCATTGAGGAGGATGTTAAACATGAAGGGGCTAAGCTGATAAAGAAAATTACCAGTGAAGCAAGAGAAAATGCTGATAAAGAAGCGAAAAAGATAATATCAACTGCAATACAACGATATGCAGGAGATTATGTAGCTGAAAGAACGGTTTCGGTTGTCCATTTACCTGGAGATGAAATGAAAGGACGGATTATCGGACGTGAGGGAAGAAACATAAGGGCCCTTGAAGCTGCAACAGGAATCGATCTGATTATTGATGATACACCCGAAGCAGTGATCCTGTCTGGTTTTAATCCTGTGAGAAGAGAAATAGCAAGATTATCGCTTGAAAAATTAATATCCGATGGGAGGATACACCCTGCCCGTATTGAAGATGTTGTTCAGCGGGCAACCGAAGAGGTTGAAATAACAATTAAAGAAGCCGGGGAACAGGCAGCATTTGATCTCGGTGTTCATGGTATTGATCCTGAATTGATTAAGGTCATAGGTAAACTGAAATTTAGAACAAGTTATGCTCAGAATGTTCTACAGCATTCTGTTGAAGTGGCATTTCTGTCCGGCGCAATAGCGTCAGAACTGGGGTTGGATTTCAAACTTGCCAAACGCATGGGATTATTGCATGACATTGGAAAAGCGGTCGATTATGAAGTAGATGGGGCGCATGCCATTATTGGTGCAAAACTTGCAAAAAAATATGGTGAAATCGATAGCGTCGTCAATGCCATCGCCTCCCACCATGAAGATCAGATGCCGGAGTCTGTATATGATTATATTGTCCAGGCTGCAGATGCCTTATCCGGTGCAAGACCAGGGGCAAGAAAAGAGAGTCTTGAAAACTATATTAAAAGGCTGGAAGATCTTGAGAATATTGCCAATTCTTTTGATGGCGTTACCAATACCTATGCCATTCAGGCTGGCCGTGAGATCCGGGTAATCACCGAGAGTGAAAAGATTTCAGATGAAGATGCCATGCTTCTTTCCAGAAATATTGCCCGTCAGATTGAAGAAAATTTAACTTTCCCGGGACAGGTTAAGGTTGTTGTCATTCGGGAAACCAGAGCAGTAGAATATACAAGGAAATAAAGGCTCTTAAAAAATGAGTGTTTTGTCTATATTAAAAGAAAGAGGGTTCATTGAAGATCAGACCCACACAGAGGAACTTGAAACTTATTTATCCAATAACAAGGCAACCTGTTATATAGGATTTGATCCCACTGCATCCAGTCTTCATGTCGGAAGCCTTGTATGTATTATGACGCTTGCCCATATGCAGAGAAACGGGCACAGACCCATTGCACTTGTAGGGGGCGGAACAGGACTTATTGGGGACCCGTCCGGAAAAACAGAGCTACGTAAAATAATTACCCAGGATGAAATCAATGTAAACAAAGAAGGGATCAGAAATCAATTGGCCCGGTTTCTTGATTTTTCTTCGGACAAGGCCTTGCTTCTTGATAATGCCCAGTGGCTCACTAAACTTGAATATATCCCTTTTTTAAGGGATATAGGCAGACATTTCAGCGTAAATCGGATGATAAAGGCAGAAGCCTATAAGGCAAGGATGGACTCCGAGGACGGCCTGACCTTTATTGAATTCAATTATATGCTGCTCCAGGCTTATGATTTTATGCAGCTTGCCAAATCCCATGATTGCCTTTTGCAGATGGGCGGGTCGGATCAGTGGGGAAATATTGTGGCAGGCGTTGATTTGGTAAGACGGACCCTTGGAAAACAGGCCTTTGGAATAACCTTTCCATTGATTACGACAGCCAGCGGTATCAAAATGGGAAAAACCCATAAAGGTGCGGTTTGGCTTGACCCTGAAAGATTCTCTCCCTATGAATATTACCAGTTCTGGGTTAACTCGGATGATGCCGATATCCATAGGTTTTTGGCCTTATTCACTTTTCTTCCCATGGATGAAATCGATCAGGTCAAACTATTGAAGGATTCTGATTTAAATAAGGCCAAGGTGGTCCTTGCATACGAGGCCACAAAGATATGTCACGGAGAAGAGGAAGCGCTGAATGCTTTAAGAGCTTCAGCATCGGTTTTTGGAGCAGTTGATATTTCAGATTATACTCTTCCTTCCAGCACAATTCCAAGAGGAGTTTGTGTTTCTGCCAGCGATGAGTCCATCCCTTTCTCTGTTTATGGAAAATCTGATATTGTCGGAACCCTTTCCATGGCTGATCTTCTGCTTGCTGTAAAATTATGCAGTTCGAAATCCGATGCAAGAAGACTGATCCAGCAGGGAGGGGCTTATATTAATGGCATAAGAATTTCTAATTTTGATCAAATTGTCTTGGAAAATGATATCAAAAACAATGAAATTTTGCTCAGAGCCGGAAAGAAAAAATATCATAAAATTATTTTAACCAAGATCTAAATAATAATTGACAAAGACAGGTCACACATATATATTGGTCAGGTTTTTGCCAATCACATAAGCAGTGGTTAAAAGAAGCAGTTTTGATCTTTGAAAATTGGTCAGTGAAGAAATTAAGAGCGGGTCTATAAAAAGA
>CAZUDE010000029.1:0-36312 GCA_964619205.1 uncultured Desulfobacula sp. | reverse complement strand
TTAATTAGAAAAAACAGGCGGGGTTCGGTTCATTTTTTCGTGAAATTTAACACCCTGAAGCTGAGGAGTTTGTCAACCATGGATAGGAGACGATGATCGATGGCACTGACACCTCAGGGATATTTCAACTGCTTACGATCCTACCTGAACACCAATCACTATGGAGAAGTTCAGGCCAAAGATGGTGAAGTGGTTTTGAAAGAAAAGGGATTTGGCAAAAGTGGCAGCAGGCCTATTGAGTATAAGGTCTGCCTGAAAACCAGTGGCGAGATTTTAGTCATCAAGCTGGATGCCAGGAAAAACGGCTCGACATTGCCACTGTTCCATTTTCTGGACGACAATGCCAAGCCGTGGTCAAAGCGTTGTGATTATGTGGTTTTCAACTTAAGGGGAAGAAGCCTGTATGTCTATTGCCTTGAGTTTAAATCGGAAAGTATTCCTCACGATGTACCGGACCAGTTGAAAGCAAGTGTGGATTGGCTCAAATCTCTCCACGCCACGCTCAATGCCTATACAAACAAGCGGAGTACAATGAGGGCGACAAAGTTTGTACTCAGTAATCATCCGGACCCCAGCCCTTACCTTGACCAAGATGGTTACCTTCAGCGAGACCACACCATTCGCCATTACAGTTACAACGACCTGGACGGAGTCAATCTGGCTGATCTGGAGAATAGCAATGTTGAAATGATTCGCTGATAACAAGGCATTGGAGAAAA
The DNA here is from genome assembly GCA_964619205.1 of uncultured Desulfobacula sp. GTDB lineage: Bacteria > Desulfobacterota > Desulfobacteria > Desulfobacterales > Desulfobacteraceae > Desulfobacula. The sequence goes on along the minus strand of CAZUDE010000029.1, from coordinate 35,593 downwards.
GTGATGCATAAAGAAATTGATTTTGAAAATGATATCGAGCACATGCTAATCACAAGCGGCGGGTATCATAAAGGCGATGCCAAAGGATATGACCCGGAACGGGCGTTATTTCCTGATGATATAATTGGCTTTATAAGGCAGACCCAGCCGAAGTTCTGGGATCGCATCACCCAGCTGGATGCGGCTAAAGCTTCCACAATGCTCATCGACAGTCTGACCAAAGAGCTGCATGCCAAAGGCGCTCTATCGATATTGCGTGAAGGCTTCAAGTGCGTCGGCAAGACGGTGCGTTTGGCCTTTTTTTCTCCCAATACCGGACTGGACCCGGCAGCTGCCCAGCGTTTTGGTCAGAACCGGTTGACGATTGTTAGACAGGTCAAAACAAAGACCTGTGCCATCCCGGATATTGTTCTGGCGGTAAACGGTTTGCCGGTGGCCACGCTGGAATTGAAAAATCCCATGTCCGCCACACGCTGGACAGTAGAAAACGCCAAGTATCAATATCGCTTTGAGCGGGACCCTAAAGATCCGCTGTTTGCGTTCAAAGAACGCTGTCTGGTTCACTTTGCCGTCGATACAGAGCTTGTCTATATGACAACAAAACTGGAAGGGAAAGATACATTTTTCCTGCCCTTCAATCTTGGGGAGAATCAAGGTGCCGGAAATCCGCTGGCCTATGGGGATGTGCGCACCTCTTATCTCTGGCGGCAGGTGTTGACCCGTGACAGCCTCATGGATATTCTGGCCCGGTTTATCCATCTGGACGTCGAAGAAAAGAGCGTGGTAACCCATAAAGGGATTAAGCGCATTCGAAAAGAAAAGATGATATTCCCACGTTATCATCAGCTTGCTGCTGTAAGAAAACTGACCGATCATGCAAAGGCGAATGGTTCCGGTCATAATTATCTGATTCAGCACTCGGCCGGATCGGGAAAATCAAACTCTATCGGCTGGCTGGCGCACCGGTTGTCCAGCCTGCATGATGCGGACAATGAAAAGATTTTTCATTCGGTGGTGGTCATTACGGATCGTCGGGTACTGGATCAACAGCTGCAGAATACGATTTTTCAGTTTGAACATAAGCTTGGGGTGGTGCAGAAAATCGATGAAAACACCCAGCAGCTGGCCAGGGCGCTGGCCGATGGCGTTCCGATTATCATTTCCACCATCCAGAAGTTTCCTTTTATCTCACAGGCCATAAAAACCCTTGAGTCGAAAGGGAGATCGATCGAGATAGCCACTGAAGGAAAACGGTTTGCCGTGATCGTGGATGAAGCCCACAGCTCACAGAGCGGCGAAACAGCCATGGAGCTGAGAAAAATTCTAAACAAAGACGGCATCGAATCGGCAATCGCCGAACAACTCCTGGATATGGAAGACGAACATTTAAGTGAAGCGGCTAAAAAGAATCTTCTTCGGGAACAGCTAAAACGCCCCAAACAGCCAAACTTGAGTTTCTTTGCTTTTACTGCAACGCCGAAATTTAAAACGCTTTGCGTGTTCAATGAACCGGGAGCGGACGGCAAGGCTCCGTTTCATCTATACAGTATGAGACAGGCGATCGAAGAAGGGTTTATTCATGATGTTCTTGAACATTATACCTGCTACAAACGCTACTATAAGCTGATTCAAAAAGCAGAGGAAGACCCGGAAGTTCCTCGTCGTAGAGCGGCCCGGGCACTGGCCCGTTTTGTTCAGTTTCATGATTATGAGATTGCCCAGAAGGTTGAAGTGATTGTCGAACACTTCAGAACGCACACCCGCCATAAAATCGGTGGGCGGGCAAAAGCCATGGTTGTCACAAGTTCACGTGAGCACGCGGTGCGTTACAAGCTTGGGTTTGATAAATATATCAAGCGCAAGGGTTACACCGATGTTAAGTCTTTGGTGGCTTTTTCAGGTGAAATCACACTGAAAGAATTTGCCGACAAGAAATTTACTGAAGTCGGTATGAACAATGGTATTAAAGAATCGGAACTACCGGAAAAATTCAATACGGAAGAGTACCAGGTTCTGCTTGTTGCTGAAAAATATCAAACAGGCTTTGATCAACCGCTTTTACATACCATGTATGTAGACAAGACACTTTCCGGAATTCAGGCCGTGCAGACCCTGTCACGCCTTAACCGTACAATTCGAGGGAAAACAGATACTTTTGTACTGGATTTTGTGAATGAACCGGAAGATATATTCCTTGCCTTCAAACCATATTATGAAGTGACCGATAAAGGAGACGATACTGATCCACAGCAGCTGAACACGTTGGCCCATACCCTGATTAACTGGAAAGTATTTACCAATGACGAGGTAAACAGCTGGTGTGAAATCTGGTTCCGTAATCGTCTGAATCCAACCGGCGGTGAGCATAAAAAACTTAACGCGATGCTGGATGTAGCGGTGAAACGATTCGCAGATTTAAGTGAAGAAGATCAGAACCTGTTCAAAGGGCAACTGGTCAGCTTTCGCAATCTCTACAGCTTTGTTTCGCAAATCATACCCTATCAAGACTCTGATCATGAAAAACTCTATTCCTATGTGCGTTTTCTAATTACCAAGCTGCCTCGAACAACGGATACCCGCACTGTACATATTGATGATGACGTTGAGTTGAAATATTATCGATTGCAGAAAATCAGTGAAGGGAAAATTGATTTGATGGTCGGTGAAGCCCAGGCAGTTTATGGCCCTACCGAGGTGGGGACCGGACAGGCTGAGGATGATGTGCAGCTATCTACTCTGGTTGACAAACTGAACGAGCGTTTCGGGACTGAGTTTACGCCTGCCGACCAGCTGTTTTTTGATCAGGTACGAGAAACTGCCGTTGCCAATGAAAAACTGCGACAAGCAGTTATGGCAAACAGCCTTGAGAATTTTGAACCTGTTTTCAACAAGCAGTTGGAAAACCTGTTTATTGAACGCATGGACGGAAACGAAGAGATTTTCATCAGACTTATGAATGATGAAGCTTTCAGAAATGTTGCGGCAACTTATCTGGTAAAAGCCGTTTACAGCCAAGTTAAAGAAACGACAGTTTAAGGGGTTACAGGGAGCAATACTATAAACGTTAAAGACGCAGCTATACAAATATTTAAGGACTCCCCAAGCAATATGGAAGCGGTGTTGGCTACTTTTGTTATTGATGACATAGTCCTTGATCTCTAATTTGGGAGATCAAATCAAGGGTTTTGAGGTGAAGACTACGTCCAAGGCAAGCACCGTTTTTTAGCAGGACGAATACCCCGGACTATCCCTGTTTTTCAGCATGTTTCAAATTCGAATTATACATGGAACGTCTGATGACTTATAAGTTGAAAAAAATGTCAGAATTTGTAAAATGGGAATTGAGGCCTCTTCCCAGGCAAGAAGACAATAATCTTTATTAAAGGAGATCATCATGAGAATATCAAATGCAATCGACACGTTTCTTGATTATCAAAAAATGAATTCAAAAAAAACACTATAAAAAATTATCAACTTTTTTTGACCGGTTTTAAAAAAATATATGGCAATTCAGAAATATCAAAAATCACATCCGAAGATGTTATGGTTTTTTTGACCAAGGTTGCTGATGGTCAAAAGCAATCAACAAAAAAACTCAAATTTTCCCTTCTCAGGTCATTTTTCAATTTCATCAAAGGTTCATTTGATCTAACTTTAGCAAATCCCTGTGACACTCCATTATTGAAAAAAACGTTTAAAACGGCAAAGGGACAGCCATGGACAATTCTTGACAGGGAGGTTGTCGATGAAATTATTTTTAAGACAGATAATTCCAGAAACCGGCTGCTGCTCGAACTGATGGCCAGAGGAGGGATGAGAGTTGGAGAGGTTCTGAAATTAAAGGTCAAAAATGTACACGGCCGGAAACTGGTTTTATCAGAACCGAAAAGCGGAAATCAGACTGAGATTGTTTTTATCCTAAAAAAAAGTAGTAGATCGCCTACGGAATTATATCTCCTCAGTAAATATTGAAGATGACCACAACGTGTTTCCTATAGGATACACCAGAGCCCGTGAAATAGTTCAAAATGCAGGGAAAATGATAAATGTGAATTTGAATCCCCATGACCTTAGACGGCATGCCGCCACTTACGCAAGCAGATCAGGGGTTCCCCATTGAAATTGTTTCAAAAATAATTCTCCGCCATACGAATCTATCAACTACCCAGCGGTATCTTGGAAAAGTCAATGATATAGAGGCTATCCACTGGATCGATAATCTTTACAGATAAAATTTTAGGGGATTGGGAAGAAACCGATCCCCTTTTTCGAATCAGCAATTATCTTGCTGGTCTGAATGCCATTTAAATTTTGATTCAAATGCGTGTTTGAATTTGACAGCACAGGCTCACTCAAATATAGTGAGATCATACACTTATGAGAAGGATTCAAATGAGCAAGTCTATTTCCAAAAATGAAATCATCAATATACTCAGAGCTGAAAAAATTTTTTTAAAAGAAAATTTTGGGGTTCTTACTATTGGTTTATTCGGTTCTTATGCCAAGAACAAACAAACCCCTGACAGTGATATTGATTTTCTGGTTGAATTTGTAGAGCCCCGGTTTGAATGGATCGCCGGTCTAAATTTATATATGGAAAAAAAATTTGGCCGAAGAATTGAAATAGTCAGAAAACGCAATATGGGAGAAAGCGGTTTTTTGAAACGTATTGAACAGGAAATCATTTATGCCTGATGAAATTATTTCTGAAAATCTTTTTTTGATTTCAGAGTCAATAGGATTGATCCTTAACCGATTCGCAAATATCCGCAGACCGGACGATTTTGTGCTCGATGAAAACGGGGTCACTATCCTTGATTCAATTGCCATGCGCCTACAGGTCATAGGTGAGTTGCTAAAAAAAATTGAAAAAGCAGACAACTCTTTTTTAAATAATTACAATGAGATTAATTGGGAAAATATCATGAGATTGCGTGATATTGTTTCCCATCATTATGAAAAAGTTGATCATGAGATCATCTATGATGTTTGCCAAAATCATCTTCCGCTATTAAAAAAAACAATTCAAAAAATGCTTAAATAAATTCCGTTTATTTACAGTCTGTCAGATCCGAAAGTTACGGCAGATCAAATCGCGGTATGAATTGAGGAGAAGACTACTTCCGTGTCAAAGTCTGCTTTTAAGTTGAATGAAAACCCCGGATTATCCCTGTTTTTCATCATGTTTTAAATTCGAACCGACCACAATATTTCGATTCGAATTTTATACGTGGCACGCTTGATGGATTATCAGTTGAAAAAATGTATCATGATTTGTAAGGTATTTGATTAAGGCCTCTTGCCAGGCTAAAAGATTATTTCTTTCATTAAAGGAGAGCATCATGAAAACATCAAATGCAGTCGATACATTTCTTGATTATCAAAAAATGAATTCAAAAAAAACACTATAAGAAATTATCAATTCTTTTTAACCGGCTTCAAAAAAGAATATGGCAACTCAGAAATATCAGAAATCACATCCGAAGATATTATGGCCTTTTTGACCAAAGCTGCTGATGGTCAAAAGCAATCAACAAAAAAACTCAAATTTTCCCTGCTCAGGTCATTCTTCAATTTTCTCAAAGAGTTATTTGATTCTGCTTTAGCGAATCCCTGTGACACTCCATTATTGAGAAAAACATTTAAAACAGCTAAAGGAAAGTCATGGACAATCCTTGACAGGGATGTTGTCGATGAAATTATTTTTAAGACAGACAATCCCAGAAATCGCCTGTTGCTTGAATTGATGGCCAGAGGAGGCATGCGAGTTGGAGAGGTACTGAAATTAAAAGTCAAGAATGTATACGGCCGGAAACTGGTTTTATCGGAACCGAAAAGCGGAAATCAGACCGAAATTGTTTTTATCCCAAAAAAAGTAGCAGATCGTTTGCGGGATTATATCTCCGCTGTAAATATAGGCGATGACAATAACGTGTTTCCTTTAGGATATACCAGAGCCCGTGAGATTGTTAAAAATGCAGGAAAAATAATCAATGTGAATTTGAACCCCCATGATCTTAGGCGACCATGCCGCCACTTATGCAAGCAGATCCGGCGTTCCCATTGAAATAGTATCAAAAATCATTCTCCGCCATGCAAATCTGTCAACCACCCAGCGGTATCTTGGAAAAATCAGTGATACAGAAGCTATTCACTGGATTGATAATCTTTACAGATAAAATTGCAGAGGATTGATATTTTTAATCACATATACATGATTGACAAGTTGTAAAAAATAATATATATGTGATTAAAATTTAACATTAATTCACATAAGCATGATAAAATGAAACATAGAAAACTAAAGAGAGTCAGAGAACAATTAGATGAAACGCTTAAGGTCTTTACGGGGGCAAATAGTGTAGCCAGGCCTGTCAGAGGGTGGATTCGTGCGATTCGGGATGCTCTTGGAATGAATATGCGCCAGTTAGCAGACCGTTTAGGGGTTAGTCAATCTCGGATTGTTAAAATTGAGCAGGATGAACTCTCCGGGGCACTGACCATTAAAACATTGGAAAAAATCGCGGATAAACTGGACTGTGTGTTCGTATATGGTTTTGCCCCCAGATCAACCTTAGAAAACACAGTCAGGAATCAAGCTGCTTGCCTTGCGCGGGAAAGAATGAATACGATTTCACATCATATGTATCTTGAAGCGCAGGAGTTGACGAATCACCATTCTAAAGCAGCTTTTGAGAGTATAGTGGAAGAAATTTTGGAATCTCCTTCAAAACTATGGGATAAGAAGTTCAAATGATTGAGATTGAAGATGGTGCCACCCCATTAGAATTTGATGAGATCAAAGGATTAATCCCAACACACATCACCACCAAAGGGGAACTCGATGCATTGGAGTTGGAGAATATTGCACGAGCCTCTGCCTGGATGAAAACAATTAAAGCAGACAAAATCCTGAATACGGATTTCATTTGCCGGCTTCACAAAAAAATGTTTGGTGATGTGTGGAAATGGGCCGGGAAATACCGAAAAACAGAAAAGAATATTGGCATCCGGCATGTTGATATCCCGGTGGAGGTTCACAAACTCTGTGATGAAGCAGCCGGTTGGCTTAAGTTTGATGCATACCCGCCGGATGAATTTGCTGTCCGGTTTCATCATCGGTTGGTTTTCATTCACCCGTTTTCCAATGGAAACGGTAGACACGCCAGATTGATTGCTGATCTTATATTGGAAAAGATATTCAATAAAGAACCTTTCTCCTGGGGAAAGGTCAATCTTGCTAAAACAGGAGAGGCGCTTTTAAAATTTGTAAGATCATAATTTATATTTCAACATCGGATTGAATTAGAAAATATGGCTCAGGGATTTGTGACTGAAAGACAGTGAGGACTATTACAGAACAGGCTCTGTCCTTCTTGCAAATGGAAACCCCAGACTTTCCCTGTTATTGAGAGATCTTGATAATCCATAAAAATAAATTGCCATTTTAAGAATTTGTTATTACAATAGTTATAACATTGGAGGTGCAATATGTTGGAATTAAAAGTAAGAAAGATTGGTAATTCTCTTGGTGTTGTATTGCCAAAAGAATCTTTGGCAAGATTACGGGTTAATGAAGGTGAAATTCTCTATTTTACTGAGACTGAAGATGGAGGCTACCGTTTAAGCGGCTATAATGAGAATTTTTCCAAACAGGTTGCAGAGGCTGAGAAAATAATGCAGCAGGACAAAGACCTTCTGAGGGAATTGTCCAAAAGATGAAATATTCTTGGATTGAACTTGAAACAGTTCTTGTTATACATAATCTGCAGATTCGGGAACATGGCGGGGCGAGTGGAATAAGGGATCTTGGATTAATAGAAAGTGCTATTAACCGGCCCAAAAACCTTATAGAATATAGTTCTCCTGATATTCCTGATCTTGCGGCTTCTTATGCATTTGGATTAATAAAAAATCATGGATTTTTCGATGGAAATAAAAGAACGGCCTATGTTGTATCACGCCTGTTTTTGAGGTTACACGGTTGGGATTTCGTTGTTTCTCCAGAGGAAAGAGTTATCGTTTTTGAAAATTTAGGAAAAGGTGACATTACCTTGGGCGGATTTACCAGCTGGTTTAAAGAAACTACCCAAAAAATAATATAGCTCCTCAAAAAGAAATAAAAATGTTTTGATAGTGAAGACTACCCCCAGGATAAACTCAATTTTTAGCTGAAAAAGAACCCCAGACTATCCGTGTACATCCCCACTTTATTTGAAATTTTTCAAAGCACAACAGGGCGATTTTTTTTGAATCTCAAAAGTCAATGATTCTTGCAACCATTTTTCAGTTTCAGGAAAATCAAGACTTCAACTTTTATCTGAAACAAAGGGAAAACACGCGGCATGAACGACAGCCCGGATGTGAGCAACCACCTTGTGCTTTATATCAAAGAAACGGATGGAAAGATTGTATTCGGGAAAAGCGGCTTTAACATCACAAACCCGGGAGGCACAATTTATTTTGAATATTCTCCAGCGCCCGGCGGACCTGTGAAAAAGAGATGCGTTCCTGCTCCAGCCTCAGGGACGGGGCATGGCGATTGTTTCGTAATGCCTCATAGACTCTTGCTTCATCTGCCGTCAGCAGAGGGAGATCCCGGCTGAGAGGGGAGGGTTCGCGGCCCCAGAGGGCTTTGTGGGATAAAAGTGTGGCTTCATCCATGAGAAAGGACCGGGTCTGGGGAAAATGATGCCGGATCTGGTCGATCATGGCAAAACCGTGGGTGTCCAGGTCGCCCCAGTACCAGATCGGTTTGTCTTTCATCCAAAGGGCGTCGGAAAGGACGGACAGACTGTATCCCAGTCCGAAAATCACCATGGCTTTGGGAAAAGGCGGAAAGGCCAGACCGGTGATTTCGTTTTCCACAATAAATACAGTGTCGGGTGTTATGGGCAGATGACAAAATTCGCTTTGCGGCATTTCCAGATCGGTCAGACCCATGAGGGTGAGATCCGGGTCAAGAAACCTGAACCGGATACGGGCAGGTTTGGACAGAAAACCGAAACGGGTTTCAAATGTCGTTGGTCCCTGGGTCTGTTCATTGATGACCTCCTTGGGCAGGACGCAGGTGAGAAGTTTTACAAGCCAGGGTTTATGGGTTTCGATGAATTTGGTTTCAACGCCCGGAATCTCCAGTTGCCTGAGATAAATGCCGGGACAGGGGTTTTGTTTCAGGTAGGTGACAATGGTCAAAAATTCTTTCCAGACCGCTTCATGAGCCAATACGTCCAGGGGTTTTTCAATTAAAAGCGGTGCAAGCTCCGGATATTGGGCGGTGATGTCTTTGAAAAGCCTTTGATAAAGATCAGCTTCCCCTGTTTTTCCGATATAGGCAAGGATATCATCCAGGGTTTTGAAAATAACGGCTTTCGGGAGTTTATTCCTGCCCAGGGTCTTGTGGTTGAATTCGTGCCATTCAATATCAAAGCCTTTTTTGTCCGGCTTTCCGGCGTGACCGGCAATATGGTCGATCCAGGCTCGGGATTCATCAAACCGGTGGATGAGTTCATTGGCTGTGGGGTGTTTCAGGGGGATGCGCAAGGGAACAAAGGGGGTATCAATGACGCATTGCGCCGGGATCTCGCCTTTGGTCCATTTTTTTACAAGCCGGGTTTTGATATCCGTGTTGCGGGTCCAGGGCATCATGAATCTTTTTCCTCACGCTCTTTGCGGTATTCCCGGACCGTCATGTTTCTGAGCTGGGATTCCCGGCCGTCCCGGCTGTAGACAAGCCCCACGCCGGACACATAGGGCTCGATGATATGAAGCTTTTGCAGGGGCGTGACAATGAGAAGCTGGAGGTTGAGTTTTTTAAACAGTTCCAGGCTGTACCGGGTGGATTCGTCCGACCCCCGGCCAAAGGCTTCGTCAATGGCTACAAAGCGGAAGGTCCGGGACCGGATGGCGCCCCATTCCAGACCAAACTGATAGGCCAGGCTGGCGGCCAGAACCGTATAGGCCAGTTTTTCCTTCTGGCCGCCGGATTTTCCGCCGGAATCCGTGTAATGTTCATATTCGCTTTGATCTTCCCGCCAGCGCTCGGATGCGGCAAATACAAACCAGTTGCGGACATCCGTGACTTTCCGGGTCCACCGCCGGTCAATATCGCCCATGCCTTCCCGGCCCCGGAATCGTTCAATCACCGACCGTACCTGCAGGAATTTGCTTTCCGAATAATGGTCCTCGTCCGACCCGGTCAGGGCGCCTTCGGTGCAGGCCCGGAGCTGCTGCAAAAAATCCCGGATATCCACATCCGGGTTCAGCTGGGCCTCAAGAACAATGTAGCGGCCCGGATTGTATTCAATATCGGATAAGGACTGGTTGATCCGTTCGATGCGCTCTTTGATGGTTTCCCGCTCCCGAAGAAGCTGACTCTGGAAATTGGCCACTTCACGGATGGTGTTTTCATTGAGCAGTTCCTTAAACCGCTGTTCAAACCTCGGCAGGTTGTCGGTCTGAAGCTTTTCCAGCATGGCCTTGTATTCCGGGCCCGAGGATACGGAATCATCCACCTCACGGGTTTCCAAGGGGAAATCCCGCCGATAGCCGTGCATGGCTTTTATGATCCGGTCCTCCAGGGTGCGGATTCGTTTGTCCAGGCTGTCGATCTTGTCCTGGATGATTTTTCGCAGTTCTTTTTCCCGGCCGTCACAGGATTCAATGGCCAGGGTATGTTTTTCCAGTTCTTTTAGCCGCAGGGCATCCAGCTGCTTGATCAGGGAATGGGTCTGAGTCTGTTCCATGGTTTTCCAGACCGACATGTCCTCATCGCAGGTTTGAATCCCCAGGCGGGCCTGCTGCTGTTTTTCCTCATTTTTAGACAGGGTGTCCCGGGACTGTTTCATTTCCATTTCCGTGGTGTCAATCTCTTTTTCAAGGCGTTCAAGCTGGTTCTCAAGGGTTTTAAGGACATCCGAAGCTTGTTCCAGTCTTTTCTTCTCTTCTTCCAGCCGCGAGATATCCAGGGTGATTGATTTCCAGTCCAGATCGCTGAAATCCCGGAATTCACCGAGACGGATCAGGCTTTCGAGGTTTTCCTGTAGGTCTTTTTTCTGCCTGTCTATATTGGAAAGCAGGTCAGCCGTAGTCTGCATCTTTTTTTCCAGCTCACGGCAATTTTGTTTCAGGGTTTTGATTTTGGCTTCATTGGTCCAGCCCAGGATATAATGGGACCGGTCCTTGATATCCCTGCGGTCATCTTTTTCATGGCGTTTGCCCCCGGATTTGATCTGGCCGGACTCTGTCACGGCCTGGGGTTCCCGGTGAAATTGCAGGATATCGGCACAGCAGGCGTAGTCAAATCGTTCGGCCAGTTCCTTTTCCATCCAGGCATAAAAGGAAGAATCCGGTTTCACGGCCAGTTTTTGGACCAGGGACTCGGGATGAAGATCAACTATAGCTTTTTTACCGTCCATGCGGACCAGGTAATACACCAGGCGTCCTTTCAGATGGGTGGCGTCCACCCAGGCTGCCACATCCTGATAATAGACGTCAGACACCAGCAAGGACAGACCGAAATTGTGAAGCAAGCGTTCGGCCACTCCCTCCCAGACTTTTGCTTCATCCCTTACCTGAATCAGCTCCCCGGCAAAAGGCAGGGCGTTTTCATGAAGGTTAAGGTGAGTACACAGATCATTCCGGATACGGATCTGCTGGGTGTGGATATTGCTCTTTCGCTTGGATAAGGATGCAAGCTCCAGTTCCAGCTCATCATGGGCTGATTTTTGCTCCCTGAATTCAACCTCTGCATCGGTGCGCCGGTTTTGCATGTCTGCATCTTTCCGTTTCAGGACGTGCTGCCGATCCTGAATCTGACGGGCATTATCGTCAAAATCATCCCGGGTATTCACAGGTTTCAGGGACAGGTTCAACGCCAGATCCGCATATCGGTTGGCCTGGGTCTGCCGTTTTTCCTTTTCCAGTCCCAGGCGGCGGATCTCCGACCGGATTCGTTCCAGGCGGTCACCGCCGTTTTCGGCAATGGCCCGTTTCAGATCGTCCCGCTCCCCCATTTCTTCCCTGCGCTTGATATCCATGGTATTGATTTTCCGCTCCAGGCGGCCCTGTTCATCACCCAATAGTTTCAAGCGTTTTGTAAACAGCACGCGTTTGTGAAAGGCGAAAAAAGGAGTCAGGGCCTCTCGAAAATCCCTCAACCGGTTTTTTTCATCCACCAGAACCGCCTGCTTCTTGCAGTCATCCACCAGGGGTGCCAGGCGTTCGACCTGGTATTTGGCTTTCAGCACGGCATCGTGGGCCCGGTTCAGGTCGTCAAAATGGTGAATCAGGGCATCGATGCGGGGTGCCACATCAAAGGCTTCCAGCATGTGTTCCCTGACAAAATCCGTGAGATTGCCCACGGATTTCATGGATACGGTCTGGTGAAACAGGGCCAGGGCCTGTTCATTTTCAATCCCGAACCGTCGCCTGAACCCGGCCCCGTATTTGGGAAAGGTCTCGAAAACCTCGACTTTGGACATTTTCTTCAGCCGTTTTTTGAGCTGACCGATATCCGGGCCGAAATCGCTGAAATGCTCTGCAATGGACAAGACCTTGTCCGCAACCAGGTAAAACCGTTCAGGCTGGCCCTGGCTTTCCCTGATCCAGAAGACCTGGGCCAGGGTGACGTCCTGGACATAGCCTTTGTTTTTAAATACGCCCAGGATGACGGAAAAACTGTTGTGATCCCTCAGGGCAACGGATTTGGAGACATGGCCGATATCACTGCGTTCGGATTTGTAATGCCCCAGGACATAGGATCTCAGGCTGCGCTCCCGGCTGTCGGCCCCGGCCGCCTTGTTATAAGCCACCCGGTTCGCCGGAACCAGCAGGGTGGTCACTGCATCCACCAGGGTGGATTTGCCTGACCCGATGTCTCCGGTCAAAAGGCCGTTCCGGCTTTGAAGATCCAGGCGCCAGACATTTTTATGAAAGGTGCCCCAGTTGTAAACCTCCAGGGTCTCAAGACGGAACCCGGCCAGGCTGTCGTCGGATGAAAAATCAAGGAGTTGCTGTTCCATCAGTCCGTCTCCTTTGGGCTGTCCGGATCAGCCACCTGTTTTCCCTGATATTCCCTCAGCCGGTCATCAAATTCATGAAGCCACTGGGCATCCACAAAGGCTTTTAAAATACGGATGACTTCAATCTTGTCTTTCTGGCCTTTCAGACGGCGGATAAATCCCAGGTCTGCAATTTTATTCAGATAGATATTGATCTTGTCCAGCAGCCGGGCCTCATTGCCGCTGGAAGGGAAAAACACCTTCACCATATCGGTAATGTCTTCCACCGATAAAATCAGGCGGGTATCATCCCCTGACGCATCGCTTTCAGCCAGTTTTTTTCTCAAAAGCGCGATGATCAGGCTGACAGGGTAGGACAATTGTCTTTTACCCACCAGTCGGGGAAGCGGGTCTTCGCCTTCCTCTGGCTCCCGGGTTTTCAGCCAGGCATAGCCTTCGGATTCGTCCAGCACCAGATCAAGACCCAGGACCCGCACGTAATCCCGAACAGCGATCTGACTGTCTTCCAGATGCTGCCAGAGTTTTTCATCGTTTTCCCGGAACACCACCCCTTTCATCAGTTCGATGATGGGCTTTGAGATGTTCTCAGGAGGGTTGTCCGTCATATCCATAGTTCACCTGCTGAAAATCACGGCGGAAAATTCCGCTTTACGGGTCACCCCGTGGTCATCGGTCCAGGACACGCTGTGCTGCCGCGTATCGTCAAACTGGGCCTTGTCATCGTCTCCGGCCAGGCTCAGATAGGTGACCAGTTCGGCCAGACCTTTTTCCAGCGGATGCTCGGCAAGGATCTGGGCAAGAGATACCTGGTCCCGTTTCTGAAGGGCGTTGCGGATAATCCCTTTGAGTTTGAGCCTGTCCACAAATACGGTTGCATATAGCAGGTCCGAGGGGATGTCCGAACCGTCACCCAGAAACACGGTTTCTTCAATCACCGGTTTGACCGGGATGGTGTAAAGGGGACGTTCCATGGGGAGAAACACTTGGGGGCTTGATTCGTCAAGGGTCATGAAATCGTTTCCCGGCATATTTTCCTTGACCTGAACGGCAAGGCTTTCAATGCTTTGAAGCACCTGCATGATCCGCTTATTCTCAAGAAAGGCCTGGTCATCCAGATACCGCCGCAACTGCCCGGACAATTTGGCTACGGTACGCTGGGTATGCTCTCCTGCTTCCAGCCAGTCGTAATGAACCCGTTTCAGACGCATATCCGGGACCAGGGCCTTGACGGCCCCCAGTTCAAAAACCCTGTGCAGCAGACCGGTCAGCTCCTCCTGCCTGGCCGGTGACATCAGAAGATCCCAGAAGGCATTAAAGCTTTTTCCCTGGTCTGATTCCGCAATCACGTCCCGCTCACCGAAAAAATCTTCAAGGAGTCTGCCCTTACTGCCTTCCCAAAGTGCGATCTGCTCCCGGGTCTTCTGATCCAGATTCCTGAAATTGTACTCTACCTCACGAAAATCGCTCAACAGTTCCCGTGCGGTTTTGTTAATCAGAAGAAAGCGATCCTTTAGGGCGGTATCATCCAATACATCCATGCGGCCTTCCCGAACCCGTGCCAGTTCCTTTTCAATATCGGCCTTTCGTTTTTCAAGCTCCTGTATCCGCACCTTGGCATCGACCTCGGTTCCCTCAACCATCTGACGCAGGAGTTCAAAAATGGTCATCAGCCGGGATTCGGTTCCGATAAACGGTCGCTGAACCAGATTTTCAAGCCAGGCCAGGGCCTTTTCCACCGACGGCATGAGATCATAATGCACTTCATCCGACCCCGGGGGATAAAATTTTCGGAGCCATCCTTTTTCCTCCCCGGCCCAGTCATCCAGATAGGCTTCGGCCTGCCGGGGGAAAGCATTTTCCCCTTCTGTTTCCCGCAGGGCATACAAAACATCCTCCAGAGCCGATGCAAGATCGGACCGACCCATGGTTCTCTGATTGGGGACGATAAAGACTTTATGGATAAAAGCGGCAATAAGCGGGCTATGGTCCGCCACCAGCAGTTTCCATGCCGGATGGGTTTTTCTCAATGCCTTTAATGTGGAATAGTCAAACTCCATATGGCCCCCTGTTGTTTTTAGATTGATTTTGTAGGACGGGGCCCTGTCATTTGTCAAGAAAACTATTAAAAAGCAGGGGGGCTGGAATCCCGGAAAGCCTTCACTGCTTTGGATGGTTTATCCTAACTTCCAAGAAGAGCTTTGACCGCTTTCAGGTTCGTCTGTTTAATAAACCCCTTGGCCCTGTTTTTTTCACCCTGGACCGCGATGACAACAGTCTGGACTTTTGTGTGCGCGGTTCCCGGTATCTTTTCTGCCTGCATGGCGGCAGTATTATCCTTGTGGCCATACTTGAAAGCGCCAACAAATACATAGGTGGTTCCTTCGTGCCATCCATATGTGCCGTAGTCCTCGTCATCAACACCGATCACAGGACATCCTTCAAGAACGGTCTGTTCCGACGGGATATGCACAAGTTCCTGATAAAAGACATTGGCAGACAGATTGACCCTCAGTTCAATATCATGGGGGGTCAAATCCTTGATCTGCTGTTCAATGGCCTGGTTATTTCCGGACGCCTGTTCATTGAAACGCTTTCCAGCTTCATCGATTTCTTTTTGCAGGGCTTCTGCCTTTGCGTTATCCTTGGCTTCAATAGCTTTGCCAAACTCTTTGGCCAGGGCATCTATGTTGGCCGAATAAGCTTTCATTTTTGCATCCAGTGACTGGTTTTTAGCTATCTTCATCAACTGTTGGTCCAGCGCCAATTTTGAAGCATCGATCCTTTTATCATCCTGCCATTTGATAAAACACGCCACCTTCATGGGAAAGGTTTCCTGACCCGGGACAACTGATTCCGGCGGTACAAGATCGGTTTTTTCCCCCTCGCCCCAACCTTCAGGGCCCTTTGGGAGAGTGGTTTCAAATGCCGTTAATGTTTTAAGTACCCAGGTTTTTTCCCCAGGCGTGGCCTGACGGGTTTCACCGTCTGCAAAAGCCGTAGAGATAAATGTGAAAACCATCAACCCTGTCCAAAAAGCATTTCTAATCATGTATGCGCTCCTTATCAAATTTCATTTCAAAAGATTCAGTGGGATCCTATTCACAGCTTTTTGTATCTTGTCAGGGACTCCCAGGCATAGAGAAAAACGCCAATCCAGATGCATCCAAAGGTGATCAGATGATGGCGGGTGAAGGGTTCCTTATAAACAAAAACGCCCAGGACAAATGCAAGGGACGGGGACAGATATTGCAGGATGCCGATGGTGGAAAGGTTCAGCCGTTTTGCAGCAGCCGCAAACCAGAGCAGGGGAAGGCTGGTCACCACACCGGCACCGACCATCCAGAGGGTCAATACCGGGTCCTTCAGAAACCCGGTTTCAGCCAGAACCATCTTGTACAGGATATACCCCAGGGCCGGAAAAAAGATGATCACGGTTTCAATGAACAGCCCCGGTATGGGGGCAGTCTGTATTTTTTTCCGGGCATACCCGTAAAGACCGAAGGTGGTGGCCAGGGTCAGGGCGAAAAGCGGCAGGGCGCCATAGGCAATAATGGAATACATTACCCCGGCAAGGGCGCAGCATACGGCAATAAATTGAATCCGGGTAAAGGTTTCACCCAGCAGGACAAACCCGATTAGTACATTCATCAAAGGGTTGATATAATACCCGAGACTGGTTTCCACTACCCGGCCCGTGTTCACAGCCCAGATATAGACAAACCAGTTCAAGCCGATAAGAAGCCCGCTGATCGTAAGGCCTTTGATCTTAGCCGGTGTCATGACAATGTCCCTGACCTCTCCCCATCTTTTCTGCATCGAGATAATCACGAAAAGGAAAAGACAGGACCAGACAATCCTGTGGCAGAGGATTTCAAAAGGGCTTGCCGCCTGCATCTGTTTCCAGTAGGCAGGCAACAGCCCCCATGCAGAAAATGCCGCCAGAGCCGACACAACACCGATGACTTGCTGATTCATAAACATTTTAAAAGTTTATCCGAATTTCAAAATTCGGATTTTGAATGTGAAACCAGGTTTTGTCAAGCCTGGTTTTCCGGCAAGATACATCAGGGTATCAAAATTCCCCGCATTAACCCTTATGGAAGCCTTGAAGTTTTCGTCTGAATCCGGTACAAAAAAAGTTTCAGGGTGCTGATGTCATTCATTGTCTTTCCCCTTATCTTGAAATGCCTGCCGGTCCGCGACAACCGGCAGACATTTCAGTACTTATTTCAATTTGAACCTGCCGACCATTTCATTGAGATTCTCTGCCAGTTTTGACAGCTCACCCGCACTTTCATTGACCTGAAGGCTTCCTGTTTTCATCTCATCAGCTGCCTGGCTCACTTTGTGGATATCGGCGGTCACTTCCCCTGCCACGGCTGATGTCTGGTTGACATTTTCGTTTACTTCCTGAACACCGGCCGCTGCCTGGCTCACATTGTTGGAAATTTCCTGCGTGGTGGCGGACTGTTCCTCAATGGCTGCCGCGACAGAAGTCACAATTGTATTGATTTCATTAATAATATTGACTATGGATTCAATGGCTTGAACAGACTCCTGGGTGGTTGTCTGGACATTGCCGATTTTTGAACTGATCTCTTCTGTTGCTTCTGCGGTCTGGTGGGCAAGAGCTTTAATTTCCGCTGCAACTACGGCAAAACCCTTGCCTGCCTCGCCTGCCCTTGCTGCTTCAATGGTGGCATTAAGTGCCAGCAGGTTTGTCTGCTCTGAGATATCTGCAATGGTTTCCGTTACCTTGCTGATTTCCGAGGCAGCCTTGCCCAATTCCTGTACTTTTCTGGAAATATGGCCGGCCTTATCAACAGCCTCAGAAGTTGTGTGGCTTCCTTTTGTCGTATTTTTAGCGATTTCATTAATCGTAGCCGACATCTCTTCTGCTGCCGATACAATCATCTGAAGATTGGCCGTGGTCTGTTCTGCAGCAGCGGCAACGCTGTTCATGCCGGTGGCCATTTCTTCTGCGGCAGAGGCAACACTGTTTGCTCTTTCAGAGGTATGCTCCGCTCCCTGGGCCATCTGGGTTGAAATGGTTGAAAGCTCCGTGGAGGAAGAGGTCTGTGTCCGGACTCCTCCGGTAATATCCTTGAACATGAGGGTTAAATTCTGTGTCATCTGTTTCATGTTGGCATATACACCGGTGATTTTTTTATCGTCCACATCAAACTCAATGGTAAGGTCTCCTTTGGCAATGCTGTCGGCAATCCTGGCAATTTCAGACGGATCATTTCCCAGCTGGGCCATAATTCCCCGGACAAACCAGAGAACAAAGAGCACCGTGATGATAAGAAAAAAAGCACCCACAATAAAGATCATATTTCTAATTTCATATACCGCGGTCATGAACTCATCCTCATTCTGGGTAACGCCCAGACCCCAGCCCGCGGCCGGAACAGGTGCAAAACCGGATACTTTTTTAACCCCTTTGAAGGTATACTGATCCACTCCGGATTTCCCGCTCAACACTTTGGATGCAAAAGACTCCATACCCGCAGTTGTTTTCAGGTTCAGCGCCATGATGAAATCCTTGTTCGGGTGGGCAAGGACAATGCTGTTTTTATCCACAAGAAAGGGATAGCCTGTTTGTCCAAGTTTCACCCCGGTGATCTTGTCCGACAGAATGTCCAGCTTGAGGATGGTTGCAAAAATGCCCATGAATTCTCCGGATGAAGATTTCAAGGGCACGGCAACAGCAGAAACCGGATTTCCAGTAACTTTGGATTTTACAGGAGAACCGATATTGAGATTCCCGCTCTTTGCGGTTTGAAAATATTCTCTGTCTGCTATGGAAATTTTCTTTTCCCGCATGGCGCCATTAAGACTGTCTGCAATGGTTATCCCGTTTTTATCCGTCAGGACAAAAAGTTCATAAGCAGCCCCGGCCTCCTTAAATGTTGTGGCCAAAAAATTGTCCAGCGCCTTGACATTTTCAAGAGCATTATCAAGGCCGCTCTCATTTACCTTGGCGGCCGCATCCTGCACAAGCGGCGCAACAGCCAGAGACTTGGCGAATTTTATCTCCTGTTCAAGATAAAGCTCCGTCATACCGGCAAGATCCTGGGCAATCTGGAGAACCTCGGATTTTCCGCTTTCCAGAAGCGCGTTGGAGGCTTTGGTTACCGAGAAAACGCCGACAACTGTTAAAGGGACTATTGCTGCAAGAATACCCCCGACAATCAGCTTAAACTTCAGACTTCTTTTTTTCATTTTTTTTCTCCTTGGCAGGTTATAATTTTATTAATATCTTTTTTTGGATTATTGCGTTGGCGATTAAGAAAAATTCCGAGAATAGTATATAACACGCAACCCTGTTCAGTCAACCGGTAGCCTTATTTTTAAACAAAAGATATTTATGAATCCGCTGAAAAGGTCTTCACACCCGATCCGGCCAAAGGTCTTTCGACATTTCAGTCAGTTTGTATTTCTGGATCTTGCCCGAGGCGGTCATGGGATATCCTGAAACAAAATGGACGTATCTGGGAATCTTGTACCGGCTGATTTTGCCCCGGCAGAAATCCGTCACATCGCTGGGTTCCAGGGTTGCCCCGTCTTTGAGGATGATAAAGGCCCCGACCTCTTCCCCGTATTTTTCACTGGGAACGGCGGCCACCTGGACATCCCGGATGTCTTCCATGCGAAAGAGGAATTCTTCGATTTCCCTAGGGTAAATATTCTCCCCCCCGCGGATGATCATGTCTTTTTTGCGGCCGGTAATAGACAGATTGCCTTCTGCATCCATGACGCCCAGATCCCCGGAATGGAGCCACCCGTCAGAATCAATGACTTCCCGCGTGGCCTCAGGGTTTTTGTAATATCCTTTCATCACGCTGTACCCCCGGCAGCAGACCTCACCCTGAAGTCCTCTTTCAATTTCCTTGCCCGTGGCCGGGTCCACGACCTTGACCTCGATATGGGGCAAGGCCCGGCCCACGGTTTCCACCCTGAGGCGGAAGTCATCACCGATGCGGGTATAGGTCATGACCGGGGAGGCTTCCGTAAGGCCATAGCAGATGGTGATGTCACGCATGTTCATCTTTTCGATGACCTGCTCCATGACACGGACCGGGCAGTTGGAACCGGCCATGATCCCGGTGCGAAGGGATGAAAAATCGAATTTGTTGAACAAGGGGTGGTCCAGCACGGCAATAAACATGGTGGGCACACCGTAAAGGGCCGTGCAGCTTTCCTTTTCCACCGAAGCCATGACCGTGACCGGGTCAAAGCCTTCCACGACAACCATGCAGGTGCCGTGGTTTACGGCGGCCAGGACCCCCAGAACGCATCCGAAACAGTGAAAAAGCGGGACGGGAATGCAGAGCCGGTCGTTTTCCGTGAATTTCTGGTTGGCGCCGATCCAGTACCCGTTGTTGCCGATATTATGATGGGTCAGCATGACGCCCTTGGGAAACCCTGTGGTGCCTGAGGTGTACTGCATATTGACCACATCATGGGGATTTAGTTCATCTTGGCGGATCTGGTAGTCAGCCTCGGACACCATGACACTGAGAGCCCTTATTTCGGGCATGCTGTACATGCCCCGATGTTTTTCCGGTCCAAGAAAGCCCACCCGTTTCAGAAAAGGAAATTTTTCGCTGGAGAGCTGCCCCCGAACACAGGTCTTGAGTTCGGGTACCAGTTCATAGACCGTGTTCACATAGTCTGTGTCCTGGAACCGGTCGATGATAAACAGGTTTTGTGTGTCTGACTGTTTGAGAAGGTATTCCAGCTCGGCGGTTTTGTAGTTGGTGTTTACGGTCAGGAGAACTGCCCCGATTTTGGCCGTGGCAAACTGAAAACAAACCCATAAGGGGATGTTGGTGGCCCAGACCGCTACCTTTTCGCCTTTTTGAATTCCCAGGGCCATGAGCCCTTTGGCGGTTTCATCCACTACCCGGGAAAACTCCCTGTAGGTCATTCTGAAGTCCCTGTCCACATAGACCAGGGCCGGATTGTCCGGAAATCTTTCCACGGTCCTGTCCAGAATTTGCCCCAGGGTCAGTTCCTGTAATGCTTGTGTTGATTCCATATCCTTTTCCCTTTATTCCGGTATATAGATGACGGCATGAATTTCAGCCTTTTCAGGGCCAATGCAGGACACGTAATGGGGGACAATGGAATTGTAATACACCGAATCCCCGGCATTGAGGATATAGGTTTCATTGCCGTAAATCACTTCAATGCTGCCTTTGAGAACGGCTATGAATTCTTCTCCTTCATGGGAAGACATGGTTTTTTCCTTGGCAGATTCCGGCAGGATTTCAACAAAAAAAGGCTCCATATGACGGTCGGTCTTGCCCTTGCCAAGGGAATAGAAATTCAGGGCTGCGGCCTTGTTTTTTCCACCCGGCACGGAAAATTCAGAAGTCCTTTTCGCTTCCCGGACAATATAGGGGTCCTTTGTTTCATGATCGTCGAGAAATGTACCGAGCCGGACGCCCAGGGCTCTTGCGATTTTCATCAAGGGTCCCAGGGGCGGATAGACATCCTCTTTCATCATGGTTTCTATAAAATCAGGGCTCAGGTTAGCCGCATGGGCAAGGGCCTGAACATCCATCTGCCGTTTTTCCATAAAATATCTGATTCGCTGGTTAAGTTTTCCAGTCTGCATAATGTCTCCGTAATCAATAAAAAAATAGTTTCTATAATATAATCAACAGGGTTTTGTCAAAAGAATGATGAAACAAAATCTTTGACAAACCAGGGGATAGTCTTTTATAAAACCTGTTTTGGAATGTAAAAACAGGGTGACTATAAAGGAGAAAATTCATGAGCATGAACCATATATATAGAGAAGCCATTGCCATCAACCTGATGGCCGACGATGAAAAAAAGGAAGCGGCTGCCCGGGCTTTTTTTGAAACGCTGAATTTTATGAAGCTGCCAAAAGCCTTTAACTGGGTTGAGGAAGTGTTTGAAGGCATTCATGTCAGGGAACGGGGCGATCACAGGGCCCTGATCTGGACCGACATTGCCACAAAAGAGATAAAAACCTATACCTACGGGGAATTGGCCGAAAAGGCGAACAAATGTCTGAACACCCTTCGGGATGCCGGGGTTGAAAAGGGCGACAACATGGTCATGATGCTTCCCATTATCCCTGAAACCTGGTTTGTCACCCTTGCCTGTATCAAAGGCGGGCTTGTGGCCGTGCCCACGGCAACGTCCATGACCTTGAGGGAGCTGACGTTCAGGTTCGAATCCTATCCTCCGGATTCCATTTTGTGCGATGAGAAGTTTGCAGACCTGATGGATGAAGCCATCCGGGCGACAGGGGTTCAGCCGAAAATAAAAATCGTGGTCGGCTCAAAACCGGGATGGACCAGCTATTCAGATCTGGATAAGGCACCCGGGGAGGCAACAGCGGCTCAAACCAGGTCTGATGATCTTCTTTTCTGCTTTTTTACCTCCGGCACCACCGGGCTCCCCAAAAAAGTGGGTCATACGGCAACTTCCTATCCACTGGGACATCTTTCAACAACCCTTCTGATCGGAGTCAGACCCGATGACATCCATCACAACCTGAGCGCGCCCGGATGGGCCAAATGGTCCTGGAGCAGTTTTTTTGTTCCTTTTAATGTCGGTGCTACAGCCACCGGGTTCAATTTTGCCGTTCTGGACGGCAAACAATACCTGGAAGCGGTTTCCTTCCACAAGGTCAGTGTTTTCTGCGCCCCGCCCACTGCCTGGCGCATGTTTATCAACATGGATGTATCCGCCCATGATCTCTCATCACTCCGGCAGTCCGTGGGTGCGGGGGAGCCCCTGAACCCCGAAGTCATTACCCGTTGGAAAAAATACACCGGCACTGAAATCCGGGATTTTTACGGTCAGACAGAATCCACGGCCATGATCGGAAATCCGCCCTGGATGGCCGGGAAAATGAAAAGCGGGTCCTTCGGCTATCCGTCCTTTATGTATGATGCAACTCTGGTGGATGATGACGGCAAGGAAATCACAACACCGGGCGAACCGGGCAATATTGTGGTTCGGCTGGACCGGTGGCGGTCTGTGGGTCTTTTTACAGAATATATCGGAAACCCTGAAAAAATGGCTGAAGTGTTCCGGGACGGCTGTTATTACACCGGGGACAGGGCTTACCGGGATAGTGACGGATACTGGTGGTTTGTGGGCCGGTCCGACGATGTCATCAAATCATCGGATTTTCGTGTCGGCCCCTTTGAAGTGGAAAGCGCCCTGGTGGAACATCCGTCTGTGGCTGAAGCCGCCGTCATCGGTGCGCCGGATGAAAAACGGCATCAGCTGGTCAAAGCCTGTGTCATTTTAAACCAGGAATTCAAACCGTCCAAGAAGCTGGCCCTGGAACTGTTCCAGCACACCATCCGGATACTGGCCAAGTATAAAATCCCGCGAATTATTGAATTTGTGGACCAGGTACCCAAAACCATCAGCGGCAAGATCCGGAGGATTGAACTGCGGCAAAACGAAATCAAAAAACAGGAACTGGGAGCCGGTCCCGGCGCCCATGAGTTTTTTTACCAGGATTTTCCTGAACTGAAATCAAAGAAGGAATAAACCGTCTGGCCCTGATTTTTGCCCCCTTATTCCTTTACATCAATGACCAGCTCTGCCTTTATTTTTTCTGCCTGTTCAGGCGACGGTAAAAAACAGAGGTGGTCATTTTTTTTAAACCCGAGTTTGGGCAGAAGTTTGATCCGGTATTGAGAGGGGGCTGGTGCCTCTGAGGCATTGCTGATGAAGCAGAGCCCGAAAGAGCCTTTAAGAAAGGTTCCCCACTGGGAAAGAACATCTTTGGTCAGGACATATTCAATTCCCTGTTCTCCTTTGTCCGTTAAGAACTGAAACAGCCGGAACATGTTTTTGACCCGGTTTTCATATTTTGCAGCATCCTGCTGGTCTGCTTTGCTGGTCAAAACCCCCATGGCCTTTGACAACATGGGAATGGGGCTCATACCGCCGATAATGGAGCCTGCCAGGCTGAGATAATTTGTAGATTCATCCTTCATGGTGTTGAACGGTCTGAACCCGTTCATATCTGCTTCAGTGACGATGCACTCACAATCCTTATCCGGTGTTACAATCAGAATCTGGATGCAGATGCTGCGGTCCTCCCGAAGGGCACCCACCCAGTCAAAAACAGGACGAACTGCAGAAGGTGCTGAAACACCGAACTGCCATTCAAAACGATGGATAACAGCCTCAGTATTCTTCAGATCCTTGCAGAACCGGCCCGAAGGCGCTGCCATGAGCGATGTGTAAATATTAAGGTATTCTTTATGGGAGTCATATTCCTTTTTTTTCTGGTCTGTCAGCAACTTAATGGATCGGTTGTCGTTGTCGAAATCAGATATTTCAAGTTCATGGAATATTTTATTCATTTTTATTTCCATATGCCCTCCTCAATCAACTGGTTTAATAATTTTTATATTATTCTTCCATTTTTGGGCCCCATTTTCCTGTTTTTCTTAAATTATCCACAATGGGATGGGCCAAAGCGGCCAATTTGAGTTTATCGACCTTTGTGCTCCGGGTCAGGGGCAATTCTTTGTCAAAGGGCCAGATTTCCACATGCTGGGGCCTTTTGTAGGATGCGATGGCTTTACAGTGTTCCATGACATCCTCGCCTGTAAGGCTGGCACCTTTGGACGGCCTCACAAAGGCAAAAATACCTTCATCAAAAAGCTCATGTTTCATGCCGATGACATCCACCATATCCACGCCTTCCATGCGGGCAATATGCTCTTCAACCTCACCCGGGAAGACATTGTATCCTTTCTGCTTGATGACAAATTTTTTGCGGCCGGAAAGATAAAGAGCCTTGTACCCGGACATCTGTTTGAAATACCCGAGATCCCCGGTATAAAGAATGCCTTCCGTTGAAATGGCTTTTTTTGTTTCCGCGGGCTGGTTATAATATCCTAAAAATACAATGGGCGGATGATAGCAGATTTCGCCGGTTTCTTCGTCCGCCAGTTCTTCTCCGGCTGACCCGTCTTCTTTCATGGGGTTTCGGACCGTAACCGGTGCTAGATCGGCAAAGGCCTGTCCCACCTGTCCAGCCATTTCTTCCAGGGGAATTCCAACAGGTGTAAAGGTGGCAAACCCGGCGTTTTCCGTCATGCCGATACCGGTCCCGAATTTCGGGGCCATGAGCGACAGCTTTTTAAGAAAGGTTGTATCCACGGCAGAACCGGCATAGGCTACAAATTCAAGGCTTGAAAGATCATAGGTCTCATACCCCGGAAAATTCCAGAGCATCCGGAACATGGTGGGGATCTGTCCGATCACTTTGATTTTATGCTGTTGAATGGCTTCCAGGGTGGCTTTGGTATCAAATATCCTTAACAGGACGGCTTTTCCCCCCATATACATGGTGGTCATAAAGGTTTCCGTGATGCACCCCACATGGCTGGGCGGAAGATTGACAAGGATTGAGAACTCTGTCCTTTCGCCTTTATAATCAATGCCGCGTTCCAGTATCAGGTTCTGAACAAGTATATTTTCATGGCATAATACCGCAGGTTTTGGTTCCCCCGTGGTCCCGGTGGTGTAAATGATCAGGGCCGGGGTTCGCTTGCCCACCTGCTGAACCGCCTTGTGAAGCCTGCCTGTGACCATATCGTTCAGTTTCAGCCATACCAGGCGCAGTTTGTTCATGAGATCGGTAATACCCACAGCCCCTTCAATAATGTCTCCGGGTTTCGGGTCGGCGGTAAACTGCACCAGGTGTTTTACAGCCGGGCATCCTTTTTTTACAGCAAGTCCGACCTTTCGAAAATCCCGAACCGGCGTATTGCCCAAAAAGAAAAAAGCTTTGGCTTCGATTTTATTGATATCCCGCACCACTTCATCTTCGCTCAGGCGGACATCCAGGGGAGCGAAAATGGCCCCGATTTTAAAACAGGCATACATCAGGGCCATGTGTTCCGGCAGCAGGACAAGCTGGGTGGCCACCCGGTCGCCTTTTTGAATACCCAGATCCAGTAACCGGAGCGCGAAAAAATCAATCAGGGTCAAAAATTTTTTATAGGTGACAGTACGGCCGTCTTCGTGCTGGATCATGGCCACGGCATGGGGCTGGAGTGTTGCCCATTTGTGGATATAGTCGTTTACCAACGGCAATCTTTCATTCTGGTTCATTTCAGCCCCTTTTTTTAATTTTTATATATCCGTTGCGAACAGCCTTTTCATCATTAGAATTGTAAACCTCAAAAAAAACATCCGTATATGTATCATGGGGTTTTTTTCCTGTACAGCAGACTTTGATATCGGTTCCGGGCCGGACCATCCCGGAAAACCGGCATGCAATCTCGGCAATGCATGCCGGGTCCTGATCTGCTTCACGATTTACCAGTTCACGGACTGCATAGGCCAGGGTTGCGGTTCCCTGCAAAATAATGCCTGGAAGGCCTACCATCCGGGCAAAAGCCGGGGATGTGTGAATGGGAAATTCAATATGGGTGAGGCCGTCATAAATATAAGGACGCTCAGGAACAATGGAAATGCAGGATGTCCAGAGGATTTTTGTTTCGGTGTCATTTTCAGGAACAAGAAGAAGCTCGCCAGCAGTGCTGCCTTCCTCACAGGTTACCCCCCGGAGCATGGCGCCGATATGTTCGGTAAAAACGGGAAGGCCGCCCGCGTCTTTTGCTTCAAGGCAGATGACGGCATGGGTTCCGGCCCGGTGAGGTAAAAATGCCTTTATGCTTCCATTGATGATGAGCTTGTCCCCCGGCCTTACCAGGCGATGCAGAACCAGGTGTTCCGTATAATGCACCTGGGTTATCAATACCTCTGTGGGAAAGTCTTCGGATTCTATAAATTTATCCAGGCGGCTCAGCACAGGCCAGGTGACGGCTACCGGAAACATGGGATGGGACACAAGTCCCTCTTCTTTTTCATCATCAAAATATCTAGGATTGTTGTCTTCTACTGCGGCCGCATAATTGGTGGTCTCCCTCGGGCCGATCTCTGTGTGATAGGGTTTGAGGGGCGTGCCTACAAGACGTGTATCAAGATTCATACCAATACCTCATTTAATGTTTTTATAAAGCATTCGCAAACCCGGGGCTATGACGCTTTCCCTCCGATATCCTTGGGATCAATCTTTCCGGTAATGATGGGAGATGCGAGGTACAGAATACCGTAAGTCAATACAACGTATCCGAAAAAAGGAGTAAACACGGAAAAAAGAAAAATCATGAGATTGATCCTTGTAAACCACGGCCTTCGGTCCATGAACCGACCGATATGAAGATAACGGACAGGATATATATTCATGGCTGCTGCTGTCACAAAAATGAGACAAAAACAGAAAACTCCCCAGAAGGTGACCATTCCCGACATGTCTGCCACAGCCGTTTCCAGCATGATCATGGGGGCTGCGACCAATAGGGCGGCAGCAGGCGTGGGCATGCCTTTAAAAAAGCCGGGTATGGGATTGTTGTCCAAGGTAAAATAGGTAAGACGCGCAAAACCCGATAAAACATAAATTATTGCGGCAAATTTCAGGGGCAGGTGCTGAATTGCCGGGTTTTGGATTTGTGAAAGAAAAATATAAAATATCCACCCCGGAGCAATACAGAAACTGACCGCATCCGCAATATCATCCATGATGCCGCCAAAAGTGATATTAAACCTTTTGGTGCTGTTTGCCATTATCGTTGTCAGTCCGAGTTTTCTTGCCAGCGCCCCATCGACTTTATCAAACACGGCCCCGCCGACCAGCAGAAGATAAGCCTCCCGGATTTTGCCCTGATAGGCAAAGAATACGGCCAGAAGACCCATCAAGGCATTCATCGTTGTCAGGGCATTGGGAAACACGGAGAGAATCCGTCTGCGAAGGGCCATATCACCCAGGCAGATTTCATCCAGGCATAATGATCCGTATTTACGGCAATTCATGGCTATGGACCCGAAAATAATAATCAGAAAAAAGATTTCAATAAAAAACAGGTTTCGAAGAGGAAGGCTGCTGACAGTGCTCATCCAGCCGTAAAAAATCCCGGGATCGGTTGTGGGAATATAAAATATGTAAATATAGAGCAGCGCACCCACAGGGGCGGCGACAATTTGACGCAGTCGTGTATATTGAATCTCTTCCGATTTTTCGGGACTTTTACTGGAAAATTTTCTCATGAAATGGGCAAAATTATCCCGTATCAGTACGGCAATGCACAAAAACAGAATCAGAATGGCGTGGAGTAATTCGGTCCGTGTATATTCAGGGGACACTTCCAGGAGCCGCCACATGGCCCCGGCGGTCAATAAGGGGAAAATGATGGAATAAACCAGTTTGTCCATGAGCTTGTCAGCCAGATCCGCCAGTTTGAAGTTTTGGCCAAAGCGGGTGGAAAACCACCTGTCCACAAGATCAAAACACATGGAGATAATAAAACAGATCACTCCTAAGATATAAAGGCTCGGGTTGTGGGTCCACATGACCCCAACGGCAAATACCATTCCTAAAAAGACCAGCGGCGCCCGGCCATAAACCAGAACAGCAGCTATTCGTTGCGGGACTTTCAATTCTTCTTTCATGCAGCTCCTGATACCTTTGTATGACTCCTTGATTCCCTTAAAGCAAATCCTGGTGCTGATAAGAGCATCAGCATCAATTCTTGGGGGACATCATAGCATATAAAAAAAATGAACGGTATGGCTGTGTTGAAAAATATGGGGGATGAAAAACCGCCTGCCCCGATGCATCTATTGCCACTGGGGGATCTCTTTGGCCAGATAGGCTCGTTTGGCCTCTTGAGCATCCGGACTGGACTGGGCTCGTTCCTGTAAACGAAAATAGGTTGAAAGGGCCATATCATAGTCCATATCAAACGCCTGACTGACCATTAATTTGCTCATGCGGTTTCCTGTTGAACAGGCAAAAAGGTAGTTTTTCGCCACCTCATCCAGCTGAAAGAAAAAATCCCCTTGAGGGACGATATGGTCCACAAGACCGATCCTCAAGGCTTCTTCTCCTGTGATATTCTGCCCGCCCAGAACCATTTTTTTTGCCCGTCCCCAACCGATGTAGCGCGGCAGGCGCCATGTTCCCAGGCCGGGGATCAGAGATTCCCTGATGGCCGGCAGGCCGATCCAACAATCGGAAGTGCTGACCCGGATGTCCGCTGCCAAAGACAGCTGCAGAGCGCCTCCCAGACAATAGCCGTGCATTCCCACAATGATAAGCTTTTCCATGGTTTCAAACATACGCAGAGCCGCTTCCCAGCGATGATGATAATCCATCTCAATTCGATCATTTGCCAGTTCTTTTAAATCAATGCCCGTGCAAAAGGCCCGGCCTTCACCCCGAATGATGATCACCCTCACATCCGGGTCTTCCATCAATTCCCTGGCAATTTCTGAGATCTGAACGGTACAGGCGTTATTCAAGGCATTGAGGCTACTCTCTCGGGTAAAGGTTACCCATGCCTGTTTGCCCTCTTTTTCAAGTCGCATAAATTCATGCCGTTGCAATACTTTCATAACCTGCTTTCCTTCATTCCATTAAAGAAGACGCCTTAAGGCCAGGGCCTCCTGATTTTGAGGGTCTTTTAACAACACCTTGTTCAGATAATTGTCTGCCTGTATCATCTTTTCTCTTTCATATAATATTCTTGCGATTTTAAGTTTCACATCAATCCGGCTGCCTTGATATTTATCAACTATAAAAAAACACTCCAGAGCTTTGTCACTGTCGCGGGACAATTCGTACACAATTCCTGCCTGGTACATCAGGTCGTAGTTTGAAGGATATTCTTTTATTAAAAAAGTGAGCAGGTTTTTTGAATACTCATATTCCTCGTGTTTGATACATATCTCCAGGATTCTTTCCCTGATGGGCAGCTCTTTTAAATTGCCTGAAATAATTTTTGAAAAAAGATTTTTTGCAATCCGGGGGAGTTTTTTTTCCAATAAGGCTTCGCCAAGATCTACCACTCTGTCTGAAAATTTCCGGGTCTGGGAAATTACCTCAAGGTAGTATTCAGCGGCTTGAATCAAATCATTGTGTTTCCAGTGGAACTCACCCAGCAGTTGACGGGTAACAACATCCTGAGGATTAACGCCTGCCGCCTTTTTAAGACAGCTTTCCATGGCTTTTTCATTGCCTGCTTTTTGATATAAAAGACCCAGGTGCCTCAATATCCTGGATGCTGAAGGTTTAAGCAGGGCTGCATGCTTCAAATGCTCAATAGCAGCTTCAAACTCCTGGTTTTCTTCGAGTTCCCGGGCTTTTAATCTATGAATTGTTGCCTGATCCGGGTGATTCAACTCATCAACGATTGATTTTATTTTTTCATCCAGTACGGCAGGGGTTAAGGGTTTGATCAGGTAACCCTCCACCTCGATTTCAGCTGCTTCCAATACAATCTCTTTTTCAGATTCAGCCGTAACAATCAATACCGGAAGATCTCTTAGAGATGTGTCATTTCTAATAGTCTCAAGCATCTGACGGCCACCCATGATCGGCATTTTCCAATCGATAATGGCAAGATCGACACGGGTTGAGTTCAATATTCTCAATCCTTCCAGACCATTTTCAGCCAGGTGTAATACATTTCCAATATTAAGGGTTTTAAGCATTTTCCGGATAATGGAACGCATGGTTTTTACGTCATCCACGATTAAAATGGACATGTTTTGAATATCTATTTTTTTTCTCATGGTGGAAGACATCTTTGCCCGCCTGCTCTGAAAACGGTCAGTAAAAAAAGAATAACGACGTTAATTTTTGAGGATATCCTATTATGATCTTTTTGTTTTGTAAAACAAAAAACAATTTTTGTTAAATACAGATTACATTTTTTGTCAGCCGATAGTTTTTTTCTTTGAATTAACGGTAATTCTAAAAAATTTATCAGGCCTATATTCAGAGAAAACAAGCCCTTCCGTTTTGACGATACCATTCCAGACCATGGGTATTTTTCACCGGAAAAAAGCCTGTTAAATTATCTTGGTATGCGTTTTGCTTATAACTACAAAGAGTTCGCGAATCACTACTAAATACTTTGGGCTGAATAAAAATTACTATCTTTTTAATAGTGCGAGGCGAATAATTTCCATAAACACGATAAGTTGTGAAAAAAGGTCTGGTGTGAAAAAAATATTGATCGTTGACGACAATGTTGAAACGCGTAATACCCTGATAACTCAATTGAGAGCTATTTATGAATTCAGTGTTTTATCAACAGACCGTGCAAAAGCAGCAGCAGAGCTCATTCAGACCCAGCCGATTGATCTTCTGATCACTGAACTCAATTTACCTGAAATCGATGGATTTAAGCTGCTTTCCCATGTAAAAAACCATAGCCGGGACACCCAGGCAATTGCAATCTCCAATGCTTTCTCCAGCCAGTTGATAAAAAAACTAAAAGCTCTCGGTGACTATTATTACTTAAATAAGCCGGTAAAAATCGATTCTCTTATCGATATCATATCTGAAAAACTGGATGTCCAGCCTCAAACTGTCATTCACGGCATATCTCTGGTGTCTTTTCTCCAACTCATTAATTTTGAACAAAAAACATGCACCCTCACCCTGCACACAAACGAAAAA
This sequence comes from uncultured Desulfobacula sp., assembly GCA_964619205.1. Classification (GTDB taxonomy): domain Bacteria; phylum Desulfobacterota; class Desulfobacteria; order Desulfobacterales; family Desulfobacteraceae; genus Desulfobacula. The sequence continues at coordinate 4,018 of CAZUDE010000029.1, read as the reverse complement.
CAAGGCGTTATTCATTGTGTAAACGGCGAAACCATAGGGGCACAAACAGATGATTTAAATGGCAGAGACGCTTTCCACAAAATTATGGAATGGGGATGCCCCACCATAAAAATCAAAGCGAGTTGCCAGAATACGGAAAGACAGATTAATGTCCCCTTGATGCAGCTATTGATGGAAAGCCACCAGCTAATCGATGAATCAGGAAGTGTCGGTTCAAAAACGAGCACACAGGGGGTACCTGGAGACACATCAAAAACAGAATCAAGAATGGATGGAAATTTCGAATTCCACCATGAAGACTTGGAATTCAAGGAACTGAAGACCTTGCTTTCCAGAACACCTGGTGTTTTAAACTATGAAATATTTTTTAATAATACTGTTTTAAATAAATCCGACTCATTAAATAACTCCTTTGATGTGCAACCTTTAGAATATTTTTCTATTGGAAATTCAATAAGCAATATTGTCGGAGGCAGTTTGAAGTATTCCAAAATCAACCAGGCAGACCGCTCCAGTTATTTGATAGGAAAATCAAACCAGTATTTTATCAAAGCCAAATTAAAACCAGGTACAAAAATCGGAGATATTATTCGATAAACGATAAAATTTTGACTCGATGGGTGAGGGAAAATGAACAACGTGCTTAGCGAAATAAAATCTATCCCTGGAATTATCGGTGGTTTTTTCTTTGATTCGATACAGGGCGTAAAAGCCAGTAATTTATCTCCTATATTCAAAGAAGATAATCTGAATAAAATAGGAAAAGTCCTATATAAAATGTATACCATGAGTGAATCAGGGCTAAAAGACATCTCCGATCTTTTCTTATGCTATGAAGAATCCACAATAATCATACGGCGAATCGGGAACACGAGCTCTCTTGTAATTATCTGCGACCCTTCCTTTAATCAAAATCTGCTAACGATGAGCATGAACATGCTTGCGGAGGAGCTAAAGGAAATCAGTTTAAAATTTGATCAAGCAAATGAAAACAAAGAACAAATATCGGCAGGGGTCGGTTCTCGCATAGAAAAAATCTCTGAGGAAGAAATAATCAATAACAGCCCTGTTTCTGATCAACTTCAAAGAATGCAGACAGCCCTTTTTAAAATCCTGGGTCCCATGGCAAAAATAATTTTTAAAGAAGCTGTCCGTGATTGGAGTCAAATGCAAGATCCATCAGAAACATCAATCCCCGCTCTCCTGGAAATACTGATAAAAGAAATCAATGATCCTGAAAAAGCAAAAAAATATCTGGAAATGGTTCCACAAAACAAAAAGGGTGATAGGGAAAACCTCTGAACGGCTCCAATAGAAATAAGGACTAAAAAATGGCTAAAATTAATGAATTAGTGAACCTGATTCTCAAAATCGATGGGGTAACCAACTATATTCTGGTGAGAGATGATGGGCACACGTTATCTCATAATTTTAATAATTTGGAAGCACTGCCTTCAATAGTCACGTTCAATGGCTTAAATTGCGAAGCTCTTAAACCGCTAATGGGCTTAACCTATTTTAAATATCTGAGTTATACGCGGAAGAATGATGAAAAATTGCTGATATTTCCCTTGGGGAAATATTTCCTTGGCATCCTTCAACAACCAGAGGCGTATACACCGGACATTGTAGACAAGGTTGGGATTGTGCTTGATGCCATCTCCCGGAAAAAAACAAATACTTAATGGTCAGTGTCTGAATAGAATAGGAAATGTTATGAAAATATTTTTTAAACATTGTCTTTATATTACAGGTATTCTTTTCATCTCCCTGATTTTCAGTATCAATACTATATCAGCACAGGGTTATGTTTTGGATGAATTTGACCTGGAGATAAAAGAACATGCCCAGAGCTGCAGTCAGGAAATAACCTCTTTGTTTGAAACCTATCTCAATTCAGGCTCTTTAACTCCTGCTCAGTTATTTGACACCTTTTATATTCCCATTCCTGATACAGAACCGCCAAAATACAGCACTCAATATGATAAAATAGTTGAAAAATCGCTACAGGCCATTCTCGATAAATACCTTGGTAAAAATAAAAGAATCGTTTATGTTATGGCTGTTGATGCATATGGTTACCTTCCTGCACAAAATTCTAAATATTCATATTCTCACACGGGAAATCAAGAAGACGACTTAAAAAACAATAAAGCAAAACGGATTTTAAATGATCGTATCGGACTTTCAGCTTCAAAAAACAAAACAGAACATCTTGTTCAGCCGTATCATTGGGATAATGGAGAGAAAATAAAAGATTTCTCCATTCCCCTGATCATAAAAAATCGTCACTGGGGCGCGGTCCGTATTGGATATAACTATTAATATTGAATATGTTTTTTTTATATAAACAAAAAAAGATAACGGAAAAGGGTGCTGAAAATGATGAATCTGATCAAAAAAAAAATCGGTTTAAAAATTGCGATACAAACAAATCTTTTTCTTTTTGTCATAACAATTTTGTGCGTGGGTGTTCATTTCGTTCAGTTAAACAATAAATATGATGAGCAATTCCTTGCAAAAGGAAAGCTGGCCTCGATAATAGGAGCAAAAAGTATCAGCAGGATTTTCGAAGAAGCCATTGATAATAATGTTTTAACGCTGAGTGAGGTTATGGATTCCGATTATGAAGAAATACCGGGGTTTGATCCTCCCAAATACCACACAAAGTATGATCGTTACACGGATAGGGCTTTTTTAACTCTCCAGGATGAATTCTTAAAAACTTCAGATTTAATTTATGCTGCTTCACTTGATATAAACGGATATGCACCAATCCATAACACAGAACACTCCAAGCCGATTACAGGTGACAAGGAAAAAGACCTTAAGGGGAACAGAACCAAAAGATTTTTTAAAGACGATGTCAGCACTCGGGCAGGGAAAAATAAAGAGCCGGGGTTTGTACAGAAATACAAACGCGATACCGGACAGGTCATCTGGGATATATCAAGTCCCATATATGTAAAAGGAAAACACTGGGGCTGCTTTAGAGTCGGTTTTGAACTAAATCAAATCAATCAAAACAAGCGTGAACTTTTATTCTTTCTGGGCGGAATGGTTCTTATCATACTTATCGTATCCATGGCATCTGTTTTTTTTCTGATTAATAGAAATCTACGTCCTCTTTCTGAATTCACAAGAGTCGCTTCCGATCTTGCGGATGGCAAGATGGACGAAAAAATAATCTGGGATACGCAAGACGAAATCGGGAAACTTGCCGACGTCATGGAACGATTGAGAATGAGCTTGAAAGCAGCAATGGACAGGCTTTCCAGGTAGACAAAACGGGACGCTTGACATGTAAGCTATCTTAATTCAAAACGCAAAACACCCCTGCCGATGATGGTCATCGGCAGGGGCGTTTTCAAGAGATAATCCGGCGGCGTTCTACTCTCCCACACAGTCACCCATGCAGAACCATCGACGCTAAAGAGCTTACCAAATTTAAGATCAGGTGTGTTCGAGATGGGAACGGTGCGGCCTCTTTGCCATAGCTACGGGATTAAATTGTTTGGATCTGGGGACTTTTGAAGTATAAATTGGTATGTCCTAAAAGATCCTAATATATAAATCACTCAACTTTCGGAGGAGCAAGAAAATATCAATTACCCCTCAATTAGTACCACTGATCTCTTTTTAAGCCCGAAATATTGAATAGCCTGACCCATTATCAGGTCAAGAATGGTCTGGTCCGAAAAAGCATGTGCCTCACGCAGTGCTGACATTGCCAGCTGCATAATTCTTTGCAAGGCTTGAATGAAAGATAAATTTATCATCTCATCATGACAGGCCCGGAACAAATCACCAAAGGACCTTTGATCAACACGTTGTCTTTGGAACAAACTCAAAATATTATACCTGGCCATTACCAGGGACGTATGACCAATCAGACCATCGTAGTTCCTGATTTGTATTTCTTTGGCCAGTTTTAGGTGCTGTTTGCACATTTTGAAAAACACCTGTTAAATTTCACGAAAAAATGAACCGAACCCCGCCTGTTTTTTCTAATTAAATT
>CAZUDE010000028.1:0-40678 GCA_964619205.1 uncultured Desulfobacula sp. | reverse complement strand
TTAAAAAATGTCTCTTTAGTTTTTTATTGCTGTTGGCCAATATTGTCAATGGATACTCGATGCAGGCATGTGGATCAATATTTTATATATTACAGAGTTTAATTTGAAAGAATTGCTCCTGATGCCATGTCTGGGCCATATAGATTAATCTGAACAGAGCAAAGAGATTATAGAAAACAAATAAAGGCAAGACCAACTCAATGACCCTGCCCTTTGAGTATTATTATAGATATTTATTTCTTTTTTCTACTAACCCCTGCAAGTCCCAAAATACCAAGGCCAAATAGCAATATGGTTGATGGTTCGGGAACAGGTTTAAACCCAATAGAAACATTCATTAGTGCTTTACTTTTAAAAAAAGCTACATTCCGGTCTGGTTCTCCTATAAAGGTTAAATTATCGGTTGAAAAACCTCCAACATTTATCATTTGTTCAATAACATAATCCATCCCTGATGTTAGAAGAATTGTTCCTGTATATTGGAGTTTGGTCTGATTTGAATTTCGAAGGGTTTGAACTTTTTTGTAGTCATCGTTTATGGATAAACTTGGTCCTGTGGGGTATGAAGGATATTCGTAAATCTCAAAACCCATCTCAAAACCAGTGTCAAAAATTCCGGTGACATTTTCATCGGCAGATGAGATCCAATCAAGAGAAACATCAATGGTTATTGTTGCCAATGCCCTATTAGGCTCTCCTGGATCAGCCATGAATGTAAGGAGTCCTTCCCTTTGCTCATACCACTCTTGATATTGTGTAGAGCCGTCCCGCCATTTTTCATAGCTTAAATCATAATATCCATCATAAAAAGCCTCAGACCACCCTCTGGTTAGCACTTGACTCGTGTCTCCTGTAAAATAATAAGCGTCTGCCGTATTGCATAACAATAAAAACAAAAAACTCAATAAAAATCGTTTCATACTTCCTCCTTTAAAATAAAAAAGCCTGATTACCTCAATGGCAACCCGGCTATCATTTTGACCCGTGGCTTTCCGTCCCAGCTTCACAACAGGTTTGGCTTTATCTTTTTCCTTGAAAAATAAATGCAATAATTAAACCATCAACAGAAACACCTCGATACCCTTGATAAATGGACTTGTTCAATAAAATGAGAATCAGGCATCTATAACAATGTTTTCACGATATGAGAGTTTCTTTACATAGTATGTGGTAAACATTTACTATTTATCTCAAGCTGAATATTTAAGGGTCCTGAAACTGAAATTCAAATATATGAGAAAAGGCATAATCAATATTTATAAACCCCCCATGAAACTTTATTGGAGAGTAACCGGATTTTTGAAAATTTTAAATTTCTGAGATTACGTGCCAGAATTTCTGAGATTGTGTGCAAAATTACAAGCATGGCGTATCTGCCGACCGCCTCACCCGGGTCGGTGTCTCCTATGCCTGCCCGGCGGCGACCAATAAAACTGAAGAAGGAAAGGCAAAAAACCGGAGAGTAGCCCTGGTTGAAGATTCACAGTAAAACTTTAATCGGTAAGAAGCGGTCCTTTCCCAAAAGACACAAAAAGGGGCAGCGCCGAACGCTGAACCCCTTAGTTTCTTTGGTAGCGGGGGAAGGATTTGAACCAACGACCTTCGGGTTATGAGCCCGACGAGCTACCAGACTGCTCCACCCCGCATCAATATGGACGCAATATATAGAACCGATGCTTAACTGTCAAGGACTTTCTTTCTCAAGGAAGGATAATCAGGGGTTGGCCAGTGCCTGTCTGAGTTCCTCAATGGATGCAGTGGCCGTTCCCACTTTTGCAACCACAATGCCGGCAGCTTCATTGGCAACCTTTGCGCTGTCCTTAAAGCTTGCACCGACAGCAAGCCCAAGCCCGAGAAGTGCGATCACCGTATCCCCGGCACCGGAAACATCAAATACCTGCCGGGCTTTTGAGGCAATGACATAGGGCTCTTCATTGGTTTCAAAGAGCATCATCCCGTCTTTTCCACAGGTGATCAGAAGTTTTCCAAGTCTTGCCAGGGTCATGATCTTTTGACCGGCCAGGATAAGATCCTGGGTGGATCTTATATCCATATGGGCGGCAAGGCCTGCTTCTTTCCGATTGGGGGTGAGAATGGAAACTTTGTCATACTTTGAAAAATCAAGGGCCTTGGGGTCAGCCAGAACCATCACGTTATGCTTTTTGGCGAGTCTGACGGTTGCCTTTACAATTGATCTGGTGATCAGGCCTTTGTCATAATCCGAAAGAATAATGATATCCACATCAGGAATTTTTTTTTCCATTATTTTAACCAGCCTCTCAAAGGAATCCGGGGTGATATTTTTCTTTATCTCCCTGTCAATTCTCAAGACCTGTTGGTTGGAAGCCACCACCCTGGTTTTCCGGGTTGTAGGCCGGTCAGGCTCGCTGATGATTCCATCGGTTGAAATCCCAAGGGTTTCGAGTTTCTCGGAAATCATCCTGCCGGCACTGCCCGTTCCAGCCGTTCCAATGGCCTCGACTTTTGCACCCATGGCCTTCAGGTTATTGATGACATTACCGGCGCCGCCAAGGGTATGGGTTTCCTTTTCCACGGATACCACCATAACCGGGGCTTCGGGCGAAATCCGGTCTACACTTCCCCAGAGATATTCATCAATCATGAGGTCGCCTATGACAAGGGCCCTCACCTTCTGAAAATCATCTATATTGATCATCATGCATCCAGCAGCGATTTTATCATGGTTTTCAGTTCCCCATAGTTTTGCGTTACCGGGATATCGGGAAAATCCGTCACTACAGTGGCAGGCGGTTTAAAGAAAAAACCCTGATCTGCCGCCTGTATCATCCCGATGTCATTGTAGGAATCTCCAAAGGCAATGACATGGTAATTCATGGCCCTTAAGGCTTTGACAGCCTGTTTTTTCTGATTGTCGATCCGGATATTGTATTGAATGATATTCCCGGCGCCGTCAATGGTAAGGTTGTGACACAGGAGCACAGGATAATTCAATTTGGCCATGAGGGGTTTTGCAAATTCCTCAAACGTGTCGGACAGTATTATAATCTGTGATTCCTGTCTGATCCAGTTCAATACATCCAGTGCTCCTTCCAGAGGTTCAAGGGTTGCGATCACAGCCCGGATGTCCTGGATTTTAAGATTATTCTTTTTTAAAATAGAAAGCCGCCGGGTCATTAAGACGTCATAATCACTGATATCCCTTGTAGTCAGCTTCAGTTCCTCAATTCCTGTTTTTATTGCAACATTGATCCAGATTTCCGGCAGGAAAACCCCTTCCAGATCCGCAACACATATTTTCATTCCTTGTTTCTACTCCCGCACAGCTTCTTCTATCCTGATGACAACCGGATTTCCAACAACAGAATCGGTTTTTGAAATTTCCTTTAATGCATTTTGCACCCATGCCTCTTTGGCTGTATGAGTGATCATGACCACCGGCACCTTGCCGTTGTTTTTCCGGCCTTTCTGATGAACTGATTCAATACTGATATTGTTTTCCCCTAGAATCCCTGAAATTTTTGCAAGCACTCCCGGATGATCCTGGGCTTCAAACCTGAGATAGTACCGGGTATAAAGTTCGGACATGGGAAGGATCGGAATGGGCCTGATTTTATCTTCCTGGATACCGAGAACAGGAACCCGTCTTCTGGTTCCTGAAATAATGTTTCTTGCAATATCCACTATATCACTCAATACCGCACTGGCCGTCGGCAACATCCCGGCGCCGTGGCCGTAGAGCATGGTCTGTCCCGTGGCATCCGCATCAATGACAACAGCATTCATGGAGCCGTCCACATGGGCCAGGGGGTTGGACAAGGGGATCATGGTGGGATGGACCCTTGCTTCCACATGCTCGCCATGTAATTTTCCAATGGCCAGCAATTTGATGGCATAACCGAATTCCCTTGCAAATTCAATATCCACGGGTGTGATATTGCGAATCCCTTCCACATGGATATCTTTTAAATTGATTTCCATGCCGTGGGCCAGCGAATTTAAAATGGCCAGTTTATGGGCGGTATCGAATCCGTCAATATCCAGGGATGGTTCAGTTTCTGCGTATCCAAGTTCCTGGGCGTCTTTCAGGGCATCCTTGAAAGCTGAGCCGTCTCTTGATATCTTTGTCAGGATATAATTGCAGGTGCCGTTCAGTATGGCGGCCATGGACCGGACATGATTGGCCACAAGAGATTCCCTCAGGGCTTTGATAATGGGCATGCAGCCGCCGCAGCTGGCTTCAAAGGCAAGATCGACCTCTTTTTCCCGGGCCGTCTTCACAAGATCGTTCCCATGTTTTGCCAGAAGGGCCTTGTTGGCGGTCACGACATGTTTTTTATGCCCCAGAGCCTTTAGAATAAAGTCTTTTGCAATGGTTTCTCCGCCGATGGTTTCTACAATAATATCGATTTCAGGGTCATTGATGATCCCGTGGGCGTCAGGCATAAGGAGTACAGTGCCGAGATCAATTCCCCTGTTCCGTGTTATATCAATATCGGCAATGGCTTTCAGATTTAAAACGGCACCGGTTCTTTCTTCAAGAAGCTGTTTTTTCTCTATCAACAGCTTTGCCACCCCGGTTCCAACCACACCAAATCCCAGAATCCCGATATTGATGGTTTTCATATGCCTTAACTTCTCCAGTATTCACTAAAGTTTAAAATAAATGTAGATACAATATTCGCCCTGAGTTGTCAAAAAACTTTTGACTTTTCAGTGCATTCTGATTATCATTACCGGGTTTCAGATGGTTTTAACAGATGTAATTGACGAAGGTGATTCCTATATGAACGACTCCCTAACATATGCAGCTTCAGGTGTTAATATCGACAAGGCAAACAAACTTGTATCCCGGATAAAAGATATTGCAAAAACCACTCCCAGAACCGGTGTAATGGGTGAAATAGGAGGCTTTGGGGGACTTTATTCCCTTAATCTGGCTAATGTGTCCAACCCGGTGCTGGTCAGTTCCACGGACGGGGTCGGCACCAAACTGAAGATTGCATTTATGATGGACAAGCATGATACCATTGGGATCGATCTTGTGGCCATGTGTGTCAACGATGTGATTGTACAGGGGGCGAAACCTTTATTTTTCCTGGACTATCTGGCCACGGGAACTTTGAATAATGATGTGGCGGAACAGATACTCTTAGGAATTGCCACTGGATGCAATGAAGCCGGATGCTCCCTCATCGGCGGTGAAACAGCTGAAATGCCCGGCATGTATAAAGCCGGTGAATATGATCTGGCAGGCTTTTCCGTGGGAATTGTCGACAATGATAAAATTATAGACGGCTCCAGCATCAGAAACGGACATAAACTCATCGGCATTGCATCCAGCGGAATTCACAGCAATGGGTTTTCCCTTGTCCGGAAAATTCTTTTTGATAAAGCAAAATATACCGTAAAAACAAAGCTTGCCGATCTTGACACATCCCTTGGAGAAGAGCTGTTAAAGCCGACCATCATATATGTTAAAACCGTATTAAGCCTGATACGGGACCTTCCCATACACGGTCTTGTGCACATCACCGGCGGCGGTATTGATGAAAATATCATCCGTGTTATACCGGAAGCCTGTAAAGCCATTATTCAAAGGCAAGCCTGGGATGTGCCGCCTATTTTCAAGATCCTTCAGAAAGAAGGAGCTGTGCCGGAACCTGAAATGCACCGCACATTCAACAACGGCATCGGCATGGTCGTCGTTGTCCCTGAAAAATCAGTCCAGGAAGTCATGGACAGAATCGGCGCCATGAATGAAAAAGCTTATTTTATCGGCGAAGTGATATCCAGGACAGACAATGAACCCCAGACCCAGTGGGTCTGATCGAATGTCCATCGCATGATTGTTTTAGGGATTGAATCCTCCTGTGATGAAACTGCTGCCGCAGTGGTTAAAGACGGCAGAACCATCCTTTCTTCCATTATTGCCTCCCAGGTGAAAGTCCATCACCAGTATGGCGGAGTTGTGCCGGAACTTGCTTCGCGCATGCACATTGAAGCCATTATTCCTGTTGTGGATGAAGCCGTCAAAAAAGCCGGAATCCGCCTCTCGGATATCGACGGGGTAGCTGCAACACAGGGACCCGGTCTGATCGGCGCACTCCTGGTAGGCTTTTCCTTTGCCAAAGCCTTTGCCTTTGCAAGGTCTCTTCCCTTTGCAGGCATCAATCACCTGGAAGCCCATATATATTCACTGTTTTTAATGGATGACCCACCGGATTTTCCCTTTATTGCCCTTGTGGTATCAGGCGGGCATACGAATATTTATCACGTCACTTCCCATAAAACCTTCGAACTCATGGGCCAGACAAGGGATGACGCAGCCGGAGAAGCCTTTGACAAAGTGTCGAAGATGCTGGGACTGGGGTATCCCGGCGGCCCCATCATTGAAAAACTCAGCCGGAAACAGAATCCTGATATCCTATTTCCCAGAACATTGCTGGAAAAAGACAGCTTTGATTTCAGTTTCAGCGGTTTGAAATCCGCAGTAGCCAGGTATATCCATGACCATGACGTCTCTTTAGAAAATCAAAAAGCAAGGGTTGCCGCCTCTTTCCAGAAAGCCGTGATTGATGTTCTTTCCCAGAAACTGATCCACGCAGCCCAGATTAAAGGATGCAGCCGTATCGGTATTTCAGGCGGGGTTTCGGCCAACCAGACCTTTGCTGAAACTTTGTCAAAGAATGCCGCCCCCTATAAAATCAGAATATTTACGCCTGCCTTGGACTTGTGCGGCGACAATGCCGCCATGGTTGCCGCAAGGGGCTATACCCTGATACGGGACAAAAATCTGACTTCCCTAGAAGAGGATGTCTATTCAAGACCAAAGATCAATTAAGATCCTGCTTTTCAATATATTCCCGCTTAAGCCTTAATATTCTTTCAAGGGATTTTACCCCGGCTGAAAAGAGGATTTCATCTTGATTCAAAAGTTTTTTGATTTCATGATATGCCCTGTCAATATTGGGACCTTTATGACAGATCAGTGCCATATCGATCTCAGAGGCGAGGATCTGGTGCATACAGATATCAATGTCCTTTTTAATGGCTTTCATATCCAGGTCATCGGTCATCACAAGCCCGTCATACCCCACCTGATGACGCAAGAGATCGTTTGCAATGGCGGGGGACAGACTTGCGGGCCAGTCTTTGTCAAGCCCTGGATAAAGAATATGCGAAAGCATGATGCCTGCGACCCCTTCGTTTTTTGCTGCCATAAACGGAATAAGATCAGACTGTTTCAAGGTGAATAAATCAATATTCAGCTCGGGAAGAAAAAAATGGGAATCCTTTATGGTTCTGCCGATCCCCGGAAAATGCTTGGCTACCGCCATAATCCCTTTTTCCTGAAATGTACGGATCACCTGCATGCCCAGAATGGAAACCGTTTCAGCGTTTCCTCTGAATGCACGGGTCTTCATGATGCTGTCCTCATTTTCGGCGGCCACATCCAGGACAGGGGCAAGGTTCATATTCACGCCAATGCTTTTCAGCTCCCTCGCAGTGATGGCGGCAAAGTCAATTGCATCTTCAATTGTTTCAATATATGGATTGCCTTTGAAAATTGTAAACGGTTCCCTGAGTCTTGCCACGGTCCCGCCTTCCTGGTCCATGGAAATGAAGAGAGGCGGAACACCGCAGGATTCTGCATAAGCCTGGCAGGATTCACAAAGCGCTTTTACCTGGTTCGGGGTTTCAATATTCCTTTTAAAAAGAATAAGGCCGCCTGCCCTGATATCTCCGATAATATGCTTTACATCATCGTTGAGTTCAATGCCGTCAAACCCCAGCATCAGCCTCTGCCCAGCCATTTCCATATGTGCCGTAATATCCTTATGCATTAAATATCCTTGACGAACCCCTGTGTTTAATATTAGATCATGCTTTTTTTAATCGGCAGTTCACTATAACACATTCCATTTTTGGATGATCATATGGTTTGGATATCATGAAATCAAGTGCTTTGAAATCAGATTTTACCTTATTGCTGGTGGCAACCATCTGGGGGCTTGCTTTTGTGGCCCAGAGAATCGGCATGGACCATGTGGGTCCGTTTACCTTTAACGGGCTCCGCTTTGTTCTGGGATGTCTTTCCCTGCTTCCGTTCATGTTCTTTCCCCGGAACCGGATAAAGGATCAGGACGGAAGCGGGCTGATCCCTTCCGGAATCATTTCAGGCCTTATTCTTTTTGGCGGCATTTCACTTCAGCAGGTGGGGCTTGTCTACACCACTGCCGGGAAAGCCGGGTTTATTACAGGGCTTTATGTGGTAATGGTCCCTCTGATCGGTTTATTTATAAAAAGCAGCAGGACCTCCCCCGGAACCTGGGCCGGAGCAATCCTTGCCGGTGTCGGCATGTATCTGTTAAGTGTGACCAAAGACCTGAATGTGGATTTTGGAGACCTTCTGGTATTTTTCTCTGCCGTCTGCTTTGCCTTTCATCTGATTATCATCGGCAGGCTGTCCCAGAGATTTGATACGGTAAGACTGTCCCTTGTCCAATGCTGTGTTTGTGCCATTTTAAGCCTTATCGTTGCTCTTTTTTCGGAAACCTTTATCCTTTCCGATATTTTGGATACAGCCCTGCCCCTTTTGTATGGAGGGGTTTTGTCTGTGGGTGTTGCTTATTCTCTCCAGATCTATGGTCAGAAGAACAGCCCCACCTCCCACGCCGCCATCATCTTATGTCTTGAATCCGTGGTGGCAGCCCTGGGCGGCCGGATCATTCTGAACGAAATTCTTTCAAACAGGGCAATTTTCGGATGCGCCCTGATGCTGGCCGGGATGCTGATATCACAGTTATATCCGACAAAAAAAGGCCTGGCTGGCTAAATGATCGTAAAGGAACTAACCGAGTTGATAATCTTTTGATATCATTGTATGCTGATCAGTCACAAAAACAACAAGCCGGATCATGATTGAGGATAACAAAATGAAAACAAGCGAATTCATTGAACTTGAAAACAAATTGGGTGCAAAAAACTATAAACCCCTGGATGTCGTTCTTGAAAAAGGACAAGGGATCTGGGTATGGGATGTGGAAGGCAACAGATATATGGATTGCCTGGCAGCCTATTCCGCTGTAAACCAGGGCCATTGCCACCCCAGGATCATCAATAAAATGAAAGAGCAGATGGATAAGCTCTGCATCACCTCCAGGGCATTTCGAAACGATCAGCTGGCCTTATTTTACAAAGATATCTGCGAGTTAACCCATTCCCATATGGTCCTGCCCATGAACAGCGGTGCCGAAGCAGTAGAAACCGTTATTAAAGCGGTCCGCAAATGGGGATACAAAACCAGGAACATTCCAGAAGGCAAAGCAGAAATTATTGTCTGTGAAAATAATTTTCATGGCCGGACCCTTACCATTGTCGGCTTTTCCACAGAAGAGCAATACAGGGACGGGTTCGGACCTTTTACCCCCGGGTTTATTGCCATTCCCTTTGGCGATGCCAGGGCCCTTGAAAATGCCATTACTGAAAATACTGTTGCCTTTCTTGTGGAGCCCATCCAGGGTGAGGCAGGCGTAATTGTGCCGCCTGACGGGTATCTAAAAGCTGTCAGGGAAATCTGCACCAACCATAAGGTCGCGCTTGTGCTTGACGAAATCCAGACCGGTCTCGGCAGAACCGGAAAACTCCTGGCAGAGGAGCACGAAGGTATTGAATCCGACGTGACTTTAATCGGCAAAGCCTTATCCGGGGGGTGCTATCCCGTATCTGCCGTCCTCTCAAATGAAGACGTATTAGGGGTTTTCATTCCAGGGGATCATGGGTCTACCTTTGGCGGAAATCCCTTGGCCTGCGCCGTTGCCAGAGAGGCAATAAAGGTTCTGATAGATGAAGGCATGATCGAAAATGCAGAAAAAATGGGGTCCTATTTCATGAAAAGACTGAAAGCATTGAAGAGCCCGTTTATAAAAGAAGTCCGGGGCAAAGGACTTTTAATCGGGGTTGAACTTAAGCCGGAGGCCGGAGGGGCCAGACCTTTTTGTGAAAAACTCATGAAAAAAGGTCTTCTCTGCAAAGAGACCCATACTCATGTCATCCGGTTCGCCCCGCCCCTTATTATCAAAAAAGAAGAAATCGACTGGGCAATGGAACACATAGGGCAAGTTCTTATCCCTTAAGTGCTTTCATGCCTTCTTTCAGCAGCCGGGTAATCTCTTCAGCCGCCTGCCCGGCTTTTTCAATTTTTGCTGCAACAGCATCCAGTTTGGCCTCTTTTGCTCTTTGTGCCCAGGTAAAAAAGGTTTCCTTATGGCTGTCATTATGATCCACCCAGTGGGTGAACAGTTTCTCCAGTTTCTGTTCAAAGGTCAATTCATGTGTGTGCCCGTGATCATGGTCGTTTTCATGGTTATGATCATGTGAATGGCTATGGTCGTGAGAATGATCATGGCTGTGCGGATGGTGGTCGTCATGATGGTGTGTCATAGGATTACTCCGTTCAAATATTTTTCCAGTTCCACGGGCGCCGGTGAATATTGATACACAGGCCGCCAATGGCTGAAAGCGTTAATCTCAATGCCATTATAAATAATGGATACAGGTCTGTCTGACGACACTACCACAACAATAATGCGGGTATGGTCGGCAGAAAATCTTAAAGCTGAATTGTATCTTGCCCCTCTTGCCATGTTTTCCCAGGTAATGGATTTACCGTCCAGAAGACAGCCGAACCCATGAAGGCAAAGGTCCGGTGTAATATGAACCGCCCCGTCAATTTTCAAGAGAGAACAGGCCAGCCCTAAATTCTTTGGTTCCAAAAGGCTTAAAGGCGGCTCCAGCACATGGCCGGACAGAATTGTCGGGGCATCATTCAAATCAACCACCAGCGTACATCCATATCGCCCGTTGGATGCGCTGTGTACAAGGTGGGAAATAAGCTGGAATAAAGGGGTGATCTTTTCTCTGCCAAGGTCTGAATCCAGAAGGAGTTCTTCCAGTTCAACCATTTTGGCTTCCCGTGTAGTTGAATGAAAACTGCCGTCAAAAAAAGAAGAAATTCTTTCATTGCCCAACATTAAAAACCCATGGTCTCCCTTGAATTCAGCTGAAATGGCATAGGGAGGAATCTCGCTGTCTGTGATTCCGATAACCATCAAACCGTCTGACACAAGTTTTCTATCTGAATTTTCAACCGCCACCAGAAGCTTTCGAATGTGTTTTACATTGCTGATGGCAGGCCGTTCATGCTTTTGGATTTTAGTAATAAAAGAGATCTGGGAAAGCCTCGTTGGATCAACAAAAAAAAGGGTGCCCCTTGCCCAGGCTCCTTCTTCACGTGTTTTGGAAATGTTGAGAATATCATTTAAAATTGGCGGTATGAGGATCTTTAAGTCTGGCCCAAGGCCTTTTTCTCTTTCATCAACAATATAGTCTGCAATAGCCTGGAGGGAATAATTCTTCAGGACATAGTCTGATGAATTGATGGCCGCAATTCTTGAATTATAATCATGCACCAGAAGACAGGCTGCCTGCTCCAGCCACCTTTCCGTGGGATGAATGGAACACATGTCCGGGTGGTGGTCCGTAAACCACATCTGGTAAAAAAAATCATTTGAACTGCAGCCATAAGAAATCAGCCCGGATAACGACAGGTCATTTTCAGGCACCATATATCCTTTTGGCTGACCCTGAATTTTTTCTTTTATCCTGTGCCGCCAGGTGCCTTGGTTATCATGAAAAATCTCTTTGAGCTTTAATTCATGACCTCTTAATATGTTCTGGGGATCAAAGATTCGAATGGGGTCATTTTCATTCGGGATAAAGATAATCGCAACCCTGCTGATGTTTGAATACTTGGAAAGCCCTTCCTCAACTCCTTTAAGAATATTTGTGATACACAGTTTATGATAAAAGGCCGGGTTCATTTGCTCCAAATCCGCATTATTCATTTCCATTGCCGCATGTATATTTGATATCCTTGTTAAGCATCCTTGGCAAGCGTTTTTTTATTGTAAAATGGATAAAGGATTGCTATTGAGTTTAAAAAAAATAAACGGAGGCAAATGCTATATGAAAAAATCATTTTTTCAATTACTGATTCTTTTACTTCTGTCCTGCGGATTTCCCAACCCTCTGACCGCACAGACCGGATATGTATCTGATGTGCTGTTCCTGACTTTCAGAGATAGCCCGGGGGAGTCCTCCACTGTTATCAAAAGACTAAAAAGTGATACACCGGTTTCGATTCTTGAGGAGCTGCCTGAATACTATAAGATAGAGCTGGAATCAAAAGAAGTCGGTTTTGTCGACAAGCGGTTCATCAGTTTTGAAACACCGAAAACCTCTATCATTGAAACCTTGAAGCAGGAAAATAAAGCTCTGGAAAATAAAATCCTTGAACTGCAAACCCGGTTTCAATCTCCCAACAATCAGATAACAACCGGTGAAAATGAGGCTGTTCAAAAGATAAAAGAATTGGAAATTTCTTTAAAAACAGCCATGAATGAAACAGAAAAAGCAACCCTTTTACTCTCTGATACCAAAGCAAAATATGATACCCTGATAGAGCAATCCAGAAACATCCAGCAGATTATCAATGAAAACAAAACGCTTCAGGAAAAAAATGCGGCTCTCTCAGCAGAACTTACAACCTTTAAATCAAAGAGCACGGGCCTTCTGAAAACCGATATGATCAAATGGTCTCTTTTCGGCGTTGGCGTCCTCATGCTTGGATGGCTTTTTGGACACAGCGTCTCCATCAACAAACGAAGAAGCGGATCATCCCTGCTGAGCTAATTCAAAAAATTGACAGGAAGGCCTTATACCTCGCATCGAATTTATCTTTACGGGAGACGGGAGAAAAAAACCGTTGTTGATTTTAAGTCGGTTAAAGAAACAATGTTCATTTTTTTCTTGACACATGCCATGATTTCTTTCTATCAAACAATACGAAGTATCTTATTTAACGGATAAAACAGAAGGGGGACGAAAGTGTCAAACCAGAGTGAATATTCAAAAAAAATATGGGTCAAGTCTTATGAGCAGGGCGTAAAAAATACTGTAGAATACAAAGACATGCTGGTCGCCCAATATCTTGAAGAATCGGCAAAAAACTTCCCGGATCATCCGGCATTGATTTTTCAGGGGTTTACGCTTTCATTCAAAGAACTTAATGAAATGGTTGCCAGGTTTTCAGCCGCATTGAAAGGGTTTGGGATCAAAAAAGGGGATAGCGTGGCCATTCTTCTGCCCAATGTCATTCCCTGTGTTGTGGCCTATTATGCCACTCTTAGAATCGGTGCCGTTGTGGTTCTAAATAATCCCTTGTATTCCGACCGGGAGCTGGAACATCAGTTCACGGATTCAAATTCAACCTTTTTAATCACCCTGGATCTTCTGGTCAAAAGAATGGTCAATCTCAGGGAAAAAACCAATATCAAAACCATCGTATACACCTCCATCGGGGATTATCTTCCCTTTGCCAAACGTCTTTTGTTTCCCCTTGTCGCTAAAAAGAAAGGCCTTGCCGCAGATGTTGCACCGGCAAAAAACCTCTTTAAATTCAAAGACATTATTGCGAAACACGCCCCTGACTATACGCAGGAGAATGTATCGATTGATGATGTGGCCATGTACCAGTATACAGGCGGAACAACCGGTGTATCAAAGGGTGTTATGCTGACCCACAAGAACATCAGTTATCAGATCCAGCAGGTGGAAGCCTGGTTTCCCGCCTTTAAAAAAGGCGCAGAGGTCATGCTTGGTGCGCTTCCCATCTTTCATGTGTTCGGCATGACGGTTTCCATGAATTTCGCCATCCGCATGGGCTGGAGCAATGTCCTTGTTCCCAAGCCGCAGCCTGAACCGCTGCTGGAAGCCATCAGCAAATTTAAAGTAACCTTTGCGCCATTGGTGCCGACCATGTATATCGGAATTCTGGATCATCCGGATATGGAACATACGAATCTGACCAGCATCAAAGGCTGTTTTTCCGGCAGCGCGCCCCTGCCCCTGGAAGTGATCACCAAATTCCAGGAAAAAACCGGCTCCATTATTGTTGAAGGGTTCGGTCTTACGGAATCCACTCCGGTCACCCATGTCAACCCCTTTAACGGGTTAAGAAAACAGGGCAGTATTGGTCTTCCCATCCCGGATACGGAATGCAAAATTGTGGATCTGAATGATAAAACCAAGGAGGTTCCTTTGGGAGAACCGGGCGAGCTGCTGATCCGCGGCCCCCAGATCATGAAAGGGTACCTGAACAAACCCGATGAAACAAAGAAAACATTAACTGATGACGGGTTTTTGTGTACCGGCGATGTCGCTAAAATGGATGAAGACGGGTATTTCTACATTGTAGACCGCATCAAGGACATGATTATTTCAGGCGGTTATAATGTTTATCCACGAGATATTGATGAAGTGCTCTTCGAACACCCGAAAATCCTTGAAGCCTGCTGCATCGGTATCCCCCACGAAAAACGCGGGGAAGCGGCCAAAGCCTTTGTTGTCTTAAAAGAAGGTCAGGAAATGACGGAGAAAGAGGTCATTGACTACTGTGATACAAAACTTGCCAAATATAAGCTCCCGGTAAAGGTGGAATTCAGAAAAGAGCTCCCCAAATCCAATGTTGGAAAAATTTTAAGAAAAGATTTAAGAAAAGAGGAACAGGGGAAATAGGTGTGGCTTATACCTTGAACAGGTCTTAAATCGCATAAACGATTTTTCAGGATGGATCGGTTTTGTAAAACACCGGTCCATCCCTGCATTAAGACATATTTCTGAATCTTCCGGCATTGCAAGGGCAGTCAAGGCTATAATGGGAATCTTTTTATTTTTAATCTTGATTGCGGCTTGATCTATTGTTTTTTTGATAATATCCTACTGTATCAGCTTTATCAACCTTTTGAAAAATTATTGGCCATATGGAGTAAGAAAATGTCGCATCAAAATTTAAAATATCATCTCAACCTGGAAGACCGGGAATATATTGTTCACAATATCCGCCTGCTGGAAAACATGGGACTCACAAAAATAGATACCCTTCCTTTTTCAGCCCGGATATTGATAGAAAACCTTGCCAGGCACATGGATTCAAACATCATTCACTGGTCGGATATTGTCAATACCATAAAATTCTATGAGACCGACCCAGAAGATTCTCAGCTCATCGCCTTTTACCCTTCACGGGTTCTGATGCAGGATTTTACGGGTGTTCCTGCCGTGGTTGACTTTGCCGCCATGCGGGACGCTGTAGCTGCCAAAGGTGCAGACCCCAGGAGAATCAACCCGCTTGTCCCCGTTGACCTTGTCATCGATCACTCCATCCAGGTGGATCATTTCAGAGAAAAAAATTCTTTTTTCCTGAATGCTCAAAAAGAATATGAACGCAACAAAGAGAGGTATCAGCTCTTAAAATGGGCCCAGAAAAATTTTGATAATTTCAGGGTTGTACCGCCTGAATCAGGAATCTGCCACCAGGTCAACCTTGAATACCTGGCCACGGTTGTTACCACAAAAAAAACCAGCGAAGGAATTCTCGCTTTTCCGGATACCCTTGTGGGCACAGACTCCCATACTACCATGATCAATTCCCTGGGCGTCCTTGGCTGGGGCGTGGGCGGCATTGAGGCCGAAGCCGTCATGCTGGGGCAGCCCTACTATATGAATCTTCCCCGGATCATCGGGGTCAATTTTATCGGCAAACCCAGAAAACAGATCACCTCCACGGATATTGCGCTTTATATCACCCAGATCCTTCGCAAAGAGAATGTAGTTGAAAAAATCGTTGAATACACGGGCGAAGGGTTAAAATACCTGACCTTGACCGACAGGGCCACCATTGCCAATATGTCCCCTGAATACGGGGCAACCGCAGGATTTTTCCCGGTTGATGAGCAGACCCTTTCCTATCTTAAAAAAACAAATCGAAGAAAAACAGCAGAGCTTGTGGAGGCCTATTGCAGAACCTGCGGATTTTTCAACACCCATGACACCCCTATCCGTTTTTCAAAAAAAATAGATGTGGATCTTTCTTTGATTGAAACATCCATTGCAGGCCCATCCCGTCCGCAGGACAGGCTTTCTCTGTCCGAAGTCAAACAAAAAACAACCCGGATTTTTGACCTTAAAAACAGAAAAAAAATCCAGATCAATCCTGATAAAAAGCCCCAGGCCCTCACCAGCGGGAGCATTGTCATTGCCGCCATCACCTCCTGCACCAACACTTCCAATCCCTATACCATGATCGGTTCAGGGCTTGTTGCAAAAAAAGCCGTTGAAAAAGGATTGACTATCCCCTGGTTTGTCAAGACATCCCTGTCCCCCGGGTCCAGGGTCGTTCTGGATTATCTGAAAGATTCCGGGCTAATGAAATATTTTGAAGCACTCGGGTTTAACAATACCGGATTCGGGTGCATGACCTGTATCGGAAACAGCGGCCCCCTTGACCCGTTCATCGAAGAATCCATCAAAACCCATCATCTGGATGTCATGTCCGTTCTTTCAGGAAACCGGAATTTTGAAGCAAGGATTCACCAGGATGTCAAAGGCAATTTTCTGATGTCGCCCATTCTGGTTGTGATCTATGCTATTGCCGGAAGAATCGATATCGATCTGACCACTGAACCCCTTGGAGTTTCAAAGGAAGGAAACCCCGTGTTCATGAAGGATATCTGGCCCGGATCAGATGAAATCAATCATTTTGTTGAAACCTATGTCCATGAAAAGTTTTTTAAAGACCAGTATGCCCACATCTTCTCCGGCGACCGGCTCTGGCAGGAGCTTGTGGTCGATGAAAGCACAACGTTTAAATTTGATAAAGCCTCCACTTACATCCGGAACCCGCCTTTTTTCAAACATTTTTCACTGGATATGCCCAAGGCAATGGAAATTAAGGATGCCCGGGCCCTTCTTGTCCTGGGGGATTCCGTGACAACGGATCATATCTCTCCGGCAGGGGCCATACCGGTAAATTACCCTGCCGGAATCTATCTTTCTGAAAATGGTGTAAAACCCTGGGAATTTAATTCCTACGGATCACGAAGGGGCAACCATGAAGTCATGATGAGGGGAACCTTTGCCAATATCCGGATCAAAAATCAGCTGGTACAGGAAGCCGGCGGGTGGACCCTGAAATTCCCGGAAATGGAAAAACAATATGTTTTTGATGCCTCCCAAACATATCAGGATCAAAACACCGATCTCCTGGTGTTCGGCGGAAAAGAATACGGAACCGGCTCTTCAAGAGACTGGGCTGCCAAAGGGCCAAGCCTTCTCGGCGTCAAAGCCGTGATTGCCGTCTCCTTTGAAAGGATTCACAGATCCAACCTGGTGGGAATGGGCGTTCTGCCCTTAACTTTTATAGAGGATGAATCCTTTGAATCCTTAAATCTTAAGGGCGATGAAATATTTGAAATCCCGGGTCTGGACCAGATCCGGCCCAATGGAATTCTGACGGTCTCTGCCGCAAAGAACAATACAAAAACAAGCTTCCAGGTTCTGGTCAGGCTGAATACGGATATTGAGGCTGCTTATATTAAAAACGGCGGCATCCTTCACTATGTAATGCGCCAGATGATTAACAGTTAAGGCTGCTGATTAAAAAATCTTCCCGGCCCTGATGCAATTTTTCGCAGGGCCGGGAAAAATTCCGCTCTGGAATTCCTCTTATTTCCCCTTTAATTTTAAAATCTGTGATATAATGCATTCCGCTGTTTTTTTGGCAGATATGTTTATAAAAAAATTTGAGGGAATTATTAAGTCATGGAAATTAATCATTATGAGTTTAAATACGGCGAATTCGGGGAAACCCTCGGCGTTCAGATTAATCTAAAAGGGTTTGATGTTCTGCGCTTTAACAACATCAGCAAAGGGCCTGCCTTTACCATTGAAGAAAGGAAGAAACTCAAACTCAGCGGGTTTTTGCCGCCCAGAGTAAAAACCCTGGAGGATCAAATCAGGGGATGCCTTGCCACTGTAAGGGAAAAAGGAAGCGACATTCAACGTTATATTTATCTTCGGAATCTCTACGACCGGAATGTCGTTCTTTTCAATGCCGTTGTTGCCAGCAATGTCACAGAATTTTTACCCATCATCTATACCCCTACGGTAGGTCTGGCCTGCCAGCAGTATTCAAAAAATTTCCGTGGAGCCAATGGCATCCACTTTTATCCGGGCAATATAAACTATGCTGAATTTATTCTTAGAAACTATACAGACCAGGATATCAGAATCGCTGTTGTCACCGATAACCAGGGGATTCTCGGGATTGGAGACCAGGGTGCCGGCGGTATCCCCATCTGCCTTGGGAAACTCATGCTTTATACCCAGGGAGCCGGGATTGCCCCCTGGCATTGCCTTCCTATATCCCTGGATGTGGGAACCGACAATGAAGACCTGTTAAATGATCCCGAGTATATCGGCTGGCGCCACAAGCGCCTCAAGGGTCAGGAATATAATATATTTATTGAAAAATTCGTCGCTGCTTTTAAACGCAATTTTCCCAATGCCTTACTCCAGTGGGAAGATTTTTCAAAACAGACAGCGTTCACAGTCCGGGATAAATACGTCAAGGAAGTCATTTCCTTTAACGATGATATCCAGGGAACGGGAGCTATCGCAGTTGCCGGAATCCTAGCAGCCATGAAAGTAAAAATGGAAAAAATGTCTGACCAGGTTTACCTGGTTAATGGTGCAGGCGCTGGCGGCATTGGTATTGCCGAACAGATCCTCACCGAACTCATGGAGCAGGGAATGGATGAAAAAGAGGCCATATCAAAAATTTTTACGCTTGATTCAAAGGGCATTGTCACTTCCGGTAAGGAAATGGAGCCCTACAAGGTAAAATTTGCAAAAGATCCCAAAACCCTTTCCTGGCTAAAAATTTCTGAAGACAATACACTTTTGAATGCCATCAAAAATGAAAAGGTCACCGTCCTCATCGGCACCTCGGGCCAGCCTGGGTGTTTTACAAAAGACATCATTGAGGCTGTCGGCAAAAATACCGACAGACCCGTCATTCTCCCGTTGAGCAATCCCACCACCAAAACCGAAGCCCTTCCTCAGGACATTTTCAACTGGACCGGTGGAAAAGCATTGGTGGCAACCGGTTCTCCCTTCCCACCCGTTCACTATAAAGGAGAAGATCACCGCATCGGCCAGATGAACAATGCCTTTGTTTTCCCGGGCGTAGGGCTTGGCATTGTCGCTTCCGGGGCAAAAGAAGTCCTGCCCTCATTTTTTTCTGCAGCCGCCCATGCCGTTGCAGATTTTGTCAGTGAAGAAGATATAAAAGACGGAATTCTTTGCCCGCCTCTGGATCAGCTTAAGAATGTTTCCCTTGAAGTGGCCAAACGCGTGGGTGCAGTAGCCATAAAAGCCGGTGTCATCAAAAAAGGCTGTGCTTTTTCAAAATTCAAACACAACAATGATCCGGAACGATTAAACCTTTTAATAGAAAAAATTCGATGGGAACCGAAGTATTTTGATCAGATTTAGAATTAAAAAATAAAATCAGCCGGTTCCCCTGCAATGGAGAACCGGCTGATTCTTTTTGCAAAAATTTTTTTCTATCCGTCTCCCCCCAGAAAGGCAGAAACCGAATCTGATGTTAGATCTCCGTCAATGGCGGACGACACAATGCCGCCTGCATACCCTGCACCCTCTCCTGCCGGGAACAGCCCTTTGATTTGAGGATGCATCCGGGTATCCGGCATCCTGGGGATTCTCACCGGAGAGCTTGTCCGGCTTTCCACTGCCAGGAGCTTGGCTTCCTTTGTCACATAGCCTTTCATTTTACGGCCGAAAATATGAAACGCCTGTTTCAGGGCATTGGTAATATAAGGCCCCAGGACGTCTTTTAAAGGATAGCTGACCATCCCGGGGATATAGGATGTGGCGGGAAGAATCAGGCTTTGCCTGTCCTCCAGAAAATCCGTCAGCGCCTGGGCAGGTGCGGCCTGGGTCCCTCTTCCTGCAAGAAATGCTTTTTTTTCCATCTGCCTTTGAAACTCAAGCCCTGAAAAATGCCTGAACTTTTGCCCTAAATAACCGTACTGGCTTTCATCAATGGTGACAACCATTCCTGCATTGGCATGGCCCAGATTGCGAAGGGAATTGGACATCCCGTTCAGCACCAGCTCGCCCGGGGCTGTGGATGCCGGGATCAGCATGCCGCCGGGGCACATGCAAAAGGAATAAACCCCGGCCTTTCCCACCTGGCAGGCCAGTGAATAGGCTGCTGCGGGCAAAAAGGGGCTGTCCTTGGCTGTTCCGTATTGAATGGCATTGATCAGCTCCTGGGGATGCTCCACACGGACGCCCATGGCATAAGGCTTGGCTTCCATGAGAATTTGGTTTTTATCAAGGAGTTCATAAATGTCCCGGGCAGAATGGCCCGTTGCAAGGATGACGGCATGGGCTTGAAATTCACTGTTTTTTGTTCTGACCCCCAGGATCTGCCTGTTCTTTAAAATAAAATCCGTTACCCTGGAATTAAAATGGATCTCGCCCCTGCAATTTAAAATCGTATCCCGAATGGCCTGAATGATTTTCGGCAGTTTGTTGGACCCGATATGGGGATGGGCATTGACCAGGATATCCTGGATTGCCCCGTGGCGAACCAGTACGGATAGAATTTTTTTTACATCCCCCCGTTTGGTGGACCGGGTATAAAGCTTTCCGTCGCTGTAGGTGCCTGCCCCGCCTTCACCAAAGCAATAATTGGAATCCGGGTTCACAGCCCCTTCGGTCTGAAGGGTTTTCAAATCAAACCGTCTTTCTTTAACATCCTTTCCCCTTTCCAGGATGATGGGGACAATGCCCTTTTCGATCAGTCTCAGCGCTGCAAAAAGCCCTGCCGGACCGCTTCCGACAATAACAACCCGTTTACCGGGTTTAACCGGCTCATAATTCACAGGCAGCAAAAGCTCCTGCAAGGGTTCTTTTGAATACACCCTTGCCCGGGTCTGAAATACCGGGGCCTTTCCCCTTGCATCCACGGACCGTCTTATGATCTGTACCGCATCAATGGCCTGGCTATCCATTTTCAGGGCAATGGCTGCAATTTCCTTGATATGTTCAAGATTATTAAGCTTATCCGGCTGGATACGAAGTGTTATGTCTTTGATCATAGGTCCCCTTTTTATGGAGAAAGCCTTTCTATACCACGGCCTTTTTATGATCGCAACCCTCTGTCAAGGACCCTTTGCCTGCACATCAGGGTATGGTCTTGTTTTCTATCAAGGCCTGTGTTACCAGAAAGAGAAAAAAATATTCATTGACGAGGCACTGTATAAACCTTTGAAAATTCGACCCTCCAAAATTGAAGATGCCGGTATCCTCACATCTTTATCCTTTGAGTCGAAAAAATACTGGGGATATCCTGATCATTTTTTTGAAACGTGGAAAAAAGAGCTTTTCATCAGCCCGGACTATATCCGGCAGAACAGAGTCTTTGTGGCCAAAGACAAGGGACGCAT
Organism: uncultured Desulfobacula sp.; assembly: GCA_964619205.1. Lineage (GTDB taxonomy): Bacteria > Desulfobacterota > Desulfobacteria > Desulfobacterales > Desulfobacteraceae > Desulfobacula. Next base: position 19,259 of record CAZUDE010000028.1, on the reverse strand, counting down.
CCTCGGGTATTATTCCCTGGTGCATCTTGAAAATGATATTGATGCTTCAGGCATCCTCCTTTTAAAAGGCCATTGGCTTGAGCATATGTTTATCTTGCCTGATTTTATCGGGAAAGGGATAGGGAAAACCCTTTTTCATCATTTGAAAATAATTTGCCGGGAACACGGGATCAGCCGCGTCAGCATCTTATCAGATCCAAATGCCAGGGAATTTTATGAAAAAATGGGCTGCCAATATATCAAAGAAATTGCCTCTACCATCCCCAACCGGACCACTCCACTCCTGATACTTACGCTTTGGCCTGAATAGTCATTTTTTTCTTGACATGAATTTTCCAATTTAGTCTAATATACAGAACCGAGTTCTGTATATAGAACAAATTGGAGTTATTTTTATGAATTCAGCTGTTGTGGAAAATGAAAAATCAAGCGCCCTCCCCACTGCCCCGGCTGTGGAACAGGCCGCTCAACTGCTTTTCTGCCTTGGGAAAAACAAGGGCAATGATATGGGATTGACCGCCATCTGCAAGGAAATCGGCATCCATAAAAGCAAGGGCTATTCCATATTAAATGCCCTGGCAAAATATGACCTGATTACAAAGGACATAAAGACCAAGACCTATTCCCTTGGCCCCGGTCTGATGCCCCTGGCCCAAAAGGCCAGGGAAAAGCTCGACATCACCGCCATTGCAAAGGATCACCTTCGAAAGCTGGCCCATGACACCAAGGCCAGCGTCCTTCTTGGAATCATCTGCAGTGACCAGTTCTACATTTCAGGCAAATATGACGGCAATGAAAAGCTCTCCGTAACCGTGCGGCAATACCAGTCCCTGCACATTACCCACGGGTCCCACGGCAAAGCGGTTTTCGGATTCCTCCATGCTGAAGAGCAGCAAAGAATCATGGAATCCGGCCAGCTGTTTTTTCATGGGGAAATCAAAGATTTTAATCCTGAAAGGCTTAATGAGGAACTCGCCTTTTGCCGGGAAAACGGATATGCTGTGGACAATGCCGAAATCACACCGGGCATCACGGCTGTCAGCGCACCCGTTTTTGATCATAACAATGAGGTCATCGCAGGAATTGTACTGGTCGGGACCTTTACCGAAGATAAATTTGAAACATTTGGGGAAATGATTGCACAAACCGCCCGCATCATTTCAAGACGGGCAGGAGCAAGAATGTAATGGAAAAAAGCAAAACCGCCATTGTTAAAACCACCACCTGGTCCGCAGGCCCCGGCTGCCACGGCGGCTGCGGCGTCCTTGCCCATATTCGGGACAATAAGCTTGTAAAACTTGAGGGCGACCCGGATCATCCCTGGAACCAGGGCCGTCTCTGTGCCAGGGCCCTTGCCATGACCCAGTATATTGATCACAAGGACCGGCTCAGATCACCCCTGAAACGGGTGGGTGAACGGGGAAGAGATGAATTCGAACCCATCACATGGGAGGAAGCCTTTGATATCATTGAAGAAAAAATGAAGGGCATCCGGGAGGAATTCGGTCCTGAAAGCATGATTTTCTCCATGGGGACAGGCCGTGATATCGGCCCCTGGATCTGTATGCTGGCCTATGCCTTCGGCAGCCCCAATGTCATGTTTGCCTTGAGCGGGAATGCCTGCTACAGCCCCAGAATCGCAGCCCTTGACACCGTCCAGGGAGATTTTTCCGTCTTTGATGCTGCCCAGTGGCTGCCGGGACGCTATGATCACCCGGATTATAAAGCACCGGAATGCATGATCATCTGGGGGTATAATATATCCGCCACCTGCCCGGACAACCTGTTCGGCCACTGGATCATTGACCTCATGAAAAAAGGGACCAAAATCATTGCAATTGACCCCAGGCTTTCCTGGTTTGCTTCCCGGTCCGAGCACTGGCTTCAGATCCGGCCCGGAACCGATGCGGCCCTTGCCCTGGGATTTCTCCATGTCATTATCCGGGATAAACTCTATGACCAGACTTTTCTTGAAACCTGGACCGATGGCCCGCGGCTTGTCCGAAGCGATACCGGAAAACTCCTAAGGGAATCGGATATCATTAAAAACGGGTCACCGGATAATTTTGTGGCCTTTGATGCCAAAACAAAGACCCCGGTCATCTGGGATACGTCCAGACAAAGCTATTCCAGGAACACCGCAACCCCCTCATTAACCGGAAGCTTCGCCCTGACCCTCTTGAGCGGTGATGAGATTTCCTGCACAACGGTTTGGGAAAAATTCAAGGCCTCCTGTGCTGACTATACCCCTGATGCAGTGGAAAAAATCACCTATATCCCGGCCCGGGATATTGAAAAGGCTGCCATATTCTATGCCAAGGCAAAACCCGCCGCCATCCACTGGGGTGTGCCCATTGACATGACCCCGGAGATCACCCCGCTGTGCCATGCCATTGCCGCCCTCTGGGCCCTGACCGGCAACCTGGATGTACCCGGCGGCAACGTCTTTACCCGGTCGGCCTTTAATGCCGTTGCCTACGCCCTTCCGGGCGCCGAAGGCGTCATCAAACTAAAAGATGCGGCCCTGGACAAACCCAGGATCGGCAAGGACGAATACGGCCCCTTTAATAAATTTATCTGGCGGTGCCAGACCGACAAGGTCATGGAGCAGATCTTCAGTGAAACACCCTATCCTGTAAAGGGACTCTGGATGCAGACCTGCAACCCCTTGTCCGGCATCGGCCTTGATCCGAAACTCTGGCAGAAAGCCCTTGAAAAGCTTGATTTCATCGTGGGCGTGGATCTTTTCATGACCCCGTCCCTGAGATATGCCGACGTTATCCTCCCCTCGGCGACATTTCTTGAAAAGGACGGGGTCAGGTCCTGGTGGGTACCGCTTCAGACCATCAACAAGGCCATGACCGTGGAAGGCTGCAGGCCTGATGTTGAAATCAATTTTGAATTATCCAAACGCTTTGACCCGGATTTTAAATGGGACAAGATCCATGATCTTTTTGATGAAATCCTCAAACCCTCGGGCATGAACTTTAAAGAGCTCTCAGAAAAAGGATGGGCACTGCCCCCGGAAAATCATGCCTCCCGGCCCTATTTCCGCCATGAAAAAGGGCTTCTCAGATCAGACGGAAACCCTGGATTTGCCACGCCTTCCGGGAGATTCGAACTCTATTCCACCTTAAGGGAAGGCTGGGGCTTAAAAGCCCTGCCCTATTTCAAGGAGCCTCCCTTTACCCCGGTGTCCCGGCCGGATCTGTTCAAGGACTATCCCCTGATCCTTGGGACAGGCCGCAGGTCAGCAGCATTTTTCCATGCCGAACACAGAAATATCCCCTGGCTGCGCGCCCTTGACCCTGACCCGGTGGTGGAAATCCACCCGGACACCGCTCTTAAAAACAATATATCCAACGGCGAATGGGTCACGGTTGAAAACTGGATGGGCAAGGCAAGATTCAAGGCCAAGGTCACAAAAATCGTCCCGCCCTGGATGGTCATGGCTGCCCATGGCTGGTGGTTCCCTGAAAAAAAGGATGATCCTTTGTTTAACACCTTTGAATCCAATATCAATATGCTGATTCCCATGAATGAACAGGGAGAGGACGGTCTCGGCGCTCCCATCAAACACCTCTTATGCAGGATAGAGAAAGAAACAAGGAGGGAACCCCATGCCAAAATCCGATAAAAACGGCCTCCTCATTGATTATGAATATTGTACGGGATGCTTTGCCTGCACCGTTGCCTGCTGCCAGGAAAACGGATGGGAAGCTCCCATGAGCGGGATAAAAATATTGGAAATCATTCAGGACCTGCCAAAAGACAAGGCCTGGCTCACCTTTTTGCCCTTTCCCACGGAGCTGTGTGTCCTGTGCCGGAAAAGGACGAAAAAGGGTCTTCTGCCCGCCTGTGTTCAGCACTGCATGGCAAGATGCCTGACCCATGGAAAAATAAAAGATCTTGCCGGAGAACTGGAAAAAAAGCCAAGACAAGTTCTCTGGTCACCCAAGTAATGTCAAACAGGACAAGGAGATGCAATGAAAGATGACGGGGTAAAAATTATCAAGACAACGACATGGTCCCCAGGCCCCGGCTGCCACGGCGGCTGCGGGATTCTGGTCCATGTCAAGGACAACAAGGTGATCAAGGTGGAAGGCGACCCGGACCATCCCTGGAACCAGGGAAGACTCTGTTCCCGGTGCCTTTCCATGACCCAGTACATGTATCACAAGGACCGCCTCAGAAAACCCCTCAAACGGGTCGGGGAAAGGGGCGAGGGCAAGTTTGAGGAAATTTCCTGGGATGAGGCCTTTGACCTCATTGAAGAAAAAATGAAAAAAATCCGGGACGATTTCGGTGCTGAATCCGTGATCTTCCACCAGGGAACCGGCCGGGACATCGGCGGCTGGATTTCCATGCTGGCCTATGCATACGGCAGTCCCAACTGGATGTTCGGGCTTTCCGGGATCTCCTGCTATACCCCCCGCCTCATGATGATGTCCATCACCCAGGGTGATTTTGCCGTGGTGGACGCTTCCCAGTGGCTTGAAAAACGATATGACGACCCGGAATACAAAATCCCTGAAACCGCCATTATCTGGGGTCAGAACCTGCCGGCCACCTGCCCGGACGGATTTTTCGGCCACTGGTATGTGGACTTGATGAAACGGGGAACCGAATTTATCGTTATCGACCCGAGATGCACCTGGATCGCCTCCCGGGCCAAAATCTGGCTCCAGCTCCGGCCCGGCACGGATGCAGCCCTGGCCCTGGGATTCATCCATGTCATCATCAAGGAAAATCTCGTCAACATGGACTTTGTTGAAAAATGGACCAATTCCCCTCACCTGGTCAGAACTGACGGCAAGATCCCGGTTTTTTTAAAAGAAAAAGATATCAAAAAAGACGGATCTGATTTGAATTTTGTGGCCCATGACGCTGTTTCCGACGATTTCATGGTATGGGACACCACAGCCCAGGCATATAGCAAGGAAAACGCCAAACCTTCCATGGACGGCAGTTTTTCCATCACCCTGGCCGATGGGTCCAAAGCCAAAGTCAAAACCGTCTGGACCCTGTATAAGGAAAATGCCGAACAGTATACGCCTGAAAAGGTTGAGGACATCACCTGGGTTCCGGCGAACAAGATCCGTGAGGCTGCCCGCATGTATGCCAAGGCCAAGCCCGGCGCCCTTCACTGGGGTCTTCCCATTGATACCATCCCCTCCACCGTCCCGACTTCCCAGGCCATCAACCATCTGTGGTGTCTCACGGGCAACCTGGACATTCCCGGCGGCAATGCCATTGCACGCTACGCCTTTGATGTGGTCACCTATCCCTATCATTCCGGCGGCGCCATCTTAAGCCTGCCGCCCGAGGTCATGGACAAACGCATCGGCATCCACGATTACGGCGCCATAAAGGATTTCAGGGCCTGGGCCCAGCCCGACAAGGTCCTGGAACAGATTTTTTCAGACAAGCCATACCCCATCAAGGGCATGTGGATACAGACCGCCAACCCCATCGCCTGCACCGGCATGGAACCCCAGAAATGGCACAAGGCCATCAAGAAACTCGATTTCACGGTATGCGTAGACCTTTTCATGACCCCCACGGCCATGCTCTGCGATGTGATCCTTCCGGCTGCCACCTTTCTTGAAAAAGATTCGCTAAAAGCCTGGTGGGTTCCCCTGCAGGCCATCAAAAAAGTTGTTGAAGTCGATGAGTGCAAATCAGACATTGAAATCAATATTGAACTTTGCAAACGATTCATGAAGGATTTCCCCTTTGAAAACACCCGGGTTCTTTTTGATTCTCTTTTAAAATCAGCCGGCATCACTTACCAGGAACTGGTGGACAACACCTGGATGCTTCCGCCCAAGGGCCACCCCAGCAAACCCTATTTCAGGTATGAAAGGGGCCTGCTCAGACCCGATAAAAAACAAGGCTTTCGAACCCCGTCCGGGAAAATCGAACTCTTTTCCTCCTGGCTGGAAAAATGGGGCCTTGACCCCATGCCCTACCATGAAGAACCGCCCTACAGCCATATCAGCACCCCGGACCTGTTCAAGGACTATCCCCTTATCCTGTGCACAGGCCGGAGAATGGGGCCCTTTTTTCATTCCGAACACCGGCAGATTCCCTGGCTCCGGGAACAGCAGAAAGACCCGGTTCTTGAAATCCACCCGGACACAGCGCTCAAATACGGCATTGAACACGGCGAAAAGGTCTGTGTTGAAAACTGGCTGGGAAAAATCACAGTCAAAGCCCTTGTGACCCCGGTCATCCATCCCAAAGTGGTCATGGCTGAGCACGGCTGGTGGTTCCCGGAAAAAGAAGGCAGGGAGCCCAGCCTCTTCGGCGTCTGGGACGTCAATGTCAACCAGCTCATCCCCATGAGCCATGAAGGCAAGGCAGGACTTGGATCTCCCATCAAGAGCATGCTGTGCAAAGTATACAAGGCGAAAGGATAAACATCATGACAGAATATGGAATGCTCATCGATTATGAATATTGTACCGGCTGCAAGACCTGTGAAATCGCCTGCAAGCAGGAATATGAAAGGCCTGCCGGAAAAGTCGGGGGGGTGGAAGTCCTTGAATTTGTCCACACCCTTCCCAATGACAAACTGTTTATCACCAATATCCCGCATTTTACCCGGGCCTGTGTTTTTTGCGCGGGCCGTGTCAAACAGGGTCTTGAGCCTGCCTGTGCCAAACACTGTATGGCCAGGGTCCTGACCTTCGGGAAAATTGGGGACCTGACAAAACTCATCCCTGAAAAACGGAAAGCCATCCTCTGGACCAAGGGCTGATTGAATTACACTGAGTAAAGGCAGCCGACAGGCAGCCTTTACTCAAACGCATGCTCTTGCCTTCTTTCTGCATCAAAAAAACAAAAGCCCCTTAAAAAGCTGTTGATCCTGAAAGGTGTAGTATTTAAATTATCATCCAGCACTTGCCCATACCAAAAGGGTTGTTGAATCCAGAAAAACTTCATGATCGTTGCACGAATATTTGACTTTTGGAATTCGAAAAAACTTCTATGTTGTGGTTTGAATGATTTTAAATAAAGCGTGGACTGACAGGGATAGTCTGGAGTATCCATCCAACTAAAAATGGATTTTGTGACGTAAGTAGTCCTCGCCGCAAATACCTCAGTTTGATCGGCCAGATTTTATATATCAGAAACCCAATAACAACGGCTGGAGAGTTTATAGACAGACTTGATCGCTTTGGAATTCCCTATCCCTATTCTGTTTCAATCCAATTTTCCAACCGCAAGCCCTCGACTCTCACAAACTCACACATATTGTTGGTGATCAGGATCAAAGATTCACTTCGGGCATGCCCGGCAATGTGCAAATCATTGACTCCAATAGGAGTGCCTTTCTTTTCTAAATCCGCTCTTATGTTTCCATAGTGGGCAGCAGCATTGTCGTCATAGGGCAAGACCTCCAAACGGGATACAAAATCCTCAACTTTGCGTAGGTTGTGGGACACCATAGAGCTTTTTTCAACACCATGTAATAATTCTGCCAACGTGATTGAACTAATACACATAAGTCCTGCATGGGCGTTAAAAATGTCTAATACTTCAATTGGTCGACGCTTAATCACATAAATAACAATATTGGTGTCCAACATATACTTTAACATCAAAAAGATTCCCTTTCAGATTGTTGTTGTAAAGCACGTTCCGTCATAAAATCATCGGACACCCCATCTTCGGAAAGAAAAAAGCTATCCCATGTACTTTCTACTGGTGAAAGTACACGGTCTTTACCGATAATACGTACAACAACTTTTTTCACATTTTCGGGAAACCTGCTGTCAACAGGCAATCTTACCGCTTGAGTTCTATTATTTACAAAGACTGTTCCTACATCCATAACTTAATCTCCTATATTCAATTTGTTATATATGAAGTATATAGCATAGGTATGTATTTGGCAAGCGTATATAGCATTATCCTTATAAGATATGGTTTATCCCCAGACATTTAAAACCATCTTTCGCTTTTCAGCTTCCACGGGACGTTTACAGGGATAGTCTATTGGAAATTTTGACCAAAAAAATCAAGCCCGAACCTTTGATAGTCCACGCTTTTTTCTTATAAATACCAGCAAACCATCGGTAAGGGATAAATAAAAAAGCTTCCGGGGATTGAGACCACTGTCAAGTCAAGTTTCGTTCAGGACAAATTAAGTATCGTGTCGTGTCACCTGAATTCTTGCAGTATTAAATAGAGGCTCTTCGGTCGACGTATAATGATGAGCCCAAGAAAATCGGTAAATAGACTATGAGAACATCGTGATGTTATTAGCGAAGCTCTTGTTCCATGGCTTTAGCCAAAAGCATCCATGCCCCGGCGTCCTCTTTGCATGCTTTCTCGGCCAGTTTTGCGGCGTCTGTTTCACTCATCTTTTCGTCTCTATAGTCAAGGAGCAGACCCGTAAAATCCAGGTACGAATTATCAGCTGCCCCGGCAGTGATCATATAGATAAACTGCGAATGCTTTGCTGGCCCGTTTAAATGTGTACTTGTCCAGAAGAGTATCTCCGGGTAAATCTGTACGAGTTTCTGCTTAACAATTTGATTGTCGGCACCTATGTTGAACGTATCGGTCAAAATGACGGTTCGGTCGGTGATGTTCTCTATTTTCCGGCTGACGTCCTTGTCGCCCATGAGTGCGTGGTCTCCGGGAGTATAGGTGGTACACCATTCAAACGCCTTGCGGGCGGGTACATTGAAGTGCTGCTGGAAATGGTAATAGATTGGCTTTGGCATTGTCTAAAATCCTTTTGGGTGTCAACGAACTGACTATTTGCAGTTGTTCCTGCCACAGATCCTGAAAATTTTAATGATTTCCAACCAATTTAGACAGGCTGGTTAAAAATAAACTTTATTTGGAGATAATCATTCATCGCCATGAAATGCAAGGATAATCTTTTTACATTAATAAGTTGAATGATATAGAATCACAGGGATAATCCACACCTTGATTGAAATCTTGAAATACCGGACTATAGCCAGAAGTGTTCGGTAATTTTATTACATACTACCCCCCATACCCTGGAGTGCACAACAAATCATGAAAGAATTCGAAAGCACCTCAAGTGATAAAGATCAGAAAACAGATTATGGCTGCATGCATAAAGAAACCCTGATGACGGGCAAAAAGGCATGAGGCAGAATTACAAAGGTTTTTCATGGACATAGATCGTTATCACAACGATAACGCTGGATATTTACCAATTCATAATCAAACAGCTATCTGCGGTACCTTACAATCATTCGTCATACAATATGTTCGTGGAAACAAAAATCCCGTATAAAAGCATTCAAAAATTAATTGTTGACAATGTTTTTCTCATATTATATTAGTCAAATTATCACATAATGAGACTATATCTCACAATATGAGATATTATCGCGATAGCAAGCATTGATATCTCGATTGATACTTGGTTTCAATCAAATCTTTTCTTGCTGGCTTTGGTTAATTTTTTTTTGTAATGTTTTATTTATAGGAGTTTTAATTTGAATTCTTACGAAAAAGTTTTAAAAATCCTACTCGCTTTTACTCCTGATAACAAACCCTTAAAAACAGTTGAAATCAGTAAACAACTTGGAATCAACAACGCAACCACCAACAGAATTTTAGTCACTTTAAAAAATGAATACTTTGTTGTTCAGGATGAAAAAACAAGACAATACCGTTTAGGACCTTCAGCTGCTCTGTTGGGACGTTCGGTTAAAGAATCGTTAAAAGGCAGGCTGGTATCCATATCGAAACCATATCTCGATGAACTGAGAGATAAAGTTGGTGAAACTGTTCATTTGGAAGTTTTCCAAAATGAACGTATTTATCTTAGTTACAGTGCCAAAGGTAATAGACAATTGACGGTTACACCCATTGTAGGTGATCGTATGGCAATAAATGCCAATGCCGGAGCCAAAGCGATAATGGCCTTTTGTAATGAAGAAATTATTAACAGGCTTTTGTCCGGAACCTTGGCTGTGTTTACTCCCCGAACCATTACAGATCCGGATTTGATCCGTAAAGAATATAAAGAAATAAGGAAAACTGGTTTTTCATACGACAAGGGCGAATATGACAATGATGTTTACGCCGTAGCTGCACCCATTTTCAACCATGAAAATCAACCGGTTGCAGCAGTGGTAATCATTACGCCGTCATTTAGAATGGAAGGTAGTATTGAAACAGGGTCATTAGAACTTTTAAAGGATACAGCTATGGATATATCAAATCGACTTTTAAAACTATGATGATGTAGCTTTTAATTAATGTAAAGACGGTGAAACCTTAAATATTTTGAAAGGTCGACCGCCACAAACACAGGGGGAAAATATGCGTACAAAAATGGGTCTTAAAGAAATTAAATCCATGTTTAATCTTGAAGGGAAAGTGGCTGTTATCACCGGTGGATCAGGTGGGTTTGGAAGGGCCGCGGCAATTGGGCTGGCCGCCTATGGTGCGGATGTCGTTGTTACATCCAGAACACTTTCCAGCCTTGAAGAAACGGTTGCAGAAGTTAAGAGCCAGGGGCAAGATGCATTGGCCATTTCCTGTGATGTAACCGATGCAGACAGTGTTTCAGCCATGGCCAGTGAAGTTGTCGAAAAATGTGGAAAAATTGACATCATGGTCACAGGTGCCGGTATTGCTGTACGCCATCCTGCCGAAGAGATGCCTATTGATGAATTTCAGAAAGTAATGGACGCCAATGTCAAAGGGACACTTCTCTGCTGCCAGGAAGCCGGAAAAGACATGATAAAACGTGGGGAACCCGGAAGCATTATAACTGTTGGCTCTATTCGAGGTTTTCTGGGGCACCCGGCAGGTTATTCTGCCTACGGAACTTCAAAAGGTGCTGTGCACTTATTAACCAAACAGCTTGCCTGTGAATGGGCCAAGTATAATATCCGTGTCAACTGTATTGCACCCTGCATTTTCTGGACACCCCTGACCGAACCTATACTCAATGACAAAGAACTTTATAAAGTATTCATGTCCAGAATTCCCATTGGACGAGCTGCAGAACCTGAAGATTTTATAGGCGCACTTGTATATCTTGCCTCTCCCGGTTCCAGTATGATGACGGGCCATATAATGTCTGTAGACGGTGGGGCTGCAGCTGGATAGGAGAATTTCGATGAATGATAAAGTAAACAATTTCAAAACAATAGGTATAATCGGTGCCGGATTGATGGGGCACGGCATTGCCCAAATATTTGCCCTGAATGGTCGAAACGTTTTGATCAGTGACATCCAGGAGGAAATGCTTCGAAAAGCCCTGGAAAATATCAGAGCCAATCTTTCTCTATTTGTTGAAAATGGAATGATTTCATTTGAAGAAGTTGAGCCAGCAATATCAAGAATTACATTCACAACTTCTTTAGAGAAAGCAGCCAAACCAGCTGACCTGGTGATCGAAGCTGTCAGTGAAAACCTGGAACTTAAACAATCTATCTTCAAATCTTTAGATGAGATGTGTGAGGCGAAAACAATTTTATGTACCAATACGTCGGTGATGAGTATCACACAAATTGCATCTAAATCCATAAATCGATCAAGGATTGTTGGAACTCACTTCTGGAATCCCCCTCATTTAATCCCTCTGGTGGAAGTCGTTCCCGGTGATGATACAGCCCCTGGGGTAGTTGAGAGCACTTTCCATTTATTAAAGGCGGTGGGAAAACATCCGGTCCGGGTTAAGCGGGATGTGCCTGGTTTTGTGGGAAACCGGCTGCAGCACGCCCTGTGGCGCGAGGCGTTATCCATTGTGGATGAAGGGATTGCAGAGCCCGCTGTGGTGGATGAGGTCGTTAAAATGGGATTCGGAATACGATTACCCGTTTTGGGGCCCCTGGAGAATGTCGATCTGGTTGGTCTGGATCTTACCCACGCAATTCATGACTATATTTTGAAGCACCTGAATGCCTCTGGCGAACCCTCACCCCTACTGAAAAGAAAAATGGATAAGGGCGATATGGGATTTAAAACGGGAAAAGGCCTGCAGGTATGGACAAATGAAGAGATGGCAGAAACAAGATCTCGACTGTTTAACCATTTAATAGAGTGGAATAAAAAACAAGAATAATTTTTGTATTAGCCATATTGATCTATTGCTTGCATGGACAGGATTTACAACGGAGAGATGGTAATGAGCGACATAAAAACATATATCAACGGAACCACAGGTGGTCCGGTTCGTGTTTATGTAAGGGCTGGTCGTATTATTCGCATTACACCGATTGAACTTGACCATACAGATGCACCTTCCTGGAAAATACATGCAAGGGGCCGAACATTTACACCACCACGAAAAACGACACTTGCACCGTATTCGCTGGCCTGGCGGTCAATGGTTTATTCTCCAAAAAGAATCCTAACGCCTTTAAAACGAGTAGATTTTGATCCGAATGGTAAACGTAACTGTGAAAAGCGTGGTGAATCAGGGTATGAACCCATCAGTTGGGAAACGGCCAGTGATATCGTATGCGATGAAATAAAACGAATCAAAAAAAATTTTGGCCCCGCTGCCATGTTGTCAACAGCAAGTTCCCATCATTTATGGGGAAATATCGGGTACCGACATTCTACCTATTTCAGGTTTATGAATCTGGTTGGATACACCTATGCAGACCATAACCCGGACAGCTGGGAAGGATGGCATTGGGGCGGAATGCACCAGTGGGGGTTCTCCTGGAGACTTGGAATTCCGGAACAATATGATCTTCTTGAAGATGCTTTAAAACACACTGAAATGATCGTGTTCTGGTCTTCAGATCCAGAGACAACCCATGGAATTTATTCTGCCTTTGAGTCAACTTCCCGGCGTTTCTGGCTAAAAGAACTCGGGGTCAAGATGATTTTTATTGATCCGTTTATGAATCATACTGCCGGATTGTTCTCAGACAAATGGTTTGCACCCAGGCCTGATTCCGGTAATGCCATGGCCCTGGCCATCGCCCATGTCTGGCTCACTGAAGATCTATATGACAAAGAATATATTGCTCAGCATGCAGTTGGGTTTGACAAATGGGCAGATTATGTTCTTGGCAAAGAAGATAAGCAGCCGAAATCACCGGCATGGGCAGAACAGGAAAGTGGCGTTCCAGATAGACAGATAAGGGCTCTCGCTCGTGAGTGGGCGTCTAAAAAAACCATGCTGGCAGCTGGCGGATTGAGCGGTTGGGGGGGTGCCTGCCGATCAGCTACAGGTGTACAGTGGGCCAGACTAATGATCTCCTTACAGGCCATGCAGGGGTTGGGTAAACCCGGCATCAATATCTGGTCAACCGTGCAGGGCGCCCCCAGCAATACGGATTTTTTGTTCCCCGGTTATGCCGAAGGCGGCATCTCTGCAGATCCGGATAACTCTGCAGCGGGGTATAGGTGGGCGAAGAAAATTGATTTCAAGGGTACGAAATCCAATATAAACCATCCCGGCGGCCAGCATATTCCAAGGCTGAGGATACCGGAATGCATCCTTGAAGGAAAGGCAGACTGGCGTGGGAAAGGATTTTGTGGCAGTTCGATTGAATCGCAGTTTAAATCCTATACTCATCCTGAACCGGGTTATTCGAACATTCAAATGTATTACCGGTACGGCGGGTCTTTTATCGGCACCATGACCGAGACGAACCGGTATGTGGATGCCTATCGTACAGATCGACTGCCATTTGTTGTAAATCAATCCATCTGGTTTGAAGGGGAAACCCGTTTTGCCGATATCATATTGCCTGCATGCACCAATTTTGAGCGATGGGATATCAGTGAGTTTGCCAATTGCTCTGGATATGTGACTGATTCGTTTACCCAGGTAAACAATCGGATTATTACCCTCCAGCAAAAATGTATAGACCCATTGGCCGAGTCAAAATCAGATTATGAAATTTTTGCATTATTGTCAAAAAAACTGGGTTTTTTTGATGCCTTCACAGAGGGTGGAATGAATGAACTGGACTGGGTCAAACGCTACTTTAATCTTACCGACTTGCCCAAACATGTGTCATGGGAAGCGTTTGAAAAAAAAGGATATTTTGTGGTTCCAATTCCTGATGACTATAAATCCACTCCTGCTTTGCGATGGTTTGCTGAAAACAGAGTTAAGGATACTCCGGACTGGGGGCCGCATCCCGAAACACAGGCTGAGGCAGGGAAGGGACTTCAGACGGCATCAGGGAAAATTGAATTTGTCTCTTCAAGCCTGAACCGTTTCAATCCATCAGATCCGGAACGAACACTTATGCCTGAGTATGTAAACTCCTGGGAAGGTCACCATACGACTGAGTTATACACCAAGTATCCACTCCAATTGATCAGTCCCCATCCGCGTTTCAGTTTCCATACCATGGGGGATGGCAAAAAAAGCTGGATAAATGACATCAAAGATCACCGGGTGCTCAAAGCGGATGGTCATTATTATTGGATTATCCGGTTAAACAATAAAGATGCTCAATCCAGGGGTATCAAGGACGGAGACCTTGTCAAAGCTTTTAATGATCGGGGTGAGGTAATCCTGGCTGCAAGATTGACAGAACGTTTACCGCCGGGAACAGTTCACTGCTACGAATCCTGTTCAGATTATCTACCCGAAGGTGAGCCTGGAAAAAGTGCGGATCGGGCCGGTTGTATCAATATCCTCACATCAAAAAGATTTGTGACGAAAGATGCTTGCGGAATGGCACCCAACTCCTGTCTCATCCAGGTGGATAGACTTAAAGGAGGTGTAGAATGAAGAAAACCTGGGGTCTTATTATAGACATATCACGATGCCATGACTGCAACAATTGTTATCTCGCTTGCAAAGATGAATTTGTGGACAACAACTGGCTGCCGTATTCAACAAGTCAGCCAGACACCGGACACCGGTGGATGAATATACACCGCAGGGAGCGTGGCCAGTATCCCCTTGTGGAAGTTGCTTATCTCCCCAAACCCTGCCAGCATTGTAAAAACCCACCTTGTTTAAAAGCGGCTCGAAATGAAGCCATTACCATGCGGGAAGATGGAATTGTCATGCTTGATCCGGAAAAGACAAAAGGTCAAAAACAATTGATAGATGCCTGTCCCTATGGTGCTATATTTTGGAATGAAAAACAGCAAACACCTCAAAAGTGCACAATGTGTGCCCATCTATTGGATGATGGGTGGGAAGAGCCCCGGTGCGCTCAGGTTTGCCCTACAGGTGCCATCAGAGCATTTAAACTGAGTGAAGATGAATGGGAAGCATCCATTCATAAAAATGAATTAACCACCTATCTGTCTGAACATAAGACAGGTGCAAGGGTGCTTTATAAACATCTGGATCAATTTACTCACGGATTTATTGCCGGCAGTGTTGCATTGGCTGATACTGATGAAGTCGCAAAGAATGTAAGCATTTTACTTAAAGATGATCAGGGCCGGAAGTTATATGAAACCATTACAGATAATTATGGGGATTTTAAATTACGTGGTTTAAAAAAAACCAAAACCCGATTTTATGTTGAAATCAGAGTTGGAGAAGCATCCGTTAAAATATTGGATATTGACTACAATGCCAGTCTAAATTTGGGAACTATTTTTATTTAATTATGAAAATTAAATTACCAAAATTTAATCAACAGATAAGGAGGAGACAATAATGACAGAGAAAACGCATAACGATCTTTTAGTCGTTAAAGATCTTAGTCGAAGTTTCGGATCTTTAATGGCAGTCAATAATCTGTCATTTGAAGTTCGCCAGGGAGAAATTCTAGGAATTATAGGCCCGAACGGCTCAGGTAAAACAACAGTCTTCAACTTACTGACTGGTATTCTTAAAGTGGATAGCGGATCCATCGTTCTGGGTGGCAAGGATATCACTGGTCTTTCCGCTGCCAGACGCTGTAGAACCGGTATCGGCAGAACTTACCAGATCCCCAGACCTTTTACAAAAATGACTGTATTGGAAAACCTTATGGTACCGGCTGTTCATGGTGGCGGCCTAAATGAAAAACAAGCAAAAATAAAATCCGATGAAGTTTTAGAACTTATCTCCATGACACCGGTACGCAACAACTTCGCCGGCAGTCTTACCCTTTTGGATCGCAAACGATTGGAACTGGGGAGAGCTCTCGCCACTCAGCCAAAACTCATTCTCATCGATGAGGTGGCAGGTGGATTAACTGAAAAGGAAGTTGAGCAATTGTTGTGTATCGTAAAAGAGATCCAACAGAAAGGCATAACAATTATTTGGATTGAGCACATAATGATGATGATGTCAGATGGAGCAGACCGGGTATTGTGTATTGCAGAAGGGAAACGAATGCAGTGTGGTGATCCTGCCGAAGTGATGTGTTCTGATGCAGTATTAGAATGTTACCTGGGGGAGGAAGAAGACGAATGAAACCAGCCTTAAAAATGGACAGTGTCAACGTATTTTATGATGATTTTCATGCCCTGTGGGATATCTCTTTAAAAGTTAACCAAGGTGATATTGTCTCAATTATTGGAAGCAATGGGTCTGGAAAATCAACTTTGCTGAATACCTTGGGCGGGCAATTACTACCTAAAACAGGGCAGATTTCATACTTTGGTACTCATATCGGCGGATTACCGCCCCATGAGATTGTTGCCAATGGGATGGCTCTCGTACCTGAGGGACGCAGGGTCTTTGCCAGCCTGACAGTACTTGAGAATCTGATTATGGGATCTTATACACCAAAATCCAGAAAAAAATGCGGCCAATCCATTGAAAAAATTTATGATCTATTTCCGCGCCTTAAAGAACGGCAAGATCAAATGGCCAATACCCTTTCCGGCGGGGAGCAGCAAATGCTGGCGATTGGGCGGGCTCTAATGAGCAACCCAAAAGTCCTGCTGTGTGATGAGGTGTCTCTGGGCCTGGCTCCAATCATCATCAAAGGTATCTATCAAAAAATCAAACAGATAAATGAACTGGGATTAACCATCATTCTTGTTGAACAGGATATAAAGCGGAGCTTGAAAGCAGCTGATTATGCATATGTCATGCTGGAGGGGAAAATAGCGTTAGAAGGAAACCCCTGCAACTTGACAGAAGAACAGGTGAAGAAAGCCTATTTTGGAATCTAGGGAGGAAAGATTATGGAAGGTCTATCACAAGATATCCTGAACGGGATGCTTTTAGGCGGACTGTATGCCATTGTTGCCATTGGCTTGTCTACTATTTTTGGTATCGTCAGACTGGTCAACCTGGCACACGGAGATCTGATGATTCTTGCTTCTTATTTAAGCCTTTTTCTGATGTCTGCTTTGGGAATAAGCCCATTATTGACCCTTGTCGCAGTCATACCGATCATGTTCTCCATTGGTTATGTATTACAACGATACCTGTTCAACCGTGTTCTCGGGCAAGAGATGGAACCCCCTCTTTTAGTGGCCTTTGGTGTATCCATTATTATCCAAAACCTGATGCTCATGGCATTCACACCCGACGCCCGAGGCCTGATGTCCAGCCTGTCTCTCATGACATTTTCAATCGGAGAAAATTTAAATGTCTCTGTTCTCTACCTGATTGATTTCTGTATTGCTTTGACTGTGATTATCGGACAGCATTATTTTCTTCAAAATACATATATGGGCAGAGGAATCCGGGCGGCATCAGATGATAAATATGCAGCCCAGCTCATGGGGATTAATACTAAAAATACTTATGCAATAGCCATGGGTATTGCCATTATGACTGCAGGTGTGGCCGGTGTTCTAGTAGGTATGACGTTTACATTTTATCCCCATTCCGGCCCCCAGTATTTGATTATTTCATTTGGAGTTATTGTTATCGGTGGTTTAGGGAGCATGAAAGGTACCTTTGTCGGTGGACTGATCCTGGCCCTTGCCCAGATCCTTGGGGCAAGGATATTTGGTCCAGGCTATCAACTTTTGTGCGGCTATGTTGTTTTATTAATCGTCCTGGCAATCAGACCCCAGGGTATTTTGGGAAGGAGCTAAGAAACAATGTTGAATCGATTCACCAAAATAAAATGGATAGTTCTGACAGCTTTGACAGCTATTCTTGGGACTGTACCTATCTGGGGAACACAATATGCCATGCTTTTTTTCATGTTGTTTTGTCTCTATCTTGGTTTGGCACAGATGTGGAATCTTTTGGGGGGTTATTCCGGGCTTATATCATTAGGTCAGCAATCCTTTGTCGGCTTGGGTGGATACACCGTGGCCGTATTGAGCAGTTATTATGATGTTAATATCTGGGTGGCAATTGCCCTGGGAGGTGTAACATCAGTATTTCTGGCACTTTTTATGTCTTTGTTCATTTTTCGAATGAAGGGTGTTTATTTTTCAATCGGCACCTGGATTTTTGCTGAAACACTGCTTGTCTGGTTCAGTAACTGGGCATATGTCAAATATGGATCTGGGCTTTTCATTAAACCCTCTGATGGGTTTACAATGGAGAGTATTTACTATGCATCCTTTGTACTTGGGGTAGGATCTGTTGCTCTGGTCTATACCTTGCTTCGATCAAGGTTAGGCTTGGGTCTGATGGCCATGCGGGATGATGATCAGGTTGCAGAAACGCTCGGTGTTGAAGTATTTCGATCCAAACTTTATTGTTTCCTCATTTCAGCCTTTGTAACGGGTATGATTGCCGGTGTTTTTTATGGCTTCCAGATTTTCATACAGCCTTATAAGGCTTTTTCAATTGATTGGACAGTAAAACTTGTTTTCATGGTAATTATCGGTGGTATCGGAACCATTGAAGGGCCATTGGTTGGTGCATTGCTATACGTTCTTATCTCACAATATTTAGCAGAATATTCAAATATCAGCATGTTGATTTTAGGGGGCATCGCCATAGCGGTCATACTGGTCGCACCCAAAGGGATCATGGGGACTTTACAGGAAAAAATGGGGTTTGAAATTCTCTCTCCCCGAAGGAGTTAAGTAAAATAGTAAGTTTGTTTTTCAACATTTTATACGGAGGGATAATACGCAGGCATTTTTTTACCGATTGGATTTTAACGGCCCAAACTTAAGATGGATTCAAATGTGGTTGGGGTACAATTTATTACAAAAGGAGGGTTGCATGTCTAAGGAAGAGAAGAAAGAAACAAAGAAAATGAATCGAAGAGAGTTTATTAAAAAATCAGCGATTGCAACGGGTGTCGCAGCAATTTCCGTTTCAGGGATACCCATGTTCAATAGTCCGGCTTGGGCTGGGAAAAGAGATCATATCCTGATTGGTCGTCCAAATCCCAGCACCGGTGTTAATTCGAACATAATTTGAAATATCTCAGGGAGGTAATTCTCAAAATAGT
>CAZUDE010000027.1:0-45618 GCA_964619205.1 uncultured Desulfobacula sp. | reverse complement strand
TCGCTTGAATGGCTCCCACACACTCACGATATCTATTTCTTTCAAGGTACCAATATAGAAAGACCATTTTTCAGAATTCCCTGTTTTGAATTTCCAAAATCCGCTTACTCTCCAATTAAGAACATTTTGGTCAATTCCCTCTGAATCAACTATATTTTCACCAAAGCAGAATCTTCGAAATGACTTTACAGGGTTCAGCGATGTTGATATGGATTTCCAGAATATATTTTATAATTTTTGATCGGATATCATTTAATATTACATGATATCCACGTCAACATATTTACTGATTAGGACGCTAAAAGAATAAATTTAAGGCGTTGATATGATAATAAAAATAGATGGGCATAAATTTAATGCCGTTTTTGAAGAAAGCAATTCACCAAAAACTTGTGAGGCTTTTCGCAAGGCACTGCCGTTTGAAAGTCAAGTCGTTCATGTTCGCTGGAGTGGTGAAGGTATGTGGATTCCACTTGGTGACCGAGATTTTGGTGTAGGATATGAAGACGCTACATCGTATCCAGCGCCTGGCCAGGTACTCTTCCACCCTAAGGGGAAAAGTGAAACAGAAATACTGATAGCCTATGGTTGTGTTCACTTTGCATCTAAGGCAGGAGCTCTTGCTGGGAATCATTTTGCAACTATTATTTCTGATCTAACTAAGTTAAAAGAAATTGGTGTATCTACCCTATGGGAGGGCAGCAAACAAATACTATTTTTTGAATGACTCTAAACCTAACAGCAGAATTCACACGGATGGTTCTCGCTATGATCACGCCACCGGTGATGCAATCGTTAAAATTCAGCTATATTTTCCGACAATTTTAATAAACTCCATTTTTCCATATTCAACTCAAAATATATAAACTTCCCAGCGAAGGGGTGGCACTCAAGCGTGTCCAGACAAGGGTATCTGAAGGTGGACACAATGTTCCTGAAGATGTTATTATAAGGAGGTTTCATAGAGATAAACTTGAAAAATATACGCACAGCATAACCGACGGTTGAAGTTATAAAGGCAGATATCAGAAATTGAGCCCGTAATCTTCCGGTCCCCGCCCGGTCTTTTATATCACCTGGAATATTCTGCACATAAGCTATTTTTGCCCTGGATATTCCCCCATGAGCAGCCTGTTCTTTGGGGTAATGGTGTCGGGAATTTTCTGGGTATAAATCTTGTAACCCATGGATTTCAGTCTTATGGCCCTTGCCGAATCCATGGCAAGATCCGGGGCCATCCAGCCTTCAAGACCCCCTGTGGAAGACAGTTTTGCATCATGGCAGCAGGGCAGGACCGCCAGCCTTGCATGCTTTTCAATGGCCTTATCCATAATCAGGTCGGTTAATGGGCCGCAGGCATGGACGGAAACCACGAGGTCATCCGGAAAAACAGTGATCTCCTCTATGGGGGCCTGTTGATAGATGATCCTGTTTTTCAGTCTGGGCCAGGATTCAATCAGGGCCCTGGATAGTTTTTCTGCATTTTCAGGAATATTTTTATCCACGGCCAGGGCTGTCTTTGACGTATCGTCGAGAATGAGCATGATATGCGCCAGAAGACCCTGTCCGCAGGCAAGATCCAGAATTCTGCCTCCCCTGAACCGCCGCCTGACCCGCTTTGCTGTTTCCCAGGCTTCATGCAGTTCTTTTCTGGGCAGGATTCCGGCACGGCAGACGGCCCGTGCAATTTTGTCAAACAGGCTTGTTCCGGGAAAAAGGGATTCCTGTTGAGGCATCAGCCTGTTTTTTGAGGATTGTTTCATGGGCTAAACGGATCTGACCATCATCCGCATCTTCTTTTACACCTGTTTTTTTAAGATGATTGAATTTTTTGAGTTTTTCTGATAAAGAATAGCTTTAAATTTTAAAAAAGAGAAGACTAAACCAAGGTTCCATGCAAAAAGCATATTAAATCCCTATGAAAATCCAAATCATTAATGACGCATGCACCCGGTGCATGTTGTGTGTGAAAGATTGTGCCGCGGCCGTATGGCAGGAAGATAACGGCGTGCCCAGGGCCGCATTTCCCGAAGCCTGCACCCTTTGCAGCCACTGCCTTTGCGTCTGCCCTGCCGGCGCCATTGAACACAGCGGTCTTGATCCCCTTCAGATCAAAAAGATCGATAAAGCCCTTGTGAACCCGGACGCTTATGAAACAGTGGTCCGGGGAAGAAGAAGCATCCGGCATTTCAGGGATCGGCAGGTCCAAGATGAGGTCATTCAAAAGGTGATCGGTCTGGCAAATCATACGCCCACGGCAACCAATTCACAGAATGTCTCCTATACCGTGATAACGGATAAGGAAATCCTGAAAGAAATTTCACACACCATATTCGGTTTCAGTGTAAAGGTGTTTTTGTTTACGCAGAAATTTCCTGGAAACCTGATTTACAAATTTATCCGGATCTTCCCCGGGTCTGAGGTCATTGTACGGTATCTCGACCCCATGCCGTATTATATGGATGAAACAAAAAAAGGCCGGGATCTTATCCTGCATAATGCTCCGGCCCTGATTCTGATTCACGCTCCCAAAGGGAAGAATTTTTCCTGTGAAAACAGCAATCTTGCCACGGCCAATATCATGAACTTTGCTTATTCGCTGGGGCTTGGGACCTGCTATATCGGGTTTTTAACCTTATACCTTAAACACAGCAAAAAACTTCGAAGGCTTGTCAGCCTCCCGGAAGACCGGACGGCCTATGCCGCTCTTGTGATGGGATATCCCGCCTATGGACATACCCGGACGGCTTCGCGAAACAACCCGGCAATAGAATGGTTAAAATAAAAAACATGAAACAATTATCAAAAATAAAACTCTTTGGCGTTGTGCTGGTGATGTTGTTGCTGCCGGATACGGCCTTGGCAAGGAATGCCTTGCTGCCTGTCACCATCGACTACCCCATGTTGAATTCCCTTGTGGAATCCGGGCTTTTCAAAAAAAATGAAAAAGAGGCAGAACTGGTTAAAGACCCTAAAGGATGCAAAAAGGTTGTCATCAGTGATCCTGAATTCAGACAGGAAAATTCCCGCCTGAGATTTGAAATCAAGGTCCGCATAAAAGCCGGGCTTGAAACGAAAAATGACTGTTACCTGCCCGTGGAATGGGAAGGGTATGTGGTCTTTTTTCAAACTCCGGTCATAGACCCTGAAACCTTCCGGCTTTCATTCAGGACAGAGGATTCTCTTGTGCTCAATAAAAAGCATGAACCGGGAATTATTTCAGGTCCGCTGTGGAACCTGGTCAAGGAAAAAGTCCATACCCAGGTTGACGCTATAAGAATTGATCTGATTCCCTGTGTGAATGAGATGAAATCCTTTCTCGCCCTCATGTTTCCTGAAAGCGATCTTAAAAAAGCCGTGACCATGGTGGAAAGCATGAAACCGGGGAAGATTGAAGTTCAGGACAAGGCGGTCAGGATCGAAATGAATGCAGATATTTCCTCTGTCTATGACGAGACAAGAAAAAGGCAGGAAGAGCCCCTCAGCCAGGAGGAACTGGCCGCATTCACCGACATCTGGCAAACCATGGATGCCTTTATTGTTTACGCCATTGGAAGTCTGGCCGAGCGCCCCTTAAGTCTGGACGAGAGACGAGCTGTGCTTGAAACACTTCTTGATACCCGGTACCGGTTTCTTGCCGAAATGGACAAACCGGAACAGGAAACTGATTTTGTAAGAAACCAGTTTGTTAATGCCTGGAGCAATCTGTCCTTTTTATTCAGACATCATATGGGAAAAAATCCGTCTTCATCTCCCATGGGGACCCTTGCCTTTTTCTCATCCCTGGATGCCTTGAAAGCCCTGGATGCCGTCGGGCCTGCCATGGGAATTGAAATCAGCCGTAACGGGCTTTTGCGGTTGGCCCGTCTGATTTCAGACGGACAGGGAACAGACCTGCATTATTCCTTTGAACCTGATAAAAATTTAAGAAAAGCCATGGGGTTTGATTCAGAATTGAATGAATCCCCGGATTACATAAAAGAAGAGCCGGGCAAAGAGCAGGATTATCTCCATAAGATTTTGAACAGACTGCTCAGCGCTGTTTTAAAAATTATCAATATCAGCCCGTATTCAGAAGCCATTGCTGCGGACAAGAAAAAACCGGACAGGGAAGACCCTTCCAAATGGCTGCCGGACACGGCGAATATCAGCGGGTATGTGGCCGGCGTGAGAAAGGAGCTGAAAACAGCTGCTGATCAAACCGTGGTTAAAAACAACCCTGAACCGGAATTCCGGGATCTTTTCTATTTGATTGTCGATGCCGTTGCCTGGCAGGAAAGCTGTTTTCGGCAGTTCAGGACGGACAAGGGCGTGATCGAATATCTCAGGTCTTACAATAATACATCCGTCGGCCTCATGCAGATTAATGAAAAGGTGTGGAGGGGCATGTATGACCAGGAAAAACTAAGATGGAACATCCGCTATAACATGGCGGCAGGGTGCGAGATCATAGATCTTTACCTTCAAAAATATATTCTTAAGAAGATTGCGGAGAAACCGTATCCGGTTCTTGAAAATAAAGATAACATTGCCAGAACGCTTTATGCTTTGTACAATGGAGGACCTGGAGAATTTTCAAAATTTCTTGAAAGAGCGGCAAAAAAGAAATTTTATTCAAGCGATACGCTTTTTAATGAAAAATATCTCTGGGTTAAAGACGGGCAGTTTGAAAATGCAGGGATCTGTCTTACAGGAAAATAGTATCGGCCGGAATTGATGATAAAAGGGGTATGCTCATGGATGATTCAAACCATTCCAATAATTCAAACAAGATCCCTGAGCTGAAAATCTATCATGAATTGATGGCCAACAAAGTCGGCGACATCCTTCTTGTTTCCTGCCCCTATGACGCCTTTATCATGGAAGAGGAAGGGCGCCTTTCCACACGGATCATCAATGAATACAAGGGGCTGAACCTGTCCAAGCCCCCGCGGCTGACCTGGGTGTCCTCGGCTGCCGAAGCCTTTTCCCGGCTTGAAGAAAAAAAATTCGATCTCATCCTGGCCATGCCGAGCCTTGACGGCATGGATGTCTATACCTTTGGCGCCAGGGTCAAGGAGCAGTACGCCAATCTGCCTTTTTTCATGCTGCTTCACAATACCTGCGACATCGATCAGTATATCTGTGTCAACCCGTCATCGGCCATTGACCGCACCTATATCTGGGGAGGAAATGCAGACCTTCTTCTGGCCATCATCAAAAATTTTGAAGATGAAAAGAATGTGGCCTTTGATACAGCCAATGCCAATGTCCGGGTCATCATCCTGGTGGAGGATTCCCCATATCATTATTCTTCATTTCTGCCGGTTCTCTACAAGCAGATTGTCATGCAGACCCAGTCGGTTATAGACGAATCCATTAATGAGGAACACCGGCTGTTAAAGATGAGGGGCAGACCCAAGGTCCTGGTGGCCCATAATTATGAGGATGCCCTGGTCCTTTATGAAAAGCACAAGCCTTATCTTTTATCCGTTTTTTCAGATATGCGGTATTACAAGGACGGTATTGAAGATGATCTGGCCGGGTATAAACTTCTGACACGGATCAAAAAGGAGATCCCGGATCTGCCCGTCCTCATGCTGAGTACGGAAGAAGAGAACAGGCAAAAGGCGGTTCATATTCCGGCCGTGTTTATCAACAAGAACTCCAGCACCCTGAATGACCAGATCAAGAATTTTTTTGTATCTGATCTCGGGTTCGGTCCCTTTGTTTTCAGGATGCCCAATGGGGAAGAGATTGCAAGGGTTACTGATTTGCGCGGGATAGAACGGCTTTTGTCTGAAATCCCGGATGAATCCATTGTTTACCATGCCATGAACAATGATTTTTCAAGATGGTTCATGGCCAGAAGCGAGATTGATTTTGCCCTGAAACTCAAGCCCTATAAAATCAGTGATTTTCCTGATCCCCAGGACATGAAGAATTTTCTTATCGAAAGCATCCGTGCCAGGAGAAGAGGGTCAAGGCAGGGGCTGGTCATTGATTTTGACTCCGAAGCCTTTGATTCGGACACGGATTTCATGAAGACGGGAAACGGCTCCCTGGGCGGCAAAGCCAGAGGACTTGCCTTTATGGCGTCCCAGATCCGGCGGGATTCTTCTTTGCGGGAAAAATTCCCGGACGTGGAGATTTCCATTCCCCAGACCTTTGTAATTTCAACGGAAGGGTTTAAATCCTTTATTGAGCAGAACCGTCTTTCACAGCTTCTGGATTCTACCGACGATCTTCCGGATAAGGAAATTGTCAGGCAGTTTGTAAAGGCAAAATTTCCTGCCTGGCTGAAGAAAAACCTGGAAATCTATCTCAAGGGTGTTAGGTATCCCATTGCCGTCCGGTCTTCCTCCCTTTTTGAGGATGCACATTATCAGCCCTTTGCGGGTCTTTACAGGACCTATATGCTCCCGAATTCTCACCCGAATTTTGAAAAACGGCTGGATCGGCTGATCATGGCCATCAAGCTTGTCTATGCCTCCACCTATCTCAAAGCCCCCAGATCCTATGCCAAAGCCACCATGCATCGAACAGAAGATGAGGAAATGGCGGTAATTCTCCAGCAGTTGACCGGGAAGGCCCATGAGAACTATTTTTATCCCTCCATTTCCGGGGTGGCCAAATCCTATAATTTTTACCCCATTGCTCATTTAAAGGCAGAAGAAGGCATCACCTATATTGCCCTGGGGCTTGGGAAAATTGTTATGGAAGGCGGCAAGACCTTGAGATTCTGTCCCAGATATCCAAAATTTCTGCCCCAGTATTCAATGGTCAAAGATGTTCTTGAAAATTCCCAGAAATTTTTCTATGCCCTTAACCTGGACGCATTCCCGGATGATGCAGCCTTTATCGAAGAGTCGGCGGACGACCCCACCCTTGCAGCGCTGGATCTCTCTGAAGCCACAGATCATCCTGTTGTAAGGTTCTTATCCTCAACCTATCATGCCGAGGACAACCGGATCAGGGATTCTTTTTCCTTGAAAGGATTTCCTGTCTTGACCTTTGCCAATATTCTGAAATACAATTCATTCCCCCTGGCAGAACTTCTCATCGAAGTCACAAAAATCGGGAGCAAATGGATGGGATCATCCGTGGAAGTTGAGTTTGCCGTGACCCTGCCCGATGAGGAAGGTCAAAAGCCCAGGTTTTCCCTTTTGCAGATCCGGCCCATGGGACTGTACAAACAGAATCTCGGTGTTGAAATCGGAAAAAAAGAACTTGATGCCGCCTTCTGTTATTCCACCCTGTCCCTGGGAAATGGAGAATACAAAGACATCCATGATGTGGTATATGTTGATCCCAGTACCTTTGAGCCTTCAAAAACCATTCAGATTGCTGCGGAAATCAATAAGATCAATGCCCTGTTCAATGAGAACCAGAAAAAATATGTTCTCATGGGGCCCGGCCGCTGGGGTTCTTCAGACCGGTGGCTTGGCATACCCGTATGCTGGAACGATATTTCCAATGTGGGGGTCATGGTGGAAACCACCATTGAAAGCATAAAGGCCGATCCTTCCCAGGGGTCCCATTTTTTTCAGAATATCACCTCTCTCGGCATCAGCTATATTACCATATCAGACAAAGGCGGGGATTTCATTGATTATGAATTTCTAAAAGGCCTGAAACCTGAAAATACCACTGCATATCTGAAACACATTCGATTCAAGGATCCTGTCAAAATACTGGTGGACGGCAAAACATCCAGGGCCGTATTTATGCCTTACCGAAATGAGGAACAAGAAAACATCATGAAGGATATTCCTTTGATCCCTGATGCACAACCATAAGGTCGTATAACATCAGAGGAACCCGTTATGAAAATAATGATTGTTGATGATGAGACCGTTTCCAGGAAAATACTGATCCAGAAGATGGCGCGGATCGGCTCCTGCACTGCCGTGGATGACGGTCTGACCGCCATGGAATTATTTGATAAGGCATTAAAGGCCAAAGCGCCCTTTGATCTTATCACCCTTGATGTCTCCATGCCCAAGATGGATGGACGGCAGCTATTGAGCCTCATCCGCAGAAGAGAAAAGGCCGTAAAAATCCCAAAGGACAAAAGGGTGAAGATTATCATGGTGACGTCACGAATGAACGTCTCCACCATAAAAGAGTGTATCAAACTTGGGTGTGACGGTTATATTTCAAAACCGGTGAACAACTATCAACTGCTGGAAAACCTTGGCCGTATGGGACTTGCACCACCTGAAGAAAATCATCAAAAAGATGAAAAGCCCCATGCAAAGATCATTGCACAAATCATCAGACGGTTCTACCGGGGGGAGATCCGGTTGCCGGTATTACCGGAAACTGCAACAGGATTGATATCCACCCTTGCCGATTATCTGGCAAACCGGACCGGATTTGCTTTCTTTAGCCTTGAGCAGATGGAAAACGAGTCTGATCCGGATATCCATGCCAATCTGAAAAGCCTTGAACCCCTAAGGCAGCTTGGTCTTTCAACAGGCAAAGCCATGGAAATTGCTGATGAGGCGAAAGCCGTCATAAGAGAAACCGCAGCTGCATTTTAATCTTTGACATACCGAGGATAGGTGGTTTTTGCCTTTTTTGAGGCGGAAAGATCAATGTCAAGGGTCAAAAATTCATTGGGTCGTGATGTTGTCCCCAGAACACTTCCCCTTTCCGGTTCTATGATCCATCCGGTTCCGCCGAAATCTTCACCGGGTATGTTGGGCCCGTTGTAATTGGAGGAGAGGCAGAAGGCGCCGGATACAATGGCTGCAGCCTTTCCGCCCGTTACCCAGATATCGGCTTCGCTTTCTGGCGTGGCCCTGGGGCATACCAGGATATCCATGCCCTGTTTCATATACTGCCTGGCCATGGCTGTAAACCAGAGTTCCGTGCAGATGAGAAAACCGATGCGCAGGCCGTTGACCTCGGCAACTTCAAATTGACCATCCCCTCTCTCGTACCAGGAGGCTTCATAATATCCAGGCTCATCAGGCAGATAATACTTGTCATGAGCCGTTAACACCCCTTTTTCTCTTGTAAAAACAACACCCCTGTTGAGGCGTTTGCTATTTTCAAGGATCGGCCTTGAGGTGATGACCATGTTCACGGGCAGTTCACTCAGGCGGCCCATCCATTCATCATGGGCATTCACTGCTTTATGCCAGAGGGCCGGGTCCACAGCATTGGATCTTGTAATCCATTCAAAAAAGGGCATTTCCGGCAGGAGCAGGAGGTCTGACTTTTCCGTATCCAAATGCCGGATCAGCCGGTTCCAGTATGTATCGGTTTTTGTCCAGGTATTGGGCAGTTCACAGACAGTGGCTTTCATAATATATATCTCCTTTAAGTTTTCAATATCAGGGTCATGGTTTCGGCATCGATATTGCCGCCGCTCAGGATGACCCCGGTCTTTTTTTCAGGGATCACCCTGCGGCTTAACAAAGCGGCAAGACCAAGGGCGCCGGAAGGTTCAACCACAAGCTTCATCCTGAAAAACAGGAATTGGACGGCATTTATGATGTCTTCTTCTGTTACCGTCACCATATCGTCCACATATTCCAGGACCAGGGGAAAGGTGAGTTTTCCAAGGGAAGGGGTTCTTGTACCGTCGGCAATGGTGGCTGGATTTTTCACGGATTGAAGGGTTTTTGTTTTAAAGGACCGTGTTGCATCATCGCCAAGTTCCGGTTCCACCCCCAGGACAACACAGGAAGGATTCAATCCTTTGGCTGCAATGGCGCTTCCGCTTAAAAGCCCGCCGCCACCGCAGGGGGTCAGGAGCATGTCAAGGGGGCCTGCCTGGTCAAAGAGTTCCAGTGCGGCCGTTCCCTGGCCTGCAATCACATTCTCGTGGTCAAAGGGAGGGATCAGGGTCAGTCCCTGTTCCGCCTGGATGTTTAAGGCCAGGGCCTCCCGGGTTTCCTTTTCCGGATCATAGGTGACGATGGTTGCACCATATTCCCTTGTTGCATCAAGTTTTATCTTTGGCGCATCCTTTGGCATGACAATGGTGCAGGGCACCTTCAGCAGTTTTCCCACCAGGGCCACGGCCTGGGCATGGTTTCCGGATGAAAAGGTAATCACGCCCTTTGATTTTTCCTTGTCGGAAAGCTGTGAAATGCTGTTATAAGCACCTCTGAATTTGAACGCCCCGATTTTCTGGAAATTTTCACATTTGAAAAAAACCTTTGCCCCGAGAAGATCATCCAGGGTTCCGGAGGTCATGACCGGTGTAACCATGGCACGGCCTTTCAATCTTTTTTTTGCTTCAAGAATTTGGTCAAACATGACGGACCTCTTTTTCCCGGTTTTATTTGCCTTTACAGGGAGGCCATTATTTCAGGTTATTGGGGGCTTGTAAATAAATTTGAAGCATATTGGCTTTTTATGGTTATAGTGGGATTATAATAATAAAATTGAAACTCGATTTTGAGATATTGATGTGGAGGTTTGTATGTCAAAAGAAACCCAGACCCTTCCGGTTACCGGGATGAGCTGTGCCAATTGCGCTGCCAATATCGAACGAACCCTGAACAAAAAGGTGGAAGGGGTTGTTCTGGCATCGGTGAATTTTGCCTCTGAGCGGTTGACCGTGGAATATGATCCTTTGGTTGTGTCGCTTGACAATATTGTGTCTGAAGTCAGAAAAATCGGTTTTGATCTTGTCCTTGCAGAAGAAGGAGAGGAAGATGATGCCGAAGAAGTTGCAAGACATTTGGAGATAAAGGATCAAACCAAAAAATTCATCGTAGGGGTTGTGTTTGCCCTGCCGCTGTTTCTTCTCAGCATGTCCAGGGATTTCGGTCTTTTGGGAACCTGGAGCCATGCAGCCTGGGTCAACTGGTTTTTTCTTGTTCTGGCAAGCCCGGTCCAGTTTTATACAGGAATGGATTATTATATCGGGGCTTACAAGGCATTGAGAAATAAAAGCAGCAACATGGATGTATTGATCGCTCTCGGGTCTTCGGTTGCCTATTTTTATTCTTTTGCCATCCTCTTTATTCCCGGAGGCCATGGCCATGTCTATTTTGAGACCTCGGCCGTCATTATTACATTAATTAAATTCGGCAAACTCCTTGAAGCCAGGACCAAGGGCAAAACCGGCAGCGCCATTAAAAAACTCATGGGGCTTCAGCCGAAAACAGCCACGATAATTGAAAACGGAAATGAAAAAGAAATCCCCATAACCCTGGTTCAGGTGAACGATATTATTGTGATCCGGCCCGGAGAAAGAATCCCGGTGGATGGCTTGATTGTTGAGGGCGCCTCTTCGGTTGACGAATCCATGCTCACCGGAGAATCCATCCCGGTGGACAAGACCAGGGAGGATCGGGTGACCGGTGGAACCGTCAATGGTGAAGGGCTTTTAAAATTCAGGGCCACGGGTGTGGGAAAAGATACCGTACTGTCACGGATCATCCGGATGGTTCAGGATGCCCAGGGCAGCAAGGCGCCCATCCAGGCCCTGGCCGATAAGGTGGCAGCGGTTTTTGTCCCTGCTGTCATCAGCATTGCGCTCATCACTTTTTTCATCTGGTGGGGTGTAACCGGCGAATTTGTTCCCTCAATGATCCGCATGGTTGCGGTTCTTGTCATTGCCTGCCCCTGTGCCCTGGGCCTTGCGACGCCGACAGCCATCATGGCCGGTACGGGCAAAGGCGCTGAAAACGGAATCCTGTTCAAAAGAAGCGAAGCCCTGGAAAATGCAGCCAAGCTTGACATCATTGTCATGGATAAAACCGGGACCCTTACCCTTGGAAAACCCACGGTGGTGGATGTTGTTCCCGCAAAAGCCTCCGGTCTTTCCCCGGATGAGCTTCTGATTCTGGCCGCTACCCTGGAAAAAGGGTCTGAACACCCCATCGGCAAAGCCATTGTCACATTTGCCCGGGAAAAAGGTCTTTCTCTGGACGACCCCATGAATTTCAAGGCCCACAGTGGTTTCGGCGTGGAGGCGGAGCTTAAGGGAGAGGGTTTCAGATTTGGCAAGCCAAAATGGTTTGAGCAGGAGCTTAGCAGGTCTGAAGAAGCCCAAAATATGATTCTAGAACTTCAGAAAAAGGGAAGGACCGTAATGGCCCTTGTAAGGGATGTAACAGTGCTGGGCGTGGTCGCGGTTTTTGATGTGCTGAAACCCGAATCCAGACAGGCTGTAAAAGAACTTCATGATGAAAACCTGAAGGTGGTCATGCTCACCGGCGATAATATAGAGACAGCAAAGATAATTGCAGCT
Source organism: uncultured Desulfobacula sp. (assembly GCA_964619205.1). Lineage (GTDB taxonomy): Bacteria > Desulfobacterota > Desulfobacteria > Desulfobacterales > Desulfobacteraceae > Desulfobacula. The sequence goes on along the minus strand of CAZUDE010000027.1, from coordinate 33,419 downwards.
GAAGCCGATGTGGATGAAGTAGAGGCCGAAGTCAGGCCGGATGAAAAATCAGACAGGGTGAAACAGCTTCAGAAAAACAATGTCCTTGTGGGAATGGTGGGGGACGGTATCAATGATGCACCGGCCCTGGCCCAGGCCGACATTGGATTTGCCATCGGCACGGGAACGGATGTGGCCATTGAGACCGGTGATGTCATTCTTTCCAGCGGAAATCTGACCGGCATCCCGAAAGCCATCAAAATCAGCCGGAAAACCATTGCCACCATCCGTCAGAATCTGTTCCTGGCCTTTGTCTACAATATCGTCCTGATCCCTGTTGCTGCCGGAATTCTGGCGCCCTTTGACCAGTTCCCGGATTTTTTAAGACAGCTTCATCCGATTCTGGCGGCTCTGGCCATGGCAGCCAGCAGCATATCGGTTGTCACCAACAGCCTGAGGTTGTATAAGGCAGATATAAGATAAAAAAAAAGAATATGATCAGGTTTTTTAAAGAGGCCACATGAAACAGGTGAATAGCGGACCAACACCGGAAAGTTCACAAAAAAAAGAAAAATCAACCACGGTATTGTACAAGGAAAGCCGTCTTGCCCAGAAGCGCCTGAACGCGATGTTGAAATTTCTTGCCGACCCGGTATTTGTATTTACCCTTGATAATACGGTTGAATATATCAATCCGGCTTTTGAGCGGATTTTTGGCTGGGCCCTTAACGAGGTCAAAGGCAAGAACATCCGGTTTATCCCGGATCACCTCATCGATCAGGCCAGACAAGGGATGAAAAAATTGTTCGAGAACCGCACGGTTCATGATTTTGAGACCCAGAGATATACAAAGGACGGGCGGATTCTGGATATTGTGATCAACGGCTCCATCCTCTATGATGAGCATGACAAGCCTGTGGGTCAGGTGCTGATCTTGAGGGATATGACCATTGAAAAACGCATGGCCAAAACCAACCAGATCATGTTTCGAATCTCAAAAGCCCTTCACAGCTACGAAAAACTGGGGGATCTCATCGCTTTGATCACCAGTGAGATCCAGAAGCTCATTTCCGTTGAAGGGGCCTTTATTCTCCTGGCGGATCAAAAAAAAGACCAGCTCTATTTTTTTTCAGCCCAGTACCGGGACAAGGAATCGGAAAAAAAGTTCAAAAAAATCAGATTTCCGGCTGACCAGGGGGTTTCCGGGCATGTGTATAAAACCGGGACGCCTTTGATGATCCCGGATGTGTCCCAATGCTCTTTTTTCCTGAGGCGGGTGGATGAAGAAACCGATCTGAGAACCAAAAATATTTTGTCTGTCCCAATTCAAATCCAGGAAAAAACCATTGGCGTTGTTTCGGTTGTGAACAAGCTTCATGGTGAATTTGATGCAACGGATATGGAGCTTTTAATCATGGTGACCAGCACCATTGCCCTGCCCATTGAGAACACAAGGATCAATGAGGCGCTTAGAAAATCCTATAAGGAGCTGAAAACCTTAAACCGGGCCAAGGACAAGGTCATTAACCACCTTGCCCATGAATTGAAAACCCCTGTTTCCGTATTGGGTGCATCCATGACCCTTCTGTCAAGAAAACTGGGTGCCCTGGGCTTGAATTCCGACGCCATTGAAAACATCCTGACCCGAAGTCAAAGAAATCTCCAGCGAATTCTGGATATTCAATATGAGGTTGAGGATCTTTTAAGAAAAAAAGATTACAAAGCCTATCATATCCTGACCCGTCTTCTGGACGTATGCAGGGATGAATTGAATTCGCTTTTTGAGCTTGAAACGGAAAATATGGATATTGTTGAAAGTGTTCACAATGCCCTGGAAAATATTTTTTCTCCTAAGGATTTTAAATCCAGAACCCTGCACCTTGATGATTATCTGGCAGAACAGATCAAGCGGCTCAGACCCGAGTTTTCCCATCGAAACTGTTTTTTTGACATAAAGATTGAAAAAACCGCTCCAATCCATATCCCAACAGAAATTCTCGATATCATCACAAAGGGGCTGATCCGGAATGCTGTTGAATACACCCCGGACGGCGGGAAAATAGAAATTATTCTTCATACCATGGAAAACCAGCCGGAGCTTATCGTTAAAGATTACGGCATAGGCCTTACCCGGGATAAACGTCGGCTTATACTTGAAAACTATTTCACTCCGCCCGAATCCGCCAATTATTCAACGAAAAGGCCCTATGAATTTAATGCAGGCGGCAGGGGCTTTGATCTATTAAGAATCAAACTCTTTTCTGAACGATACCATTACAGCCTCAGGATTGATTCAACCCGGTGCCGGGTCATTCCTCAAGACAGCGACACCTGTCCTGGCAACATCCGCCTCTGCCCGGCATGCACAAAACCGGAAGACTGTTTTCATTTTGGAGGAACAGCAGTTCATATCAGGTTTGGAAAAGTTTGATACGAGATAGGATTCGGGCATGTCAAATTCATGACGCAAGGGAAGATATTTCCCGTCGCTTTACATTGTTGAAATCAGTTAAAAACTCTTAACTATTTGAATTTAAAGCATTACGATTCTTATTATTCCCCAGGCACAAGTATTGCTTATTCTCATTTTAAATCTGATATGGACTGAAATGAGGAAAAAAAATGAAGCAGACATTGGGGCAAATACCTGAGAAAATGGCAGCATTGTTTTCCATGATCTTTAATGCGGCGAAAAAACAGGCAGATCATAAAAAACTAACGCATCACATTCTTTCTTTGAATAAAAAGCAATGCCCGGCGGACATCATTGGCGAGGTGGCCCTTTGTTTAAAAGATATCCTGGATTACAGGCTCTTTGCCTTTGTGATGAAAAAGGAAAGCGGTGTTGATGTCTGGCTTGATCCCCGGATGTACAAAAAATCACTTGAAGACATTATCCTGAAAGATTTCGGCGTTGAAAGCAAGGCTGCCCTGAATTATCTGAATCACAGGTTTTATGACGATGAACCTGAAGTCTCGTTTGATATGAAGGACCTTTTATATTATGAAATCCATGAGGAAAATTTAAGCTTCAGACTCTATATGATGGCCCAAAAGCATTTTTGCCTTTATCATGATGAAATTGTAAATCTGATTCTCCAGGGCTCATCAGTCGCGCTCTCCCGGCAGATGAAAATGGAAAACCTGAGGGATGCGGCTGTGATGGATCCATTGACCGGATGTTACAACAGACGGGAATTTGAAAATCAACTCAACAGAAATATTTCAGGTGCCATACGACACAAGACAACCCTCTCACTTTTCATGTTTGACCTTGATCATTTTAAGGACATAAACGACACCTATGGTCATCCGGCAGGGGATAAGGTCCTTAAGGAAGTCTCTGCCATGGTAAAACAAAACATGAGGACCGGCGATATTCTTACCCGTTACGGCGGTGAAGAATTTATTGCCATTCTCCCGGAAACAGACAAGGTCAAGGCCATGGAGCTTGCAGACCGTTTGAGAATCAAAATTTCCAGAATGAGAATTTCGCATGGAAATGATAAAATAAAACTCACTGCCAGCTTCGGCGTGTCTGAAATGAATCCGAAGGCAGACATGGGAAAGATTATTCAGGATGTCGATGCCATGCTTTACAAGGCGAAACTGAGCGGACGAAATACAGTGATGCCGGGGATTATAAAAATTTTACCGGATAATGATCTCAAAGCAGTAAACAAAAGTGTAAATTAGAGTTTTCCCCTTTAGAAAATTAGATTGCCAACCGCCTGCTTCCTTGGTAAAGGAGTGTGAAGCAGATTCAAAGCATCCGGATTTTTTTAAGGGAAAAATATGAGCGTTATTCAGGAACTGGTTAAGGACATAAAAAACCTGAAACCTATTCCGGCCGTGATCCATCAAATTCTTGAAGTTGTTGACAAACCCGACAGTTCCATGGCTGAAGTGGCCAATATTATTCAATATGACCCGGCAGTCACTGCCAGTGTTTTAAGAACCTGCAATTCAGCTTATTTCGGACTGAAACACCCTGCCGAATCCATAAAGGATGCCGTGAGCCTTCTCGGTATTGATCAAATCGTTCAAATCGTATTAATGAAATCCGGGATACGGCTGCTGTCTGGAAAGCAGGAAGGGTATGGGCTGCATGAAGGCGCCATGTGGAAATATTCCGTGTCCTCGGCACTGGTTGCAAAACAGATAGCGCAGAAGCTGTCCCTAGAGAATAAAAATACAATTTTTACGGCAGCGCTATTAAAGGACATCGGAAAAACGGTTCTGGACAGGTTTGTTCTGGATTCATTTGAAAAAATATCCGCTTTGGTTGTTAATAAAGGCTTAAGTTTTAGAGAAGCAGAAAAAAAAATCATCGGTGTGGATCATACCGAGCTGGGCGGCATGATTGCAAAAATGTGGAAATTTTCCCCCAGAATGGTCAAAATTATCCGGCATCACCATCTCTCAGATATTTCCATGGTCAGGGACAAGGAGATCGCAACGGTTTACCTGGCGGATTGCATCTGCATGATGATCGGCATCGGAGTGGGGTCTGACGGCCTTGCCTACCGGTTTAACGAGCAGGCCATGAAAGAGCTGGGCATGAATGCAGACGATATTTCAAGGGTCATTGCCCGGTTTGTCGTCAATATGCAGGAAGTTGAGGATCTCTTAAAAGTGGTTTGATATTAGGGGGGCTGATGAGGCAGACGGTTACGGGTGTGCTTAAAAAACCAAGAGCCCGGAAGACCTGTTCGCTACCGGGCTCTTAATATATTACCTCATGTGATTGCGATATCTAAATTTTAAATTTTTCAGTCATGCCCTTTAACTGGAGCATGACATCATTCAGAATTGTTGCTTTTTCTTTAACCGTTGAAGACAATCTGTTGATTTCCTGTGAGGCCGACAGGACGTCGCTGATTTCCCGTGCTACCTGGCCGGACACTTCGGAACTCTGGCTGACATTGACATTGACTTCCTGTATACCCTGGGAAACCTGGCTGATATTTTCCGCAATGGCATTGGTAGTAGTGGATTGAAGCTCAATGGCTGCAGCCGCCTCATTCACAAAATCATTGATCTGATTGATGATTTTGGTAATATCCTGGATTTCAGTCACGGCACCGCCGATCTGATCCTGAATTTCCTGTATATTCCTTGCAATATCTTCTGTTGCACGGGCGGTCTGTCCTGCAAGTTCCTTTATTTCATTGGCCACAACAGCAAATCCCTTTCCGGCCTCACCCGCCCTTGCCGCCTCAATGGTTGCATTCAGAGCCAGAAGATTGGTCTGTGAGCTGATGCCGTTAATGGTGTCGGTCACTTTATTAATGGCCTCGGCAGCCTGCCCGAGATCACTGACCCGTTTCGATGTCTGCTGGGCTTTTTCAACGGCTTTGTTCGTAATTTCCCTTGTATGGTTGGAATTCTGGGCAACCTTTTCTATATTCCTGCTCATATCCGTGGTGCCGTTGGCAACAATTTCAACATTGGTGCTGGCCTGTTCCATGGCAGCAGCCACAGAATCCATATTGACACTCATTTCTTCCGCAGCAGAGGCTACGGTATTAACTTTTGAAACAGTTAATTCAGATCCTTGTGTCATATTATCGGAAATCTTGTTTAATTCACCGGAAGCTGAACTCAAGGTATGGACGCCTGAATTGAGATCTCTGATCATCTGGGCCAGACCCTTCACCATTTCGTTCATGGAATCAACCGTATCCTTGATGGCATCTTTGGCCTCATAGGCAAAGGTGTACTGAAAATTTCCTTTTGCAACCTCCTTGGCAAGGGTGGCCATGCCGTTCATGCTTTTCATCAGCTGCCGGTTCATAAACCCGATGATGAGAACACCGATGATCAGAGCAAGAATTCCACTGATGGCTGCGCCGGTAAAAATCTGTTTATTGACCCCGGTCATAAGCTCCCCTTCAGATACCGCCACAACAAAATAAATATCCCAGGGCTGGAAATAGGTGGCATAGGCATAATAGGGTTTGTCTTCGTGTTCATAGGCGACAAACCCGGATTTACCGTTCAGGATGTCTTTACCGTTTTTAAAATCCTGTACTTTCATGGATTGGTATGCCTTGTCCGGGTGTATGAGAATTTCTCCCCCTGAATTGCAGATAAAAGAGTATCCATGCCCTCCGACATTCACCTTGTTGATAAGGTCAACAAGATCGGCAGTCAGAATTTTGCTTGTAATTGAATACGCCCCGATTATTTTTTGTTCCAGGTTTTCTTTAAACGGTTGAAGAACCTGCATGGAGATTTCAGACCCTTTTTTGGTGATAAACTGATAGGGTTTGTCTTCGATCATGGATTTATAAGCGCCGGAATCAGTTGTATAGTATTCACCGATGGGTCTTGATTCATCTTTGTTTTTCACGCTGGAGGACACTTTAATCAGTTTGTTGTCATGGATCTGGTATATGGCAATATCCGATGTGCTGAACTGTCCTATTTTATCAACAGTCACAAAATTGGCAGTTGCAAATTCGAGCCCGAAAATAATCTTTGGCAGGGTTAGCTTTTCTTTTGTTCCGGAATTGATATCATAGACATCCATATCCGCTGTTCTGGAAGCAACCAGCATTATATTCCCGGCTCTCAGGCTATCAGACACAAGGGCCCCCATGTCAGCATCAATTTTTTCTTTTTGAAGATTGTATTTCAGTTGAATGGTTTTTAAAAGAACATCCGATACATTTTGAATACTGGTCTGCCCTTTGGCGAGAAAAGAACTTTTGCTCTGGTAAAAATTGACGCCCGCAATAATCAGAATAGTGAGAAAGATAATTCCGATGGAACCGATATAAAGCTTTTTATCAAAACCTATATTTACCATTTTTACTCCTTGTCCGAATCTGTGACCCATTGACCTTGCATTGACAAGGCAAGGGTAGTTAAAGCATGCAAAATGACTCAAGTTTTGAAACAGGTGGTAATACCTGAAATTGGATTTCATACTAATCTTGAAATTTTTTAATTTCAAGAAAAAAATACAATGCCGCTATATCATAGCCGGATAGGGATGCCCTGATTGGCCAGATAATTTTTCACCTGTAAAATCGGTACTTCCTTTCTGTGGAAAATACCGGCTGCCAGGGCTGCTTCTGCATCCGTGGTTTTAAAAACCTCTGCAAAATGGTCTTCACAACCTGCCCCGCTTGAGGCAATGACAGGTATGGAGACTGATTTTTTTACGGCATTGATGAGTTCAAGATCAAAACCTGAATTGGTTCCGTCCCTGTCAATACAATTGAGAAGAATTTCTCCTGCCCCCAGTTCCTCACAGGCCATTGCAAGAGTAACGGCATCCATATTCCGTCCTTCCCGGCCGCCTCTGATTGTGCATTGATACCAGCAATAGCCTTCATTGTTCGGGCCGGGGAATCGGGTCTTGATCACATGGTGCTGTTTTGCCTTATCCGGAGAAGCAACATAAATCCGTCTGGGATCTATGGAAACGACAACCGCCTGGTTTCCGTATACCCTTGATATCTGCTCAATGGAACTTTTTCCTGTTTTTTTCTTTGTTTTCAGATATTCTTCGGCAATCAACACGGCATCACTGCCAATGGAGACCTTGTCCGCCCCGGACCGGAAATACCGGGATGCCACATCCAGGGCTGTATAGGTTTTACCCATGCTGTCCGTATAATCTTTGATCCCGCCGCCGATTGTCAGGGGGACAAATACATTTTTGCTGGTCTGTTCAAGCACTTCAATCATGGGCATGTCTTTCAGCGGAAAATCCCTGAACCCGGTGATATTGAGAAATGTAATTTCATCCGCCCCTTCTTCATAATACCGCCCGGCCAGTTCCACAGGTTTCCCGAGATTCCTGACATTGCCTTCCTGGCGTACATCATACTGGTCTCCCTTGGTGACAACAAGATCTCCCTGGTCGTTGGTTCTCACATCCAGGCAGGCAATGATTCTTTTTGATAGTCCTTTTCCCCTGATGTCAAGGGCTTTGCCCGCTCTCAGATCTTTGCGGGTCATGAAATTTTCAAGCAGCTTTATACCGGCAGCCCCGCTTTTTTCCGGATGAAACTGGGTGCCGATGATATTGCCTTTCTGAACACTGCTGACAAATGCATAATCATAATCCGTGGTGGTGAGAATAATGGAGTCATCTTCCGGCACCACATGATAGGAGTGAACAAAATAAAATTTGGTGTCAGGCCCAATATCCTTAAAAACAGGGGAGTCTTTTTTCAAATTGACCCCGTTCCATCCGATATGCGGGACAGCAAGACCGGTTTTAAATCGATTGACCCTCCCCTTGAAAATCCCGATGCTTTCATTGCCGGAAAAATCTTCCTCACTGCCTTCAAAAAGTGCCTGCATCCCAAGACAGATACCCAAAAAAGGCCGGTCTGCCTGAAGATATTCCCTTAGGGGTTCTATATAGCTTTTCTGATTGAGGATTTTTATCATGTTTTCATAATTGCCCACACCCGGGAACAGAAGTTTTTCAGCATCCAGTATATCCAAAGGGTTTTTAATTTCCTTGACTGTTCCGCCCAGTTTTTCAATGGCATTCACGACACTCCGTACATTTCCGGCGCCATAATCCAGAAGGCTGATGGTCATATTGGCTTATCCTTCAAATAAAGGGATCTGCAGGATTTTCTCCTTTAAATCACCTTCAAATTTCATGGGTTTGCCGGTAACATCCGCAATTACAAAGGTAATATCAGCATCAACACAGATAACATTTGTATTCTTATTTAGAACCTGCTGCCGGATGACGGCGCTTTTGTTACCGATTTTTCCAAGACCGGATCGGACAAGAACCACATCTCCGACCCTGGCCTGACTTTTATAAGAAATATTAATATTCACCACAAAAAACAAAAACCCTTTTTTCATAAATTCATCCAGGTTCAGATGATCTTCCAAAAGCTGCCATCGGCCTTCTTCCAAAAATTCAAGATAGCGGGCATTGTTGACATGCTGGTATAGGTCGGTGTGATAGCCTCGTATTTTTATTTCCGGTTCCATTTTTAACTCCTGATTAGCGGTCTGATCAAAAGATTCTGGTTTTATCATTCAACACGGTTTTTAGAAAGTAAAATCTCTGTTTAGGCCTGATCAATCTTTCTTAGCAAAAATCCCCTGCAGGTCTTCCTTGAAGCAGACCGCTTTGAATCTTGATTTTTCAAGCCGGCTGATTGTGTTCACAATAAACCGGTTCCCGGTTTTGATCTTTTTCGGGCTGCCGGTGTAATGGAACAATCTTGAACCGGGCGACATGACCCGGTAAAGCTTATCATAAAAGGGTTTCCCATAGAGGTCTCCGGTTTGAGACGTAAATCTCGGGGGGTCATGAATCACACTGTTAAAGAGATTGTCTTCAAGTCCGTCAATATATTGGGTGATGTCTGCATGGATAAAACTGATCCTGTCTTCACCTGTTTTTTTCAGCCATGGGTTCAGGTTGCGAAATTTTATCACCTCATGACTTTTTTCCGTTGAAATCACTTTTTTTGCCCCGGCTTTTACGGCAAACTGGGCGGAATACCCGAGACCGCCACAGGTATCAAGAACCATATCACCATTTGAAATCACCATGCGGGTTTTTTTTTCTGCATCCATCAGGGGATCAATGTCCTTTGAACGGTGCATCTTGATGCCGTCGATTTCAAGAATGGGGGCTGTCTGGGTGGGAACCAGCTTGTAATAGGCATTGCTCCGGATTTCAAGAGGGCGCAGGGCATTGTCCTGAAATATGAAAATCTTATTCTTAACAGACGCAATGGCCTCAAGCTTTTTCCTGTCAATAAACAGGGAAGGTCCCAATTTGAATCTGCCCCCTTCAATCTGCCACAGGGTTTGGGTCAGGTTGAGATCAAGGGACACACGGATTTCATTTTTTTCTTTCTGCATGGCGTCAAGAATGGCGGCAACGGTTTCAAAATGAAAGAAAAAGCAAGTGTCCGTCATTTAAAAATCAATACTGCCGGGAGTTCTGGGGAACGGGATGACATCCCTTATATTGCCGATGCCGGTGATCAGCATCAAAAACCTTTCAAAGCCCAACCCGAATCCTGAATGGGGAACAGACCCGTATCGCCTGGAATCAAGATACCACCAGTAATTGTCCAGGGGCAGGTTCATCTGTTTCATCCTCTCCTCAAGAACGTCCAGCCGCTCTTCCCTCTGGCTGCCGCCGATGAGTTCACCGATTCCCGGAACAAGGAGATCTACGGCGGCAACGGTTTTCCCATCATCATTGACCCGCATGTAAAAGGGTTTGATCTCTTTGGGATAGTCCGTGAGAAAAACCGGCTTTTGGCAATACACTTCCGCCAGAAACCGTTCATGTTCGGATTGGAGATCGGTGCCGAATTCAACCGGAAATTCAAAGGCCTGACCGGATTTTTGCAGGATGTCCACGGCTTCCGTATAGGTGATCCTTGCAAATTCCGAGTCCAGGAGGGTATCGATGCGCGCGGCAAGGGTTTTGTCCACAAAATTCATGAACAGGGCCATGTCCTCGCCGCATTCTTCCATGGCATGCCGGGTCAGGTATTTTACCAGTTCTTCACCATGGTCCATATTTCCCTTTAAATCACAGAAGGCCATTTCCGGTTCCAGCATCCAGAATTCAGCCACATGACGGCTGGTATTGGAGTTTTCCGCCCTGAAGGTCGGGCCGAAGGTATATACATCCCCCAGGGCCAGGGCAAACATTTCAGCAGACAATTGACCGGAGACCGTCAGATTGGACTCCCGGCCGAAAAAATCCAGGCTGAAAGCTGATTTCCCCATTTTCTGAATCGTATCGGTATCCAGACTGGTGACCCTGAACATCTCGCCTGCTCCTTCGCAGTCAGAGCCGGTGATCAGAGGCGCTGTCAGATACCTGAATCCTTTTTCCTTATAAAATTTATGAACAGCATAAGCCATTTCAGATCTGATCCGGAAGGCCGCCCCGAATTTATTGGTCCTGGGCCTTAAGTGGGCAATGGTTCTTAAGAATTCATCGGAATGCCTTTTTTTCTGGAGGGGATAGGATTCCGGCGCCAGATTGATAATTTCGACCTCTTTGGCCTTGACTTCCCATTTCTGGCCTTTTCCGGGAGATTCCGCAAGGGTCCCCATGATGGATACCGAGCTGCCCGTGGTAATGGTTCCGATATCTGAATAATTGGTGAGATCCCTATCAGCAAGCACCTGGATATTTGAAAGGCAAGAGCCGTCATTGATTTCCATGAAAGAAAATTCTTTTGAATCCCTTTTTGTTCTGACCCAGCCTTTGACAAGCACGTCTCCGGGGGATTGTTCAAGGTTGAGCAGCGCATTGATTTTGGTTCTTTTCATTGCTTTATCCTGGAAAAAATATTAAATTAGAAAATTTGATTACACCCTATAGCAAAAAGGTTTTTTTATAAAAATCAGTATCATGCACAAAGAAAATTATCAAGACATCCTTTCTCTGGTCCGGATGCCCACACAATACATCGGCAATGAAATCAATACCGTGAGAAAAGATCTGAAAACCGTGGATCTGACCTTTGCCCTGGTATTCCCGGATCTGTATGAAATCGGAACCTCCCATTTCGGGCTTCAGATACTGTATTCCATTTTAAACAGCCATGAAAAAATTGCTGCAGAGCGGTTTTTTGCACCTGCCCCGGATATGGAGGCACTTCTTTTTCAAAAAAAGATCCCCTGTCTTTCCATGGAATCCAAAAAAGAGCTGGGGAGTTTTGACATCATCGGCATCAGCCTGCTTTACGAGTTGAATTTCACCAATATTCTCACCCTTTTGAGCCTGTCCTCCATCCCGTTTTATTCAAGGGATAGGCAAGATGCGTTTCCCCTTGTCATCGGCGGCGGTCCCTGTGCCTTTAATCCAGAGCCCCTGGCTGATTTTTTCGACGCCTTTGTGATCGGGGATGGCGAAGAGGTGTCGGTGGAAATTGCAAACCTTGTCATGGCATTCAAAAAAGAAGGGGACGGCCAAAAGAAAACATTGCTCAGACTCCTGTCCAGGATAGAGGGGGTGTATGTTCCTTCTTTTTTTACACCGGACTATGATGCAGATGGGGTACAAAGACTTACTCCCTTGTTTGAAGATTACCAGAGCGTCAGACGGGCGTTTTTGCCGAACCTGACCAGGGAGAGTTTTCCTTGTTCTCCCATCATCCCTTTTGCAAAGCCGGTTCATGACCGGTTAAGGCTTGAAATCGCCAGGGGGTGTTCAAGGGGATGCCGGTTCTGCCAGGCCGGTATGATTTACCGCCCGGTCAGGGAAAGGTCGTTGGAAGACCTCATTGACATTACAGAAACCTCATTAAAAAAAACCGGGCATTCCGACATTTCCCTTTTGTCCTTAAGTACCGGGGATTATTCAAACCTGCCGGAACTGATGAAACGCCTTCATGCCATTGGACAGGAGCATTGCAATGCTATCTCCCTTCCTTCCATCCGGGCGGAAAAGCTGACCCCGGAATTGATGGAGATCATCAAAAAAGTCAGAAAGACAGGGTTTACCATTGCGCCGGAAGCAGGGTCCCAGCGCTTAAGAGATATCATCAATAAAAACCTGACCGAAGACAGCATTGTCTCAACCGTTGCAAATGCATTGAATCTCGGATGGAAGAATATCAAACTGTATTTCATGCTGGGGCTGCCCTTTGAAACATCCGAAGATATCGAGGCCATCTGTCATCTCTCCAGGCGCCTTGCGTCTTCCTATGCCAAGGGAAAAAAGACCATCAATGTAAGCACCACCTGTTTTATCCCGAAGTCTCATACCCCGTTTCAGCGCTACCCTCAGATTTCCCTAAGTGAAGTCAAAGAAAAACTTCAATACCTGAAAAGCAATCTGAGACACCCAAAGATAAACCTGAAATGGCAGAGTCCTGAAATGAGTCTTTTGGAAGGGGTCTGGTCAAGGGGGGACAGGCGGTTGTCAAGACTTCTGGTGTCTGCTTTTGAAAAAGGATGCCGCCTGGACGGCTGGACAGACAAATTTGATTTTTCTTTATGGCAAGAGGCCTTTGAGGACACGGGCATTGATCCTTTGTTTTATACTACCCGGCAAAGGGAAGATGACGAACCCCTTCCCTGGGATCATATAGATTCAGGGGTCTTTCCCGGGTTTTTAAAAAAGGAATTTGAAAAAGCCAAAAAAATGTCTCTTACCCCGGACTGCCGGGACAATGACTGCAACGGGTGCGGGGTCTGCGATTTTAAAACCATAAAACCCGCGCTTTATGACGGAGTTTTAGATATTCCGGGGACAGCCCCGCTCCCTTCCCGGGATCAAAAAGCATTGCCGGATGATGCATTTACCAAATTTGAACTCTCATTTTCAAAACTGGAAGAAGCAAGATTCTTTGGACATCTTGAACTGGGTACTGTTTTTCAGAGGGCTGTAAAACGGGCTGGGCTAAACACAAGGTATTCAAAGGGATTTAATCCTTTAATGCAGCTTTCTTTTGAAAATGCCCTGCCCGTTGGAATGGAAAGTGAAGAAGAACGCCTTTTTATGTATTTTGAAAACCAAATGGCCCCGGTCAAAATTGTGAATTTATTAAACAGGGAGCTTCCCCATGGGCTTTTGATTGCCGGGTGCAAGCCCTATCACCCATCAAAAAATGGAAATGAAAAATCTGCCCGATACCGCATCCGGCTTTTGGAGGGATATTTTGATAAAGAAGAGGTGGATAGGTTTTTGCAATTGTCGGAATTTATTTTTCAGGATCTGAGCAAAAAGGGAAAAACGCGGACAACAGATTTAAGAAAATCTGTTGAGAAAATATCGTTTATTAATCTACATGCTATTGAAATGACATTGAAAAGCTATAATGAGCGGACCGTAAGGCCCATGGAAATTCTCACAAATTGTTTTAAACAGGATGAAAAAGCCGTGGCCACCGTCAGGATAATAAAAATGAGACAAGGATAGATCCATGTTAAAAGAGCTTGTTGTCAATGCAGCCCCCCATGAAACCCGGGTGGCTCTTCTAGAGAACGGAACCGTTGTAGAGGTCTTTATTGAAAGACAGGATGAAACCTCCATTGCCGGCAATATTTACAAAGGCCGGGTTCAACGGGTTTTGCCGGGCATGCAGGCCGCCTTTGTGGACATCGGGTTTGATCAAGCGGCATTTATATATGTAGACGATGTTCTGGACACGGCAAGCCATGTCATGTACCGGGTATTTGAACAGGGCAATGATGGGGAAGAATCGGGTGAACCGGACATGGAAACGGCGGACATTCCAGGAAATCTGCCTTCCTGGAAATCTTTGATAAACCATGACTGCAGCATTGAGGAACTGTTGACGGAAGGCCAGGAAGTCCTTGTCCAGGTTGCCAAATCCTCCATCGGGACCAAAGGCCCCAGAGTCACCACCCATATCTCCCTTGCCGGCCGGTATATGGTCTTGATGCCCACAGTGGACCATATCGGCATTTCAAAAAGAATTGAAAATGATGCTGAACGGCTCCGCCTGAAAGAGCTTCTATTATCCGTCCGGAAAAATAAATTCGGATATATTTTAAGAACCCAGGCAGAAGGAATTGATTCGGACACGATAACAAAAGAAATTGAATTTCTGACCAAAACCTGGGAAGCGATCCTGACTAAAAGCAAACCCGCACCGGCCCCCTCTCTCATTTATAAGGATCTTACCGTCACTTTCAGGGCTGTCAGGGATCTTCTGGCAAATGAAGCCGACAAGCTGATCATTGATTCAAAGGAAGAATTTGAGAATGTTCAAAGATTTTTAAAACGGCTCATGCCTGATGTTAAATTGTCTGTGGAGCTTTACGAGGGAAGGGAGTCTATTTTTGATGCCTACAATATTGAAGGGGATGTGGCAAGGGCATTAAAGAAAAAAGTATGGCTCAAATCCGGGGGATATATTGTTATCGAGCAGACAGAGGCCCTGGTGGCCATTGATGTGAATACAGGGCGCTATGTGGGAAAGCACAATTTTGATGAAACCATTTTAAAGACCAACCTGGAAGCGGTAAAGGAGATTGCCTACCAGATAAGGCTCCGCAATATCGGCGGCATTATCATCATTGATTTTATCGATATGAAAAAAGAGCATCACCGGGAAAAGGTCATGGCGCAGATGAACGAAGCCATGAAAAAAGACAAGAGCCAGACCAATATTCTGCCGCTGACAGAGCTTGGGCTTGTTCAGATGACCAGAAAAAGAATCCGTCGAAACCTGACCCGGACCCTGTGCGAGCCCTGCTTTTACTGCAATGGAGACGGCCACCTTTTGTCGGGAAAATCCATATGCCATAAAATATACAGGGATCTTGTTACAGAAGCGGCCGATATCATGGGCAACCGGTTTACGGTGAAAGTCCATCCGGAAATTGCCCAGTTGCTCCATGGCCGGGAAAAACATTTGATATCATCCCTTGAAAAACAGTTTTCAAAACCCATTGTCATTTATCCTGAACCCCATTACCATATTGAAGAATACCATATATTTGAATCCCTGATTAAATAAGATAAGGGATATAAGGAGAGACGTATGCAGAAAATAAAAATGAAAACCCCGCTGGTTGAATTGGACGGCGATGAAATGACCCGGGTCCTCTGGCCGGTTATAAAGGAAAAACTCATTTTACCCTTTGTTGAGCTGAAAACAGAATATTATGATCTTGGAATCCAGCACAGGGATGACACTGATGATCAGGTGACCGTGGATGCAGCCAATGCCATTAAAAAATATGGAGTTGGTGTAAAAAATGCCACCATTACCCCAAACCAGGAGAGGGTTGAAGAATATGGGCTGAAAAAACAGTGGAAAAGCCCCAATGGAACCATCCGCGCCATGCTGGACGGAACCGTGTTCAGAAAACCTGTGATCGTAAAAAATATCAAACCAGCCGTAAAAACATGGAAAAAACCGATCTCCATAGGCAGGCATGCCTATGGGGATGTTTATAAGAATGCAGAGATAAAAACACAGAAAGGAGGGAAGGCGGAAATTGTGTTTACGGATGATCTTGGGAACGAAACAAGGCAAACCATCATGGAATTTTCCGGGCCCGGCATTATCCAGGGGATGCACAATACCGAGGCCTCGATTTCAAGTTTTGCAAGGGCCTGCTTTGAGTATTCGCTTGAAGAAAAAATTGACTGCTGGTTTGCAACAAAGGACACCATTTCAAAGAGTTATGACCAGACATTTAAAATTATCTTTGAAGACATTTACGAAACTGAATACAAAGAAAAATTTAAAGCTGCCGGAATTTCCTTTTTTTATACCCTTATTGACGACCTTGTGGCCAGAATCATGAAGAGCGACGGCGGTATCCTCTGGGCGTGCAAGAATTATGACGGGGATGTCATGAGCGACATGGTGGCATCGGCTTTCGGATCCCTTGCCATGATGTCGTCCGTGCTGGTCTCTCCCCATGGATATTTTGAATATGAGGCAGCCCACGGAACTGTCCAGAAACACTATTACAAACACCTTAAAGGTGAAAAAACCTCAACCAATGCCGTGGCCCTGATCTTTGCCTGGACAGGCGCCTTGAGAAAACGAGGAGAACTGGACGGCCTTCCCCTGCTCTCAGGTTTTTCAGACAGACTTGAAAAAGTGGTGATTCAAACCATTGAGGATGGATATATGACGGGAGATCTTGCAGCCATTTGTGAGCCTGCTGCGAAAATGGTTCTTGACTCCATAGAATTTCTTGATACCCTGGCAAAACGACTTGAACATGGATACGCTGAATAAAACAGAATAAAAAAAAGAAATCACGCCAGGTTCATTCTTGACAATTTTGATATAAAACGATAAAGTCCTGCGTTTATGGTGGTTTGCAGTATTGAAGTTAACATATGGAAATTATTTAGTTAAGGATTGATCATTTATGAAACGAACATTTCAACCCAGCAACCGGAAAAGAACTAGAAAACACGGCTTTCTTAAAAGAATGTCAACACCCGGAGGAAAACGAGTCATTAATGCCAGAAGAGCAAAAGGAAGAAAAAGGCTTGCTGTTTAATAAAGGGAATGATTGACTAAGTTTTGTTTGCCAAAAAATGTACGGCTCCTGAAGAGGGCTCAATTTCTAACACTTTCAGAATGCGGGAAAAAGGTACATACAGACAGCTTTATAGCAATTGTGCTTAAAGGAACTGCTCAAAACAATCGAATTGGCATTACAGTATCAAAAAAAGTAGGAAATGCAGTCGAGCGCAACAGGATAAAAAGAATTATTAGAGAATATTTCAGACATAACAAAGAAAATATTTCAGGACCAAAGGATATTAATATCATTGCACGAAAAGGTCTGGCTACGCTATCCAATCAGCTGATTATTGAGAAGCTTGATAAACTTTTTATAAAAATAGCATTGAATGAATCATGAAAAAGCTATTATTGATATTTATTAAATTTTATCAATATTTTATATCACCTTTTACAGGCAGTAACTGCCGCTATTATCCGACATGCTCGGCATATGCAGTTGAGGCGGTTGAAAAATACGGCTGTCTGAAAGGTGTACTTCTAACGGCAAAACGAATACTGCGTTGTCATCCATTCCATGCAGGGGGATTTGATCCGGTCCCATAATTTATCCAGACGCACTATGTATTTCCTCTTCTAACGATGTAGTACCTTTGCAATATATTTTAGACTTAGGAGAGAAAATGGATGAACAAAAACGGTTAATACTCGCTGTCGTGCTTTCTGTAATAGTCCTTGTCGGATATCAGGCATTCTTTGTAAAACAGCCTGACCCAAGCAGTGCCCCACAGGAAGTTCAGACCCAGGGCCAAATTCAGACAAAGGACGGAAAAGCCGCCCCCAATGTTTCCGAATACAAGACAAAGACCGATGTCGCACCTGAAACCGTTGAACCCCGGAAAAAAGATTATCGAACCATAACCATTTCAACACCCTTGTATAACATTGCCGTTTCAGAGGCCGGGGCTGCGGTTAAAAGCTTTGAGCTGAAACATTATTATGAGACAAATGAAAAAAATTCTGCATTAAAGCAATTGGTACCCAAAGAGCTTGATGAAGGGGTTCTTTCCTTTGATCTTGAAGGGCGGTCTGTTCCCGGACTGAAAAATGCCGTGTATACGGCCCAGACTGTTGATACCGAGATCAGTATATCACAAGGGGAAAAAAGCCTTGAATTTATTTTTGAAACTTCCGAGGGAATCGTGGTCAAAAAGGTTCTCACCTTTAAAGCCGATTCCTATCTGATCGATTGCGATATCATATTCCAGAATGGGTCTGACGCAACACTAAATGATGATATTGTGGTTTCCATTCCCGGAATATATAATGAAGAAGTCAAGAACAGATCCAAATTTGCCTTTGAAGGACCATCTGCGCTTATTAACAATGAGTATACGGAAATCAATCCCGATGACATCAAAGAAAAAAACACTTTTATCGGGAAAATAGACTGGGCCGGTTATTCAGAACGGTATTTTTTTACAGCCCTGATGTCAAAAGCAAACAACGGCGGCAACCCTTCCGATGCCAGGCTTTTTCTTTCCTATGCCAATGACAGGGTTGTCAATCATTATATTCAGAAAATGGAGCCGCTGGATAAAGGCCTGCAAGGAACATATTCATTCATTTTCTATATGGGGCCTAAAAGTCACAAGGTTCTGAGCAAATATGACAACAGCCTTAAGGAAGCGGTGAATTTCGGGTTCTTCAACGTAATCGCCAAGCCGCTTCTCATAGGTATGAATTTTATTCATGATGTGATTCCCAACTATGGAATTGCAATTATCCTTTTGACCGTTATCATCAAGCTGGTTTTCTGGCCCCTTGGAACAAAAAGTTACAAATCCATGAATGAAATGAAAAAAATTCAACCCCTGATGATGGAACTCAGGGAAAAATACAAAGATGATAAGCAGAAAATGAACCAGGAAGTCATGGGTCTCTATAAGACCTATAAGGTCAATCCGGCCAGCGGCTGCCTGCCCATGCTGGTTCAGATGCCGATTTTCTTTGCCCTTTACAGAATGCTCTACCAGGCCATAGAATTGAGACACGCCCCCTTTGTGGGCTGGATCACAGACCTGGCAGCACCGGAGCGGCTGTTTCATTTTAATTTTTCCATTCCATTTATGGATGCACCCCATGGCATCCCGGTATTGACCCTTTTAATGGGAGCGTCTTTCCTGTTGCAGCAGAAGATGACACCTGCGACAGGTGATCCCATGCAGGCCAAAATGATGATGCTGATGCCGCTGATTATGACGGTTTTATTTATCAACTTCCCGGCAGGACTGGTTCTGTACATGTTTATAAACAATATCATTTCCATGGGACAGCAGTATTATATTCAAAAGAAATTAGCATAAGCAGGAGGATAGCTTAAATTATGATACAAACTCAGGAATTTACTGGAAAAGATTTAAATATAGCCATAAAAAATGCCTGTTCGGCATTGTCCCTTCCCAAAAACAAATTGAAATATGATGTCATTACAGAGGGAACATCAGGAATTTTCGGGATTGTCGGCAGAAAAGACGCCAGGATAAGGGTAACCCTTCCCAAGATCGATGATTCCGAAGAAAAAGAAGGCATTCTTTCAATGGTGGATGAAGCCTTTGGTGAAGAAACCCGCCGGGAAGAAAAGACCGGATCATCCCGATCAAAAATTGAAGAACAAGATGATGAAGAATATGATGATTATGATGACCAGGACGCTGACGCTTCAGATGATTATGAAAATGAAGATATTGATGAAGAAGATATCAATGACTATGAAAAAGGTTCTGCCGAAGCAGACGATGAGGAAGACGCCCCTGATGCAGAAGTTGTTGATGTTTCTGAAGAGTCCTCAGCATTAGGGGTTGAAACCCTTCAAAAGATCGCTGATCTGATAACCGAGGGAGCAAAAGTCACTGCCAAAACTGAAGGTAACCGGCTGACCCTCTGCATTGAAGGGGGAAATTCCGGAATATTGATCGGCAGAAAAGGACAGACCCTTGATGCCATGCAGTTTTTAACAGATAAAATAATTAACCGGAAAAGTGAGGACAGGGTCAGGGTCAGGGTGGATATTGAAGGGTATATGGAAACCCGTAAATCCAACCTCAAACACCTTGCGTATAAAATGGCGGACAAGGCTAAAAAAACCGGGCGCCCTGCCACCATCAACCAGATGAGCGCCCAGGACAGGCGGATCGTTCACCTGGCCCTGAAGGATGATGCCAAGGTCAGAACCCAGAGCATGGGGGAAGGATATTACCGGCGGCTTGTCATTTTTCCAAAGAAAAAAACAGCCTTCAGGGGCAAAAGACGGGAAAAGAAATAATGCCTTATGAATGATACAATTGCCGCAATAGCAACCCCCTTTGGAAGTGGCGGAATTGGTGTCATACGCATCTCAGGCCCTGATGCCTTCAATATCGCATTAAAGCTGTTTTCAAAAAAAAAAAGCCGGTTTGAGACTTTTAAAAAAAATTTTGAATCCCACAAGATCTGTCACGGCTATATTTTTGATCAAAAAACAATGGCCGTGATAGATGAGGTTCTGTTGATTCCCATGAAAGGGCCGTCCTCTTATACGGCTGAGGATGTCATTGAAATCCAGGCCCATTCCGGAACCTTTGTCTTAAGGGCGATTCTTGAAGAAATCCTTTCTCTCGGGGCCAGGCTGTCCGAGCCCGGAGAATTCACAAAAAGGGCATTCTTAAACCAGAGAATTGATCTGACCCAGGCCGAAGCTGTTGCCGATATCATCAATGCCAAGTCTGCAAATGCATTGAAGTTTGCCACATCCCAGGTTCTTGGAACCTTTGGGAAAAAAATTCAGGAATTAAGAGAAAGACTGATTCATTTTTTATCCCTCCTTGAAGTAGGCATTGATTTTCCAGACGATGTGGAACCTTTTCAACCATCGGAAAATGAAATCCAGGGGATTGCCGATGTACTTGAAAAATGCAGGGAATTCATCAAACAGCACAATGATGCCTGTTTTTTAAAGGAAGGCATCCGGGTAACCATCTGTGGCTCGCCCAATGTGGGGAAATCAAGCCTTATGAACCGCCTCCTTGAAAAGGACCGATCCATTATTACCGCCATCCCGGGAACAACGCGGGACCCGGTTGAAGAAGGATTGAATATAGACGGCATCCCTTTTGTAATCACGGACACGGCCGGCATTCATCAAACCGATGACCTTGTGGAGATTATCGGAATAGAAAAAGCAAAAAATCATATTACCACATCGGATATCATCCTTTACATGAAAGAACCCGGAAATACATTTTCAGAAAGGGAGTTTGAAAAAATTGTGCCCCCGGGGAAAAAAGTGATTTTTGTGGTGAATAAGATTGATATCAGTGAAGGAAACCTGCCAAAACTTCCTGAAAAATATCATCATATTCCAACCATTGAGATTTCAGCCCTTTTAAATAAGGGGATAAAGGAGCTCAAACAGAAAATCCTGGGCATCAGTATAGCCGACCTGGATATGGAAAAATCCCCTGTTATCCCCAACCTGAGACATAAAAAAGCTCTTGAACAGACAGTTGGCAGCCTTTCAGCGGCATTGGACGGATTAAAGAACGGTCAGGCTGAAGAGCTTCTGGCCATTGATATTAAAAACAGTATTGATTCTCTTGGAACAATTACAGGGGAAACTGCATCTATAGACATATTGGACAATATTTTCAGTAATTTTTGTATTGGTAAATAAAGGATTGGAATAATGGCATTAGATTTAAGAGAACACTTTGTAAAATATGAAGCCCTGGTTGAAATGGTGGATGCCATATTTGACCGGGTCAAAACCGAATTCCCAAAAGAAGTGTTCTGCAGAGAAAAATGCAGTGACTGCTGTTATGCAATTTTTGATCTCACACTTATAGAAGCCCTGTATATAAAAGACAGGTTCCTGAAAAAATTCAGCGGTACGCCGAAAAACGACATTATGGAAATCTCAGACAAAACAGACCGTGCTCTTGCCAGGATGAAACGCGATGCTTTCCTGGAAGTCAAAAAGGGAGCAAATGAACTGGATATTATTGCCAAAATGTCCATGGAGCGGGTCCGGTGCCCTCTTCTGGGCAAAGACGATCTCTGCCTCATGTATGAATCACGGCCTATCACCTGCAGGGTATACGGTATCCCGACATCCACAGCCGGGACAAGCCACATCTGCGGGCGTACAAATTTTAAACAGGGCGAACCCTACCCGACCCTGAACATGGATAAAATATATACCCAGCTTCAGCTTCTTTCCGCCCAGCTGATCAAAGATATCCATTCGACAAACATCCGGATGCATGAAATGCTGATCCCTGTTTCAATGGTCATGATAACGGATTTTAATGAAGATTATCTGGGAGTCAAAAGAAATGGATGAATTTACTCCGGAACAGATCGAAGAAAAGAAAAAAGCCATTTTTGATGCCATGGGGAAAAGAGGGCAGAAACAGATACTCAAAAAGGGCTATGACCGATGGGACCCTTTCCAGGAACCCAAAGACCCCATTGACATCCGTAAGGATAAAACCAAACGGACCACACAGGCTCTCATCAGAGAATTTTTGACAGAGCTCAAGCATGATGACTATTCAAATACGTTCTCCCAGGGCGCCCTTGAAATGTGTCTTGGAATCGTCAATGATGATGAAAGAATACGGGGAATGTTTGAGTTTGCCTGCTGGTATCAGGATCTTTTAAAAAAAGAAGGCTATGATACCCTTTGATAAAGAAGAGATTTTAAATATTCTTTTTCAATCCCATGATAAACTGACGGCCCAAGAATACATTAAAAAAATAAAATCCCGTTATTTCCTTTCCTTTTCTGAAGCAAAAAACATTTTACAAGGTCTTGTAGATCAACAGGATCTCTCCTACCACTATATTTATGGTTCCACCTATGTTGAAAAATGTTTTTTAAAACCGGTCCGGATTTCTGATCATTATATTTTAAAGCCATCCGGGTATGGCAGTGATCCAACCGCAAATCATATCGAAATCGTTATTGAACCGGGCATTTCCTTTGGTTCAGGCCAGCACCCCACCACAAGATTGTGCCTTCATGCCATTGATTTCTGTTTTTTTGAAGATAAGAGAATATCCCTTCAAGGAGGAGATATCGGTGCGGATATCGGAACCGGTTCCGGCGTTCTTGCCATGGCCATGTGTCTCGCCGGTCTTTCATCATGTATGGCCTATGAGATTGATCCTGTTTCCATTTGTGAAGCCCGGAAAAACATCCTGCTGAACCGGCTTTCCGAAAAAATCAAAGTCATCGAAGGCAGTATAAAAAACGGCAGAAATATCTTTTCAGTCGTTTGTGCCAATCTTCGTTACCCAACCCTTGCTTCGTTGTCGGAAACCATTTATTCAGGGTTAAAGGAAAACGGGATTGCGGTTTTATCCGGTTTCAGGGAATGGGAAAAAGACCTTGTCTCCAATGTTTATGCGGACAAAGGTTTTGATCTTGTCTGGCAGAAGGATGATAAAAAATGGTCTGCCTTTGTACTGGTTAAAAAATTGTGATAAAAACAGAGCATGAAGGCTTTATTCAGCATCACTCTTGTCCTTTTTTTCAGTGGTTTTCTCTACGGAAATATTTATTTCTGGGTCGATGAAAACGGAACCAAACATTTTACCAATGTTACACCGCCGGAAGGCGAGACTGTTGAAGAACTTCTTGAAAGCCACAAGGCCTTTGAGAAACTGACAACCGGGGAAGACTCTAAACAGAAATTCAAAGTCCTGAAAATATTTGATGGCGACAGCCTGCAGATCACAGCCGTTGATCTTGTATTCAGCATTCGGCTTGTGGGGATTGATTCACCTGAAATCGGAACCGGGGACCAGCAAAGCCAGCCCTTCAGCCGTGAGGCAAAGGCATATCTTGAGACACTTCTCAACAACCGGGAGGTTGCATTAAAGAGCCATGGTGCAGACGGGTATCACAGGCAGCTGGCTGAAATTTTTGTTGATGGGAAAAATGTAAATATTGAGATGATAAAACAGGGCCTTGCCGAGGTTTATAAAGGGATCCCGCCAAAAACCCTTGATCTGGAAATTTATATAAAAGAAGAAAAACAGGCAAAAAAAACCGGAAAGGGGATCTGGAAGCTTGGCAAATCCTATAAAAGCCCGAAACAATGGCGCAGGGAAAATCCAAGAAAATAAATTCCGGCTTGCCAAATTCTTTATGAGTGTTTATCCTTTTTTCATAGGAAGATTCATACTGATGAAATGAAATTTATAGGTATGATCCGGGCAGGAAAATTTAAACTGTTATTAAGGAGCCGCTGCGATGAAAGATAGAGCACTGAGAAGGCACCAGGAGTTTAAAGCAAAAAAAAGGAACATTGAGACATACCAAAATTGCATAGGAGATGATTTGCCTGAAGCAGAATTGCAGGAGCTGGAAAATAATGTTGAAAAATTAAGAAAGGTCTGTGTTGCAAGCCAGCTGGATGAAGACTCCAAAAAAGCTGCAAAAAAGCCTCTCAGGGAATTGAAACATGATATTTCCATGAAAGAGCAATTAAGTTAGCCGAGCCGAATCCGTCATACACGCGTACGCCCCATTGATCCTATAATTGCAGGACAATGGGGCGTTTTTTATTTTTTAAAAGACTCATTAAAACGGGATATCATCATCGGGCATGGAATCATTTCCGCCGGTCATTCCGGGATGGGTCTGACCCTGGTAATGGTTGGACGACGGGGCCGGATCGGATTTCTGATATCCGCCGCCGCTTCCCGCGCCGGCTTTGGCATCCTGTTTGCCGCCTAAAAACATAAAGTTTGATGCAACAATTTTGGTCATATAATGGGTTTGACCGTCTTTTTCATAGGTTGATGTCTGCAGTTTTCCTTCAATATAGATCTGGCTGCCCTTGGACAGGTATTTCTCGCAGGTTTCTGCTTGTTTGCCAAAGACCACGATGTTATGCCATTCTGTTTTTTCCTGCTTGTCACCGCTTGTTTTATCAGTCCACTGCTCACTTGTGGCAAGGGAAAAATTAACAACTGCCAGACCTTGCTGGGAATACCTGATTTCAGGGTCTCTGCCAAGGTTCCCGATTAGCATCACTTTATTAAGACCAGCCATTTGCCTTCTCCTGTTTTAGGGTAAAGTTAAGATTATAAATATTGCCAAAATATTTACCTGATTCAAAACCATGTGTCAAAGGGATAATATTTTATAAAAATCAAAAAGCAATAGTCATTGACAATAACAGGATATCAGTTTATGTTGCTATTAAAGTAGCAACTTTTCCGGAGATATATATGATGGACACCTATTCAAATTTAAAAGAACTTGGTTTTTCGCAGTATGAGGCCACCTGTTATATGGCGCTGGTCAGTGAACATCCGGTGAATGGTTCCCAGCTGAGCAAGATATCAGGCATTGCCCGGTCAAGAATCTATGATGTGCTCAGAAGCCTTATTTCCAAAGGCTATGTCATTGAAATCAATTCCGGCCAGTATGCGCCCCTGCCTTCAGACGAATTGATCCGGCGGCTTAAAAAAACTTTTGAAGTCAATCTTGGTGCATTTGAGGCCCAGATTATAAAGTCAACCCGGAAGGAAGATTTTGAGTATGTCTGGACCATCACAGGCTATGACAATGTCATGCAAAGAGCCGTTGAAATGATCAATGAGGCAAAACAAGAGATTTATGTGAGATTGTTTCCCGAAGCAGACCGCCACCTGAATCCGTATCTGGAGGAAGCTCATTTGCGGGGGGTGAACATCCGGTATATTGCCATGGGCAAAATTCCCATGAAATTTGAGGTCATGGTCATGCACCCGGATCATGAACATCTCCAGCAGACCATCGGCGGGCGGTCCATAGAAGTGATCACGGATAAACGCGAAGCCCTTGTCGGTGTTTTTGAAACAGGCCATGAAGATACCTCCCCCATCAACTGGACACGGAACCAATGGTTTATCGTGGCCAACCGGGACAGCCTGCGCCATGATTTTTACCACAGTTTTCTGGAAAAAATACTGGATCAGCAACAGGAACTGACAAAAGAAGAATTAAAAATTTATAAAATCATCAAACAGGATAATTAGGGGAGAGCAACATGACTGCAATGAGAAAAATTCAATATTTCAAAGGATTCTCAAATGAGAAGGACAAGGCCATTTTCAATCTGGAGCAGGAATACGGCGCCCACCATTATGAGAGAATTCATCTCGTTGTCAGGCATGCAAAGGGATGCTGGCTCACCGATGAAAAAGGCCATAAATATCTGGACTGCCTTGCCGCATACTCTGCCGCAAATCCGGGTCACCATCATCCGACCATTGTCAATGCCGTCATTGATGCCCTGATCGGGAACTATGCGTCTGTCCTGTCCAATGTTGTCTTTACAGACCCATTGGGAATTTTTCTATCTGAGGCGTCAAAATTTGCCCCCCAGATGGCCCCCCGATTTGGAAATCACGGCAACAAGGTGCTGCCCAAGAACGGAGGCGTTGAATCTGTTGAAACCGCCATCAAAACCATGCGGTATTATGGATTCAAGAAAAAGAAAATTGAAGACGGAAAACAGGAAATTATCGTGTTTGACGGTAATTTCCACGGCAGAACCATTTCCGTTGTCTCTTTCTCGTCCAGTAAAAAATATAAAGAAGGATTTGGTCCGCTTACTCCCGGATTTGTTTCGGTGGAATTCGGCAATCTTGAGGCGGTTCAAAAGGCCATTACCCCGAATACCTGCGGAATCCTTGTAGAACCTTTTCAGGGCGAAGGCGGCATGAGAATCCCGCCGGAAGGTTTTTTAAAAGGACTTCGAAAATTGGCTGATGCGCATGATCTTCTCCTGGTCTGTGATGAAATCCAGGTGGGCATGGGAAGGACCGGGAAAAAATTCTGCTTTGAACATGATGATATTGTCCCGGACGGCGTCATTCTGGGCAAAGCTCTGTCAGGCGGTCTTGTTCCCCTGTCTGTGTTTATCACCAGTTCAGTCATCATGGATATGGTATTTTCCAAAGGGTCTGACGGCTCTACCTTTGGCGGGTATCCCCTGGCCTGTGTGGCGGGTACGGCTGCCTTGAAAGTATTTGAAGAAGAGAAGCTGGCTCAGCAATCCGCCCAAAAAGGAAAAATTCTCAAAGAACGAATTGAGGCCATTGCCAAAAGATCCCCCCATGTCAGGGAAGTCAGGGGAAAAGGGCTTTTCATCGGGATAGAGGTAAAAAACGGCAATGCCATGGAATTCTGTAGAAAGCTGTTCAATCTTGGAGTCATCGTCAATGACAGCCACGGCCACACCATACGGATTTCCCCTCCACTGGTGATCAATGAAGAGGAAATGGATTTTCTGGTGGAACAGCTTGAAAAGGTTCTGGTGGATTGATTTACAGCCGATAGGAATTCAGCTCCAGGATTGAATTTCAATAATATTTCCCTCAGGGTCCCTGAAATAGACAAAGGTCAGAAGGCCAACCCCTTCAACTTCTTTTCGGGTCACTTCCCCAAGAGCTGTGCCGCCTTTTTCAAGGGCTTTTTTCAAGGTCTGTCCCACATCTTCCACTTCAAAGGCCAAATGTGTTAAGCCTGTATGATTGGCCATGATGGGAGCCCCGGTTACCATTGTCTCATAGGTGAAAATTTCCAGGGTCGGGCCTTTTTCACCATGACCCGGCAACACCAGATGCACGCCCTTCAGGCTGGCAGAGGCAAGACCCGTAGCCCTGTCCAGCCAGTCGCCGGAGAGGTTTCTTTCCGGCGGTTTGATTTTGCAGTCAAAAACATCCATATAAAATTGTGCCAACCCCTTGAAATCTTTTGCAGCAATGTTGGTGTGGGCATATCTCATTTTTTTTCTTCCTTTAGGCAGAGATTGCACACGGCAATGGTCTGCCCGGTGTGGGAATGATTTCAATATCATTCCGGATAATTGTTGCTTCAACGGACGAGATGTTTATAAACCCGTTCTCTTTTAAGGCAGCTTTATTGACCTGACGGCAAAGGATTCAATCCCGTGCCGCGGCAGGAGAACAGGATCAGTCAGAATGGTTGTACCTGCCATGGTAATTTTTAATGTGGCGTTTCGGATCTGTTGAAGCTTCATAAAATTTCTCAAACCCCTTCCGGGTTTTGCCTCCAATGATATTCCATCTGCCTTGCCGTGTCTATGGCGAGTTTTTGATCTGCCAGCCTTGAAACAAGATACAGGCTCATATCAATCCCGGCAGAAATCCCGGCAGCAGTGACAACCCGGCCTTCATCCACCCAGGATATATTTTTTTTAACCTCAATATCCGGAAACATGGTTTTAAGATCCGGGATGTCTTCAAAATGGGTTGTGGCTTTTTTCGATTTCAGAAGACCTGCCTTTGCCAGCAGAAACGCACCGGTACAGACCGAGGCAATGAGTTGTGACGGTGCGTGCCTTATCCAGTCGATGATTTGGGGTTTTTCCAGTTCGTCTGTAACAATGCCGCCGGGAATGATCAGAAGATCAATGGCCGGGTGATCCTTTACATCATATGCCGGGGTTATGGCCAGCCCGCCCCTGGCTTTTATCATTTCTTTTTTTTCACCAATGGTGAATACCGTGAAAAACGGCTGAGCCTGTTTTGTCTGTCTTGATTTTACCCTTGATGCAGTGGTGAACACTTCAAAAGGGCCTGCAAAATCAAGCACCTCAACCTCGTTGTAAATAAATATGCCTGTGTTGATCGTCATCGCTTCCTCATCAATATTTTCTTTTGTATTGAAATACCAGACAAATTTATTTATTGCTATCCGTAATAATAGGACGCTTTGTTCGAATTTTTCGAACGCTTGGGGTGACCCCGGAGGAACATGGAAATTTATCAGCTTGAATCCTTTATGACGGTTTCTGAAACCGGAAATCTGACCCGTGCCGCACAAAGAATGAACATCAGCCAGTCCGCCTTAAGTTCACAGATCAAATCCCTGGAAGAAGAACTCGGGGTTGAGCTCTTCATCCGGCAGCCCAGGGGCATGCAATTGAGCAAAACAGGCAAAGAGCTGCTTTTCGAGGCAGAGGCCATTGTTCAGGCCTCCCTGAAAATGAAGCAAAAAGCCGCAAACTTAAAGACCGGACTGTTTGGCGGATTGAATATCGGCATTAATACAGACCCTAAATTTCTGGAAGTGTCAAACATCAGCAGGAAAATGGCTGAATGCCTGCCGCGGGTAAATCTTAGCTTTATTGAAACCCAGACCTTTGAAACCTGCCACATGCTTAAGACACAAAAAATAGATGTGGGGTTTCATTACGGCTCCATAGAGGAATTATCCATCCGGTCCCTTACCCTGTCCTGGGTGGTTGTCTGTGTGGTGATCCCAGCGGCCATGGCAAAATACATGGAAGATGAAGGTATTGAGATCATCGCCAATCTTCCCTGGGTCTGGACCCGGCATGCCTGCCCTTTTCACCTGGAATTCCGGAACCGGCTCAAGGGGAAAAATCTGAAACTGAACCAGGTCACGGATGCTGTGGAGGAAAACATTGTCAAGGAGCTTGTAAAATCCGGCACAGGCCTTGCCCTCATGAGAAAGGACCAAGCCCTGGACCTTGTCCGGGAGGGTGCCGCCATTGTCTGGAAAGGGTTTGATATGCAATTGCCCCTGGGCGTGGCCTGTCTTGAAAAACGAAAATCTGAAAAAATCATTTCAGGATTTTTTAATGTCATGAAGGAAAAATATCAAATTAGTTAAAATGTCTTGACAACTTTACAAATTAGTCATAGGGTTGCCCCATGACTAATTTGCAATTTTGAGGATACCCATGCTCAACCCCCAGTCACCGCTTCCCTTATATCACCAGCTGGCCGATATCCTGACCGGACAGATCCGGTCAGGCATTTATGCCCCGGGTACGGCAATCCCGTCTGAAACCACCATTGCAAAGCAATACAATATCGGCCGTCCCACGGTCCGGCAGTCCATGGATATTCTTGTCCGTAAAGGCCTTCTGGAACGAAAAAGGGGGTCAGGCACCTTTGTGCGGCAAAAAGAGCATGAAGTGGATCTGTTTGCCCTGGCCGGAACTTCCCAGGCGTTTCTGACCAAAGGGATCAAATCCGTATCAGAGCTGGTTGAAACCATATCAATTCAAAATATTCGCCATGATGAAACCAATCCTTTCCAGGGTCAGGCCGCATTCTTTTTTTCCCGGCTGACCCGGGTGGAAGACAATCCGATCCTGGTGGAAGATTTCTATCTTCGCCCGGAACTGTTCCCGGGCCTGGATAAAATGGATCTTGAAAACAGGTCCCTGTCAGAGATTGTGTCGGATCATTATTTTCTTCAGCCTGAATCTGCCCGGCAGACCTTTAAGCTGATCCCCCTGCCCGATACAAAAGCCGGACTCCTGGGTCTGAAACCCAAAGACCCCTTTCTTCTGGTGGAAAGAACCCTTCATTTTCCGGGTGTGGGCAAGGCCATATTTTCAAGGCTTTTTTGCAGGACAGACCGGTTTTCCTTTTCCCAGACCATCCAGCTTTCTTAAACTCATGAAATCCTTTTCACCCTTCGCTAACGGAGCCCTATGATGAAAAACAGAGGCTATTACGGCCATTTCGGCGGCGCATTTCTGCCGGAGATCCTGGTTTCCACCTTTGATGAGCTGGAAACCGCATTTGAAGCGATAAAGGCAGACCCTTTTTTCTGGGATGAATATTCCAACCTGATGTCCTCCTATTCCTGCCGCCCCACACCCATGACCTTTGCCGCCAACCTTACCCGGGAATTTGGCGGGGCAAAAATCTATATCAAACGGGAAGATCTGAACCACACCGGGGCCCACAAGGCCAACAATGTCATGGGCCAGGGCCTTCTGGTTCAAAAAATGGGGAAAAAGCGCGTGATTGCAGAAACCGGTGCCGGCCAGCACGGCGTGGCCACAGCCACCATGGCAGCCAAGTTCGGATTTGACTGCACCATTTATATGGGGGAAGTGGATGTCCAACGACAGCGGCCCAATGTGTTCTGGATGGAACAGCTGGGCGCAACCATAGTCCCGGTCAAAGACGGGACCCGGATTTTAAAGGATGCCATCAATGAAGCCTTCCGGGACTGGGTCACCCATATGGACACCACCCATTATGTCCTTGGGACCGCCTGCGGCCCCCACCCGTTTCCGGAAATGGTCACCTATTTTCAATCCATCATCGGAAAGGAGGCCAGAAATCAGATCCTGGAAATTGAAGGCAAACTTCCCAGCCGGGTGTATGCCTGCGTGGGCGGCGGCTCCAATGCCCTGGGGCTTTTTTCAGGGTTTTTGGCAGACCCTGTGGAATTCATCGGCGTGGAAGCGGGCGGTCTTGGGCTTCATTCCGGACTACATGCCTCAAGGCTGTGCTCCAAGGATGCAAGACCGGGCATTGCCCAGGGTTATAAAACCTATTTTCTCCAGGACAGTGACGGCCAGATGAAAGAAACCCATTCCATTTCAGCCGGGCTTGATTATGTCGGGGTTTCACCGATCCTCTCCCATATGCATGAAACCGGAAGTGTAAGATTTGAGAGCGCCACCGATGATGAAGTCATCGCGGCATTAAAACTGACCATGCGAAAAGAAGGCATCATCCCTGCCCTGGAATCGGCCCATGCCTTTGTTCAGGCGTTTAAGGAAGCCCCCTGCCTTTCAAAGAAGGATGTGATCATCATCAACCAGTCCGGCCGGGGCGACAAGGATATTTTCACAGTGGCCGAAGCGTTTGACGACCCCAAATGGAAAGACTTCATCATTGAAAAGGCGGCAGCCTATCATGCTTGAATCCTATATAAAAGAAAAGCGCAAGACAAAAGACATTCTGCTCATGACCCATATTGTCATGGGATATCCATCTTTTGAAGATTGTCATGATATCGTAGAACAGATGGTGGAAGCCGGCGTGGATCTCATGGAATTGCAGATTCCGTTTTCCGAGCCCATGGCAGACGGCCCGGTGATATTGAAAGCCAACCAGAAAGCCCTGGCCAAAGGAGCAACCGTCTCAAAATGCCTTGAATTTGCAGAAACCGTATCAAACGCTTTTCCCATCCCCTTTTTATTCATGACCTATGCCAATATCCCCTTTCAGTACGGAATGGAACAATTTGCCGGCAAAATGAAAGCCTTGAATCTCAAGGGGGCCATTGTTCCGGATCTGCCTCCGGAAGAAGGAGATGACTATATCCGGGCCATGAAACAAAACAGCCTTGACCCGATTTTCATTTTTTCCCCTGAAACCAGTGATGAACGCCTTTCATACCTTTCTTCCCTTGCGTCAGGATTTGTCTACTGTACAGCCCGGAAAGGCGTGACCGGGAAAAAGACCAGTTTTTCACAAGACCTTGGCGTCTATCTTTCAAGATGCAGAAAGGCCGCGTCCCTTCCCCTGGCCGTGGGATTCGGGGTCAGGGAAAAAGCAGATGTGGAATTTTTAAAAGGCCGGGCCGATATTGCCGTCATCGGCTCCGAAACCATCCGGGTGGTGGAGGAAAACGGGGTTTTGGCAGCTGCGGAGTTTATCCGCAGCATCTTATGAAATGGGATCATTTACGAAAGGCAATATTCCCTTAGATCTCCAAAAATAGTTGAATGGACAGACAAGGATTTCATTATACTTAAGTATGTATAAAATTTACACTTGCGTTTCCGGGCCATGAATGATTATCTCCAATAATCTTGATTTTCTGGCTTTATAATTGCCAGTGCTATTTGGAGATTTGGTATAAATGAAAAATAATTATGTGTTTGTTGATTTAGAAAATGTTCAACCTAAGAATCTTGAACTCCTAAAAGATCACAATTTCAAGATTTTTGTATTTGTCGGTTCCTCTCAAAATAAAATCCCATTCGATTTTGCAAAAGAATTACAGTTGTTAGGAGGCAATGCCGAGTATATAAAAATTAACGGAAATGGACCCAATGCACTGGATTTTCATATCGCATTCTATATAGGTCAAATTTCAATTTCTGATCCGAATAGTTATTTCCACATTATTTCGAAGGACACGGGGTTTGACCCTTTGGTCAACCATTTAAAATCCAGGAAAATATTTGCAAAAAGAGAAAAAAATATTTCAGAAATTCCACTACTAAAAATTTCAAATGCGATCTCAATGTCTGAAAAGATAGAAGCAATTATAGCTTTTTTAAAAGCGCGTGGGGCATCAAAACCCAGAGCTATAAAAACCCTCACCAGCTCTATAAATTCATTGTTTATGAAAAAATTAGTAGAGAATGAATTATCCAATTTGATAAGTGAACTTGTTAAACTAAAATTTGTCATAATCAACGGAACTAAAGTGAGTTACAACCTACCCAATTGACGGTTTAGAAAATCAAGATTATAAATTATCATTATGAGTGTTGCACAATCCCAAGCATTACCGGCATTATGCTTTATTAATAAAAAATTTATAACTGCTGATTTTAAAAAAATTTCCAGCGTTTGAACTATTGGAAAGTGTATCTCCAATTATGTTGCGACTTTTTTTTGTTGCGAGTTTACCCCGCCTGATCCCGT
>CAZUDE010000026.1:0-48185 GCA_964619205.1 uncultured Desulfobacula sp. | reverse complement strand
GCTTTTGATCCGTTCTTCAGACGGTTGCCACAGTAATCTGGCCATGGGTCAATTCCCCTTATTCATACAGAACCGCAAGTATGGTCGCTTTTTCTGTTTTTGCCGTAATAAAATGGGAGGTGGTGGACAAATAATAGGCACTGTCGCCGGGTTCAAGATCATAGGTGTCTTTACCTATGGTCAGATGAACCACCCCTTCCAGGACAAAAATAAATTCTTCTCCGTTATGGATGGAAATTTCTTTTTCCGGTGCTTTTTCCAATTGAACGATGAGGGCTTCCATGTGGCGCCCCTGGACCTCCGGAGCAAGGCTCATATAA
This sequence comes from uncultured Desulfobacula sp., assembly GCA_964619205.1. Taxonomy (GTDB): domain Bacteria; phylum Desulfobacterota; class Desulfobacteria; order Desulfobacterales; family Desulfobacteraceae; genus Desulfobacula. The sequence goes on along the minus strand of CAZUDE010000026.1, from coordinate 47,865 downwards.
GAATAGACGTTCTGTTTGCCCGTGGTTGAACTGGAACGGGAAACCGGTTTTCTTTCATCTTTCCGCGTGATGGAATAAAGCCTGCTTCCCATGCCGGACACCAGGCGTCCGACAGCTGCGTCCAGGGCCTTGGAAAGTTTCATGACCGTACCGAGCTGGGGTTTTTCAACCCCGTTTTCAATATCATTGAGTCTTGCAACGGCAAACCCGGTCAGATGGGATAGGTCTTCGATGGAAATCCCCCTTTCCTCTCTCAGCAGTTTGATGCGCTTTCCCACATCATCCACATCGCCTTTTTCACCTTTAAGAATATTGCCTGTCAGATCTTCAAAATAATCCACATTGATATGAGGGATCTTGTCATTTTTTTCCATGGTATCTCCTTATAGCATCATTAAACAGGAAAACTCTGCCCTGGTTTTTCACCCATTTTTTCCTTCATCTTTGCAAGACCGGGTCTGGCATACTGCATATGACCTTCCTTAAGAGTCCGGCCGTTGATTATGGCCTCGCTTCTCAACCTTGTTCCCACGGTTTTTTCAAGCTGTTTTCCCAGCCATAAAATTCTGTCCACGTCATATCCGTGTTCTATACCCATTTCATCGATTTGTACAAGGGTATCTTCAAGACAGACCAGCCCCACATAGCGGGGATCATCATAATAATAATCGCCTGTGCCTTTGATGGGCCGGTCATCCAGAAAATTGGCAGGCTGACCGCCCAGACCGCCCAGGGTGGCTTCAAAATGACAGATGCCGGCCTGGAGAGCGGCAAGGATGGAAGCAGAAGCCACCCGTTTGGTCTCGTGGAAATGGGCGATATGGCGTTTTGTATCCGGGATCTCATCCAGGATCATTGAAAAATACCGGTAAACTTGGGCAGCTGAGGCAGATCCGTCGTGATCGGCATGTTCGATGTCGCTGGCTCCGATGGATAGCCAGTATTTGGTGAATTTGACCGCATCTGCCAGGTCGGTGGCACCGCCAATGGGACTTCCCCAGATGGTGCTCACCGTTCCGCACATTTTGATGCCCGCATCCGAGCATTTTTTGATGCACCGCTCGGCTTCCTTGAAATAATTGGGCAGGGTGGTTCCGGAGTTGGCAAAATGATGCTGTTCTTCCGTGGACACCATCATCAATACCCGGTCAGGCCCGACTCCCCGTTTTTTAAGCTCAATGGCCCGGTCAACGGCAGGTTCCCGGATGGTAATGGCCGTCAGAACCACATCTGCCATGTTGATGCCTTTTTTTGCAGCCCGGCTGACAAAGTCGTTGCTTCTCAGATGCGCCAGGAGAGCTTCTGCATCGCTGAACTGGGGCATGCTTTTGGGGTTGCCAAGATTGGTCACTTCAATATTCCGGCATCCGGCAAAGATAAGTTCTTCCAGATAGGTTATTTTGGCAGCGGTTGAAATGAATTTTTCCAGGTGCTGGAAACCGTCCCGCACCGTGATATCACCAATGGTGACTTTTCTAGGCATTCTGGGGAAAATTTTCCAGTAATCATATTCCGTCATGGTTGTCTCCTTTATTGCCTGATATTGTCTTAAAATCTGAAATTTCCGAATGTTGCGTCACCCACAGGCCGGATATGGCTGACTTCAAATGCCATAGCCAGGCAGTCCCTGATTTCTGAAAATTTTAAAAGGCCGTCATTTAACAGTCTTGAAGAACAGAAGAAGGGGTGTAATTCTCCTTCATATTTATCAATCATTTTTTGCTGGAAATCATTGATCTCTTCCGGTGACATGGGATTGCCCAGGGCTTTTCGCTTGGCCTGTTCAATGGTTAAAAGCACACCGCCTGCGCTTTTCCCGCTCATGACCCCGGTCCTGGCCCTCATGGTGGAGAAAAGGAAATTGGGTCTGTAGCCCCTGCCGCACATCCCGTAATTGGCAGCTCCGTTGTCCGGTCCGATGACCAGCTGAATCCGGGGCACCTGGGCGCAGGATACGGCCCTCACCATGTCGGCGCCATATTTGCCGATACCGGCATGTTCTGATTCCGACCCGATCATATAACCGGGGGAACTTTGGATAAAGAGCAGGGGGATTTTTTCATAGGAACAGCGGACCACCCATTCAGCCACTTTTTTGGCGCATTCGTGAAAAATGATCCCAGATCCATTGGAGGCCACAACGCCGATGGGAAAACCTTTAATCCGGATTTTCCCCACCAGGATATTGGACCCCCGGCCCGGAGAAAAATCTTTTTTATGTTCGATAAATTCCGAGTCATCGGCAATGGCTTTCAGGACTTTTCTGCCGTCAATGCCCACATAGGGGGAAATCGGAAGGACATCGTAAAGGGTTTCAGCGGAAGGATCGGGTTCCCTGGCTTCATACCGGTGCAAATGGATGGTTTGGGGTTTTGTGAGGGACAAAAGCTGTCTTGCCCGTTTGACGGCATCGGTCTGGTCTTTGCAGAGATGATCGGCTCCGCCGGAAACCTGGGTATGGACTTTGGCGCCGCCCAGGTTTTCGGCTGTAATTTCTTCGCCCGTGGCCATTTTCACAAGGGGCGGACCGCCGAGAAAGGAAAAGGACTGCTGATCAATCATGATGGATTCACAGGCCATGAAGACGATATATGCACCGCCGGCCGTATTCCCGCCTGTGCTGATGGTGACCTGGCGAAGGCCTTTGGCCGACATCCGTGCCATATTGTAAAAGATGGAGCCAAAATGCTGGTCATCGGGGAACACATCGGCCTGCATTGGCAGGAATACCCCGCCGGAGTCTGCAATATACACGCAGTTGAGCCCGTTTTGTTCAGCAACAGCCTGGGCTCTCATGTGTTTTTTTAAGGTAATGGGAAAATAAGAGCCTGCCTTGACCCGGCTGTCATTGGCCATGATCATGGTCCAGTTGCCGTGGATTTTCCCGATCCCTGTGACGATTCCGCCGCAGTGGACATCTTCCACATCCGGGTAATTCATGCCGAACCCGGCCAGGGTGGAGAGTTCAAAAAACGAGGTGCCGGGGTCTGTCAGATCCTTGATCAATTCCCGGACCGGGCGCTTGCCTCTTTTGGCAAGTGTGTCCACGGCTTTTTGGCCTCCGGGCCAGATCGCTTCCTGCCGTCTTTCTTCAAGTTTTATTTCTTCTGCTTCCCAGAAGGATTTCTTATCTGTCATGGGGGGTTATCTCCCTTTGTATTGAGGTTTTCTTTTTTCCTTAAAGGCGGTCAGGCCTTCGATCCGGTCTTCAGTGGGGATGGTGACCCGATAGGCATTGGATTCCATGGCAAGGCCTGTGGCAAGATCTGTTTCAATGCCTTTGTCTATGGCATATTTGGCCATTTCAACGGCAATGGGTCCGGTTTCGGCAATCATGTCCGCCATTTTCAGGCATTCGGCAAGAAGGGTGTCCGGGGATGTGATTTTGTTCACAAGGCCTATTTCCAGTGCCTCTTTGGCATCCACCCTGCGGCCTGTAAAAATCAGTTCCTTGGCTTTGGCCACGCCAATGATCCGGGGGAGCCGCTGGGTGCCGCCGCCGCCGGGGATGATGGCAAGCCGTGTTTCCGTCAGCCCCATGGAGGCTGTTTCCGAAGCAATGCGGATGTCCGAGGCAAGGGCCACTTCTGTGCCGCCGCCGAGAGCCACCCCGTTCACAGCCGAAATAACGGGCATGGGCAGGTTCTGGATGGAGGTCAGAAGGTTTCTGATGGTCAGGATGAATTTTTTCACCTCATCCGGGGTCAGGGTTGACCTTTCTTTTAAGTCTGCACCGGCGCAGAATGATTTCTCTCCCTTGCCCGTAATGATCACCGTCCGGATATCCGTCCGGTACTGGAGGGAATCAATCATGTCCCTCATGGCATATAAAAGGTTAAAATTCAGGCAGTTCATTACATCAGGCCGGTTCATGGTCAGGATAACGGCCTGGTTTTTTTCTTCGGCCAGAAGAAGGTCGTGGTTTTCTGTCATGGTCATCTCCTAAGAATTAAGTCTAACACCCGATATAGCGTGAAATGACAATGCGCTGCACTTCTGATGTGCCTTCGCCGATTTCAAGGAGTTTTTGGTCTCTGTAGAATCTTTCCACATTGTATTCCTTCATGAGACCATATCCGCCGTGGATCTGGACCGCATGGTCCACAACCCGCGACATGACTTCGGAGCAATAGAGCTTGCCCATGGCTGCTTCCTTTTCATAGGCCCGTTTTTTGCTCTTGAGCCAGCAGGCTTTGTAGAGAAGGTTTCTGGCACATTCAATCTCCATGGCACAGTCTGCAAGCTTAAAGGCAATGGCCTGGAATTTCGAGATGGGCTGACCGAACTGTTCTCTTTCCTTTGCATATTTTAAGGCCAGGTCATAGGCGCCCTGGGCACCGCCCAGTCCCATGGCACCGATGGAAAGCCTTCCCCCGTCCAGGGTCGCCAGCATCTGGTGGAATCCGTCACCTTTTTTCCCTAGGATATTGTCTTTTGGGACCCTCACATCATCAAAATAGAGTTCAGCCGTATTGGAGGCCCGCCACATGAATTTCTTTTTCATGGGAACAGCTTTGAATCCCTTGGTTCCCGCTTCCACAAGGATGCAGGAGTATTCAGGCTTGCCGTTGTCCCTTGTCCCGGTGATGGCCTGGACCGTCACGCCCATGGTCATGTCGCAGGCTGCATTGGTGATGAAAATTTTTGAGCCGTTGATAACCCATTCATTTCCATCCAGAACCGCTGTGGTTTTGCTGCCGCCGGCATCGGACCCGGCCGTGGGTTCGGTGAGGCCGAATCCCCAGAGGCCTTCACCGGAGCAGAGTTTAGGCAGGTATTTTTGTTTTTGCTCCTCAGTTCCAAAATAATAAATCGGGCCGATCCCCAGACTGTTGCCTGCGGCAACGGTTGCGGCCTGGGAGCCGTCAATTCGTGCAACCTCTTCAACACCGATGATATAGGATATATAGTCCATGGCCTGGCCGTTATATTTTTCAGACACAAACATGCCGAAAAGACCGATTTCTCCCATTTTTCTGGTAAGTTCAGCAGAAAATTCCTCTTTTTCGTCGAGCTCGCCGGCAATGGGGGCGATCTCTTTCTGGGCAAACTTTCTGACTTCCTTACGAATCATTTCCTGCTCTTTTGTAAGGTCAAAATCCACCCTTCGCCTCCTTTATTTTATTGGTTAACTGTTTATTTTATCATCTAATTTCAGCAGTGCAAAACACCCGACAATCCGAAAAACTGATCGAGCGCTCAGTCTATAGTCGGATACTACAGGTAAAGAAATAATTTTGTCAAATGTTTTTTAAAAGCTTTTTAGTACCAGTTCAGAAAAAAAATGTAAAAATTCAAATAAGTTCCTCTGATAATGTCTTGACAAGAAAGGCAATAAATGCAAAAAAAACTATGACTGAGCGCTCGTTCAAGCTCCGCTGTTCATTATCTTAAATATATGAGAAAGGAGTGACCTTTTGGCAAAGATCAAAAAGACAAAAACTCCACCGGCCGATACCGAAGTCCCAACCCAGATTAAAAATCCTGAACTTGTACGTGAAAGAAGGCGTATGATCATTGATTCAACCGTCAAGCTCTTTGTTGAACATGGATACCACAAGGCCACGACACGGATGATTGCAAAAGCTGCCAATTTTTCCATCGGATCCTTATATGAATATGTCAGTTCAAAGGAGGATCTCTTGTATCTTGTATGTAAAACCATTCATGAAGAGGTCCAGGAAGCTGTTGAAAAGGCGCTTACCGGAAAAGACAAGGGAAAAGAGCGGCTGGCCAGGGTGATCCGTCAATATTTTTTTGTGTGCGACAACATGGCAGATCATATTCTTCTCATGTATCAGGTCACCCAGTTCCTGCCGGGAAAATGGAAAGCCCAGGTTCTTGAAAATGAATTGAATATCACGAATGTCTTTATCAATGCCCTGACTTCTCTTTCCGGGAAAAACGGGTTTCCGGTTCTGGATGGGAAAATATTGAATCTTGTGGGTCATGACATTTCCGTGTTGGGTCAGATGTGGGCGTTTCGGAGATGGCACATGCAGAAAAATTTTACCATAGAGGAATATATCAGCATCCAGACGGATTTTATCCTTGGCCGGATATTTTAATAAAAATAAAAATTTCATTTATTTTTTTAAAGATTTGTGCCACTAAACAATATATTACATAACTTTGTTTGGTTTTGTCAAACTCCCCTATACCTGATAAGGAGAACTGATGACTATGGAAACCCTGATCTATAAACCAGAACATTCCATAAAGATCGTTACCGCGACCTCGCTTTTTGACGGTCATGATGCATCCATCAATATCATGAGACGAATATTGCAGGACTCAGGTGCTGAAGTCATTCATATCGGTCACAACCGTTCAGCCAAAGAGGTTGTGGATGCGGCCATTGAGGAAGACGCCCAGGGAATAGCCGTATCCAGTTATCAGGGTGGCCATGTGGAGTATTTTAAATACATGGTGGATCTATTAAAGGAAAGGGGGGCTTCCCATATAAAAATTTTCGGCGGCGGCGGCGGGGTCATCATCCCTTCTGAAATGGACGAACTCCATGCCTATGGGGTAACCCGTATTTATTCTCCTGAAGACGGATCAAAAATGGGACTCCAGGGAATGATCAACGATATGATGCAGTCCATGGATGCCCCTTGTGTGGATTATGACCGCCTTGATCTTGTGAGACTGGACATTGACAATAAATTTGTAACCGCCAATTTCATCTCTGCGGTTCAGGAAGCCAAAGCTCATGACCGGGCTGCCTTTGAAAGGATCATGCCTGCAATTCTCAAAAAAGCGGAATCAAGAGATGTGCCGGTTATCGGTCTTACCGGAACCGGGGGTGCAGGCAAATCCTCCCTGACCGACGAACTGGTTTTAAGAATATTGAATGATTTGAAAGATGTCCATATTGCCATTATTTCCTGTGATCCTTCCCGGCGAAAAACCGGGGGGGCCTTGCTGGGCGACCGGATCAGGATGAATTCCATTGAAAGCGGCCGGGTGTATATGCGGTCCCTTGCTACCCGGCGGTCCCAGACCGAGCTTCCCGAGGTGCTGCCCGATGCCATACAGGTGGTGAAAGCAGCCGGTTATGACATGATCCTGGTTGAAACCGCAGGTATCGGCCAGGGGGATTCGAGGGTGGTGGATATGGTGGATATGTCTATCTATGTCATGACCGCTGAATTCGGTGCGCCTTCCCAGCTTGAGAAAATCGATATGCTGGATTATGCAGACATTGTGGTGGTGAACAAATACGAGAAAAAAGGCAGCGAAGACGCCCTGCGGGATGTGAGAAAACAGGTGCAGAGAAACCGCAAGGCCTTTGACAGGGACCCAAAGGAAATGCCGGTCTATGGCACCATTGCGTCAAAATTCAATGACGACGGCATCACGGCTTTTTATCACGGCCTTCTGGATCTCATCGCAGAAAAAAAACAGATCCGATATGAATCGAGTCTCCCAAGGTCCGGCAAAAAAGAATCCTCATCCAAAACAATTATCATTCCGGGTGAAAGAACCCGGTACCTGGCCGAGATTGCTGATACAATACGAGACTATCATAAAACCACGAAAAGCCAGGCCAAAGCAGTCCGGGATTACTGGCACATCCTGGAGACTGCCAAGATGCTTGAGGCAAAAGAGAATCAGGCAAATCCTGATGTCTTTTTACAGCTTAAAATGGCTGTTGACGAGGCAAGGTCCTTTATTTTTGAAGAAACCGAGAAAAATATCCAGGACTTTATTCAATCCAGGGATCTGTATGAAAAGGATGAACTGGTTTATCAGGTCCGGGATAAAGAATTAAGGGTTCCGCTATTCACAAAGTCATTGTCCCATTCAAAAATTCCGAAAATTTCCCTTCCCAGATTCCAGGACCCGGGAGAACAGTATAACTGGGTGCGAAAGGAAAATTTTGCCGGGAAATTCCCTTACACAGCCGGTGTATTTCCGCTAAAGCGGGCCGATGAAGACCCCACCAGGATGTTTGCCGGTGAAGGCGGGCCAGGGGATACCAACCGGCGGTTCAAGCTCTTGTCCGGCAGTTACCCGGCAAAGCGGCTGTCCACAGCCTTTGATTCTGTTACCCTCTACGGGTTTGACCCGGATACCCGGCCTGATATCTACGGGAAGATCGGCACTTCCGGGGTGTCCATCTGTACCCTGGACGATGTCAAGGTCCTCTACGACGGATTTGATCTCTGCGCGCCCAATACTTCGGTGTCCATGACCATTAACGGCCCGGCACCCATGATGCTGGCCATGTTCATGAATACGGCCATTGCCCAGCAGATGGATAAATTCAAGGCTGAAAAAGGCCGGGAACCTTCAAAGGAAGAAGCCTCAGCCATCCGGCAGTTTGCCCTGTCCAATGTCAGGGGAACGGTCCAGGCCGATATCTTAAAGGAAGACCAGGGCCAGAACACCTGTATTTTTTCCATTGAATTTGCCCTGAAAATGATGGGCGATATCCAGCAGTATTTTATTGATCACAAGGTGTTTAATTTTTATTCGGTTTCCATATCCGGATACCATATTGCCGAAGCCGGGGCCAACCCCATTACCCAGCTTGCCCTGACCCTGGCCAACGGGTTTACCTATGTGGAATATTATCTGTCCCGGGGCATGGACATTGACAGTTTTGCGCCGTCCCTGTCCTTTTTCTTTTCCAACGGCATGGACCCGGAATATACGGTCATCGGAAGGGTGGCCAGACGGATCTGGGCCCTGGCCATGAAATATAAATACAAGGCCAATGAAAAATCCCAGAAATTGAAATACCATATCCAGACCTCGGGCCGGTCCCTTCACAGCCAGGACATCCAGTTCAATGATATAAGGACTACCCTCCAGGGTCTGTGCGCCATTTATGACAACTGCAACAGCCTTCATACCAATGCCTTTGACGAAGCCATTACCACGCCCTCCACGGAATCGGTGCGAAGGGCCCTGGCCATCCAGCTTATTGTCAACCGGGAATGGGGACTGGCGAAAAATGAAAATCCCCTCCAGGGGAGTTTTATTGTGGATGAATTGACAGATCTCGTGGAAGAGGCTGTCCTCATTGAGTTTGGGAAAATCACGGAAAGGGGAGGGGTTCTTGGCGCCATGGAAACCGGCTATCAGAGAGGCAAGATCCAGGAAGAATCCATGCTTTATGAATATCTGAAGCATTCCGGCGATCTTCCCCTCATCGGAGTCAATACCTTCCAGGACCCGGATGCAGATTATGCGGAAATGGCCAATCACCTAGAGCTTTCAAGATCCACGGATGAACAGAAAAATGAACAGCTGGAAAGATTGAAAGCGTTTAAGGAGCGGCATGGGGACAAAACTGAAAAAGCGGTCAAAGATTTGAAACAGACTGCCTTAAGCAACGGCAATATGTTTGAGACACTAATGGAAACCGTTCAGGTGTGCAGCCTTGGAACCATCACCCGGGCACTTTATGAAGTAGGCGGAAAATACAGAAGAAATATGTAATGGAGTACTGCAAGATAAATAGATTCAAAGGAGATATTAAAATATGAATAAAGCCGTCATTGTCAGTGCTGTCAGGACCCCGCTGGGAAGTTTTGGCGGAACCCTTTCCACCATCGGGGCAACAGATCTTGGTGCCCTTGTGGTGAGAGAAGCGGTTAAACGGGCAGGGATTGATGAAAAAGAAGTCAACGAATGCATCATGGGTATGGTTCTGCCCTGCGGGTATGGCCAGAATCCGGGCAAGCTCGCCGCGGTCAAGGCAGGTCTGCCCTGGGAAGTGGAATCCATTACCGTGAACAAGGTCTGCGGGTCTTCCCTGAAGGCTGTCATGCTGGCGGCCCAGGCCATCCAGTGCGGGGATGCCGAAGTGGTCATTGCAGGCGGCATGGAAAATATGAGCATGGCCCCCTATTATATGGACAAGGCCAGGTTCGGTCTCCGCATGGGGCCGGGAAAAATAGAAGACCACATGGTCCATGACGGACTTTGGGATGTGATCAATGATTTTCATATGGGCATGTCCAACGAGCTTTGCTGCGAAAAATGGAATGTATCCAGACTTGACCAGGATACATTTGCGGCTGAATCCTATAAAAGAGCCCTGGCCTCCATTGCATCGGGCAGATTTAAAGATGAAATCGTCCCGGTCAGCGTGTCCCGGAGAAAGGGCAATCCCTTGATTTTTGATACGGACGAATGCCCCCAGGAAACCAGTTTTGAAGCCCTTTCAAAAATGAACCCCGCCTTTAAAAAAGACGGGGTTGGAACCGCCGGGAATGCTTCCATCATCAGTGATGGCGCATCAGCGCTTGTTATCATGAGCGAAAAAAAGGCCAAGAAACTCGGGTGCACCATTCTTGCCAGCATAGGTTCCCAGGCTTCCTATGGCATTGATATGAAATATGTGCTCATGGCCCCCATCTATGCCATCCCAAAAGTATTGAAAAAACAAGGACTTTCCATTTCAGATATTGACCTTTTTGAAATCAATGAAGCCTTTTCCGGCAGTTCCGCAGGCATCAATAAGGTCCTGGAACTTGATCCTGCCAAGGTGAATGTCAACGGCGGCAGCGTGGCCCTGGGCCATCCCATCGGAGCCAGCGGCGCCAGGGTTCTGACCACCCTGATCCATGAAATGATCAAGCGGGATGTGAAACGAGGACTTGCCTCTCTTTGTCTCGGGGGTGGAGAAGCTGTTGCACTTGTGATCAACAGGTGATATGACAGTTAACTGCCAAACGAGGCACATTGAATTTAAATGATTTCTATCGAACATGGATAAGGAGGAAAAATGGAAGTTAAACGATTCGGCGTGATCGGGTCCGGCCAGATGGGCAACGGCATTGCCCAGGTTGCAGCCGCTGCAGGCCTTGAAGTATTAATGAGTGATATCAAGCAGGAATTTTGTGACAAAGGCGTTGCCGCCATATCAAAAAACCTTGACCGCATGGTCAAAAAGGAAAAAATTTCCGAAGCCGATATGAAGACCATTCTCGGCAGGATCAGAACCACCACGGATTTAAAAGACATGGGATCTGTGGATTTTGTTGTGGAAGCAGCCGTGGAAAGAGAAGACCTGAAATTTAAACTTTTTGAGGATCTTGATAAAATCTGTCCGCCCCATGTGATCCTGTCCACCAATACTTCTTCCATCCCCATTGGAAGAATAGCTGCCAGAACATCCCGGCCGGACAAGGTCATCGGCATGCATTTTATGAACCCGGTACCGGTGATGAAGCTGGTTGAAGTCATTAAAGGCCTTGCCACATCCAAGGAAACTTTTGATATCACCTGGAAGCTCAGTGAAAAATTCGGAAAAACCCCGGCCGAAGCCAATGACTTCCCCGGCTTTATCGCCAACCGGATACTCATGCCCATGATCAATGAAGCCATATTCTGTCTCTATCAGAGCGTAGGGAAAAAAGAAGATATCGACACGGTCATGCAGCTTGGCGCCAACCATCCCATGGGACCCCTTGCCCTGGCAGATCTTATCGGTCTTGACACCTGTCTTGCCATCATGGAAACTTTGTATGACGGATTTAAAGATTCCAAATACAGACCCTGCCCTCTCTTAAGAAAATATGTGGAAGCCGGGTGGCTGGGACGGAAAACCGGAAAAGGGTTTTACGATTATAAATAATCGATAATAAAATCCAATTCATCAAAAATAAAAGCCGGGGCAGGGCGCTCAAGAATGCCCGGCCCCGGCTTTATTAATCTCAGCAAAATGGTGATTTCAGATGATCCGATATAATCAGACCACACCTGAACCAGAGCAGCAGAAAAGGATTGCGGCCTTTCAGAAAAGAATTGAAAACAAAGGGGTTGACGCAGCTCTGATCCTGCAGAAGGCAGATATGTTCTATTATTCCGGCACTGCCCAGCAGGGCTGGCTTTATATCCCGGTTCAAGGAAAACCGTTGCTCATGGTATTCAAGGATTTTGACCGGGCAAAGGCTGAATCCGGGTTTGATCAGGCGATTTCCCTTGTCAGTCCCAGGGACATCCCTTCCGCCCTGTCTGATTTCGGGTACAGGGCTCCAAAAGTCCTGGGCCTTGAACTGGACGTGCTTTGTGCCAACCAGTATATCCTGTTTCAGAAGATATTTGCCGGTTCTAAAATCACTGATGTCTCTCTGGAGATCCGTCTGCAGCGGGCCGTAAAATCCCATCATGAAATCATTCTCATGCGGGAAAGCTCCCGCATGGCCGATAAGGTCGCTGCCAAAGTGCCGGACCTGATAAAAGAAGGGTTAACCGAGATCGAGTTTGCAGGAATGGTGGAAGCCTATGCCCGAAGCCTGGGGCACCAGGGTCTCATCCGGATGCGCATGTGGGACAACGACCTTTTTTACGGCCATATCATGGCAGGGCCGGGCGCGGCCGTGCCAAGCTCCTTTGCTTCCCCCACCGGCGGCATGGGCGTCAACCCCAGCATTGCCCAGGGGCCGGGGTTTAATATCATAAGGCGGAATGAGCCCGTTCTTGTGGATTATGTGTTTGTGTTGAACGGTTATGCCAGCGATCACACCCGGATTTTTTCTCTCGGCAGTCTTCCGGATGATCTCTTAAGAGCCCACGAGGCCATGCTGGAAATCCAGGAAAAGGTCAAGCAGAAAGCCATCCCCGGTGCCAGTGCAGGGGAAATTTATGACATGATGCTATCTGATGCCAAAGCCAAAGGCTATAAAGATTGTTTCATGGGTGCCGGAGAAAGAAGAATCCGGTTTACAGGCCACGGCATCGGCATAGAGCTGGATGAATTTCCTTTTATTGCCCAGGGCCAGGCCCTGGCTCTTGAAAAAGGGATGATTATTGCGCTGGAACCCAAAGTGGTGATACCGGGAAAAGGAGTGGTGGGTATTGAAAACACGTTGCTCGTGACAGACAAGGGCCTTGAATCCCTGACAACCTATGCAGATGAAATCAGGCCCTTGCCGTAAATCAAAATTTTTATTATTTATCCATCTTCTTTCTGCCGATGCCTGCTAACCCGATAAGTCCAAAACCAAATAGAAGCATTGTGGCCGGTTCCGGAGCGTGGTGCCCGATAATCAGCTGGTCCTGTCTGCCCACACCCAGGTTGACGACTTGGACCTGTCCATTATTTCTCCAGCCTGAATTATAAGCTGTGAGGTAATCGGCATGCCAGCTATTGTAAAAGTTTTTGGTTTTGGTATCCAAAGAAGAAATTTCATCTTCCAAAAACCAGATGACATTTTGAAGGTATCCCTCTTGTTCGTAGGTAGAGGTATAGGCATATGCTCCTGTTCCCAAAGTCCCCTTTGAAAAATTCCAGAACAGCCATGCTGTTTCATTGCCCAATGAATCTGCGGTTTTGCCGTTGATAAAAGCATCATGTCCCCCAATGCCGCCTGCTTTAGCGTAACCGGATATCCCTTCCACTGTATAGGCGGTATTTTGGGTAATATATTCATTTTTTTCAACACAGAAGCTTTGCCATGTATAGTCCCCAAGATCACCAAAAATATTATTCTTGTTTGTATCGGCTACCCATTTGAATTCGCCTCCCCCGTTCGGGCCTGTTCTCTGGACGAACTTGATCTTGTCTCCAGCCTCTATTCCATATAAATAAGACGCAATCGCAGCCGTTGTTTGGAAAAGAAGTGATCCGATTAATAATAAAAACAATATTGATTTTTTCATTCTATTATTCTCCTGTCTGTCTGTTTTTTTTCATAATAACGCAATTGTTTTTACGTGTTAAAAGAAACATTAGCAACTTTAATGCCATGCTTGTTTTTTATTGAAGTTAAAGAAATCTTTTAAATTATATAAGGGGTCAAAATCTCTCAAGGGGCCTTGCATCAAGGAAATTTGCATTTGATAGCAAATGGTGATGATAAAAATGAAGATATATCCAAGTATTTTTTTTCAATATAAACGCAAAAAATAGGTAAAAAAAGTCACAATATATGTGGTTTATGTAACAAATATTGGATAATAATTGTTCAATATCAGATATTCTGAGGGGAAAATCAAAAAGGCCAGATCATTGGAATAAAAAAGGAAGCGAGCAGAACCACCAGGATATTTAAGGGTATTCCTAATTTGAGATAATCTGAAAACCGGTATCCGCCCGGGCCATACACCAGAAGATTGGTCTGGTATCCGATGGGGGAGGCAAAACAGGCACTGGCACCCAGGCAGATACCGACGATAAACGGTTTGGGGTTTACACCAAGGGAAACAGCTGTTGTAAGGGCAATGGGAAGCAACAGGACAGCCGTGGCATTATTGCTTAAAATATGGGAGCAGAGGCTGGTCAATAAGATGATGCCGAACAGGACCATTCCCGGCCCCATGCCCTTGAAAAGACTCAGAAAAAAATCAGCATAAAGGCGGGTTGCGCCTGTTTTCTGCATGGCAAGCCCAAGGGCAATGGTTCCAATGATCAAAAGCAGGACATCCGGCTGCATGGATCGATAGGCATCCTTAAGCTTGAAACAGTGGGTGAGGGTCATCAATAAGACCCCGGTTAAGGAGCAGACCATGATATCTGCCAGCCCAAAGGTGGCTCCGAGAACAACGGCAGTAAAAATCCCGATGGCCAGCCCGGCCTTTTCTTTATCGATTATGGCGTGATGAATATCTTCAATCACAATAAAATCCGTACTGTTGCGGATTTTGGAAAGTTTTTCCCGTGGGCAGCGGGCCAGGATGATATCCCCGGTCTTGAGCCTTACCTGCTGTATTTTTTGATGGGAATAGTGGTTCAGGCGGCTTCTGATGGCAATGATCCGGATATCCGGGTCATCCTGCAGGTCTGTTGACAAAAGCGGTTCCCTGAGGAGAGTGGATAAGGGAGGAACAATGAGTTCAACAATCAGGTCATCTTTTAACCCGCCGCCAAAGGTCATGTTTTCCTCTCCATGGGCAAGCTCAAGCACTTGTTTTTTCAGGCAGGCCAGAAGATCTTCGGCAGAACCTTTGACCAGGAGAATATCATCCTCTTGAATGGTTATCCGGGTTCTGGCCGGGTCAATGATGCCTGTGTCGCGAAAAATCTCAATCACATCGAGTCCCAGGGTCTCCCCGGCATGATCAATAATATTGCCTATGCCGATCAGGGGGCTTTTGGCCGGGACAATCAGTTCTGCAATATATCGCTTTTCCTTGCCTTCATCCAGCTGACATACAGGGGCGGTCCGCCCGGGCATGAGCCTGGGAGAGATAAAAAAAAGAAAGGCCATTCCCAGTACGGCGATGGGAAGCCCTATTTTACCCAGTTCAAACATGGACAGCATCCCATGCCCGTATGAGGCGGAAAGATCGCTGACAATGATGTTGGTGGAGGTCCCGATCAGGGTGCAGGTCCCGGCCAGTATGGATGCATAGGACAGAGGGATGAGCAGTTTTGAAGGAGAAATATCATAATCGCAGCCCAGTCCCATGACAATGGGTATAAACAGGACAACCACCGGGGTGTTGTTGATAAATGCAGAAGAAAAGGCAACGGTAATAAGGATAAGCAAAAAGGCATAGGTGGTATTGCCTTTTGAAAACCGCAGGACCAGTTCCGTTACAAACCCCACAGCGCCTGTCCGGATAAGCCCGTGGCTCAAAAGGAACATGGCGCCGACGGTTATTACGGCAGGGTTGGCAAAGCCTGCCGCTGTTTCTGCGGGTGTCAGTACCCCGGTCAGAGACAGGGCCGCCATGATCCCCAGTGCGGTTTTATCAACAGATATGATTTCAGATATTAAAAGGATTAATGTTGCAATAAGGACAATGGACACCAAAGTGATCTGTAGGTCAAATCCAAACATAAGGATAATCCTTAAAATTGAGGCTCGGTTCTTTTTATTGAATAACTACTACTTAAGAACGGCTTTTGTCAAATTATGCTTTCAAGGGGATTGCTCAGATCTGAAACACCCTGAAATTTCTTATTGAAAAAAGGATGTCTTGCACACCCGGGAGAATTCATGGTAAGTGTTTTAAAGCTTCGGACCTTTATCAATAAGGCGATCAAGATGGATTACAAACTTCCCTCGGAATCGGACATCAAACGCGTGTTAAGGTTTGATGTAAAAGAGATTCCAAGCTTTCCCCCGGTGATGGCAAAACTCCTGGAAATTAACGGCGACGGGGAAGCATCTTTTGCAGACCTTTCAAAAATTGTGAAAACCGACCCGGGAATTTCAGCCAAGGTACTGGGGATTGCCAATTCTGCACTGTATGGACTCAGGCAGAAAGTAACAGACATTTCAGAAGCTGTTGTTTTTCTCGGGTTTGATGAGGTGAAACGGCTTGCTCTCGGGGTTACGGTTTTTGAAAAAATGTTTAAATCCGGAAAACAAAAACAGTTTGACCGGATTTTTTTCTGGCGGCACTGCCTCTGCGTGGCCATTTTGAGCATGACCATTGCCGAAAAAACACAGGGCGTAAACCCTGGGGAGGCTTATATCTGCGGACTCCTGCATGATTTTGGGAAAATTTTTTTTGATCTCCAGGGGCGTGTCAATTATGGTGAGTTTATCACCACACTGGCAAAATCCACTGGATCGATGATTACGGAAGAAACGGAGATCATGGGCATGGGGCATGACGATATAGGGGCCTATTACAGTTCTGTGTGGAATCTGCCGGAGTCTCTTACCCTGACCATTAAACACCACCATCAGCGATATGAACATCTTGATATGTCCAGAGAAGAGTCGCAAATGATCTCCATTGTTTCTCTTGCCGATTTTTTATCCTGGACCCAGGGGATGGGCTCGATTGCCATTGCACGGCTTCCCATGCTTCAGCCTGAGGTTGAGAAAAACATTGACTTCAGCAAAATTGATTTTATCCGTATCATCAACCAGATGGACAGGGAAATGCAGACAACATCACAATTTTATCGTTTTCCCTTTCCAAACGCCAGTCAGTTCAGGGAGAATCTGCTCAAGGCCAATCTCAGGCTCTGCAGCATCAATGCACATTATTATTACCATGAAGACCGGCAGGCCGGGACCCAGGCGCAGGCGGATGTATCCCGGATAAAACAAAGTATTACCGCACCTCACCGCAGCCTTGACCCCAGACAGATCATCACGGCCACCTTAAAGGCGATTTATGAGGATTTCGGATTTGACCGGCTTTATATCATGCGTACGGTTAAAACCATCAGGAGCCTTAAAGTGATGGAATTTCTTGATACAACAGACATCCGGATGGATTTGAAATCCATTGAAATCCCGCTGGACAAGTCTGCCGGCGGTTTTGTCAGGTGCCTGAGAAACAAGGATCCTGTGATGATTACCGGCAGAACTTCGGGTGAAAGAAAGGTCCTGGAAAAATTTCGAATAAAAGAAATGGTTATTGTCCCTTTTTTCAGCCATGGCAAGGTCATCGGCATCCTGGGAATGGATAATATCGTTTCAGAGAAACCCATTCTGCCTGAAGTGCTTTTCCCTATTTCCATTGTGGCCAGTGAGCTCGGCGTGGCCATGGAAAATGCCGGAACCTATAAAGAAGCAAAGGCAGTCTCCCTCAAGGACGGCCTCACCGGTCTTTTGAACCGGATTGCCATTGACGGGCTTCTGGCAAAATCTTTTAGAAAGGCTGCGGATGGGAAACATGACCTTGCCGTGGTGATGATTGATGTGGATTTTTTTAAAAAATTCAATGATACCTACGGACACCAGGTCGGCGACAATATCCTGAAACTGATTGCCAATACATTAAAAAAGCTTTCCAGACCCTTTGACCATGTCGGGCGGTATGGGGGAGAAGAGTTTATTGTTGTCCTGAACAATACGGATTTGTCCCGGGCATTTGTCTATGCCGAAAGGATCAGAAAAGAAATCGAACACCTGGGCAGGCTTCTGGCTGACCGTTTTCCGGGTCTCACCCTCACCGTGAGCGCCGGTGTCAGCGGGTATCAGAAAAGCCTCAAAAACCGGGATGCTCTCATTTCTCAAGCCGACAAAGCACTTTACCAGGCCAAGGCAACCGGGCGAAACAAGGTGGTCATGGCCTGATATCTCCTTTTTCTTACAATTGGGTCAGAACTTTTTTAGCCTCTTCCGCCCCAGGGAAATCCTTCTGAAGTTCAAGCGCTTTTTTCAGTGCGGTTTCCGCTTTTACATAAGCTCCCTTCTTATGATAGGCCATGCCCAGGTGATATTGGAAAACAGGGTTCTTGGGCTCTTTTTCCACACAGGCTTCAAGCTCTGTTAAGGCAGAGTCATAGATTTCCTTTTTATAGTAAACCCAACCCAGGGTATCCATGATGGCCGGAAGTTTTCCAAACCGTTCCTTTGCCTGACGGGCCAGGCTCAGGGCTTTGTCCAGCTCCTTTCCCTGCTCGGCATAGAAAAAGGCAAGATTATTCACGGCCGGAATATAATCAGGATCAATGTCCAGGGCTTTTTTATAATGGTCTTCCGCAAAATCGTGTTTCTTCTGTTTTTCATACAGGGTTCCGATAAGGTTGTGGGGGGATGCCTGATCCGGCCGTTTTTCAATCAGGGCGTTGTAAAGCGCTATGGCCTCGTCTATTTTTCCTTCACGGTCGTAAAGATTGCCAAGCGTCAGATAAGGGGTGATAAAGCCCGGGTTTTTTTCAATGGATTCTTTGAACAATAGTTTTCCCTGGTCAATCTCTTTTGAAGAAAGTAAAAGATTTCCCTTGAGGTTCAGGATAATTGAAGCCACAACAGGATTATCTCCCACTTTTTTTAATTGGTCATCACAGAGGCCGAGGGCTTTTGAGAATTCTTTCTGAGATGCATGGACCGATATGAGGTTTGTAAATACATCCATGAGATTGGGATTCAGCTCCAGGGCTTTGTTATAATTTTTCAATGCTTCCGGATTGTTTTTTTCAGACTGATGGACCATTCCCAGCCGGTACCAGGCAGATGGATTGCCCGGTTCAAGCTCGGTCATGTCTTCAAAGATGGCTTTGGCAAGGTCATTCTTTTTATTGGCCATCTCAATATTGCCCATGAGTATATTGGCATTATAATGTTTGGGGAATTGTTTCAGCACCTGTTTGACATTGTCTTCGGCAAGGGCAATATCGCCTCCCCGAAAATGCATGTCCGCCATCATGATCCTTGCCTGGAAAAGGTCGGGGTTTTTTTCCAGGGCCTTTGAAATGGCAGGTTTGGCCTTGTCAAAATCATTTTTTTCAAATAATGCAGACCCTAAAAGAAAATTGAAGAAACCGGATTCCGGCTCGTCCTTGACAAGGCCCTGGAAAATTTCAATAGCTTTGTCATAGTCTTTTTTTACAGCCAGAATTTTGCCCTTCAAGAGTTTTGCCGGCTGATAATCCTGTCTTTTTGCTAAAATCTCATCCACCAGGGTTTCTGCCTTAGCAATGTCATTATTTGAAAAATAAAAATCCGCATATGCATTTTTAACTTCAAAATTATCCGGCTCAATGTCCAGGGCCTTTTGAATATATGCTTCCGCCTCTTTTGTTTTTTTCTGGCTGTTCAACAGCTTTGCTAAAAACATGTAGGAATTAAGGTTTTTTGGATTAATATCAATGGCTTTTAGATAATTGGCTTCAGCCTTGTCTGTTTCACTGCGGTCAGCATAAAAATTTCCTAGAAGAAGGAATGGTTCAGAATCTGACGGCCTTTTAATTGCAAGGTCTTTCAAAACAGCTTCGGCTGAATCAAATTGTTTTTTGGCTAAATAAAATCCATACAAAGCACTATAATAGGAAATATTATCCGGTTCGATTTCCAAGGTTTTTTTTAGATGTATTTCCGCCTTTTCAAGATCTCTGGGATTACTGTACATCCTGGCAAGAAGAAAATGGGCTTTGGCCTGCTGGGGGTCTATTCTTAAGATATCTAAATAGATTGCTTCTATTTTTTCAAAAGGTTCCTTTTTTTCACTCATTACGCCGGCATTCAGATAAAGGGCCTGAATATTTTCCGGATCTTTTTCAAGAATGGCATTGACTCTTCGTTCAGCTTCTTCCTTGTTTTTTCCGAGCAGGTAAAAAGAAGCCGCCTTAAGTTTGTAATCATCGTTTTCAGGTGCAATCTGTTCAAGTCTCAAATAAGCCCTGAAAGCCTCTTGAGCATCTCCTGACTGGGTATGGGCCCGTGCAAGAAGGTCGTAGGCCTTAACGGATGAGTTATCGATCTGGATGGCATTCTTGATTTGGATAACGGCTTTTTTATATTCAGCCTTATCGAAATAGGACTGGGCTTCTGAAAGCAAGTTTTCTACTTTTGTTTTGTCGGATGTGCATCCGTTTAAGAATAGAAGAGAAAAAAAAAGCATTACTGATGCTTTTAATATGAACCGGGTTGGCATGATTATCCTCCTTGGAATAATGAGTTTTGAATTCATACCTTGTATCATCATTGTTTTTCTTTTTCCACAGGCTTTGATGGATTAATTATATTTCAATAAAAAAAAGGCAGGAGAAAACCCCCTGCCTTTAGGCAATACAAAATCCGGTTTAACTATTTTCTTTTTCTGCTCACCCCGGCAAGGCCGATCAGCCCAAGGCCAAAAAGAGCCATGGTGGCCGGTTCTGGTACGTCTCCACCCTGTACTGGCGGTTTTGCACCAAAGCCGTCCAGATAGGCATACCCGCCATGACCGCCAGCACCGCAGTCAGATGCCAGAAGCGTCAGGGAAAGGTCATGACCCACAACCGCAGTAGTATCAAGATTTACTATCTGCCAGTCGCAGTAACCCCAGCCAGAAATGCCGCTTTTCCACCCACCAACAACTTCACCGTCTGCTGAATAATAGTCAAATTTTTTGGAATAAAGGTCTACACCGTCTGTTATATCCCTGAGGACCAGGCTGAAATGCCCCGCATACGAGTGCCCTGGATCTTCAATAACAGAGGCCCATGCAAAATAGATACTATTATCCTGCCAGTTGGTTACAGTCTGGCTGATGGTTGAAAAATGATAGTCCCAGTCATAGTTGTTGACGCGGGCTGAATAAGTGCCGCCGTATACCATGTCTAATTTGTTGCCTGAATAAGAATCTTTGCCCTGTGTGACAATGGCGGATTTTCCCGGATCACCCAAATATGTATATGAGCCACCCCAGTTATAAGTTCCCCCATTCTTTGTCCAGTTGTCAAAATTCCCGTCTTCAAATCCGCCGTTTAAAAAACCGGCAAATGCCGGGGCGGCGCTGAGCATTGCAGCAACAATAAGTGTTAATAAGATTTTTTTCATTTAACATCCTCCTGTTATTTGTTTTTGTTAGCTTCCATATTTTAAGAAACCAATACCAATCCCTTCTATGAGGGTAAAAAGCAATACATGTGCCAGGCTATTTTTTTTAATCGTCATAAATTTAAATCAAGAGGTTCCAGAACCAAAAGCTCCCATCAGGGTGGGCTTTTAGAGGATAGAAGCTCATGTTCGAAAATATATCTGCCAAAATTGAGTGTGTTTAAAAAGATAAAGAATAAATCAAATTATGAAAATAATTACATAATTCTAAGAAGTTTTTTTCATGAAGTGGGAAAAAATAGAAAGAATAATTATCACTGCTGTTTTCAGCACAATAGAATCTTTTTTTCAGTCTGACCGCTGGATCTCCCATAAAAAGGATAAAAAAGGGAGACCCTTTTTAAGATTTATTTTTTTAAAAGTACCTACCGCCCGTATTTGTCATCAAAGGAATTCCAGAAATTCCTGTCCCTGTCTCTCCAGCCCTTGCCGAAGGCCTTGTCAAAGAAGGGTTTCAGGTTTTTGAACCAGGCGCCATAGCCCTGTCTGCCCTCGATACGGGCTTTGATGACATCGGCCACATGGCGGAGGAGGTTTGCAAGCTCATCCTTGGGGATATAGGAATCCGCTCCCTTTACAATGGATTCCTTGAGGTTTTCCGGGGTCAGGGCGTGGGCGGTCAGCATGAGGGACGGGATGTCTTTTTTTCTTGCCAGCTCCAGCACATCATAACCTGAAACCCCCATGATATCGAGGATGGCGATATCATACCGGTTTTTTTCAAGCAGTTTTTTTGCTTCCTCAAAAGTGGCGGCCTTGTCAATGGAACACATGTCCAGGAGTTCTTCAACGGTTTCAAGGATGTCGGGCTCATCGTCCACCACCAGAACCCGTCTGTCCCTTAAGAGGGTTTCTGTTTTAATGGTGTCCAGCTCAAACCGGATGGTTGTGACCGGGCAGGGGGCTTTTAAGATGACGTGGCGGGCTGTGGAGCCCAGGATGGCTTTCTGGGTCTTGGATTTTTTCTTTATGCCGAGAAAGATATGGTCAATATCGTTTTCCTCGGCAAAACGGATAAGATCCTCACCAGCGGAAAGTCCCCGGACGCTCTGCTGGGCATCATGGCCAACCCCTGAGTCTTTCATGAGCTTTCGTGCAGCATCCAGCTCTTCTTCGGCTTTGATGATATCCGACTGCTTTTCAGAAGTTCCCCCTTCCATTGATGTGATGATATAGACATAAGCATTCGCCATCCTTGCATAATCCCTTGCAAGGGACAACGTCAGCCTTCCGACTTCACCGCCATTATACCCAACCAGTATCTTCATGTTGAACTCCTTGAAATTACAGTCTACATCCATCGTTTTCTGCGTTTATACGACTTTACGTTTTTAAATGATTTTCTCTTGCCGCCCTTGGTGATACCCATATAAAATTCTTTGACATCCGGGTTGTTCTTCAATTCCACGGACGGGCCTTCTAGGACGATCTTCCCTGACTCCATGATATAGGCATAATCTGATATGGAAAGGGCGACCTTTGCATTCTGCTCCACAACCAGGATGGTGGTTTCAAGTTCTTTGTTGATTTTTAGAATATTGTCAAAGATTTCCTTGACCAGAAGAGGCGCAAGCCCGAGAGAGGGCTCGTCCAGCATCAACATCTGGGGGGCGGCCATCAGGGCTCTTGCAATGGCAATCATCTGCTGCTCACCGCCCGAGCTGTAACCGGCCATGCGGTTGGTAACCTTTGAGAGTCTGGGGAAATGTTTATACATCAGGTCATTGTCTTCACGGATTTTGGCAGACCCGTCCCTTCGGGTAATGGACCCCACAAGGATGTTTTCGTTGACGGTCAGGTGCTTGAATACCCGCCTGCCCTCGGGCACCATGACGGCACCAAGCTTTACAATATCCGTACCCATAAGCTGGGTGGTATTGGTATCGTTGAATTTGATATATCCTTCCTTAATGGAACCGTTCTCGGGTTTTAACAGGCCGCTGATGGCTCTCAGGGTGGTCGTTTTTCCTGCACCGTTGGTTCCGAGAAGGGCTACGATACTGCCTTTTGGGACATTCAGACTGACGCCGCGCAGTACCTGGATGATATCATTGTAGACAACTTCAATATTGTTTACTTCAAGCAGGTTTTTTTCCATATGCACTTTCTTTGGCTTTTTTTAGGTTAAACTTACCGGGAATATCTGAAATACTCCCGGTAAGCTGAGTTCACTGTCTGTATGGTAAATTGTTTATTTACCGGCCCTGATTTTTTTCATGTATTCGGATGAAACGGTTTTGATTGTTTTAAACTGCCCGCCTTGAGCCTGATAAATATTTTGTACGTCAACCCCGATATGATCCTTGGGGGAGTAAGAAAGGGGGCCAACTGCTGCAAAAGACTTAAACTCTTTTGCGCCGTTCATTTCATTTAAGACCTTGTAAAGATTTGCCGAGGTGATTTCCATCTTTGCCTCTTTTGCTCTTTTAATGGCTTCCGTAGGGATCTGGGCCATGAGGATTCCTGTTCCGTAATTATGAGAGTTGGCAGCTTTGTCATCACGACCGTATTTTTTTGCAAGGTCAAGCTGTTTTTTTGCCCCTTCGTTATTATCCGAGGTCATATTATAGGAACATGCCCAGAGAAATCCTTCTGCAGCATCTCCGGCAAGGGCGATGAGGTCGTTACCGCCTGTATAATGGGCACCCAGAAAAGTGAACTTGCCTTTTTCACCAAAGGATTTTGCAGTCATGCCCAGACGCTGTGAATCCTTTAACATGGTTGCAACAGGAGTCTGAACCGTTTGGGAAATCACATATTGAACGCCTTTGCTCTGCAGTCTGGTCAGCATGGCCGTATTGTCAAGATCTTTGCCATGTTCAACGGTTTCGACGATTTCTATTTTCAGACCGGCTTCTATTGCCTTCTGGGTATCTTCCAGGGGGCCCCTGCCAAAAGCGGAGGGGTGAATAAATAAGGCCACTTTGGGGACTCCGCCATCTTTATGATTGGCTACAATATATTCTGCAAGCCCGACAACGTTTTCAGAATAGGTGGCAACCGGCAGAAAAATATAGGTTGAATCAATGAGATTGCCTTCATGGTATGATGCCGGAACAACAGGGATTTTTGCATCTTCAAAGTCTTTTTTGAGGGCCAGGGTGCTTCCGGTGGAATAATTCAGATAAAAAACAATCCCTGCATCAAGAAATTCTTCAAAATTTCTTTTGGTGATGTCAGTTGCGTATTGGTCGTCTCGTATCACGCATTCAATGGTGTCTTCACCCAGCATTTTGGTATCATTGACATATTTAAACCAGTCTTCAACACCTTTGGAAACCGGGTCCCCGGCATCGGATGTCGGGCCTGTGATGGCCAGGGACAGTCCTAATTTGTATACTTTTCCCCCTGCATGAACGGATGCCGTAAATGCGACAGTTAACAAAAGAACCAGTAAACCGTTTAGTAATAATGTTTTTTTACTTTTCATGTTACTTTTCCTCCTAGGTTTGGGTTATGACTCACAAAATATTTGTAAAGCCGCGGCAGCTGCCTGATTTGTCAGTATCGGAAAGGCCACAGCTTGGTATAGGATTTGGTGATTCTCCACCAGTTTGCAATCCCCCTGGGTTCAAACATGAGGAACAGTACAATGACAAGGCCGAAGGTAAAGGGTTTTAAAGCGGTTGCAAGGTTCATGGCAGGCAGATATTCTTTGGCCAGTTCAGAAAGGTGTTCCACCTGAAGATCCAGAAATTTGATGGCCACCGGTCCCCAGAATGATCCGTTCAATGTACCGAGGCCCCCTACAATTGCCATGGCAAGAAAAGAAACCGATTCTTTCAAAGTGAAGGATTCAAACCCGACCCCGCGGTAGAGGTAGGCGTGAAGGGCGCCGGCCACACCGGCAAAAAAACCGGCCAGTGCAAATGCATAGACTTTTGTGAGTCCCGGATTCATTCCCATGGCATCAGCAGCCCGGTCATTGTCCCTGACCGCCACAAGACACCTTCCGTAACGGGTTTTCATAAGATTGCGAACCCCGAACCCCAGAATCACCACAATGGTCAGAATAATATAATACCAGAATACATAATGGTCGCTCCTGCCGACTTCTCCCTTAAGCCAGAACACTCTTCCCACAGATATGGTCTGTCCCTGGTTGAAAAAACTCATGAAATTGATGACCCATTGGAAAATCATCTGAAAGGAAAGGGTGGCGATGGCCAGGTACAGGTGTTTGAGCCGAAGTGCCGGCAGTCCGACCAGTGCGCCGAAGAAAGCGCCGAAAAAACCGCTGAAAAGGATAAGCAAAGGCCAGAAATGGGTGACCATGATGTGATCTGCCCCCAGGGTCCTGCAAAAGGATGCCACGGTATAGGCCCCGATGCCCACAAATGCGGCATGTCCGATGGAGATAAGGCCTGCAAAACCGGTCACCAGATTGAGTCCCATTACAGCGACAATGGCAATGAGGATATTATCCGCCACCAGCATATATTTATTGCTTAAGGGGTAGAAAATCGGCCATGCAAAAAGAAGGAGGAGAAAAAATGTAAAGATCGACCGGTCCAGGCTGGTATAAAATGTGTTCTGCTCCTGTCTGTAGGCCGTGTGAAAATTACCTGTTGCTAACCAAGAATTTGCTGACATAGGTTACACCCGCTCAATTTCATGGATTCCAAATAAACCGTGGGGTTTAAATAGAAGGATGATTAATAAAACAAGGTACGGCATGATATCTCCGGTACCGTTCAATCCGAAATTACCATCAAGGTAACCGCTTGCAAACTGCTGTATCAGGCCCATGATAATTCCACCCACAACAGCGCCCAGGATGGAATCGAGTCCCCCGAGGATGACGACGGGAAAGACAACGATGCCGAAGGCATGAAGGGTTTCAAAATTAAGCCCTGTAATATTACCGATGATACATCCCGCGGCAGCGGCAGACAATCCTGCCATGGCCCAGGCAAGTCCGAACACACGTGGAACGGAAATTCCAACGGACATGGAGCCGAGCTGGTCATCGGAAACCGCACGCATGGAAATGCCGATGGTGGATTTTTTAAAAAACCATGAGAAAGCGCCGATCAGCAAAGAGGTTATGATAAGCCCAACCAATTGGGTCCAGGAAATGGAAACACCGCCAAGGCTTAAGGATTCCTGGGGAAGGAACACAGGGAAGGAAAAGTTTTCCGATCCGAACGGGGTGAGATAGATCAGTCCGTCAATAATGGAGGCAAGCCCGATGGTGACCATGATCACCGATATGATGGGTTCACCGATGAGCCGCCGTAAAAATATCCTTTCCACACTCATGGCCAGAAAAAAGGTGGCTATCATACTGGCGATGAATGAAAAGAAAATCGGCACTCCAATCTTTACCGTCAGATAAAAGGCGATAAAGGCCCCGGCTGCAATGATCTGGCCGTGGGCAAAATTGGCCACCCGGCTGGATTTGTAAACCAGTACCAGGCCCAGAGCTGCCAGTGCATAGATGGAACCCACAACTACCCCGCTGATGATAATCTGGAAAAAATAAGTCATCAGACTCCTTTCACCGTATAGAATGCTATGCTTGTTTTTACCGTGGCTGACTGCCCGTCCTGGTACTGGAAGGATGCCTCAACCTCTTTTTTGTCAATGCTTTCATCATAAAGCGCGTCATACAGGTTCTGGTATCTTTCCTGTACATATTTACGACGGATCTTTCCTGTTTTGGTGAGTTCACCGTCATCCACATCCAAGAGCTTGTAGAGAAGGGCGAACCGTTTGATTTTAAAATGTTCCTTTTCCGCCCTGGAATTGACATCCAATACTTCCTTCATGATCAGTTCTGCCACTTCGGGTTTGCCGGATAAATCCATATAGGTGGTAAAGGAAATCCCTCGGTCCTCGGCCCATTTTCCCACAACAACAGGGTCAACATTGATCAGGCAGGCCACAAAGTCTTCTTTATTACCGTATATGACGGCTTCCTTGATATAGGGGCTGAATTTAAGGGCATTTTCCAGGAACATGGGGGAGAACATGTCTCCTTTTTTGTTGTGCATGACATCGGAAATTCGGTCGATGACGACCAGGTGCCCGTGTTCATCAATAAAGCCTGCATCTCCTGAATGCAGCCATCCTCCTTCCAGAAGTTCAGCCGATTTTTCAGGCAGTTCAAAATATCCTGGAGTGACGGAATCTGATTTGGAAAGGATTTCCCCGATTTCAGATATCTTGCACTGCGTTCCCGGCAAGGGCTTGCCCACGGTTTCCGGCCGGATATCACCATCCCTGTGCATATAAGCGATGCCGACAATTTCTGTCTGGCCGTAAATCTGTTTCAGATTTACACCAATGGCCTGGTAAAAAGTGAAGAGCTCCGGGCCAAGGGCTGCACCACCGGTATAGGCCCGCCGCAGCCGTAAAAACCCGATCTGGTTTACCAGGGGCCGGAAAATGATCTGCTTTCCCAGCCAGGATTTGATTTTTAATCCAATGGGCATGGACTTGCCGCTCATTCTGTATTGTGCTGCTTTGAGACCCGCTTTGATAAAATAATTATAAAGAAGCTTGTTCAGCCAGTAGGACTGGTCAATTTTCAGCCAGATCTGGGACCGGATGGTTTCATATATCCTTGGCGCCCCAAACATGAAATGAGGTCCGATTTCCTTTAGATCCGACATGGCGGTTTCAACGGATTCCGGAAAATTAAGGGTGATCCCGGTGGCCATGGCCACGCCAAATGAGTTCATCTGCTCCCCGATCCAAGCAAAGGGCAGGAAAGAGACATATTCGTCCGTGGGCTCAAGGTGATCCACCTCGGTCAGCTGGACCCCCATGTTGATATAATTCTTATGGGTCAGCATGGTCCCCTTGGGCAGGCCCGTGGTTCCGGAGGTGAGGCAGAGATGACAGACATCGTCGGGTTTTCCCTGATCTACCAGGGATTCAAAGAGCTCCGGGTTTTTTTCATGTTCCTCATCCCCGAGTTTATAAAGTTCCCGGATATTAACGAACCAGTCATCGGACATGTACTCTCTCATGCCCCGAGGGTCTTCAAAAATAACTTTTTTGACATTGGGAATCTGGTCCCGGACATCCAGGACCTTATCCACCTGTTCCTGGTTGTCACAGAACACGGCCGTTACTTTAAGTGTCTGAAGAATCTGGGCAATTTCATGGGGCATGCTGGTCTGGTAAATGCCGGCAGACACAGCCCCAAGGGAATGGGCGCCAATGGCGGTAAACAGGAGTTCCGGGATATTGTCGCTGATAAGGGCAATGGTGCTGCCCTTTCCAATCCCCATGGCCCTGAGACCCAGGGCGGTTTTCCGGACATGATCATAATAATTCTGCCAGGTATAGGTGTTCCAGATCCCGAAATCCTTTTCTCTTAAGGCCGGACGGCTGGGAGTGCTTTTGACCCGCCACCTGAGAAGCTGGGGGATAGAGTATTCAAGCAGGTGTTTGTTGTCAGTCATATTAAATTAACCCTCTCCAATATACGCTTCAATTACTTTAGGATTCTGGGCAACCTCTTCAGGGGTTCCCGAGCCGATCACTTCACCGAAATCCAGTACATAGATCCTGTCGGAAATATCCATGACAACGCCAAGATCATGTTCCACCAGCACCACGGTAATTTCCCGTTCCTTTTGAATGTCCATGACAAACCGGACAATATCTTCTTTTTCCTCCTGGTTCATCCCGGCCATGGGCTCATCCAGAAGCAGGATATCCGGTGCAAGGGTCAGGGCACGGGCAACCTCGACTTTTTTCTGAACCCCGTAGCTTAAATTTCCCACAAGACTTTTCCGATAGGGTTCAAGCTCCATGAAATCAATGATGTCCTCCACATAGGCCCTGTTTTCGGCTTCAATCCGGGAGGCCTTGCCGTAAAAGAAAACCGCATGCAGAAAACTGTATTTCAGATTCTGGTGTCTCGCCAGAAGAAGGTTATCCAGAACCGTCAGGCCGGAAAAAAGCTCAAGGTTCTGAAAGGCCCTGGCGATTCCCATATTGGAAACTTCATGGGGGGAGGCATGGGTCAGTTTTTTTTCCTTGTAAAAAATGTTGCCCCTGGTCGGGTGGTAAAAACCGGATATGCAGTTCAGCATACTGGTTTTTCCTGCACCGTTGGGGCCGATGATGGATGTGATCAGACCCGGCTCGATGGTC
This sequence comes from uncultured Desulfobacula sp., assembly GCA_964619205.1. Classification (GTDB taxonomy): domain Bacteria; phylum Desulfobacterota; class Desulfobacteria; order Desulfobacterales; family Desulfobacteraceae; genus Desulfobacula. The sequence continues at coordinate 18,556 of CAZUDE010000026.1, read as the reverse complement.
ATATTGACATCGGATAGAGCCTTAAGTCCGCCAAAAGAAAGTGTAACGTCTGAAACTGTTAAATGTGCCATATAATATCCAAATTCTTTAAATCGGATTAAAGAAAACCTGCTTCCCGGAAACTTTTAACGGATTGACAAAAAAGATTGAAATGATCACCCACCTCCTATCTTGAATTAAAAAAAAATTTTCTATTCTTGACAGTGTCCATGGATAACGCTTCAGGAACTTTACTATACGGGGCATCCCTTAAAAAGCATCCATAGTAAATCAGCCATGCAGTGTCAAGATAAAAACCAAGTTTCAAATAAGGCAGACCTGATTTCAGGTATATTCCGCTTTTATTTTCTGCCGGTCGATGGTACCGTTTTCCGTCTTGGGAAGCACGCTGACAAACTCAACATATCTTGGCTTTTTATAACCTGCAATGAGGGTCCCGCAGAAGGTAATGAGATCCTCTTTGCTCAGGCTTTTGCCGGGGTTGAGAGAGCAAACCGCTTTAATGCCTTCACCAAATTTGGGATCAGGCACGCCAAAGACGCAGACTTCTTTTACAGCCTCATGTTTTAAAATGGCTTTTTCCACCTCTGCCGGAAATACATTTTCTCCCCCGGGTTTGATCAATTCTCTTTCTGCTTTTCGGCCTTTGAAAAATAAAAAGCCTTCAGAATCCATCATCCCGAGGTCTCCGGTATGGTGACGGCCATCCCTGAACGTAAGGGCATTGAGTTCTTCCGCATTCCAGTATCCCTGGAATACCAGGGGTCCCTGTACCACAATTTCCCCTGTGGTCCCTGTGGGCAGAAGGGTGTCAAACTCATCGACAATCTTAATATTGGCAAGTGCCGACACAGCACCGGCCGAACCTGGTTTTTTAAAATACTCGGCAAATGTGATAAGGCCTGAAGTTTCGGTCTGTCCGTACATGGTCCAGAATTTGGAATTGGTACAGGACTCCCATTTTTTTGCCGTATCAGGCGTTTCAAGCCCTGCTGCGATTTCAAGGCTTGAAAGATCAAATCTGCCATCCTGCATGGCATCCATCAGGTTGGATAATATGGGCGGGAAGGAACCAAAAATGTTGACTTTTTGTTCCTGGATAAGGGCTAAGGTTTGTTTCGGGTCAAATTTTTCCTGTAATATGTTTTTACCGCCGGCCTGAAGGATCCCCAAGCTCATATTAATGCCCATTATGTGAAACAGGGGCAATATGTTCAAATAGGCTTTGGTTCTGTCAAGACCGTAGGTCTGAATAATCTGCTGGTTGGAAAGGAGGATGTTCTCCTGGGAAAGGACAGCGCCTCTGGGTTTGCCCTGTACGGCAGCCGTATGAATAATGATATACGGATCATTGGGGGCGACCGGGCAGGGGGTTTGTATCGAAGAGGAGTCGTAAAGAGCTGAAAAATGCATGTCTTCATCAACCACATAACAGTGCCGGATATATGAAAAAGAATTGGCAGCCGCTTTTGCCGGGTCCGCCATTTCACTGTCGCAGATAATCACCGTGGGGGTTGTGTCTTCGATGATATGAAAAATTTCATCCCGGCTCAGGCGCCTGTTGATGAGGACCAGCACAAGATTAAGGGCGGATGCGGCACCAAAGAGGTGGAAGAAAACCGGATGATTTTTACATAAAACAGCTATTCTGCTTTTGGCAGGAAGGTTCAGGCTTTTAAGACCTCCGGCGAGTTTTTTGGTTTGCATGAAAAGATCAGCATGGGAGATATCCCTGCTGTTCCAGTGAATGGCACAGGCGTCACCGTTATAAAGCGCATTTTTTTCAAAGATGTCAAAACAGGTCAGGGTGTGAAGACTGTTCATGTAGCATGACTCCTTTTCAATTCACAATATTGCAATCTTATTAGGAACTCAACTTCTACTCAAGCGTGTGCAAACCAAACGAGCGCTCAGTCTCAATACATACTCTCTATTAATTTAAATTGCTTGGGTTTGTCAAAGACTTTTTTTATTTTTTTTCTGCAGGGAAAAATACTGTAAAAACTGAATATCCCGACCCAAGACAATCCTCGAGGCTCTTACAGAATTCACATGTTTCAATGTCGCCCGGGCAGGCTGCACCCTCATTTTCCAGAAGGAACCGGCACCGCTGGGATTCCATTTTCAGAACAAAACCATGACGGTCTGAAAAGATCTTCATGCGGAGCAGGTCTGCTCCTTTTCCACCTGCATTAAAGGCAAAAGGTGTTTTGGTGGAATATAAAAGCGTTTCCTGGGTGGTGAAAAAACCTTCGAAAATTCGTTTCTGGGCATCATTTTCAATTCCCACTCCGAAATCATGAACACAAAAAAGGACCCCGGAGTCTTTTTTCACGATGGAAAGATCAATTCTTCCTTTATCCGGGGTGTTTTCAATGGCATTCTTGATAAGCCCCGTTATCATTTTGGTGATGATTTCTTCCGGCAGACGAAGAACCGGCAGATCTTCATCAATGGATGTTTGAATTCGGACATGCCTGAATTCAAACTGAGGTTTTAAACCCGCGAAAACTGTGCTGAAATAGTCAGGAAAATGAATGGGCTTAAAAACAATGGATCTGGGTCCGAATTTCTCATCGATGAGATTTCTGACCGATTGTTCAATCTGGTCTGCCCCGATATTCTGATGGATCAGGGTTTCAAGTTCATCCTGGCAGGCCTCAAACATCCTGAGCAACAGCGTCTGGGCTGAATATGCCTTGTCATCCATGATATCCGCCACTTCGTCCTGGATATCGATGATTCTGCCCAGGTTTCTTTCAATCCTGTCCAGGGTGGCAGCCACCTTCAGCTGCGGCATGGACTCCAGTTTCTTTTTCAGAATCTGGAGAGATCCTGTGAGAACAGCCACAGGGGTTTTCAGCTCATGGGAAAGGTGGTTGATGGCTTTCCCCTTGGCCCGGTTCATGGAGGCCACATCCCGGTAGGCATCCCGGACAGCTTCCGAGAACCGGGCATTCTCGATGGAGATGGCGCAGGTACCCGCAATCATGGTCATGAGCTCCATGTCATGATAATCAAACAGGTTCTGCTTTTTGTTGATGGCACAGAGCACACCGATAATCCGGTCGTCACTTTTGATGGGGACTTCCAGGAGGCTCCTGGTTTTGTAGCCGAGCCTTTCATCCCTTTCAGGGTAATCCTTCAGCAGTTTTTCCGCATCATTCACCAGTGCGTATTCCCCTGTTTTGATGATTTCCCCGGCCAGAATGGAGGACGCCGGGAAACGAAAGGTTTTGGCTCTTCTGTCCGTATCAGAGTCATCATAGGCCCCGCCCTTGAAAAACAGCTCATCCCGGATTTCATCATAGAGGAGAACCAGGGCTCCCTCCGTATTCAGAATGGCTTTGACTTCTTTTGAAATATAGGTCATCAGATCTTCCAGCTCCGGGTATTCCGGAAGAACCGCACTGATTCTCATAATGGTTCTATTGTTGGCTTCAAGCCGTTTTTCTTCGGTAATGTCCCTTAAAATGACAAAGGTCTGGGTTGACCCTTCTTTAATATCGGAATGGGAAGCAGCCCATAGAACAACATCCAGGGTTTTTCCCGCTCTTGTGAGCCTTCGTGTTACGTAGCGGGTGAGGTTTTTATTTTCCCGGAATTTATCGAGCATGCGGCTGGTTTCAGCCTTCAGGTTTTCCGGTACAAAGGGAACCGGATTGCCTTTGAGCTCGTCCAGGGTCCATCCAAAAGTGTTTGTAAAAGAGGGGTTGACGTAGGATACAAGACCGTTGTCGTCATACACGACAATGGGATAAGGGACAAATTCAAGGATTTTCCGGTAAACCCGGTAGAGTTCCCTTGTTTTTCTTGAGGCTATTTTTTCTTCCGTGACATCCTGAAGCGTTTCAACGGCCCCTGCAATTTCTCCATATCTGTCGGTAAAGGTGGAGGCAGTAAAATAAAGCCATTTGCCTCCCTCGCAGATATCCTGGAAAAAATCCGTAGCTGCGAATCTTTCCTTGTCTTTTGAGGACCGGTCATATTTTAATCCGTAATGCTCAACAATATCAGCATCCGAAGATCGATCAATAATGAGGTCGGCCATGACCGGGCGCGGATTTGAATAAAATGCCCGCCACTGGTCCTTTGTACCGATGACCTCTTTGCCCGAAAGCCCGGAGAGTTCTTCAAGGGCCTGGTTGAAATGGGTGATGGTATGGTTTTTATCCAGGACAAATATGGGAATGGGCGCTTTGAATATGATGTTCTTTAGAATTTTATTTTCTTCTTCAAGTTTTTCTGCCCTGGTTTCAAGCTCTGATATATAGGTGTCACTGCTCTTCATAAATAAAACTCCAAAAGACTTTACAAGATTGAATGATCCTCGTATAACAAATTTTATGATTTTAAAGATCTTATACGTTCTTTGCCCGAATCAGCCGGGAGTGTTTCATTCGGCTACACTATATAAAATCATTGATTGAAAATGCAAGGATTTTAAAGGTTAAGGAAAGAAATGTCAGATAGTACTATTAAAACAGAAATTCTGATTCATGATCTAAAGGTTCCCATTTCGGTGATCGATGCCGGGGCAAAATCACTCCTCAATCGTCAGGACACCTATGGTCCGTTGACGGATAAACAGACCAAGGTACTGAAAAGAATCATCCGGAACGCATTGACAACCCAGCGGCTTGTCAATGATGTGCTGGAACTGGGGCGGTCCAGGGAAGGGGTCATGATTACAAGGGATTTTTATATTTCTTCCCTTGTGATGACGGTTCTGGTTGAGATTTTCGATCTTGCCGATCCAGGGATGGTGGATGTTATCCGTAAAGCTCAATCCTATGATGAACTCTGCCGGGTGGTGTCGGAATGCGGGGTTAAACTGGTTTTTGATTCAAAAGTCTGGAAAACCATGGTTCATCTGGACGAAGCCAAAGTGCGGCAGATTTTGCGGAATCTTGTTACCAATGCATTCAAATATAAGGCAGCCTTTGTGGAGATCTCCGGCAGCATTGGGGATAACCAGATGATATTATGCGTAAAGGATGACGGCAGGGGAATCCCGCCGTCAGACCATCAAAAAATATTCAAGACCTATTTTACAACCGGGGCATCCATCGACAGCGCCATCTGCAGTCACGGCCTTGGCCTTGCCGGTGTCATGGTTCTTTTAAAGGATATGGGCGGGGATATGACCTTGAATTCCAATGACGGGAAGGGTGCTGAATTTATTGTAAAAATACCCCTTTAGGGGTGGTCCATTTTCTGAATGTCGTCCCGGGTTGACATCTGCTTTTCATCAAATTCATCCCAGAAGGCCCTGTCTTTTTTTCTCCAGCTCTCCCCGAATAATTTGTCGAATACCGGTTTTAAAAGAGAGAACCATTTTACATGGGCTCTTTTGCCCTGTTGTCTGGCGTTCAGGATATCGGCCACATAAAGGGTTATATCGGCAAGCTTATCCTTTGGCACATAGGCATCGGCACCCTGCTCAATGGAAATTTTCAGATTGTCCGGAGTCAGGGCGTGGGCGGTCAGCATCAGGGCCGGGATGTCAATTTTATGGGTTATTTTCAAAAGATCATACCCTTTAACCCCCATGATATCGAGAATGGCCACGTCATAGGTATTATTTTTCAAAAGGGAAACAGCCTCATCAAAGGTTGAGGCCGTGTCCACCGAACTCATATAAAGCAGTTCTTCAAGCGTATCAAGGATATCTTTTTCATCGTCCACCACAAGAATTTTTTTATTTTCAAGAATGCTTTCGCGGTTCATAAAGACTCCCAGGGTTTTTTTTACGCCAAACCACGAACTACTTTATTTGAAATTTTTTAATAATTCAATAACATATTCAATATCCGTCATTGTATGGCAGGCATTGATCTGAAACCGGATGGTCTCATCGCCCTTCGGGACAACGGGAAAGGTCAGCCCCACCACGAGAACCCCGTGGTCAAACAGGTATTTTACAAGTTCATGGGTTTTTTTCGTGTCCCTGACCATTAAGGGCACAACCGGGTGGGGTCCGGGGATGGATTCTTTTCCTTGGTTTTCCAGACCCTTACGGAACTGGGTTGTCCGTTCCTTCAGGTTTTTTAAAAGCGCAAGCCCTTCTTTCCCGTCACAGATATCCAGGGCTTTTATTGCAGCTGCACAGTCTGCAACGCCTAAGGGGTTGGTATAAATATAGGTATCGGCCTTCTGGCGGACGGCTTCGATAAGGGTGGGGCTTGCCGCAATAAAACCGCCGTTCACCCCAAAGGCTTTGCCAAAGGTCCCGATGATGATGTCCGGCAAGGCCCCGCAAAAATCCGGGGTGCCGCGTCCTTTGTCACCGTAAGCCCCGATCCCGTGGGAATCATCCACCACGGTGATGACCCCGTCTTTGAATTTTGATTCATAGGGTTTGCAAACTGCATTGATCTCCTTTATGGGGGCAAAATCCCCTCTCATGCTGAAGATCCCGTCAAAAATGACAACCACCCGTTCCATATCCGGAGGCACTTGATCCAGGCATTGTTTCAGGTCGGCCATATCGTTGTGTTTGTAAATGGCCTTGTTTTGGCTGGGAATATTGCTGATCCGCATGGCCCGGATAATGCTGTTGTGGTTGAGCTGATCCCCGATCCAGAAGGTTTTGGCATGGGAAATGGACAAAGCCAGCCCGCAGTTGGACGTATAGGCGGAATTGAAAATCTTGGCTGAAGGTTTGTTCACAAAGGCGGCTATTTTTTTTTCAAGCATGGCATGATGGATAAAGGTGCCGTCAATGAACCGTACTGCGCCGGGCCCAACCCCGAATTCATGGGTGGCCTTGTCTGCCGCAGCCACAAGGTCGGGATGCTGGGAAAGGGAGAGATAGGAATTGGAATTGAGCCGGATAAATTCCTTGTCGCTCCCGGCAAGTTTATACCTGGGACCCCTGGGACCTTTGGGCGGGATATAATTTTCAATGATTCTTTCAGGGGCCTTGGCGCGGCCTTCTTTTTTCAAAGCGTCCAGTTCCTGTGAAAGGGACAGGTCAAGTTTGTCAGTGCTCATTTTTTTCTCCTGTGGTTAGGCCCAGTCCAGGATCACCTTTCCGGAATTGCCTGACCGCATGATGTCAAATCCTTTTTCAAATTCTGCGTAATGGAATTTATGGGTGATCAAAGGGGATATATCCAGACCGGACTGGAGCATGCTGGTCATCTTGTACCAGGTTTCATACATTTCCCGGCCGTAAATGCCCTTGATGGTGAGCATGTTGAACACCACCTTGTTCCAGTCTATTTCCGTTTTTTCCGGCATGATGCCGAGAATGGCGATTTTCCCGCCGTGGCACATGTTGTCCAGGATGGAGTTAAGGGCTGCCGGGCTGCCGGACATTTCCATGGCCACGTCAAACCCTTCCTTCATGCCCAGATCCTTCTGGACATCGGCAAGGTTCTTTTTTGTCACATCCACGGCCAGGGTGGCGCCGGATTTTTTTGCCAGATCCAGACGAAAGGGATTGATATCGGTTACCACCACATATCTTGCACCGGAATGCCTGGCAATGGCGGCCGCCATGCATCCGATGGGGCCGGCGCCGGTGATGAGGACATCTTCTCCCAGAACATCAAAGGAGAGGGCCGTGTGGGTGGCATTGCCCAGGGGGTCAAAACAGGCCAGCACATCCAGGGGTATGGTTTTGTTGCAGTACCAGACATTGGTGACCGGGATGGCCAGGTATTCGGCAAAGGCTCCGGGTCTGTTGACGCCCACGCCCCTTGTGTCCCGGCACAGATGCCTACGCCCGGCCAGACAGTTGCGGCAGTGGCCGCAGACGATGTGGCCTTCACCGGATACAAGGTCGCCGGGTTTGAAATCCACAACATGGGAGCCGACGTTTTCAATGGTTCCCACATATTCATGACCGATGTGCATGGGAACGGGGATGGTGGCCTCAGACCATTTGTCCCAGTTGTAAATGTGGACATCCGTCCCGCAGATGGCGGTTTTAAGGATTTTGATGAGAACTTCGTTGTGGCTGATATGGGGAACGGGAACATCCTCCAGCCACAGGCCTTTTTCGGGTTTTGCCTTTACCAGCGCTTTCATGGTTTTCATGATAGTTGTATCCTGACTATGGTGGTGTTCATAAACGGGCCTTTTCAGGTTTCATCTGTTTGAAGCATCTGGATGATTTCAACCAGCCGGGAAACCAGATGGTCATGGTAGTGTTGCCCGCCCTTTACCGAAGCCTTGGAAGGTTCTCCCGAGGTCCCGCCGGATTTAAGGGTGGCGGCTTTCATTTCCGCAGGGCTGCTGGGGACATAGCAAAGGGTGTCCCCTTTATGGGAAGGGTCCACGCTGTACAGTGTCTTTGGCGTATGGGGATTGTCCACGGCCCGGTCCATTTTGACCAGATCCGGATAGCGGTACATCATGTGGGAGCTTTCTATTTCTTCTGCATGTCCCACACTGCCCCAGCCCAGGGAAGCAATAATGGATTTGGACATATAGGCCGGATCAAAAATGACCAGTTTAACCCCTAGTTCACGCTTTGCACGCTCGCCTGCCATCTGGAGCCAGGCAATATTCACAATGCGGTGACCATTGATGAGGATGAATTTTCTAAATCCGTGGTGATGAAGGGAAAAAATGATGTCAAAGGCAATTTCAGCCAGAAGGTCCGGACGGATGGTAATGGTTCCGGGCAGGATCATGTGATGGGGGCTCCACCCGAACCACAGGGGCGGCGCCACAGGGACACAGGCTTTTTGCCCTGCATCTTCGGCAAGGGTGACGGCAACCATGGTGTCTGTGCCCACGGGCAGGTGAGGCCCGTGCTGTTCCGTGCTTCCAAAGGGCAGGAGAATGGTTTTTGAGCTTTTTTCAACAATCTGCTGAACTTCTTCCCAGGTCATGTCCTGGAGCCGGATTTTGTCGGTCATGATCGCCTCCTTCTAAATTGCATCCCTGATGACAGAATTACATATTTTCCAGAAAATGGGTATCAATATCACCGTTTTGAAAATTTTTATTCTGGAATACTTTTTTGAAAAAAGGAATCGTGGTTTCTATTCCCTTGATTTCAAATTCATCCAGAGCCCTTTGCATACGGCGGATGGCAGATGGGCGGTCCTGGCCCCAGACAATGAGTTTGCCGATGAGGGAGTCATAAAAAGGACCGACCATATACCCGTCATGGATATGAGTATCGATTCTTACCCCGGGCCCACCGGGAAAAATAATGGATTCGATTTTTCCGGGGGACGGCATGAAATTGTCATCCGGGTCTGATGCATTGATCCTGCATTCCATGGCCCAGCCACGGGGGACCATGTCCTCTTGTCTCAGGCTGAGTTTTTGGCCCGATGCAATGATAATTTGCTGCCGGACAATATCAATGCCGGTGATCATTTCCGTGACAGGGTGTTCAACCTGGACCCTGGCATTGACTTCCATGAAATAAAATTTTTTATTTTTGTCCACTAAAAATTCAATGGTTCCTGCATTGTGATAGCCCAACGCCCTTGCAATGGTGACGGCGGTTTTCCCAAGATCAGCCCGCAGGGCATCATCCACAAAGGAGGACGGGGCTTCTTCAATGAGTTTTTGATATCTTTTCTGGATGCTGCATTCCCTTTCCGCCAGATGGACATAATTGCCAAACATGTCGCCCAGGATCTGTATTTCAATATGCCGGGGATTTTCAATATATTTTTCAAGATAAATATCCGGGTTGCCAAAAGCTGCTTTTGCTTCCCCTGATGCCATGGAAAAGGCATCAAGCAGCTCTTTTCGGTTATGGGCGATTCGCATGCCCCGGCCGCCGCCGCCGCCCGAGGCTTTAAGGATCACAGGAAACCCTATTGTTTCTGCCAGATCAGAGGCCATGTCCGATGATGCAAGAATGTCGTCACCGCCGGGAATGACGGGAATGCCCAGCTCCATGAGGGTCTGCCGTGCCGATGATTTATTTCCCGCCTTTGCAATGCACTGGGAAGACGGCCCGATAAAGGCTATGCAGGCGTCTTCGCAGGCCTTTGCAAAAGCGGCATTTTCAGATAAAAACCCATACCCGGGGTGAACCGCGTCTGCTTTTGTCTGTCTGACCGCGTCCATGACCCTGTCCAGGTTCAAATAACTCTTATGGCTTAAGGCCGGTCCGATATGGACGGCCTCATCCGCATATCTGACAGGAAGGCTGTCTTTGTCTGCATCGGAATAAACAGCAACTGTTGCAATCCCCATTTCCTTGCAGGCACGGATGACCCTTAGAGCAATCTCTCCCCGGTTGGCGATCAGAATACGCTTAAACATCATGATCATCTTCCTTTCACAGCCGGCTGGACTATTCTTTTTCTATGATCATGAGGGTTTGTTTTTTCATGACAGGGTCTTCGTTTTCCACCAGGATTTCTTTTACAACACCAGGGTATTCGCTGCGAAGCTCTGTAAATATTTTCATGGATTCAATGACGCATAAAATATCTGAAGTGTTTATTTTCTGACCCGCTTCCACCAGGGGCGGGTTTCCAGGCGAAGACGCACGATAAAAAGTTCCCATGAGCGGTGACAGCACTTCATATTTTTTGTCACTCATGACGGCCTCCTTTCTTTTGGGGTTTGGGCTTGCTGATTTTTTAAAATATACTTGACATATATTTTTAATCTATGTCAAGTATATTTTGCTTGATCATAAAACCCGAATAAAAATGGAAGGCTGCTCCCAATGACGGCGGTTGCAAAAATTCAGAAAATTCCAAAACAACCTTTGGCTGTAGCGGCTTACGAGGCCATTGTCAGAAAAATCATCTGCCTTGAATATCAGCCCAGCCAGCACCTTGAAGAAAATCAGCTGGTGGAAGAGCTGGGAATCGGCAGAACCCCTGTCCGGGAAGCCCTGGTCAGGCTTCAGGGCGAAAAGATGATTGAATCCCACCCCAACAAGGGGGTGATTGTCAGACCCATTACCCTGCAGAATACCAAAGCCATGTTTGAAAGCATGCATATTTTTGAATTCGGTGTGGTTGATGTGGCCATGACAAAGGATTGTACATCCTTTATCAAAAAAATGAGAACGGCAAATGAGGCAGTCAAAAAAGCAATTCTTACAAATAATGTCTTTGATCTGGTGGAAGCAAACCATGAATTTCATATGAATTTTGCAAATTGTTCCCAGAATGAGTTTCTGATCCGGGCGGTAAATGATGTCAGAAAAGAATCCAAACGGCTGTCATATCTGTCCTATAATAATATCATTGATCCAAAAAGGCCGCTGGAGCTCCATTATAAATCCGTTGTGCAGGAACATGAAAAGATCATTGAAAGCCTGGCCCAAAAAGATGCGCCCGGGCTGAAACAGTTGTTGCAGGTTCACATTGAGACTTTCAGACAAAGGATCATCATTTTCATGACAGTTTAAAAAATGATCCAGTGCATGGAAGATCTTATCATACCAACACATCTAAGGAAGGGGAAACAAAATGAAAAAAGTATTGATTGGATTAACCGGGTTATTTTTTGCTTTAACCCTCTTTTCCACAGCCTCGGCAAAAACAAAATGGGATATGCACCTGAATTATCCGGCCGGCAATTTTCATACCCAGGGGGCACAAAAATTTGCAGATGAAGTGGCCAAGGCCACCAACGGGGAATTGACCATTGTGCTGCACCCCGGCGCAGCCCTTGGGTTCAAGGGCCCGGAGCTTTTAAAATCCGTTGCCGAAGGTCAGGTGGCCGTTGCCGAGATCCCCACGGGCATGGTTGAAGGCGACGCTCCCGTGCTTGCATTGACTGCCCAGCCCTTTATTTCCACCAATACCTTTGAGCAGCGCCTTCTGTATCAGCTGGCAAAACCGGTGTATGCAGAAAATTTAAAAAAATTCAACCAGATGACCCTTTACACATCAGTGTGGCCTTTTTCAGGCATTTATACCCAGCGGCCCGTCAAAACCGAAGCTGATTTAAAAGGTCTTAAGATGAGGGTATATGACGGCACGGGACTTACCTTTGGTGAAGCCACGGGCATTGCTGCGAGGAAAATGCCGTTTTCAGAAGTCTATCCTGCCATGAAAGCAGGTCTTCTGGATTCCATGTATACCTCTTCGGTTTCAGGAGTGGATGCAAAGGCATGGGAAGTGCTGAAATTTTTTACCCCCATCAATATTGTGGGCCCGGTCAATATGATCAATGTGAATATGGATGCCTGGAATAAGCTCGATAAGAACACACAGGTTATTGTGCTTGAAATTGCAGCCCAGATGGAAGATGAAATGTGGAACCTGGCCGGCGACATGGATCGGAAAAGCCATGCCACACTGATTGAAAACGGAATGGCAATTAACCCTGTGAGCAAGCAGTTTCGCGCCGAGCTCAATTCATTGGGCGAAAAATTAAGGGCTGAATGGGCAACCAAGGCAGGGGCCGACGCCCAGAAGATTCTGACGGAATATTACAGAATAACCGGCCGCTAACCCTTTGTCTTAAAAAAAAATAAATGAAAACCGGGTGACAATGATGAATAGACTTGTAAGGCTCTGTGATGACTTAAGTGATTGGACGGCAGGGTTTTCCGCTGTTATTTTAGGATTGATGACCCTGTTGATCCTGGTGGAGATCTTTTTATGGAACCTGTTTGAAAAAACAACCCTCATTGCAGACGAATACAGCGCCTATGGTCTTGCCGCCATTATTTTCATGGGGGCAGGATATTGTCTAAAGGAAAAAGGTCATATCCGGATTACCCTTGTCCTTGGGTTTTTACCAGGGTTTGCAGCAAGGGTGATAACGTTTATTTCAACATCTGTCACAACGGTTTTCATGGGGTATTTATGGTGGTATCTGTTTAAAATGGTACAATCGGCCATCCGCTACGACTCCACCTCAGGAACCCTGACCCATACCCCTTTATGGATTCCCCAGGCCGTCATGCTCATGGGCGCCGGCTGTTTTCTGATCCAGCTCTTTGCCACCAGTATAAAAACCTTTGCCGCCATCAAAAGCAAAGAAGAGGTGGTCTGATGGAAACAGAACTCCTCTTCATGTCCGTTGTTATCTTTGGCGTCCTTTTTTTAACGCTGGCTGCCGGCGTCTGGGTGGGTTTCTCGCTTTTTATTGTCGGGTTTGTGGGAATGACTTTTTTTTCCTCCCTTCCGGCGGGAAACAATATGGCCTCATCCTTATGGGCCACCATTGAAAAATGGGAGTATGTGGCCCTTCCTTTGTTTATCCTCATGGGTGAGATCCTGTACCGGTCCGGAATTTCAGAAAAGCTGTTCAAGGCCCTTGTGCCCTGGCTCTACCGACTTCCCGGCGGTCTATTGCTCATGAATATCGTTTCCTGTACGCTTTTTGCCGCAGTATCCGGCTCCAGCGCGGCCACCACCGCAACCGTGGGGCGGATCACCCTGGCGGAATTTGACAAGCTGGGATATGACAAAAGTCTATCCATGGGGTCCCTGGCCGGTGCCGGGACTTTGGGGTTTTTAATCCCGCCCTCTTTGATCATGATTGTGTATGCCATCCAGGCTGAGGTTTCCATCGGAAAAATGTTCATGGCCGGTATCCTGCCGGGTCTGCTCCTGGCAGGGATCTATTCTGTCTATATCATTTACAGGGGTATTAAAAACCCGGAGATTGCTCCCCGGACCCAGGAAAGCTATTCCTGGAAAGACCGTGTGTCAGGCCTAAAAGACCTTGCCCCCATCGCCATCCTCATCCTGACGGTCCTGGGCAGCATCTACGGAGGCTTTGCCACACCAACGGAAGCTGCCGCACTTGGGGTCCTGGGAGCGTTTATATTTGCCGTCCTCAACCGGCAGATGACAATGGGGATCTGTTTTGAATGCCTGAAAGGGGCTGTCAAGACCAATGCCATGATCATGCTCATTGTCGTGGGCGCAGGATTTTTATCCAGAACCATGGGATTTTTGGGAATCCCTGCGGCCATCACCCAGTCCATCACCCAGATGAATCTGTCTCCTTATATGCTCATGATTCTTCTGGGCTGTGTCTATATTGTTCTGGGCTGTCTTCTGGACGGGTTTTCCATTGTTGTCATGACCCTTCCCATTTCCCTTCCCATGGTGCTTTCGGCAGGGTTTGATCCCATCTGGTTCGGGATCTATCTCATATTAATGGTGGAAATCAGCCAGATTACCCCGCCTGTGGGGTTTAATCTTTTTGTCATACAGGGTTTGACCGGAGAGCCCATCATGAGAATTGCAGGATATGCCCTGCCCTTCTTTTTTCTCATGGTGCTGACCACGGCCATTTTAACGGTTTTTCCGGAAATCGCCTTATACCTGCCAGAACTGATGGCAACAAAATAGAGCATTGACAGAGGGGGATATGATGAAAACAATGGATCTGAACTGTGATATGGGGGAAAGCTTTGGGGCTTACACCCTAGGAATGGATGCAAGCGTCATGCAGTATATCAGCTCAGCCAACATTGCCTGCGGCTTTCATGCCGGAGACCCCGTGGTCATGGACAAAACCGTCCAACTGGCCCTTGAAAATCGTGTGGCCATCGGTGCCCATCCGGGGTATCCCGATCTTCTGGGATTCGGCCGCCGGAGCATGGCTCTTTCAAGCGAAGAAATCAAACAGTATCTGATTTTCCAGGTAGGGGCCCTCATGGCATTCTGCAAGGCTCACAACACCCGGCTCACCTATGTAAAACCCCATGGCGCCCTTTATCTGGATGCCGTTGAAAATAAAACCATTGCCAGCGCCATTGCCCAAGGCATCCTGAGCCTTGATCCAAATCTTTATTTTGTGGCCCTGGCCGGGAAAAAAGGGGAAACCATGCGCCGGGTCGGAGAAGAACTGGGACTTAGAGTGGTGTATGAGGCCTTCCCGGACAGAGCCTATACGCCTGAAGGCACGCTTTTATCCAGAAAAGAACCCGGCGCTGTCATCTCTGATCCTGAACATGTTGCCAAAAGAGCCCTGGATATGGCCAACGGGTTTGTAAAGGCTGTGGACGGAACATCCCTGGCCCTTGAGGTCCAGACCCTGTGTGTCCACGGGGACAACCCCAAGGCCGTTGACCTGGTCAAAACCATTAAAATGACCCTTGAGGCAAATCACATCCTTGTAAAACCCGTGGGAGTCAAAGGTTAGCAATGGAAAAAAAGAAGGGAAACCCATTGGTCTGCCGCCTGGCAGGCGACACCGGTCTCATTGTCGAATTCGGAGAGGGAATTGACCCGGATGTCAATGCAAGGGTCAGATCTGTGGCCGCGGCAGTGAAAAAAACAACCCCTGGCGGAGTGATTGAAATCATTCCAACCTATCGGTCCCTGCTGTTGATTTATGACCCCATGGTTACCCGGCCGGAAAAACTGGTGAAATTTGTTGAACAGGCTGACGCTGCGCTCCCGGATGAAGATGCAGGACCCTATAAAGTGGTTGAAATACCGGTATGTTACGGCAAAGAATTCGGGCCGGATATAGAGACGGTGGGAAAAACCGCCAATCTCAGCATTGAAAAAGTAATCCGCCTCCATGCAGAACCCCAATATTTAATTTACATGGTGGGTTTTACCCCGGGATTTCCATTTCTCGGAGGACTTGATCAAAGATTATTCACCCCCCGGCTCAAAACTCCCCGTATGGTTGTACCCCAGGGTTCTGTGGGTGTTGCAAACAACCAGACCGGCATCTACCCCATTGAAAGTCCGGGCGGATGGCAGATCATCGGAAGGACCCCTTTAACCCTTTTTGCACCCCAAAGGAAAAACCCTTTTCTCTACCAGGCCGGAGACCGGATAAAATTCATACCGATTTCCCCGGAAGAATATGAAAGACTCAAAGAAAAGGAGATGGGCTCATGTCTGCAATAAAGGTTATTGCTCCCGGCGGGTACACAACCATTCAGGATAAGGGGAGATTCGGGTTTCAACATATGGGCATTCCCGTTTCAGGCATTCTGGATGGTTTTGCCTTTACCCTGGCAAATTTTCTGGTGGGAAACCCTGAAAATACTCCTGTCATGGAACTTACGGTCATGGGCCCCTCCCTTGAAATCGGAAAGGAAATGGACATTGCCCTGACCGGGGCAGAAATGGGCATCAGCATCAATGGTATCCCCATGAATCAATGGTCTTCCATCCGGGTCAAACCCGGAGACCTTGTCACCATGGGTCAGGTTCAATCCGGATGCCGTGCGTATCTGGCATTCAGCGGCGGTATAAGGGTCCCTGAAATCATGGGAAGCTTTTCCACTTATGTTGGGGGTAAAATTGGGGGCTTTAAAGGGCGGCCTCTGCAAAAAGAAGATGTTCTTGAAACGGGTGAGATCCCGCTGTTAACCCGAAAAAGGGTCATTCCAGAACCCTTTATACCCATATACCAATCAAGGGTAACTGTCCGGGCCATTCCCGGGCCCCAGGCAGATTATTTTGATACAGGCCTCACCACCCTGTTTCAATCTGAATATATGGTGACCGTTAAAGCGGACCGCATGGGCTACAGGCTTAAGGGGGATTCCATTCCCATTAAAAACGGCATGCCCAAAAGCATTGTGTCGGAACCCTCAATGCCCGGCAGCATCCAGATCCCGGCTGATGAACAGCCCATCATCCTCTTGGTGGAGCAGACCGTCGGGGGATATGCAAAAATTGCAACGGTCATTTCTTCAGACCTGCCCCTTATTGCCCAGACAACTCCGGGAGATACCATCCGGTTTGAATCTGTTGATTTGAAAACAGCCCATGATCTTACCCGTGAAGAAAAAAACAGAATCAATACCATCAAAAACAGGGTAGAAGCCCTTTAATTCACCTGCGATCTGACCTAAAAAATGAAAAAGTATTGGGGGATTAACCGGGTTTTTGTCCTTTTTTCCGTAATTGAATAAATTATATTGGTAATACACTTTAATCTGTAAGAATGCCTTGTGACATCGGCTGTGGGCCATAGAGTTGAATTGAAAATTCGATGCTGAAAAAGATTCATATACCATATGTGGGGTGACTCAAATTCTGTGTGGGCTGAGTCCTATGATTGCCATTAACCGTTTTTAAATTTTAATTCAAACCCCTTATAGATAGACAATATATTCGCCCCAACTTTTCAAAATTACATATGATATTAAAAAAATAAAGATCTATCCATTGTTAAGGCTCAACTACTTATCTATTAGTTGAGCTGTTGTGTTGGCATTATCCAATACCTCCCTGATCTTAATAGCCAAGTTTTCTTTAGAAAATGGTTTTGATATGAAATTAACTCCGGTTTCCAGTACACCCCGGTGAGCAATAACATTAGCGGTATAACCAGACATGAAGAGTGTTTTTAGGTTAGGATAAAGGCTTTGGAGATGCACGGAAAGTTCCCGGCCATTCATTTCTGGCATCACCACATCCGTTATCAGAATATCAATTTTGCTAAATTGTTCTTCGGCCAGCTTGATGGCCTCGCTTGGGCTATTAAAGGGTATTACAGCATAACCTAAATCCTCAAGTATTCTTTTGCCAAGCTCTAAGATAGAAAGATCATCCTCAACCAGCAATACTGTCTCGCCCTTGCTGAACGGAATCTCTATTGGGTTTTCACTATGTGCTTCAACTGCCATCCCTATATGTCGTGGCAGATAGATTCTGAAAATCGTTCCTTGTTTTAGCTCACTGTATGCGTTGATAAACCCATCGTTTTGTTTGACAATACCATAAACTGTGGATAACCCTAGTCCGGTACCTTTGCCCATTTCTTTGCTAGTAAAAAACGGCTCGAAAATTTTGTCCATGATTTCCGGTGCTATCCCTCTGCCAGTGTCACTTACACATATCATTACATAATCACCTGGGGCAAACCCCAGATGATCAGCGCAGTATTTTTCATCAAAGCTTATATTTTTCGTTTCGACGGTTATCTTGCCCACGTCTGTTATAGCATCCCGGGCATTAACGCAAAGATTTACCAGAATCTGGTCGATCTGGGTAGGGTCAATTTTGACTGACCATAATTGTGCCCCAGGCACATAAGCAAGATCAATGTCTTCACCGATAAGTCTCCGAAGCATCTTGAGCATGCTTCCTATGGTATCGTTCAAATCAAGCACCTTGGGGGCGACTGTTTGTTTGCGGGCGAAAGCCAGCAATTGCCGGGTAATGTCAGTTGAACGCTTAGCGGCTGTCAAAATTGCAACAATGTCCTTGTGTAGAGGATCTTCAGGATCTATCTTCTCCAGAGCCAACTCTGAATACCCTATGATGATACTGGAAATATTGTTATAGTCATGTGCGACGCCACCTGCCAATCGACCCACGGATTCCATCTTCTGTGCCTGGATCAATTGCTTTTCTAAATTTGCCCTTTCTTTCTCCGCCTTCTTCTGCTCGGTAATGTCGTTGATGCTGGACAGAATACAGGGTTCTTGTCGGAGGTTTATCATTTGAGCAGAGAACAGGCCTGTGATAACCGTTCCGTTTTTAGTCCGAAAGAGGTATTCCTGACCCACGACAGTTTTGCCAGCGATCAGATCAGACACAACCTTCACTCGATCTTCTCCATTGACCCATAGATTCAACCCAATTGAAGAGTCAGCCAATGCTTCTTCACGCGAAAATGTAGATTGTCGAGTTTTCATCCTAAGCAAATGTCAGGTTATTGTACCCATGTG
>CAZUDE010000025.1:0-53689 GCA_964619205.1 uncultured Desulfobacula sp. | reverse complement strand
TGAAAATCTGTTATAAATTCAGATAGTTAAGGCCACTCGCAACATAACTCCAATATAGATAATTTTGACTGCGTCTTACTAAATCAGCTATATTTCCACAAAAGCTGTTTTTTTTAAATTTCTTTACGGACATTTTTAATATTGATATAGAAGTCCTCATATAGAATCTTAATTTTCCGGTTGTATACAAAAGGATGGTTCGCCCCTGAACAGAAAGGTTATAATTATTTAGTAGAAAAATGAAAAAGCCATTTATTATCTTCATAATCATTCTATCCTATAACTGTGCTTATGGTACTAGCCAAGCTCCTGATATACTTTTTTGGGAGGAGAAAGAACATGCTCTATATTCAAATCCATTAGAATCATATTTTCGTATTGCTGGGAAACCGAGGTATAATTTCAATCATAAAAAAATTGAAGGGGAAGAGGGTTTTTTCGTAGTCAGTAAATCATCTAATTGGAGAGGCTATATCGCAACGTGGATGATTGAAAATGATTATCTATACTTATTAAAAATTGTGGATTTAAGCCTTAATCAAATCGATTTTAAAAAGCTTTTCGAAACTGACTCAGAAGAAGATAAAATTAAAGCTATTTGGTTCTCAGGCCAATTAGTAATCAAATTTGGGAAGCGACTACAATCTGTCCATATGGGGTATGGTTTAATTACTGAAAATGAAATTATAATCGATGTAGATTCTGGTAAAGTCAAAAATGTTATGCATATAGATAATACAAAAAAACCTCTTCCATCAAAAGATGAATTGCTTAAAGAAGAATTTAAAAAATGCGAAGAGTGGGGATATTAATTATTCCACAATCTATTTGTTTTAGAAGCTATAGCTATTAAAAACGTCAAGAAGATAGGCTCATGCCAGTTTAAGCCTATAGTTTATTTTGGTAAATTTTATTTAAGGCATTTCAAAATAATGCATAAAAAATATTCATTTTTTCTCATAGTGTTTTTGATTATGTTTTCGAGTGTCTGCATTGCAAAAAGCCCGAAAGCAGAGATCCCTGGACTAACAGATGAAATATATAAAACCCTTTGTGGGACTTGGTATTTTTGGTTTACACCTGAACAAATGATCACCAAAGAACAGATCTTTGGCTGGGGAAGAGGGATTAAGGGATCTGAATCCTTGGTCATAGATTTTACAGATATTATCACTCCTGATATCGCGAAGTGGTACACTCCCCCAGCTATCGTTTATGTTGGCGATCCTTCATTCAGGGTGTTGAAAATAAGCGGTGCTGAGGGAAAGATTATCAAAATAGATGTCAAAAACGAAAAAGAAGACCAAGAATTAACATTGGTGCTTCACCTTAATGAAGATGGATCTTTTTGGTTTGAGCATAATGATAATGGGCATATACCAAATGGCAAAGAGAAAATATATAAAAGGATTTCAGGGCCAGAGTAACATCAGACTTTTCTTATGGCTTTGATGCCAAAAAGCTTAGAAAAAAGTTTTCCTCAACTGGGATTAATCTTTATTTTCTGACAATCTTAATCGAACCTATTTTTCACAGTGTTTTTTATAATATAGCAAGGTGACTAGAAAAAAATTTCGGCCAATAGATCCAAAGACCCACCGATCACAATCCCTTTCCGTTTGCCTCGCCTGCTTTTATCATTTTCCTTGACATGAAATCAAAATCATTTTAAAAAGAAATCTGATTATATTTTTAATTTTATATTAAATTAATTATTTAACCATAACCATCACAAGACAGATTAAAAGGCTGTCTGCCGATAAAAAGGAGTTACATATGTACGGATGGATGGGAAAAATACTTCGCGTGGATCTGACTGCCGGGACCTGCAGGGATGAACTGGTTGACCCCACGGCAGCAAAGGATTATATCGGCGGCCGCGGGCTGGGGATCTATCTGCTGCGCCGGGAAGGGGATGCCAATATCGATCCTCTGGAACCGGAAAGCCCCCTCATCATGGCCACGGGGCCGCTTACCGGGACAGGCGCGCCGACCGGAGCCCGTTACATGGTCATGACCAAGTCCCCGCTGACCGGTGCCGTGACCTGTTCAAATTCCGGGGGCATGTTTCCCACTGAATTGAAACGGACCGGATATGATGCCATTATTTTTACGGGACGGTCGGAATCACCGGTCTATCTCTGGCTTGACCAGGGAAAAGCCGAGCTTCGGCCTGCCGGTCATCTGTGGGGAAAAAACACCAGCGAAACCACGGATATGCTCCTCCAGGAAACCCAGGCCAATGCAAAAGTGGCCTGTATCGGTCCGGCCGGGGAAAAAAAGGTATTGTTTGCGTCCATCATGAACGACAAACACAGGGCCGCAGGGCGGTCGGGCGTGGGTGCGGTAATGGGCAGTAAAAATTTGAAAGCCGTTGTGGTCAGGGGCAAGGGCCGGATTCCCCTGGCTGATCCCGACGCCTTTAAAGCCTTTAACAAGCAGATCCTGGATATCTTTAAGGACGGCGTTAAAAAAGCCCCCCTGGGCCTTACTGTAAACGGCACTGCCGGTGTGGTCATGACCACCCAGAATTTTGGGGTATTACCCACCAAAAACTGGCAGCAGGGAACTTTTGACGGCTGGGAAAAAATCCACGGCGAGGAATTGACCCGGCGGTTTCTGAAAAAAAATACTGCCTGCTACGGATGCCCCATCGGGTGCGGCCGTCTGACCAAGGTGGATGATCCAAGGTTCCAGGGCGAAGGAGAAGGGCCGGAATACGAGACAGTCTACGCCATGGGATCAAACTGCATGATCGATGATCTGGCTGCCATTGTCAAAGCCAATTACATCTGCAATGAACTGGGCATGGATACCATTACCATGGGAGCCACTCTGGCCTGCGCCATGGAATTGGCGGACCGGGGCTATTTACCCGAAGACCAGGTGGGGCGTTCCCTTGTCTGGGGCGATGCCGAAGCCCTGGTGGAACTGACCCGGATGACGGGCATGCGGGAAGGATTTGGCGACCAGCTGGCCCAGGGAAGTTATCGCCTTGCCGACCGGTACGGTCATCCGGAACTGGCCCCTGTTTCCAAAAAGCAGGAATTTCCCGGTTATGAACCCCGGGGCGCCCAGGCCATGGGGCTGGCCTATGCCACCTCTCCCATCGGCGGCTCCCATATGCGCGGTGATCCAGCTTATTTTGAACTTTTTTCCGTGCCAAAACCCATGGACCCCCATATCTGGGAAGGAAAAGCAAAGGTAACCGCAGCCTTCCAAAATTTATCCGCCATTATCGATTCAGCCGGGCTCTGCATTTTCTTTGCCGTACGGAATCTGGCGGCCAAGGATCTGGGGGTGGCACCTACCGGCATCCTGGAATATCTCAATGCAGCCACAGGCATGAATTATACGCTGGAAGAACTGATGCTGGCCGGGGAACGGATCATAAACGCCGAACGGATTTTCCTGGCTGAAGCCGGGTTCACCCGCAAGGATGACAGCCTGCCGGACCGGCTTACCCGGACGCCTGCCCCCACAGGTCCGGCCAAAGGCATGGTCTGCCATCTGGAAAACATGCTGGATGAGTATTATGAGGTTCGAGGGTGGGATGAAAACGGGATTCCCAAAGATGCGGTTCTGAAAAAATTAGGCCTTGACCGGACAGGACATAAATAAGCCTGAACCATGCACATCCATGTAAAACTATACAGTGATTTTAAAAAATTTGCCCCTGGCGGCGGTTCAGGCCTGTTTGATCTGACCCTGCCGCCCGGGGCGACTCTTGGGCTTTGCTTAGAGCAATTGCATATCCCAAAAAACAGTGAACATACCGTCCTGATCAACGGCAAAAGGGCCAATCCGGAATCCTGTCTCAAAGAAGGGGATACCCTGGCGATATTCCCCCTGATCTGCGGGGGATGAGCACATATTAAACAAAATTTTGTGATCGCCAGGGCGGATATCCGGGACAGACTGAAAGCTCATGTCTCATTCCAGGCTTTTTGACTTTTGTTTATCTTGATTTTGACATTTTCCCAGGTCTTGGTGGTCAGAAAAGATGTTTTATACCGGTCGATCATCCGGGTAAACATGCCAAAGGGGACTGTAAACGAAAGCTCATCCGTCTTGAAAAATTTTCTGGCAGACGGGTCCCATCCACCCACCACAGCCCTTTCCCGTCCTTTTTCAAGATAGTGCAGGGGCCAGACCACAAGGCTTCCGCAGGCAGCGCTCCAGGGGGATGCCACCACTTCCGGGTCATTGGTGACAAAGGCGGCAAGCTGGTGAAGGCCGTTGAGGGATTCCGGGCGGGTGAAAAAAGACACCAGAACTGGGGTCTCTGTTTCTGTAAATTGACTGACAGGCTTGAACACGCAGAATTCTTTAGCCGCAGGAACCGGGTCCACATATTCAAAAATCTTTCTTAAATTGTCCGGGGAGTCGCAATAAAGTTCCCCTTCCATACGGCCTGGAATCCCCGATGACACATAATGAATAATCGTCTCTGCCTGGGGCTTGTTGAAACCGAGCCAGAAGGCCCCGCCGGGGCACCCGAACTGAGAGGATGAAAAATAAGCCGCTGTCTTCTTTTTTCTTGCCAGCCAGATATTTCCTATGACGCATGAAAATTGGCCAAACACATCCTGCCAGTTGATTTCATTTGCCTTTTCTTTTTCCCGCGTCGGCAGATCCATGGGTTTGGGTGAAAAGCCTGTTTCCGGCTTGATGTCTGTGAAATACATGCCCATGGGCTCTTCCATAATGCCCAGGATGTTCAGAAAGTCAGGAACGGCGGAT
The DNA here is from genome assembly GCA_964619205.1 of uncultured Desulfobacula sp. Classification (GTDB taxonomy): domain Bacteria; phylum Desulfobacterota; class Desulfobacteria; order Desulfobacterales; family Desulfobacteraceae; genus Desulfobacula. The sequence continues at coordinate 48,946 of CAZUDE010000025.1, read as the reverse complement.
TGAATAATAGGGTCCATGATTCCTCCTGTGATGGGTTAAGTGACTGTCTTCTTAATTTTGTAAACAAAATTCAAACCAAAGGCAATGAAGAAAATGATTAAAAATTTTTTAAATATTTGATATAAGGGTGATTCTGTTTTAATTAAATAGAAATTTAACATCATAGGAGAAATACATTTCATGAACCCTGCATATGTCAAAGCCATGGCAAGACCCATCCTGTTGCTGTCGGTTATCCTTTTTCTTTCAGGATGCAATACGGTTTATTATAAAACCATGGAGCAATTCGGTAAAGAAAAGCGTCATATCCTGAAAGATAATGTCAAGGATGTCCGCCAAAGCCAGACAAAGGCCCAGAGGGAGTTCAAGGACGCCCTGACCACCATCAAGGAACTCTACGGGTTTCAAGGCGGGGATCTGGAGCAGTTTTACAAAAGGCTCAAAAATAATTATGAAGACTGTGAGTCCAGGGCCAATCAGATTGAAAAACGGATCAATACAGTGGAAGAAGTGGCAGGCGATCTCTTTAGAGAATGGGAGGCTGAAATTGCCCAGATCCAGGACCCCGGGATGAAAAGCAGCAGCCAGCAGTCCTATTCAGAGTCAAAGGAACAGTATCAGAAGCTTCAGGTGGTCATGAAAAACTCTACCATAGGGATGTATCCTGTCCTGGCCAAGCTCAAGGACAATGTTCTGTATCTCAAGCATAACCTGAACGCAAAAGCCGTCGGTGTATTGGGTGGTGAGGTCGCAGCCATTGAACAGGATGTGGAAAAGCTCATTTTTGACATGAACGCTTCTGTTGACGAAGCGGAAATCTTTATCAACCGGTTTTAAATGAGATATCGGAGCCATCAGAAATGAAAGTGGACGGAAAAGAAATGAGACCCATCTGGTTTGATAAAATTTCTCAGACGGTTCAGGTCATTGATCAGCGGTTTCTTCCGCATAAGCTAGTGGTCAACACTCTGGCAACGGTTGACGAGACAATTTACACCATAAAAGAAATGGTGGTGAGGGGGGCGCCGCTCATCGGCGCCACCGGCGCTTTGGGGGTATATATAAGCCTTACCCAGAAAAACAACAAAGGTGCGGACAATAACTATCTCATGACCCAGTGCAGACGGCTTAAAGATGCACGGCCCACTGCCATGAATCTGTTCTGGGGGGTGGACAGGGTGATGTCGGCGGCCTTGAAATATGAATCCTTTGAAAAAAGGGTTGGGGCTGCCCTGAATGAGGCCCTGGCCATTATCGAGGAAGAAGCCGTCAACTGCCGGAAAATCGGAGAGTACGGTCTTCCCTTGATTGAAGCCGTGAGCCGGAAAAAAAAAGGCGGGCCTGTCAACATCCTGACCCACTGCAATGCCGGATGGCTGGCCTGCATCGAATATGGAACAGCCACGGCGCCCATCTATACCGCCTTTGACAAAGGCATTGCCCTCCATGTCTGGGTGGATGAAACAAGACCGCTGAATCAGGGGTCCCGCCTTACGGCATGGGAACTGGGAAAGCACGGGATTGCCCATACCATTATCACGGATAATGCCGGGGGGCATCTCATGCAGCACGGCAAAGTGGATCTGGTCATTGTGGGGACCGACAGAACCACCCGGTCAGGAGATGTCGCCAACAAGATCGGGACCTATTTAAAGGCCCTGGCGGCAAAAGATAATGACATCCCTTTCTATGTTGCCCTGCCGTCTTCCACCTTTGACTGGGATATCACCGATGGAATCGCCGATATCCCAATAGAAGAAAGAAACCCGGATGAAATCAGGTATGTCCAGGGCCTTTTAAACGGTAAAACGGAACAGGTGCTTGTGCCGCCACAGAACAGCCCGGCTGCCAACCATGCCTTTGATGTGACCCCGGCGCGTCTGGTGACCGGGTTTATAACGGAAAGAGGGGTTTGCCGGGCAACCGAGGAAGATATCCTGTCCTTATTTCCGGAAAAGAAAAAAAATGAATAGAAAACAAGAGTTTGAAGAACGGTATGAATCCGGAACCACACCCTGGGAATTGAACAGACCGGATTCACATCTGGTCCACATCATCGAAAAAGAAAGGGTTCAACCCTGCAAAGCCCTTGAGATCGGGTGCGGGACCGGCAGCAATGCCATATGGCTCCGAAACCGGGGGTTTGAAGTTACTGCCATGGATTTTTCAGAGCTTGCCATTGAAAAGGCAAAAGAAAAAGCAGGGCAAGAGGGGGCTGATATACAATTTCTGGTTAATGATTTTCTTTTGGAGAAAAAGGCTCTGCCCGAATTTGAATTTATTTTTGACCGCGGATGCTTTCATGCGTTTGACGATAAAAAAGACAGGAAAACCTTTGCAAAAAATGCAGCCGGCCGCCTGAAACAGGGGGGCCTGTGGTTCAGTATTCTGGGTAACGCCGATGATCCGCCAAGGGATGAAGGGCCTCCCATGCGCTCGGCCCAGGATATTGTCACGGCAGTGGAGCCTTTTTTTAAAATTTTGTCTCTGGTTTCAGACCGGTTTGATTCCAACCGGAAAAATCCGGTCCGCTGCTGGCTGTGCCTGATGAGAAAAAGATAAAATCAATAAGGAGGAAAATGAAATTAAATACGATTGCCATTCATGAAGGCACATTAAAAGACAAGGTCACCGGCGGAGTGAACACGCCGGTGTATACGTCTTCAGCCTGCAATTATATTGACAGGGAACAGGCCGTGTACCCCCGTTATTTCAATTCCCCCAACCAGGATGCCGTGGCCAAAAAACTGGCTGCACTGGAACATGCGCAAACAGGCCTTGTCTTCAGCTCAGGAATGGGCGCCATGTCTACCGCCATCCTGGCCTATGCCGGATGCGGCGACCATGTGGTCATGCTGGATGCCCTCTATGGCGGAACCCACAATTTTGCCACGGAATGGTTTTCCCATTTCGGCATTGACTGTACATTTGCTGAGACCCTTGCCGAAGATGTGATCCGGAAAGTGACACAAAAGACAACGGTGATTGTGATAGAATCCCCCACCAACCCGCTTCTTGCCGTGGTGGACATTGAAAAAATCGCCCGGTTTGCCAGAGAAAGAAAAATCACCACGATTATCGACAATACCTTTGCAAGCCCTGTAAACCAGACCCCCATTGATCTCGGCATTGATATCGTGGTTCACAGCGGAACCAAATACCTGGGAGGCCATTCCGACCTTTGCTGCGGCATGGTGGCCTGTTCCAGAGAAAAAATGAAGAAAATCCTCAGCCTTGCCAGGGTGCTGGGGCCAAGCCTTGACCCGAGAAGCTGCAATCTTCTGGAAAGAAGCATGAAAACCCTTTGCCTCAGGGTGAATGCCCAGACTCGGAATGCCATGGCAGTGGCAAAATTCCTGGAAAACCATCCCGCTATTGAAAGGGTTTATTACCCGGGGCTGGAGAAGTTTGAAGGCCACGATATTGCAAAGCGCCAGATGACGGGATTCGGGGCCATGCTTTCCTTTGAAATCCGGGGCAATGATCCGGACCGGTTTATTGAAAATCTTTCCATCATCAGCCCGGCAGTCAGTCTTGGCGGGGTCGAATCCACCATCTGCCCGCCGGCCCGGACCTCCCATGCAAAAATGTCACAGGCGGAAAGAGAGCGGATCGGCGTAACCGATTCCCTTTTACGGCTTTCCATCGGGCTTGAGGATGAAGAGGATTTGATACAGGACCTTGACATCGCATTAAAAAAAATCCAAAGGATTTCTAATACTAAAGATGAATAAAGAAAATAAAACATCACCCGTGTTCACGGATCTTGAAAAAAAAATCATTGCGCTTCTCCAGACCGATATCCCGGTCGTTAAACAGCCCTTTCTTGAAATGGCAGAAAAAATCGGGATCACGGAAGATGAATTTTTACACGTGCTGAGAGATCTCAATGACAGGGGCCTTATCCGCAGGTTCGGCGCCACATTGAAACACCAGAAATCCGGGTTCAAGGCCAATGCCATGGTGGCCTGGAAAGTGGAGGAAGACCGGGTGGAACAGGCCGGGAACATCATGGCGGCCTTTCAGGAGATCACCCATTGCTACCGAAGAAATCCGGCGCCGGGATGGAAATATAATCTTTACACCATGGTTCATGCGGCAGATGAAGAAGAGTGCCTTGCCATTGTAAAAAAGATTTCCAGGTCTGTGAATGAGGATGACTATGAGATCCTGTTCAGCAGAAAAGAGCTTAAAAAAACATCCATGACTTATTTTGAAGACTGATCCACCCCATATCCTTTGTATCAACCCATGGATTCATGATTTTGCAGCCTTTGACTTCTGGGCAAACCCCCTGGGTCTTTTGTCCATTGCCGCCATCCTGAGGGAAAACGGGCTGAGAATCAGCTATATCGACTGCCTTGACCGGTTTCACCCGAATGAGCGCCAGGAGCCTGAAACGCTCTGGGATGGCAGAGGCCCCTTTCGAAAGACACAGATCCCCTTGCCCGGGGGTCTTGAGCATGTGAGCCGGAAATTTTCCCGCTATGGCATCCTTAAAGAATGGTTTGAAGCGGATTTAAGACAGGTTGAAAAACCGGACCTGATCTTTGTTACCTCCCTTATGACCTACTGGGCTTCAGGCGTAAAAGAAACCATTGATGCTGTTAAAAAGGTTTTTCCCGGTGTCCCGGTCATCCTGGGCGGAATTTATGCAAGCCTCTGCCATGACCATGCCGTACGGACCAGCGGGGCCGACCGTGTGGTCAAAGGACCGGGCGAGCCCGTGCTGAAAAGTATTTTAAAGGAATATGCCGGGTTTGACCTCAAGGATGAACAGCTCCTTAAACCGCCCATAGACCTTGACTCCCTGCCCTTTGCCGCCCTTGATCTTCAGCATGGGATACCCTATGTCCCGGTTTTAACCTCCAGGGGGTGTCCTTTTTCATGCGAATACTGCGCCTCCTCATATCTTGAGCCGGTTTTACGGCTGCGGTCACCTGAAAATGTTTATAAAGAAATAGAATACTGGCATAAAAAACATCAGGTCATAAATTTTGCCTTTTATGATGATGCCCTTCTGATCAATGCAGAAGACCATGCCTTTCCTTTGTTTGAAAAAATCATTGCCCAAGGGCTGGATCTTTATTTCCATACCCCAAATGCCCTTCATATCCGGGCCATCACTAAAAAGGCGGCGGAATTGATGTTTCGCGCCGGATTCAAAACCATCCGGCTGGGTCTGGAAACAACGGAGTTCAGTGCAGAGCGGAACTATGATACAAAAGTTGCAGAAAACGATTTTCTGACGGCAATTGAGCATCTCAAGACTGCCGGGTTTGCTCGAAAACAGATCGGGGCCTATTTATTATGCGGTCTGCCGGGCCAGAATATTGACAAACTTGAATCTTCCATAAAATTTGTAAAAAAAACAGGGATATTGCCCGTACTCGCCTATTATACGCCCATTCCCCATACCCGGCTCTGGGAAAAAGCAGTCCGGAATTCTCGGTATGATCTTATACAACACCCTGTTTTTACAAACAATACTCTCTTTCCCTGTGTAAAGTCCGACCTTGAGGTCAAGCGCATTTCACAATTGAAAAATTTGTAAAACTAATATATAACCCTTTTGCTTTGTTAAGGTTTTATTTGGATTACATCAACATCAGTTTGGCAAAAACCATCATAAAGAGGACCGAAAAGTGAACATAGCAGGTATAATTATTCAAACCCTGGGCGGTCTCGGAATCTTTATTCTTGGGATGAAAATGATGACGGACGGCCTCCAGGCCACAGCCGGACAGAAAATCCGGAGAATCCTGGAAGCCATTTCTTCAAACCGGTTCATGGGATTTCTGACAGGTGCCGGCGTCACAGCCATTATTCAGTCTTCATCTGCAACCACTGTCATGCTGGTCGGTTTTGTGAGTGCCGGCATCATGACATTTCAGCAGGCAGTCGGCGTGATCATCGGCGCCAATGTGGGGACCACCATTACAGGTCAGCTCATTGCCTTTAAGATGTCGGAGGCGGCTCTGCCCGCCATAGCACTTGGCGTCATCCTGAAATATTTTTCAAAAAAGAGAGCTTACCGGTATATCGGTGAAATCATTCTGGGCTTCGGTCTTTTGTTTTTCGGCATGGAAGTCATGAAGGACAGCTTGTCCCCTATCAAATCCGATCCCCAGTTTATTCAATTTTTTACAACCTTCAATACCGCCAGCCTGGGCGGTATACTTTTGTGCGTGTTCATGGGAACAGTGTTGACCGTTGCCGTCCAGTCCTCTTCCGCCACCATCGGCTTGACCATGGCCCTTGCAACTTCAGGTCTTTTAAATTATCCCACAGCCATTGCCCTGGTTCTGGGTGAAAACATCGGCACAACCATAACCGCTCAATTGTCCACCCTGGGCTCCAATAATTCAGATGCCCATAATACGGCCAATGCCCACACCATTTTCAATGTTGCCGGTGTCGGTATCATCCTTTTGATTTTTCCCTGGTTTGTCGAGATTGTCGAGGCCGTCACCCTGAAAATGGGAGCCGGAGCCGTGACTGAGACAGTGAACGGCGAGTTTGTAAATATCGGAAGATATATTGCCAACGGCCATAGCTTTTTTAACGTGGTCAATGCAGGGATCTTTCTTATTTTTCTTCCCCGGCTGATTCAACTGACCCTGCTGATTTCCCCAAAACTATCAAAATCAAAGGAAAGATACAGCCTGCCCAGGTTTGATTCAGGATATATTGATTCCACCATCGGCGCCCTTGCCAAAGCCAAAGGTGAAATCACTAAAAATCTTGAATTTACACAGATGAACCTGAAGAAAACCTCTAAATGCCTGACCGTAAGGGATGATGATATACTGGGAGAAAGAGAGGCCATAGAGCAGCACCTGGATGAGTCCCAGAAGGTCATTATAAAATATTTGACCACCATCTACCAGGGTGAAGTCAATGAACCCGAAGCCCTTGAAATTTCAGAGCTCATGAGAATCACCAATAATATTGAAAGAATCGGCGATTCCATGGAAAGTGTGTCCAAACTGCTTGAACGGATATATGACAATAAATTTGAATTCAGCGAAAAAGCCAAAGAGGATCTTGTGACCATATCCGACCAGGTCAATAAGTTTATGGGTCTGATCGTGGCGGAGCTGCATGAAAAAACCGAAGGGTTTTATCAAAAAGCCCTGGCATTTGAAGATCTCATCGACCAGATGCGGGAAAATATGAGGCATCAGCATATTGAAAGACTGAGGGCAGGCAACTGCTCTGTGGATGTGGGTGTTTATTTTATATCCCTTGTTTCCCACTATGAAAAAATGGGGGATTATTGTTATAACATCGCAACCGGTGTGAATAGAATATTATAACATGATTGTATTTGATCTTGAATGTCTGAATGGTCATACCTTCGAAGGCTGGTTTGATGACAGGGAAGATCTGAAAATTCAGCAGGAACAGGGGATTTTGACCTGCCCGGTCTGTGAAACAACCCATGTCGTACAGAAAGTCCACGCCATAGCCATCAAAAAATCATCATCCCACGCTGTTTCCCCGAAAGCTTTACAGGCAAGCCGGGAAGCCATGACAGAGCTTGTGGAAAAAGTGGCGGAATATGTGGAAAAGAATTTTGAAAACGTGGGCACTGATTTTTCAAAGCAGGCCCTGAAAATGCATTATGGCGCCGAAGACTACAGAAGCATCAGGGGCACTACAACCGCCGAGGAGGACAAGGTCCTTGCCAAAGAAGGCGTTCCGGTGTTTAAGGTGCCCATGGTCAAAAAGCCCAGTGATGATTTGAATTAAAAAAACCGGTTGAAACTGGACTCTTACACCAGATTCAGGGAGAATAAACATGAAAACTTACCTTTCTGAAACATATACTGATCTTATAGTGGAAGTGGATCCGCCCTTGCTTTGGGTCACGCTCAACCGCCCCCAGCATTCCAATGCATTGTCCGATGAGATGATCACCGGGATTTGCCGTCTGTTCAGGGAGGCGGACTGGGACGAAGACATTCGCGTGATCATCTTGACCGGGGCGGGCAAAGCATTTTGTGCGGGTGGTGACGTCAACGCCATGGAAGAAAAAACCGGCATGTTTGCCGGTGATCCCGAAGAACTCAGACGCAGATACACAAAGGGTATTCAGCAGATTCCCCTCACCATTGAATCCCTTCACACACCTTTATTGGCCATGGTCAACGGGGCAGCCATCGGGGCTGGTTGTGATCTGGCCTGCATGTGTGATATCCGATTGGGGTGCAGTCATTCCCGGTTTGGAGAAACCTTTGCCAAACTGGCCCTGGTGCCCGGCGACGGCGGTACTTTCTTTCTACAGAGAGTTGTAGGGTATGCAAAGGCCATGGAGCTTTCACTTACTGGCAAGATCATCACAGCCAATGAAGCCCTTTCCCTGGGTCTTCTGAATCACCTGGTGGAAGAGGATGCACTGAAAGGAGAAACCGAAACCCTGGCTCGTTCCATCGCAGCCAACAGTCCTGTTGCGGTATCCATGATCAAAAAAGCGCTGCGCCAGGCCCGCACAGCCGAAATCAGCGGACATCTCGATTTATTGGCTGCTTTCCAGGGCATCACTCAGAGAACAGATGACCACTTTGAAGGCGTGCGGGCTATGAAAGAAAAACGGCAGCCAAAGTTCACAGGGCATTAGACGCTGATTATATGCCGGATTCAAAATCTTTTTTGTCCGTCTGTCGTGAGTTTTTTTCTAAGACCCCTCTCCTTTTTTCTTTTCATTTGAATTAGAGTATTTTTCATTACTTTTAATTTATTTTCAAAATAATCATACGATTATATTGACATGTTATTTTTAAGTCATACTTTGAGCCTGTCGGAAACAATATAACCCTTTGCTCACACCATTATAAAACGGAGGACAACCATGAGTAAAATAATCGGAATCGATCTCGGGACAACAAATTCCTGTGTATCCATACTTGAAAACGACAAGCCTGTTGTGATCACCAATGCAGAAGGGGGCCGGACCACACCATCCATCGTGGCCGCGACAAAAAGCGGGGAACGCCTCATCGGGCAGATCGCCAAACGCCAGGCCGTGACCAATGCGGAAAACACGATTTTCGGGGTCAAACGCCTCATTGGCCGGAAATATGATTCCCCTGAAGTGCAAAAAGACCTTGCCAACCTGCCCTACAAGATTGAAAAAACATCCAACGGCGGGGTAAAGATTAAACTGCATAACAATTATCACAGCCCGGCCGAGATATCTTCCTTTATCCTGGCCCATCTTAAAAAAACAGCAGAAGATTTTCTGGGTGAAACTGTCACGGATGCGGTCATCACCGTACCGGCTTATTTTGATGACAGCCAGCGCCAGGCCACAAAGGATGCGGGCAGGATCGCAGGACTCAATGTCTTAAGGATCATCAATGAACCCACGGCTGCTTCCCTTGCCTACGGGCTGGATAAAAAAAAGGAGGAAAAGATTGCCGTGTTTGATCTGGGCGGCGGAACCTTTGACATCTCCATCCTTGAAATCGGGGACGGGGTGTTTGAAGTCAAATCCACCAACGGGGACACCCATCTTGGCGGAGAAGACTTTGATCTGCGCATTGTTGATTTTCTGGCTGCTGAGTTTAAAAAAGACCAGGGCATCGATCTGAAGCACGATACCATGGCTTTGCAGCGTCTGAAGGAAGCAGCGGAAAAGGCAAAACAGGAACTGTCCGCCTCCATGGAGGCCGATATCAACCTGCCCTTTGTCACAGCCGATGCAACCGGGCCCAAACACCTTGCCATAAAACTGACCCGTGCAAAACTGGAATCCCTGGTATCGGATCTCATGGCCAGGATAGAAAAACCCTGCCTCACTGCTGTAAAGGATGCCGGGATGAAATTTTCCGATATCGCACGGGTCATCCTGGTGGGCGGCATGACCCGAATGCCGGCAGTTCAGGAATTGGTGAAAAAAATTTTTGGGCAGGAACCGGATAAGGGAGTGAACCCGGATGAAGTGGTGGCGCTGGGCGCCGCCATCCAGGGCGGGATACTGAAAGGGGATTTAAAGGATGTGCTGCTTTTGGATGTCACCCCGCTGTCCCTTGGCATTGAAACCCTGGGCGGGGTCATGACACGGCTCATTGAAAAAAATACCACCATCCCCACACATAAAAGTGAAGTCTTTTCAACGGCCGATGACAACCAGCCGGCCGTGACCGTCCACGTCCTTCAAGGGGAACGGGAAATGGCAGGGGACAACAAGACCCTGGGGCGGTTTGAACTGACCGGAATTGCACCGGCACCCAGGGGTCTGCCCCAGATCGAGGTTAGCTTTGATATTGATGCCAACGGCATCGTCAATGTGTCGGCCAAAGACAAGGCCACGGGAAAAGCCCAGTCCATAAGGATTACAGCTTCATCCGGCCTGTCCAGGGCTGAGATTGAGACCCTTGTCCGGGAAGCTGAACTCCATGCTGATGAAGACAAAAAGAAAAAAGAATTTGTCATGGCGCGCAATGAGGCCGATGCCCTGATCCACCGGGCTGAAAAAATGATCAAAGAATCAGGAGCCGGGATGGACCCTGCTTCCATTCATAAAGTGGAAGGATTGCTCAGCGACCTGAAACAGTCCTTGAAACAGGATGATCCGGTCCGGATGAAAAAACTGACCCAGGATCTGACCCAGGCCCTCCATGCCTTGAGCCAGGGTTTATATAACAAGACAGATGCATCGGGCCATGCAGGGCAAGCCGGCAGCCAGGGCAGTACAGGGGCAAAACCCGCAGACGATGACATCGTGGATGCTGAATTTTCCGAAGTGGCATAAGGCCTGATAATTTAATTCTCTCCTTCCCAAAGCCAGAAATGAACTCTTCTGCTTTGGGAAGTCTTTTTTATTCATTCAGGCACTTTATAAAGCAAATGATTGCGGATACAATAGCCGGAAAAATCAAACCCCGATTATCTCATAAAGGAGAAAAAAATGAAAGACACGGCTTTGCTGATCATCGATATTCAGAATGATTATTTTCCGGAAGGTAAAATGGAACTGGACAATGCAGCAAAAGCGGCTGAAAAAGCAGCTGAAATTTTGAATTATTTTCGAATGAAAAACCTGACTGTCTTTCATATCCAGCATGAATCCATTGGAAAAGACGCAAGCTTTTTTCTTCCCGGAACACAAGGGCAAAAAATCAATGATCTTGTAAAACCCCTTGAAAATGAAACCGTCCTGAAAAAAAATTATCCCAACAGTTTTATCGAGACAAGCCTGTTTGCGAAGCTTCAGGAGAATAAAATCAAAAATCTGGTGATTACCGGAATGATGACATTCATGTGCGTGGATGCGACTGCTCGTGCAGCAAAGGACCTTGGATTTCACTGCACCCTTATCCATGATGCGACAGCAGCCAGGGCTTTAGAGTTTAACGGGAAAAAAGTGACTGCCGGCCAGGTAAAAACCTCATTTTTAGCCGCCCTGTCCATGATCTGTGATGAGGTCAAGAGTTCGGAGGATTTCCTGAAATCACAGTCATAAAATCTATTCTCGTTGACAGATGCAACGCCTTTAAATATATTGGCAACAATACTTGTTCACAAATAATAAAGGCCTGCCCATGGATTTGAATGACAAGTGTGCCGCGCTCCAAAAACAGGTGGATTCCCTGAAGAAAAAAAACAAGCGACTCGCGTTGAAGATGAATAAGGATGAATTGCAGAAGGCTTTGACTGAGAGCGAAAAAAAATTCCGTCTGGCCTTTGATTCCTCCGCAGTCGGCAAATCCCTGTCTTTTGTGTCCGGCCCTTTTTTCCGGGTGAATCCAAAAATGTGTGAAATCCTGGGATATTCTTCTGATGAATTGATCGGTATGCAGGCGACCTCCTTTACACATCCCGATGATCTTGAATTCAGCAAACAGAATATCAGAAATCTCATGGCTGGAAAGTGTGAAAACAACGCTTTTACCATTGAAAAAAGATATATTGCCAAAAATGGACAGGTGGTCTGGGCCAATACAACGGTTTCCCTGCTGAAGGATGAAAATCAGAACCCCTTGTACATGATTGTGGAAATGATCGATATTACAGACCGGAAAAAGGCGGAAGACATGATCATCCAGTCTGAGAAAATGATTTTCCTCGGCGGACTTTCAGCAGGCATGGCCCATGAAATCAACAATCCTCTGGCCGGAATTATTCAGAATATCCAGGTGGTGATCAACAGGCTTACCAGTGATATTCCGGTTAATGAGAAAGCTGCACAAAAAGCCGGAACTGATTTTGCCGCCATCAGGGCATTCATGGAGGAGCGAAATATCATCAAGCTGCTTGAGTCAGCTCAAGCTGCCGGAACCCGGACCGCGAAAATCATCCAGAATATGCTGTCTTTTGCGCGAAAAAGCACTTCGCAAAAATCACCGTGCGATCCTTTTGAACTTCTGGAAAAGACCCTGGTTCTGGCCTGCAGCGATTATAATTTAAATAATATCAAAATTTCAAAGCGTTACAGAGCGGGGATTCCCAAGGTGCTGTGCGAGGAAAGCAAAATACAGCAGGTCATTCTGAATATAGTGAAAAATGCAGCCCAGGCTCTATACGGTAATCCTGAGACCCTTCCGGAACATCCTGAACTGGTCTTCACCCTCTTTTCAGAATCGGGCCGCGTGGCATTGTCCATCAAAGACAATGGTCCGGGCATGGATGAACAGACAAAAAAAAGAATCTTTGAACCGTTTTTTACTACCAAACCGCCAGGGGAGGGTACCGGACTCGGCCTGCCGGTTTCCTATTTCATTGTTGTGGAAGATCATAACGGAGAAATGACGGTGGATTCGTCTCCAGGCAAAGGCACTACCTTTACCATCAGGCTCCCCTCCTGCTGAAACAAATTTTTTGTAAATTTTTCTATTGACAATCAATATTTCTTTGTCATATAAATTGGTCATACGTCCGATCAATTTATATGACAGGAGAGCACATGGGTCGTAAAAGCATTGCCAATGAGCGCCGGGACCAGATCATTGAAGCCTTTTACCGGTGCACCGTGAACCATGGCCTGGCAGCTTCCTCCATTCGAAAAATTGCAGAAGAGGCAAAGGTGCAGCCCAGCACCCTGCATCACTATTTTGAGAGCCGGGAAGAAATCATTGAACAAGCCGTTGTTTATTTCACGGATATGATATTCAGGGATTTCAACGATCAGATGCAGTCCTTAAAAAATTCAGGGGATAAAATATCCAGGGGCATTGAGTTTATTTTTTCCAAGGGCATGATCAATGCCGATTATACCGGTTTTTTTCTTGAATGCTGTGTGGCTGCCAGAAAGAACGAAAAAATCAAAAAAACCCTGGCCCTTCTGTTCAGCCGATTCCGCGACGCCATCATGATCCACTTAGAACAGATGAACGGGTTTTCAGAGCTCTCCGAAAAAGATCAGCACCTGCTGTCCATAATGGTTGTTGCCCTTCACGAAGGCATTGAGCTGCAATGGTTTGCCAATGAAACGGCAATTCGTCCGGATCAGGCCCTTGACGCTACGTTTCAGTTGATCCGGTTTTTTATTCAAGAAAAAACACAAGGCCGTGAACAGAAAGGAAGATCTCTATGACAAAGGATTCTGAAAGGCTTTACGACCGGTATAAGGCACTGTTCAAGGATGAGAGGTTTCCCCTGGCCTTTGTGGATCTGGATCAGTTTGACCGGAATGTGGCCTATGTGGCAAAAACCCAGGAAAAAACCGGAAAAACCATCCGGGTGGCTTCCAAATCCATCCGGAGCCCGGATCTGATTCAACGGGTGTTTGAGCTGGGCAATGGCGTCTACAAAGGCATCCTCGCCTTTACCATGGAAGAGGCAGGTTTTTTATTTGATCATGGGTTTAACGATATTGTTGTTGCTTACCCCTCGGTCCAGAAAAGCGATCTGGCCCTGTTTGCTGAAAAAACCCGTAAGGGGGCGGATATCTGCCTCATGACAGACTCGTTGGATCATTTATCCGCTGTTTCAAGGGCCGGACAAAAAAAAGGGGTAACCCTCAGTGTCGGCCTGGATATGGATATGTCCTTTCGACCGCTGGGGAACCTGTTTCATCTCGGGGTGCGAAGAAGCCCGCTTCATACCTTAAAAGAGGTTCTAACCCTGGCAGCAGCGGCGAAAGATCTGCCGGGCATAAGGATTAAAGGACTCATGGGGTATGAGGCCCAGATTGCATCGGTCAATGATGCGTTTCCCTCCGGCAGGCTGTCAACCCGGATAAAAAACAGGGTTCTCAGGGCGGTTAAAAAACTCAGCGTCAACGAGCTGACCCGGCGGCGGGGTGAGATCGTAAAGGCAATTGCCGGTCTTGGCATTCCCCTTGAGTTTGTCAATGGAGGGGGCAGCGGCAGCCTTGTCTCCACGGGAAAAGACAAAAGCGTGACCGAAGTCACGGCCGGGTCAGCTTTTTTTGCACCGGGCCTGTTCCGGTATTTTCATGAAGTTGCCTTTGAGCCATCAGCATTTTTTGCCCTCCAGGCAGTAAGAATCCCGAAAAATGGAATCATAACCTTTCAGGGCGGCGGCTATATCGGCTCCGGCGAGGTCAACAAAAACCGCCTGCCCTGGCCAATCCTGCCCCAAGGCCTGAGCTATCTGCCCATGGAAGGCGCAGGAGAAGTCCAGACCCCCTTAAAACTGCCGAAAAATTGCAACCCCATTGGCATCGGTGACCCCGTCTTTTTCCAGCATGCCAAGGCCGGAGAACTCTGCGAACGGTTCAATCATCTTTATCTTGTCAAAAAAGGAAAGCTTGCCGGAACGGCAGCCACTTACCGGGGGCTGGGACACGCATTTCTATAACCAGAAGGAGACCCATATGACTGAACATCCAAACCGGATTTATGATTTTATCATTGCAGGGGCAGGCATCTCCGGCTCTTTTATTGCCAATGACCTTTGTGGGGCCGGATGCCGCTGCCTCATGCTGGAAGCAGGCAAACAGTTTACCCGGCAAACTTATCCCACCAACGGCATGGACGGCAATTCCCAGCTTTACTGGTCCGGAGGGCTGGAACTGGGGCATGACTGCAAAATCGCTTTTTTACGACCCAAGGTGGTGGGCGGCGGCTCCATTGTCAACCAGGCCCTGGTGGACCGGTTTGATCAGGATGCTTTGGATTCCTGGCGATCCTTCTCCGGGGTACAGGATTTCACCGTGGCGGATATGGCACCCTGGTATGAGGCTGCGGAATCGGAAATAGAAATCCAGGATATCCCGGCAGAGTTCAGAAACAAGAATGCCCAGATTTTTGACCAGGGGTTTAAAACCCTTAATTTTACCCATGCTCCCTTAAGACGGGCCCAGAGCAACTGCCGCCTTGAAGAAGGCAACTGCTGTATAGAATGCCTGAACGGATGCCGCCTGGGCAGTAAACAGAGCACCCCTGAAACCGTGTTGAAACACGCCCTGGAAAATGGGCTGACACTTATTCCTGAAACAGAGGTGATCCGGGTCATTGAAAAAAACAGCCACGTCGAAGTGATTGCAAAAGATTCAAGGGGTGGAAATGCCGTTTTCAAGGCCAGGAACCTGGTGCTGGCCGGTGGGGCCATCGGCAACGCAAGGCTGCTTTTACATTCAGGGTTTCAAAAAAAGCTGCCGGCCATTGGAAGCGGTTTTTTCTGCCACCCCCAGTACATGAGTTTCGGCGTTTATGATGAGGTCATCAATTCCCATCTCGGCGCATTTCAGGCCTTTAAATCCGATGATAAAGGATTCAGAAAGAACGGGTTCAAACTGGAGAACGTCTATGCGGGGCCAGAAGGCATTGCTCTTCTGATACCGGGCTTTGGGAAAAAACATCAGCAATATATGGAAAAACTGCCCCATTTTGCCTGTATCGAAGTCTGCACAAGAGACACCCGGCCTGGGAGGGTTTTTGTGGATAAAAAAGGCAAGGCCCTGATTAAAAAAGAACGCAATGCCGAGGATATCCTCCGGTATGAAAAAGGCAAAGCCGTGATCGAAGATATTTTCACCACCACCGGGGCCAAAGAGATCATCCACGGCCGGATGGGCATCGGCCTCCATCTCATGGGCTGCTGCCCCATGGGAACAGACGAGAAGACCTCTGTCATTGACCCTGAATTCAGGCTCTACGGGCATAAAAATATTTTTGCCGCAGATTCCAGCATTTTCCCCAATGCACCGGGGATCAATCCTTCACTGACCATCATGGCCCTTTCCAAAAAGGCGGCCGCAACCATTTTAAGGAGCCTTTGACATGACCATTTCAAAATATTTTTCCCAGAACCAGTTAAAAGGGCTGCAAAAAGCCGGTGATGTCCTTTTGCCGGGAACCGATGCATCACCATCCTTTTCATCAACCGGATGCATCACCCATATGGACCGCATGGCCGCCTTTCTATCCCAAAATGATCTGAACGGCCTTTGCATGGTTTTATCGCTTTTCAGGTGGATGCCCAGATGGAAAATAGCCCTTTTGTTCAAGCTCTGCAATAAAAGCGACCGGATGCCGTCTTTTATCGGGGCAGGTTTGAGGATGCTGGAGATCGGCATCAAGGGTGCAGTGTTTTCCCCATATTATGCCAACCTGACAAAACCCGGCTATGAAGGTCAAAAAGTCCATGATGCCATTGGCTGGCATCCCAAACTTGCTCTCAGACCGGATGAAGGGATAAGGGAAATCAAAGCGATCACCTGTCATAACCCGGATTCGGCAGATATCAGATCCATGTATGACCGGGCAAGAAAATCCGTAAAAGAAATCAGGGAGTGGCCCGTCCAAAAGCGCCTGGAATTTATTTCTGCGCTTAAGGCCGTCATCCTTGAAAACCAGGAAAAAATCCTGGACCGGGTTCAGGCAGATACGGGAAAATCCCGGTTTGATGCCATTACAGCCGAAATTTTCGGTGTCCTGGATTTCCTGGATTATCTGGAGAAACATGCGGCAAAATTTCTGTCCGACCGCAAGGTCCCTACACCCTTTGCCTTGATGGGCAAATCATCAAAGGTATATTTTGAACCCCTGGGTGTGGCCCTGCTGATTTCTCCCTGGAATTATCCCTTTTACCAGGCCATTGTACCCATAGCCCAGGCCTTTATTGCCGGCAATGCCGTGGTGTTCAAACCTTCAAGTGCCACCCCCCTTACCGGGCTTGTGGAAGAACTCCTGGCAAAAGCCGGTTTCAGACCGGGCTGGGTCCAGGTGGTTTACGGCAGCGGAACTCATATCGGGGATGCCCTGGTGGATGCCGGACCGGACAAAATTTTTCTCATCGGCAGCCAGGCCGTGGGCAGGCATGTCATGGCAAGGGCTGCCCAGCATCTGATCCCGGTTGAACTGGAACTGGGAGGAAAAGATCCCATGGTGGTGTTTGATGATGTGCATCTGGACCGGGCCGTGGCCGGAGCCGTCTGGGGCGCATTCACCACCACGGGCCAGTCCTGCACCTCGGTGGAACGCCTCTTTATCCATGTAAATATCTATGATGCGTTTAAAAAAAGACTGGTGGAAGAAACCCTGAAGCTGTCCCAGAAAAATGATCATGACCCGGATACCGATATCGGTCCCATGTGCACCGGAAACCAGGTCAAGGTCATTGCAGCCCAGGTGGCTGATGCCAAAGAAAAAGGGGCCCGGTTTTTGACCGGAAACGATTGGGACGGCAAATCCCCATTCATCCCGCCCATGGTCATTGAAGGGGTTACACGGGATATGCTAATGGATCAGGAAGAAAATTTCGGACCTCTTTTGCCCATCTATTCATTCTCCGGCGAAACAGAAGCCATAGACCTGGCCAATGATCCTGAATACGGGCTTTCCGCCAGCGTCTGGTGCAAGGATTTGAAAAAAGCCGACCGGGTGGCCCGTGCCATCCATACCGGAAATGTTTCCATCAACAATGTCATGCTCACCGAAGGCAACCATGCCCTGCCCTTCGGCGGGGTGAAAAAAAGCGGTTTCGGCCGGTACAAGGGAGAGTTCGGGTTTTATGCCTTCACCAATATCAAGGCCGTCCTCATGGATAAGGACAGCAATAAAATGGAGGCCAACTGGTTCCCCTATACAAATAAAAAATATCAACTGTTTTCAGACCTGACCCGGGTTCTGTATTCGCCGGGCAGGATATCCGGCCTTGTAAAAGGAGCGTATTACGGACTCAAACTGGAAGCCTATGTGAAAAAATCGACAAGGAAAACATAGTATCGGATGTATGACCCTATCCCGAAAAGCTGTGGCGGATTACAGATTTTTAATTTCGTTTAACGAGTTCAGATTCTTCATTATTTATCATCATCTGGCAATGGTGACATGTCATATGCAGCCTCCGGACATTTCCCTTAAAAAGGAATTTGCTGCAATGAGGACAGCGATATTCTTTTAGATTAGGGTCGCTTTGATTTGGAGGTATTATCGGTCCTGAATTATTTGGATTATACATTTTTCCTCGCAAATTTAAGTTAGCAGGGGCCGGATTAATTGATTTGCACTAAACATAACCATAAATATCGGCGATTCAATGAATTTTTAATTTTCATCGTATTTATTTTCATCCCTCCTGATTAACGTGTTGATAACTCTGATTGCTTTGGTGTATCTACGTAAATAGTGTATGAAAAGAGTCAAGGATCAGAGAACATGAGACAACAACCCACAAACCGGACAGGCGTGATCAACGAAATTTTAAAAGGGGTAGTGGACCGGGTTACATTTCATAACCCTGACAACGGCTGGTCCATTCTTCGGGTAACGCCCTTTAACAATCCCCAGAGCCAGGAAACCGTCATTGTGCATCAGACCAAGGTTTTTGCCGGGGCCACCATGGAATTTGAAGGGTCATGGATCATCCATCCCAAGCATGGCCGCCAGTTTCAGGCAACCCTGGCAAAGGAAAAAAAACCGGCAACAACAGCAGCTCTGGAAAAATATCTCGGGTCGGGCCTGATTAAAGGTGTAGGGCCGAAAACAGCAAAAAAAATCGTGACTTATTTTGACAAACAAACCCTTAGTATCTTTGAAGAAAACATTGAAAGGCTCACGGAAGTCCCCGGCATTGCACACAAAAAACTGGATATGATCAGCGATGCCTGGACAGAGCATAAGGCCATCCGGGAAGTCATGATGTTCCTTCAATCCCACGGTATCTCCACCCTGTTTGCCGTCCGGATTTATAAACAATACGGAAATGATGCCATTGCCATTGTGACGGACGATCCTTACAGGCTGGCCAATGATTTTTACGGGATCGGCTTTTTTTCAGCCGACAAGGTTGCGTTAAGCATTGGACTGGCCTGCGACAGCCCCCGGAGGATCATGGCCGGGATCAAGCATGTGCTGGCCGCAGGCAGAAATTTTGGCCACTGTTATCTGAGCGCATCTCAAATCAATATCCAGGTTAAAGAAATTCTAACCCTGGATTTGTCTGAAAAACTGCCTGAACTTTTGCAGCATATGGAAAATGAAAAGCTGTTGATGGTTCGCACGCTCGTACTTTCTTCCGGGACCCGTGAGCTCTGTTATTATTCAAAATCCCTTTATTTTGATGAACTTTATGTTGCAAAAAGAATCTTAGACATGGGTGATCCTCCAAAAATTGAACCCATCAGGGTGGAACGATGGATTTCTCTTTATTGCAAAGCAAAGCAAATTTTACTGAGTGATGAACAGGCCGATGCCGTCAAAGGGATTGTCTCAAAAAAATTTTCAGTTCTTACAGGCGGGCCCGGGTGCGGAAAAACCACCACCACCCTTGTCATTGTCAAATTAATTGAAGCCATGGGGTTAAGCGTGCTTTTGGCCGCGCCAACAGGGCGGGCTGCCCAGAGGATGACGGACATCATTGGAAAAGAATCCAAAACCATACACAGGCTGCTCGGCTGGCAGGGCAGCAGATTTAAAAAGGATGAAAACACGCCCTTAAAGACAGATTTTTTGATTGTGGATGAATGTTCCATGCTGGATATCAGTCTTACGGCCTCTTTGCTCAAGGCCATCCCCAGGACTGCCCAGGTTCTGTTTATTGGGGATTCCGATCAATTGCCGGCCGTGGGTGCAGGAAATGTTTTAAAAGACATTATTGCATCCCGGGTTATCCCCTTTTTTGAACTGACGCAGATTTTCCGGCAGGCCCAGGAATCCCTGATTATCAAATATGCCCATCAGATCAACAAAGGCGAGATGCCCTGGATCACATCGCCCTTTAAAACACCGGAAGCCTGGCAGGATAATACCGATTGCCTGTTCCTGGATTCAGATGAGGCTTCAAGGGAGCAGATCAATTTTATTTCAAAGGTGAAGCGGTATTATGAATTAACCCTTCCCGAACTGGAGCATGGCCTGCCCGAACCCAATGATGAGTCTCATTTTTTTGAATTCCGGGCTCATGAGCCAATGATCCCCTATGAAACTGAAATAACCATCCCGAAAAAATTTGAACATGTGGATCTGCAAAAGGTGGCTAAAGCTGAAACCAGGGTTGAAGAATTACTGGCTGTTGTAAAAAAAGTTCATCCCTGGTCTTCTCTCCATTATGGATTATCGGCTCTGGACGTTGTCAGGCATCTGTATCAGGAATGGATTCCCAAATACTATGGCAACTGCGAAATACAGATCCTTTCTCCCATGACCCGGGGAAGCCTTGGAACAATCAGCCTGAATAAGGTCATCCAGGATGCCTCAAACCCGTTTACCGAAGGCAAGCGGCAGTTAAAAATCGGGGAAAGGAGTTTCAGGATCGGGGACCGGGTCATTCACCGGCGCAACAATTATGACCTGGGTGTTTTTAACGGAGATATAGGCATTATCAAGAATCTTGACAATATTGATCTGACCTGCTCGGTTTCATTTTACCCGGACAACCGGCTGGTTCATTACCAGCAGACCGACATCATGGAATTGGATCTGGCCTATGCCATTACCATCCATAAATCCCAGGGCAGTGAGTTTGAAGCCGTCATCATCCCGGTTCTGACCCAGCATTTTAAGATGCTGTTTAGAAATCTGATCTATACCGGGATCACCCGGGCAAAGAAACTGGCCGTCTTTGTCGGAACCCGCAAAGCGCTTGCTCTTGCCGTCAAAAACCAGGACATCAGCAAACGGCAGACTGCGCTGCAGGAATTATTGATGTCTTGAATATAAAAACCGCTTATCTGTAAACCGGGCATTCTTTGATCCGTTTGTCGATTTCGTAATTGATCATGGCATAGGATTCAGAATCCAGGTCCGTATAAGTTTTGCGGAATTCAAGCTTTCTGATGCCTTCGGGCAGTCCGTCAATGAGGGGCATAAAATCCGTTTCCTGTTCAATGTCACTCATTCTTTTCTGGAACACTGCAGCCTGGTCCGGCGAACCCGCCGAAAGCTCTCCCATCCTTACGCCGGCTTTGTCTGCTGCAAGATCGGCAAAACTGAATCCTGATCCTTTGTCTGAATCGTCAACCTCTTTGGCAATCCCGATAAAATTCGACAGCTTGCTTCCGGCAGAAACAGCAAGCCCGGCAGAAATAAGAAAATGCTTTGGCAGATCGGTTCGACCGTAAAGCGTAAAAAAAGCAGCAACAAAGGGTTCCATCTGTTTTTTGAAATCTTCATGGACAAGGTCTTTGAGCCCCCTTCCAATGGAATAAAGAGACAATACCTGTAAAAGAGCCGTATTTTCAAGGACCGGGGTTTGGCTTATCTTTGACTGCTCCCGGGCAAAAATCCACATGGGTTTCAAAATGGCTGCAAGGGATATTTTTTTGTTTTGGTGGGGCCTTAATATCTGAACCAGTTTATTGTAATACAGAACCAGTTTTTCCTGGTGATCTTTTGATAAGAGGAGCTGCTTTCCCGTTTCATGCATAAGACCCAGGGCAGCCGGGTCCCATTCATAGACAAGACTCAAATACCCCGATGAGATGGATATGTCCCTGATGGCATGGATATACTGACTCAGGCCTTTGTACAGTTCGGAATATAACAGGAGATGATGGATTCCCCTTATCACCGGATTGATGAATATGCCCGGAATGGTTAGCTTTCCTGCCTTCAGAAAGTCTATATCAAGAAAGGTTTCACTGTTTTTTAAGCTGATGAATGCATTCAGATATCTGCCCAATGGGTTGGAGGGCAATGAAAAAGTGATCCAAAGATGAATCCTTTTTTCCGGCAATTCTATTTTTGTAAAAAGCGTTTCAGTTCCAAGCCCGTGCAAGACTCCGTAATTCAGAAGCGTGTCCAGATCATTTTCCGACAGGGTCATTGATCTGACCTGTTTTCTACCCATATTGCGAGGTTTATTATCATTAATAATGGCTTTAACCTTCTGGACATTATCAAGGGTAAGCTTCTGATGCCCTGAAACAAGAGGCGTATCATCAATGAGGCAGAAAAACACAATGGCAGGCCAAAGAATCAACCCGGCCCAGAAAAGGATAAATATCAGTTTAATCATTTTTTTCATCATCACTGCCTTGAAAAATAGATATCCCCGTAATATGCCGTGACCTTGTTTCCTGTATTGTCCGTATCGCTCATCAATACAACAGCATCAATAAACCGGACCTCTTTGCCGAAAAAAAGGATAAAATCCTCCCGGATATTTCTTTTTTCCGTATGCCATTTGGATAAAGGATCTTCTGAGGACCGCAGTGCCATCATCACGGCATTGTCCTTTGCAAAGGCGTTGGACCAGGTTTCCCCTTTTTTTGAGTTTTGGGCCCATACATAGTTCAGCGCCCTGGTGTTCCAGATCGCTATGCCACCTGAGACAACAACATAAATCCTTGCTGCATAATCATCCCCTTCTTTCTGCGTTTCATCAAACATTCCGGACAACCTGTTTTCAATGCGCCAGCGCCAGTTTAAAAAAGGAAATTCCTGAATATCGATCCGGATTTTTTTGATCAGTCCTGAGGCACTGCTTTGGCTGACTGCCTCCAGCGCTTTGGTTTCATCAATAATGGCAGGAGTGTAGACGGTTTCACCGACAAATTTTTTGGATGACCAGCCCTCCATTCGGTGCTGTGAAAATTCACCCACAGGAATGATCTCCGGCTGGTCTGAAAAAGCAATGCCGGATAAAAAGATCATACCCCATACAGCAACAGATAGAGCGATAATTTGATTTGCCTTAGTCATCGGCCTGTCATTCTGCACTTTTTTTGGAAAAACTTCAATCCCCTGAAATGGGTAAAAGATAAGGCTTTTGCTTCACACCCCAAAGAAATAAAGGTCTTGCCAAGGAAAAAGAAACACTTATCTTTTTAAGTGATTTTGTGTATGATGGGGTTAATTATTTATATTTTGGAGAGTGAGAGTATGAGAATTGCCTTTCCTGTTAAAGAAAACAAGGGTCTTGAAAGTGTTATCGACGACCATTTCGGCGTAGCAAAGCTTTTTCTGATTGTGGACACACAAACCCGCAGCTTTGAATTCATTGAAAACCAGAAGCTATCCGGTGAGGAATCAAAATGCAAAACCAGTGTTCTGGGTAAAGATTCCGGGATTGATGCCGTCATTACCAACTGTATGGGAGACGGCTCCAGAAGAAGTCTCACCACAGCAAATATAAAGGTTTTCCAGGCCAAAAAAGAAACGATACTGGAAAACCTCGAACTCATGGAAAAAGATGAATTAAAGCTCTTTCACATGTTTGATCTTTGTCGGAACAAGAAAAACAAAAAAGAAGGCGGCTGCGGTCATCACCATTGAATTATGAAAACGATTCTGAGTCTTCTGGGCCGACTGGTGTATCAATTCATGGGATGGACCTATGATGATTTGCCCGAGTACTGGTCCGACCGATGTGTGGTCATTGGTTTTCCCCATACTGCCAACATGGATACGGTCAGAGCACTGACCTATATTAAAATCGCAAAAGTCAATGCCCGGCTTCTGGTCAAAGCGGAATGGTTTTTTTTCCCCATGTCCGTTCTTTTAAAGAGCCTTGGCGGGATGCCGGTAAAGCGGGACAAGGCCAGCGGGTTTGTTGACAGTGCCGTCAGGGAATTCCAAAACCGGGAAAATCTGATTCTGGCTCTGGTGCCGGAGGGGACCAGAAAAAATGTCACTTCTATCAAAACCGGTTTTTGGCATATTGCCAAAGGGGCTGATGTTCCCATTATCTGCTGGTTTCTGGACAATACAGCCAAAAGAACCCGCTGGCTTGGAAAAATTCATCCCGGTGACAGCCTTGAAGAAGATCTTCAGAAAATTAAAGCGCTCTATGAAGCCCATGGATTTTCAATTCCCCTGGGCAGTCCTGCTGTGCAGTCATGATCCCGGCGTTGATTCACCAAATCCATTCTAAACCGATTGAAATTTAAGGAGATTTAAATTCAATGTGTCGTTTGTTTGCACTTACCAGCAATGATCCGGTTTCCCCCATGATGGCCATCAAAGCCCTTGATGTCATGAAAGAGGGGCATGACGGGTCAGGCATGGGAATTCTGCTCCAGGGTCTTGGCGGGCCTTTTGAAGAAATGAAGGATGCGCCGATTTTATCCGGAATCTTCACTGAAGAAGGCATCCGGCGGTTGGACCTGTTCATGATGGACCAGGGGTTTCTGACCAAATACAAAATTTCCCTTAAAACCCCCAAAACCCAGGTGGAAGGGATTCCCAAACGTAACCTATATCTCATCCGGGCCTATGAACTGCCCGAAGGCTGGGACAATCTCAGCCAGGAAGAAATAGGGGAAAGGCTCCTGATGACGCGGCTCAAAATCCGGGAAATGGGGGAAGAAAAAAAAGACATGATGGTCTTTTCCTTCTGGCCCGATACCATCATGATAAAAGAAATCGGTGATCCCATGCAGCTGGCTGAATATCTTGATCTGGACAGAAAAGAACTCCATGCCCGGATCATCATGGCCCAGGGCAGACAGAACACCAATTACGCCATTAATCTGTATGCCTGCCACCCCTTTTTCATCAAAGGGTACTGCACAATGACCAACGGCGAGAACACAGCCTTTACACCCATCAGGGATTTTCTTTTATCCCGTGGGGTTCCGGGATATGTAGGGTATGAATCCGACTCTGAAGTTTTTGCCCATATTCTTCATTATTCCATGGTGGGTCTCGGCCTTGGCATTGATGCCTATAAACATGTAATCACCCCCTTGCAGGAAGAAGACCTTCAAAAACACCCCGATGCAGGTTTTCTCACTCATTTGAAAAGAACCTGCCGGCCCCTGATCATTGACGGCCCCAACTGCGTCATCGGCACTTTGCCGGATCATTCTCTGTTCATGGCCCAGGACCGGAAAAAACTAAGGCCCGGTGTCGTGGGCGGCAGACCCGGCATGTTCGGGTTTTCTTCCGAGATCTGCGGCCTTGACGCTGCCATCCCGGACCGGGACAAAACTAAAGATATTCAACCCATGCACCTTGATACAGCCATTGTCGGCCCTGACCGCCAGGAGGTAGCCCTATGTCGTCAAACCGCAAGCTTGAACCTTCCTCTTTAAGCCTGAATGATCTGCCCTGGCAGATCCGTTACAGCAATGACCGGTGCACGCTCTGCGGCCAGTGTACGTCCGTGTGTCCCGTCATGGCTATTGAGCTGAATGTGTTTCAGAAAAGAATTATCAAAACAACCGTCCAGCCGGGAAAAGCGAACATCAACGAGTATGATGCCTTTTACGGCATCCGCCAGAAAACCCGTGTGGAAAATGCCTGTATCGGGTGCGCCATGTGCACGCTGGTCTGCCCCAATGATGCCATTGCCCCCATTAAAAACCCGGGACTTGACCGGCTTAAATTCCATATCAACCAGGGCGGTATCCCCAGGCGGCGGGGCGGCAGAAGAAACGCATCCCAATCCGTCCTGGACCGGATCAAATTCACCCGCATTTCCATGCTCACGGACCCGGCCCTGGATGCCGGGCGCCATGAATTTGAAATGCGAACCCTTCTCGGCCGGGTTCTGTCCCCCCGGGAAAACATGAAACGGCTGAAGGAAAAAGGCTGGATTCCGCCGGTCAGGGAGATATATCCCCTGATTATCGGCGGCATGTCATTCGGCGCCCTTTCCCCCACCATGTGGGAAGGCCTCCAGATGGGAGTGGCCTATCTCAATGAAGAGATGTCCATGCCGGTCCGCATCTGCACCGGCGAAGGCGGATGTCCGCCGCGGCTCCTGCAGTCAAGATTTTTAAAATATGTCATCCTCCAGATTGCCTCGGGCTATTTTGGGTGGGATGAGATCATCCATGCAATTCCCCACATGAAGGAAGACCCCTGCGCCATTGAAATCAAATACGGTCAGGGTGCAAAACCCGGAGACGGCGGACTTTTGATGTGGCACAAGGTCAACAAACTCATCGCAGCCATCCGGGGAGTACCCCAGGGTGTGAGCCTGCCCAGCCCGCCCACCCACCAGACCCAGTATTCCATTGAGGAATCCGTGGCCAAAATGATTCTGTCCATGTCCATGGCCTGGGGATTCAGGGTGCCGGTCTATCCCAAAATATCCGCTTCCTCTACTTCCCTTGCCGTTCTCAACAACCTGGCCCGGAACGACTATGCTGCAGGTCTTGCCATTGACGGCGAAGACGGCGGCACCGGCGCTGCCTATACCGTATCCATGGATCACATGGGCCATCCCATTGCCTCCTGTATCCGGGACAGCTACCTCAACCTGACCAAAATCGGGAAGCAGAATGAAATCCCCGTATTTGCCGGTGGCGGCGTGGGCAAAAACGGAAATCTTTCCGCCAATGCCGCAGCCCTGATCATGCTGGGCGCAAGCGGGGTTCAGATCGGCAAATATGCCATGCAGGCGGCAGCCGGGTGTGTAGGAACCGAAGAAGACAGGTGCAATGTCTGCAATCTCGGCATCTGCCCCAAGGGCATCACCTCCCAGGACCCACGACTCTACCGGAGACTTGACCCGGAGGATGTTGCCCAGAGGATTGTGGACCTGTTTGTGTCCTTTGATACTGAACTCAAAAAAATCGTAGCGCCCCTGGGCCGCTCCACATCCCTTCCCATCGGGATGTCCGATGCCCTCGGTATTGACGACTTTGCTGCAGCCGAGCGTCTCAGTATAAAATATGTGGTATAGTATTAGGAAGGGTTATCTATGAAACACGATGCATTTATCAAATTATCCGGAAAAAAAGATAATAAAAGAATTCCATCCAGGGTCCTGGAGGAAATCATCCATCAGCACATAAAAAACGGGCGCAGAAATATTGAGGTGGAAGGATACGGTCAGCACGGCATCGGCGGAAGACTCTGGGATGCCGGGGCTGATGAAACCCACATACGGATAACAGGCCAGTCCGGGCAGAGAGCAGGGTCCTTTGGCCATGCGGGCACGCGGATTGAAATCATGGGCCCTGCATCGGATGATGTGGGCTGGCTCAATGCCGGGGCAGAAATCATTGTCCACGGCAATGCCTCCAACGGTGTCATGAACGGCGCTGCCCAGGGAAAAGTGTTTATCGGCGGGTCCATCGGTGCCCGCGGAATGACCATGACCAAGCAAAATCCACGGTTTGAACCGCCGGAACTATGGGTTATGGGGTCCTGCGGAGATTATTTTGGTGAATTCATGGCCGGCGGGATTGCCGTTATCTGCGGATACGCCACAGACCCGAAAACCCCTGTGCTGGGGTACAGGCCCCTTGTGGGCATGGTGGGGGGAAGGGTTTTTGCAAGGGGAGCGATAGACGGGTTTTCAGAAAAAGATGCCAAACGGGCCACCCTGTCTGATGAAGACTGGAACTGGCTCATTACCCACCTTGAGGCCTTTCTTCTAAAAATCCATAAAACAGACCTATTCCCCTCTCTTTCCATCCGTTCAGACTGGCAGCTCATTGAGGCAAGGAGTGCCCGGGAAAAAACCGACAGCCCTGAAAAGCCTTCCCTGGCCTGGTTCAGAAATCAGGTCTGGGACAAGGAGCTGGGCAAGGGCGGTCTTATCGGCGATCTTGAAGAGATTGAAAGGGGGTCCATTCCCATTATCACCCGGGGGGATTTGAGACGATATATCCCGGTGTGGGAACAGGGACGGTATATGGCACCCTGCCAGGCAGCCTGCCCCACGGGAATCCCGGTCCAGGAACGCTGGAGAATGGTCAGGCAGGACAACATAGATGAAGCAGTTGCCATGGGGCTTCAATACACCCCGTTTCCCGCAACGGTCTGCGGCTATCTCTGCCCCAGCCCCTGCATGGCCTCCTGCACCCGGAACCAGAAGTATATGTCCCCTATCAATGTAAGGCTTCTTGGAAAAGCCGGGGAAAATATCAAACTGCATAGACCGGCCAAAAAAAGCAAAAAAAAGATTGCCGTCATCGGCGCCGGACCGGGCGGCATTTCCGCTGCCTGGCAGTTAACCTTGAAAGGCCATGCCGCCACTCTCTTTGACACGGGAAGCGCCATTGGAGGGAAAATTGCCTCCGTGATTCCAGGCTCACGCATTCCCAAAGAAACCCTGGAAGCCGAATTGAAACGGGTCAAGGAATTCATCCCCGATATCCGGTTAAATGAAGCCATGGATAAAAAAGAATTTTCAAAGATCAAATATGATTATGATTTTACCATTGTGGCAGCCGGTGCAAAAAAGCCAAGAATGCTGACGGTTCCCGGCATTGAAAATGCCCTGTCAGCCAATGATTTCCTGGAACTGTCCAAAAAAGACAAGGCAAAGCCGGGTAAACGCATTGTCATCATCGGCGCCGGAAACGTGGGGTGTGATGTGGCCACTGAAGCCCACCGCCTGGGAGCCAAAACCATCATCCTCATCGATATCCAGAAACCCGCGGCCTTTGGAAAAGAAAAAGAAGATGCTGAGGCGATTGGCGCAATTTTCAGATGGCCCTGCTTTACAAAACAAATCACAAAGACCGGAGTGGTATTAAATGATGGCGAGATTTTGAAAGCCGATTCAGTGATCGTTTCCATCGGAGATATCCCTGATCTGGATTTTCTGGATGATTCCATTAAAATTGAAAAAGGGTTTATTGCTGTCGATGCTTACAGCAGGACCTCCGACCCCAGGGTGTTTGCCATCGGCGACGCTGTCGGACCGGGCCTTATCACCGATGCCATCGGTGCCGGGCGAAAAGCCGCTCTATCCATTGACCGCATCATTGAAGGCAAAAGCCCGGATGCAGATGCACCTTTACTCACGGTGGACAAAAACCGAATCAGTCTTGAATACTACAATCCAAAAAATCAGGCCGACACACTGGCTGGTTGCGGCAGCGACTGTGCATCCTGTGGAAAATGCAGGGATTGCGGTATCTGCGTGGCCGTCTGTCCGGAAGCTGCCATTGAAAGAATCGAAACCGGAAAGGATGCATTTGAGTATCAGGTAAAGCCGGATCTGTGCATCGGCTGCGGATTCTGCAAAGGGGCATGCCCCTGCGGAATCTGGGATTTAATTCCCAACACGGCCCCTTAGTATTTTAATTGATTATTAATTTTTTCTATTGACGCAGGTTCATCATTTCTGATTAGTATAAAGGCATTATGGAAAAACTTGACCAGACATATGACCATTACATAAAGGCATTGACGGACATCAGCCGCGCCATTACCTCGGATCTGTTTATTGAGGATCTTTTAAAGCTCATCGTCATGGTAACGGCCAAGGTAACAGGTGTTGAAATCTGTTCCCTCTGGATTATCAATGAAGAGGAAAAACCGCCGAAGATAAGGCTGAAAGCCACCCAGTCCATCTCCCCGGATTATATCAAGGATCGGGCCCTGAACCTGGATGAAGGCGTGGTGGGATATGTGGCCACCCATAAAACACCGCTGATCCTGAAAGATGTGCTTGAATGCGACCGGTTCAAGGAAAAGGAAATGGCAAAAAAACTCGGGCTGGTTTCCATGGTGGGCATTCCCCTTATTGCCAAAGAAGATAAGGTCATCGGCGTTCTCAACTGCTTTACCGCGTCCCCCCATGATTTTTCCGATACCGAAGTCAATCTTCTGAGGGCTGTGGCCAACCAGTCTGCCATTGCCATTGTCAATACCGAACTCATGGTCAAAACCAGGGTCATCCAGGAGGAGCTTGAGGCCAGAAAAAAAATAGAACAGGCCAAAGAGGTTCTCATGCACAACCGGAAAATGACCGGGGATGAAGCCTATGGCTGGATACGCAAACGCAGCATGGATTCAAGAAAATCCATCCGGGAAGTGGCCGAAGCTGTCATTCTCTCCAATGAGCTGTTTCAATAAGCCTTTGTCCTACCAGAACCCCCAGTTACCAGAATAATACACATACAGGGCCAGGGTCAGGTTGGTAACCCCATGAGCCACCATGCAGGATAAGAGATCTTTTCTCACAATCCACAAGATGGACATGAGAATGCTGTAGGCCATTGCTGCCGGCCATTCCGGCGTTGTGTGCCCGATAGTAAAGGCAAGGGTGGAGATGGCGACGGCAATTATGCTCCAGGCACCGGGAGCCACATCCCCAATGCTGTCATGATCCAGCATCTTGCCCAGCGCATCTCCTGCACTCATGCGCTTTTGGTTTATACCCCATTGATATGCAGCCCGGAAAATATATCCCCGGATAAACATTTCCTCAAACACAGGGACAATCAATGAAGCCGCCAAAAGCCGCAGCATGAATCCCCAACCAGACCATGGCTCACCTGAATGTTCAATAAAAGGTGCCAGTAAAAGACACCAGGTAAAAAGCCCCAGAAATCCAAAAACGACCCCGTAAAATATAGAGCCCGTGTTTTTTTTAGGCCCAGTGATGGGAACATACCATTTCCAGGCCCAAAACAAAAGCAGGGGAACAATGACGATTTTCAGGATATATCCGATTTCATCCGGTATTGCATCCTTGCCAAATGCAGCAATCCCCACATAGGCAAAATAAGGAACACCATAGGGAAGCATGAGATCACGATTGGCAATTTTTTTTGGCTCCATATCCTTTTTCCATATAAAGCTGATAAGAGGGTCAATTTTTTTTTCCAATATGTCATATCAGAAACAGGTCCGTTATCACAATAGAAATTCAATGCCATTGTATTAACGATTTTATTCATCGCCATTGAGGGTATGAAAAAAAAGCTTGACAATAAAAATGATACCTTTTAGGGTGTGCCCTAGCTGAGTACAAAGGCGTATTCGCAAAATTAGAAGAAAACAAAGGCGTTTTCCCAAACATTAACCGGGCAAACGCCCTTTTTATTTTAATTTTGGGAAAGAAAAATGAAACTGAGCACCAAACCAAAACTGACATTGTTCCACTGTTTGAATTCCTTTGAAGAAACATCATCACAGATTGACGGGTGTGAAGTTAAAACCGTCCGGATGGCATGTTCTTCCATGACCAAAGACATCCACCTCTTAAAGGCCTTTGAGGCCGGCGCCGATGCCGTAGTGGTACTCGTTTGTCCGGGTAAAAGCTGCCGTCATGCCGAAGGCGGGCTTAGGGCCAAAAAAAGGGTTGACTATGTAAAAACCATTCTGGATGCCATCGGATTGGACGGCAGAAGGCTGAACATATTCAACACCACTGCAAAAGACAAGGGCGCAATTGCTGAAATCATCCAAAATACCATTTCGGATCTTCAGGTCATGGGCCCCAACCCTGCTTTGAACCGCTTGAATTAATATTAAAAACCAAGCTTTAAGCAAGGCAATGGTTTTTCACATTTCTCGGTTTCATTGATCCATCACTCCCCGGATCAATGAAACCAAAGAAGGACGAAAATCCATTGTCTTTCTTTGGCCTCACGATATCTTAAAATTCTGCTCAAGATATGGAGTAATTAAATAATGATAACTGGAAGTCAGAAACCCATCAATGAAATCATCAGCCTTGTGGAGCCTTATAAAAAAGTATTGATCCTGGGCTGCGGCACCTGCGTGAAAACCTGTTTTGCCGGTGGAGAAGATGAAGTGGCTGTCCTGGCATCGGCCTTAAGGCTCAGCTTTAAAAAAATGGCAAGGTCTGTTCAGATTGAAGAGATGACCATCGAACGCCAGTGTGAAAATGAATTTATCCAGGAAGCATCACAAGGGATGGCCCGCAATGATGCCGTTCTCTCCCTTGCCTGCGGGGCCGGGGTTCAGGCCCTTGCCAAACGCTTTGTCAAAGACGTGGTTCTCCCGGGGGTGAATACCACCTTTATCGGTATCCAGGATCGGCGCGGCGTGTTTACTGAGGAATGCTCCGGATGCGGGAACTGCGGGCTTGCCCGGTTCGGCAGCATCTGTCCGGTGACCCGGTGTGCCAAAAAACTGTTGAACGGTCCCTGCGGCGGCTCTCAGAAAGGGGTTTGTGAAGTTCACCCGGACACTCCCTGTGCCTGGCATCTGATCATTGAACGGCTGACCTGCCTGGGACAGCTTGACAACCTTAGAACCTATATCCCTCCGAAGAACTGGAACACTAGTCTTTCAGGGGGCCCCAGAAAACTTGTCAGGGAGGACCATATCCTATGAAAACCTTCAGCCGTCTCCATGAAAAACTCAGCCGGGGCGAATTTGCCGTTACCGGAGAATGCGGTCCGCCAAGGGGCGCCAATAAAGAAGTCATTGATAAAAAGATCAATCTGTTGAACGGATACGTCGATGCCGTCAATGTCACGGACAACCAGACCGCCATTGTCAGGATGTCCAGTATTGCCGCATCAGCCCACCTGTTGGCCGCGGGCCTGGAACCCGTCATGCAGATGGTGGTGAGGGACAGAAACCGGATTGCCATCCAGTCGGACATCATGGGCGCCTATTCCTTAGGCATCAGAAACATCCTCTGCCTGTCCGGTGATCATCAGAAATTCGGAAGCCAGCCCGATGCCATGAATGTATTTGATATCGATTCCATGAACCTGATCCGCACGGTGAAAGATATGCGGGACACAGGCAGGGACATGAGCGGGTTTGACCTGGATGTGGCCCCCCGGATGTTTATCGGTGCCGCGGCCAATCCCTTTGCCGATCCCTTTGAATACCGGGTGCTTCGTCTGGCCAAAAAAATTGATGCCGGGGCTGATTTTATCCAGACCCAGTGCATCTACAATATGGACCGGTTCAAGGAATGGATCAGGCTTTCAAGAGAAGAGGGTCTCACGGAAAAAGTATTTATTCTCGGCGGGGTTACCCCCTTAAGATCCGCCGGTATGGCCCGGTATATGAAAAACAAGGTGGCCGGCATGGACATCCCGGATGACATCATCAACCGGATGGATGGGGTGGATAAAAAGAGCCAGGCTGAAGAAGGCATTAAAATCTGTCTTGAAACCATTGAAGCCTTAAGGGAACTCAAAGGCATTGCCGGGGTTCACATCATGGCCATTGAATGGGAAGAGGCAGTGGGAAAAATCGTCCGACAGGCCCGGCTGAAATAAAAGGAAACCAGGATTATGCCTCAGAAATATTCGATCCACACAAAACCTGCTCCGCCTAAATTTTATCCCGTGGGAAAATATGCCACCATAGAATTCAGGGAAAACTGTGCCGGATCATGCAAAGAATGTGTAAAGAAAAAATGTGTCTATGATATATTTAAAAAAAATTACCTCCATATGAGCAGCATGGATGAGCCTGAATACCTGTATACCTGCAACTCGTGTTTCAGGTGCATCCAGGAATGCACCAAGGGGATTTTCTCCAGGGTCATCAACCCGGAGTACCGGGAAATCGGGGATGAGTATTTTACCCCGGATGTCATCAACCGGACCTGGTACCAGGCCCATACCGGGAGCATCCCGGTGTCCGGGGCCGGATACCGGGGGCCTTTTGCAGGAAAGGGGTTTGACTCCATGTGGACGGATATGTCGGAAATCGTCCGTCCCACCCGGGACGGCATCCACGGCCGGGAATATATCAATACCTGTATTGAACTCTCCCGGCGGCCTGAAAGACTTGCTTTTCAGAAAGACGGGTCCCTGGCCGCAGCGGTTCGCCCCATCCTGGAAATTCCAGTGCCCATACTGTTCGAAAAGCCCCGGTTCGGTGTATTGAGTAACAAAGTGATGGTCTCCATGCTCAAGGCGGCCCAGACCATTGGGACAAAACTTTTCATGGATGCGGCTGATATCGATAAATCCCTTAAACCCTTTGGCCCGGTTATTATTCCGAAGG
Source organism: uncultured Desulfobacula sp. (assembly GCA_964619205.1). Lineage (GTDB taxonomy): Bacteria > Desulfobacterota > Desulfobacteria > Desulfobacterales > Desulfobacteraceae > Desulfobacula. The sequence goes on along the minus strand of CAZUDE010000025.1, from coordinate 14,954 downwards.
TTAAAAAGGATAATTTTCACCAGTTTGCAGATCTCTTAAAACGGTCGGACATGGTGGAAATAGAGTATGAACCGGGTGTTGAAACCGCCGTGGAAGCATTACGGGCTGCCCATGATCATCTGGTCATCAGTGTCGGCCTTTCCCTTGGCGCAACGATTAATTATGCAGCCATCGGTGTGGAGCTTTCAAACACCGTCATGGATACTCTCCACGTCCGGTCGGACTATAACGGCAGGGAGTTTAATTCACAGAACCCGAGGTTTATCAAGGATATGCTCAGAGACATCCACACGGCCCTGGTCAAGGCCGGGACCCGGCATCAGATCAATATCCTGGCCTCGGGCGGGATCAGCATGGCCGAGCATGTGAATAAAGCCATTATCTGCGGTGCCGACGGCGTAGTCATTGACCGGCCCCTGCTTCTGGCCATGGAATGCCGTCTTTGCACCCGGTGCCGGAAGGATCTGTCCTGCCCGGTCAAACTGGAAGACATGGACCCGGAATACGGCAGCAACCGGATTATCAACCTCATGGGCGCCTGGCGAAACCAGATGCTGGAAATGCTTGGGGCCATGGGAATCCGGGAGGCCAGACGCCTCCGCGGTGAAGTCGGCCGGTCCATGTGGTTTGAGGATCTTGAAAAAGACAGCTTTGGGCCGATTTTCGGTGAACGCAAAGTATCTCTGGACGTAGGATAAATCATGACAAAAAAAATAAATTCATTGCCTGAAACAAAACCGGTTCCTTCCCGGTTTCGAAACACCATTGGCAAATATATCATTAAAAGGAATTCAAGCTGCATCTCCTGCGGCAAATGCGCAGAACTCTGTCCCCACGGTGTCCATATAAAGCCTGAGAATCATGTGGCCCCTTTCAGGCCGGTGGAGCATAAGTGCATCGGGTTTGACTGTAAAGACACCGACCATTACTGCATTGAGCACTGTCCGGAAGATGCCATGACCCTGAAGGAAAATCCCCTGCTGGAAACCATGGGGGATTACCGCTGGACCCCGGAGATGCTGCTCGGGCATTTTGCCATGGCAGAAACCGGCTGTGCCCCCCATGTGGATCTGGAATATAATCTCGGGAATTCCGGCGGCGGGTTTGATAAAATGCGGTTTAAAAAACCCGATCCCGGCCTGGCCATGGATCTTTGTGACGAAGACATAGACACCAGTATTGACTTAAATAAAACCGGCGACGGCAGGCCCCAGAAAACCATTTCCATACCCTGCTACGGCGGCGGCATGTCTTACGGGTCCACGGCCCTGTCCGTCATCGTGGGCCGGGCCAGGGCGGCCAAACAGCTGAATTCCATGACCTGTACGGGTGAGGGCGGATACCCGCCGGAATTTCTGCCCTATAAGGATCATGTCATTACCCAGGTGGCCACCGGCCTATTCGGTGTCCGCGAAGAAACCATCCAGAACTGCCCGGTCATGGAATTCAAATATGCCCAGGGTGCAAAACCGGGTCTGGGCGGTCATCTTCTCGGAGAAAAAGTCACCGAGGCCGTTGCAAAAATGCGGGAAACCGTTGTGGGCAGACCCCTTTTCTCTCCTTTTCCCTTTCATTCCGTCTATTCCGTGGAAGATCATAAAAAACATGTGGACTGGATGAAGGAGATCAATCACAAGGTGCTTTGCTCAGTCAAGGTTTCCACGCCCACGGATGTGGATATGGTGGCGCTGGGCGCTTATTATGCCGGAGCCCATATCATCCATATCGACGGCAGCTACGGCGGGACCGGCGCTGCCCCGGACATTGCCAAAAAAAACATTGCCATGCCCATTGAATACGCCATCCCCAAGGTCCACCGGTTCCTGGTGGAAGAAGGGGCCAGGGATAAAATCACCCTCATTGCCAGCGGCGGCATCCGCAATGCCATGGATGTGGCCAAGGCCATTGCCCTGGGCGCGGACGGCTGCGTCATCGGAACCGCCGATCTGGTGGCTGTGGAATGTGTGCGGTGCGGAAACTGTGAAAGCGGCCGCGGCTGTGCCAGGGGTATCGCCACCACAGACCCGGAACTGGGGTACATGACCGATGAGGCCTATGTGGAACAGCGTCTGGTCAATATGTACATGGCCTGGAGAAAACAATGGTGCGATATTTTAAGATCTTTTGGCTTAAAAAGCATCAAAGAGCTCAGGGGCCGGTCAGACCTTCTTGTTCATCTGGATTATCTGAATGAAGAAGAAAGAAAACAATACCAGCGCACACCCGGCTATAAAATGGTTTTATAATAAGGAATTTCATCATGATAAAGAGGCAAACACAATCCCTCATAAAACATATTCTTGATTCACGGGGGCGGCTGCCCTACAACAGGACACAGCGATATAAATGCGACGAGGAAGGCGGCTGCGGCGTTACCGGTTTTATGGCATCCATTCCCGTTGCAGGACGGCATATCTATGAACCCTCGGTTCAGATGCACAACCGGGGCAACGGCAAGGGCGGCGGCATTGCCGCCGTGGGCCTGAGTGCAAGCGATCTCAATATCCCAAAGGATGTCCTGGAAGACCATTATCTTCTCCAGGTGGCTTATCTTGATGATATGGCGGTCGCAGAAGTGGAGGCATCCAATGTCACCCCGGTCTTTGACATCTATAAATCGGAAAAAATCCCCACCATCAAGGATTACCGGACCATCGGTCTTGAAGTTAAACCGCCGGATGTATGGCGCTATTTTGTCCGGGTCAAACCGGGCGTGCTCAATAAATTTGTCCAAAACAACACTCTTTATGAGATGGACATCAGAAAAGCCGAAGATGAATGCGTGTTCCAGAATTCCATCCGACTGAACCAGGCCTATTATGCTTCCCTGGGTGAAAAAAAGGCCTTTGTCCTGTCCCATGCCAGAAACGTCATGATCCTCAAGGTCGTGGGGTATGCAGAACAGGCCACCCAGTATTACTGCCTGGAGGATTTTAAAGCCCACGGCTGGATCGCCCACCAGCGCTATCCCACCCGGGGACGGCTATGGCATCCCGGCGGTGCCCATCCGTTTTCAGGCATGCATGAAGCCCTGGTGCACAACGGAGACTTTGCCAACTACCATGCGGTCAGCGAATATTTGAACCAGCACAATATCTATCCCCAGTTCCTGACGGACACGGAAACCTCGGTCCTGCTCCTGGATCTTTACAACCGGGTATTCGGTTATCCCCTGGAATATATCATTGAAGCCCTGGCCCCGACCACGGAATATGATTTTGACCAGCTGTCCCCGGAAAAACAGCAGGTCTACCGGTATATCCAGTCCCAGCACATGAACGGTTCCCCGGACGGGCCCTGGTTCTTTATCATTGCCCGCAACGACCCCTACCAGGATTTTCTGCAGCTCATCGGCATCACAGATACAGCCATGCTGAGGCCCCAGGTCTTTGCCCTCCAGGAAAGGGACGAGGTCCAGATTGGTCTTGTCTGCTCTGAAAAGCAGGCCATTGACGCCACCCTCCAGAGCATTGCCGCCGAAGACAAACGGTTCTGCCCCATTGCCGACAAATACTGGAATGCCCGCGGCGGCAGCTCCACCGACGGCGGCGCCTTTACCTTTACCATTAAAGACGCGGGAAAAGGCGACGGGTCCAAAAAACTCATCACCCAGAACAAATTCGGAGAAATAGTAACCATTCCGGAAGGTCAGCACCACTTTGATACATCGCTTGAGGTTTCGGCATCCTTTGAAAACACACCAGCCACCCGGAAGGTCATGGAATTTTTTGATGCAAAGGATTTAGAAGGCCTCCGGAAATACTGCACCGCTGAATTCGAAAGCCTCTCATTCCAGGAAATCAAAGGCATCTGTGGCACGGTTGAATCCCTGTCAAATCAAAACGATGACAAAAAGGCCATGGCCATTGATCTTCTGACCCATCTGAACGACAGGGTTTTCCCGACAGGCAGCAAAAAAAGAAGCTCAGTCCTTGACATCATCCGGGAAAGCCTGACCCATATCTTTAAATCCTCCCCGGCCATGGGAGAAGAGAAAAACACCCGGTATGCCTATATTGACCGGGCCACCCGTGAAGAGTTAAGGGCCCCCATGGACAAAGAAAGCATCCTGGTGGTCAATGCCAAAGAATTTGAGCCTGAAGGCGAAGACTGCGATTCCAGGATGATCAACAAGGCCTACCGCCTGGGGTGGAAACGCTATATCTGCTATGGCTATAAAGGCCAGCGGTTTACCGGGTGCGGGTTTGCAGCCGATTCCGACGATGTCCGGTTTGATGTTTATGACAGCTCCGGGGATTATATGGCCTCGGGCATTGACGGTATGGAAATCCATGTCCACGGCAATGCCCAGGATCAGCTGGGCCAGATCATGAAACGCGGAAAATTTGTGGTTCACGGGGATGTGGGCCAGACCTTCATGTACGGCGCCAAGGGCGGCGAGGTCTATATCCTGGGCAATGCCGCCGGCCGTCCCCTGATCAATGCCACGGGCAAACCCCGGGTGGTCATCAACGGCACCTGTCTCGACTATCTGGCTGAATCCTTTATGGCTGGTGATCCCTTAAACGGCGGCGGGTTTGTCATTGTCAACGGCATTGAGTTTGATGAAAACGGGAAAGTCATCGACCTTCCCATGCCCTATCCCGGATCAAACCTTTTTTCCCTTGCTTCGGGCGGCGCCATCTATCTTCGGGACCCGGAGTTCAAGATCGTGGATGAACACCTCAACGGTGGCATGTTTGCCGAGGTGACCCAGGCCGACTGGAATCTGATTCTTCCCTATCTTGAAGAAAATGAAAAACTTTTCGGCATCCGTATAGAGCTGGATTTATTGACAATCAAGGGACAGCGATTACCATTCCACAAAGTGTATCGAAAGGTCATGCCCAAACAAAAATGATTTTTCAGGCTGCTGGTTTAATTCAGGAACCGGCAGCCTGAATTTTTTTAATTTGACAAAAAAAAAGATATCCTTAATTTTAGCCATATTTTGTTTTTATTTTTAAAGGAGAAAAATATGCCTGAATTAACTGCAACCATCGAAACAAGCAAAGGTTCTATCAACATAAAACTATTTGCCGATCAAACCCCTCTCACCTGTGGGAGTTTTGCCAATCTTGCCAAAAGAGAATACTATAACGGACTCAAATTTCACCGCGTCATCGCAGACTTCATGATCCAGGGCGGATGCCCCTACGGAAACGGAATGGGAGGACCGGGCTACCAGTTCAAGGATGAATTCAATAAAGACCTGAAACATGATAAGGCCGGTATTCTTTCCATGGCCAATGCAGGACCTACCACCAACGGCAGCCAGTTCTTCATTACCCACGGCCCGACACCGCATCTGGACGGCAGGCATACGGTTTTCGGCGTTGTTGTCGGCGAAGAGGACCAGAAAGTGGTGGACAGTATTGCCCAGGGGGATACCATTGAAAAAATAACGGTCAAGGGAAATGTGGGATCTTTGTTTAAAAAAGTAAAGACCGAGCTGGAAGACTGGAACAAGGTCATCACCAAACAGTTCCCCAACCTTCCCAAGGCTTAATCTGACAAAAGATTAAAATGGCCTGAGCTGTAACCCACGGCTCAGGCCATTTTTTTTAGTTATTCTATTCCAGGTTCAGATAAAAAGGAATGATATGAAGGGATGTGCTTTGCTCTTCAGTATCTCCCATACGCCAGCTTTTTATTTTTATACCGCTTTCTTCGATTTTTTTCACCATTCCCTTGATATTGATCAGGGGATGGCGGGAAAACACATTGGGAAGACCGTAGGTCAGGCTGCAGACCAGGCACTTCTGGGGTCTTTTGACAAGATTGAAGGCCAGGACAATTCTTTTATCACTTGCGGAAATAAATTCCAGCCTGATGTCATAGGCACCGTCTTCAGCATCTCCGTAGAGGGCTTCAAAAAATTTGTCGCTTGTTTCCAATGGTAAAAGGGTGTCCAGATAATCCTGAGTGAACAGGGTGTCTGATACGGCATGACCCATTATAAATCTATCCTTTCCAAGTAAGTTCCCTAAAGCACAAAGCTTTCTTTAGTAAACTTCAAATGGAAAAGCAAGGTTAATCTTGAGCCTTTACCTCATAATCCGAACCTTTCCAGGCATAAATGCCGCCGGCAAAACGATAAACGTTCTGATATCCGAGTTTTTTTGCCCACACGGCACCATTATGGCTTCGGGTGCATTTAACAAACCCGCAGTACACCACAATAACCTTATTCTTATCGCTTCCCAGGAGCTTTTCATAATCAGCAGGGGATTTCTCCCCGGTTTCTTTTGGATTCCACTCATTCATATCCGGGATCGGGAAAAGAAACTGGATAGCCCCAGGCAAATGGGCTTTTTTATAACTGTCTTCATAGGGCATGGTATCCACAATGACCATGTCTTTTTTTTCCTCCATCCATTTTTTCAATTCAGCCGCCGTAACAAGATTATACCCGCCCTGCAGGACTTCCCGGGCAAGCTTGACCGCCCCTTCTTCCTTTTCAACCTCCTCTTTGAAAGAGCCGGCCTGAACAGGCAGGCTCATGACCAGTGCTGCAAAAACTACCGCCATGCAGCATACATAATTCTTTACTGATTTCATTTGATTTTTCCTCCGTGTCTGATGAATGAATTAAGTGAAAAAGGAAGGTGCCGGTTTTTATACCGCCACAGGTACAAATAAAGAATCAGGCCCACCATCAGAAAATCCCGGAGCAAGGCGCCCCTGAGCCCAGGAAAAACACGACTTTCGATATCTTCTGGCCCGAAACAGCCGCAGTCCACATCATAGCCCATAAAAACGGCATGGCTTAAAACAGCTATAAAAGTGAGCAACATAAATAAAACTGCTCCCAGGCTTCCTTTCAGATCTGCCATAAGACCTGCCCCAAACAGTATTTCGCAAAGACAAATCATAACGGCAAAAGGATAACAAAGCCCGAAGGGCAAAATACCAAACACCTGAATCACCTTTGAAAATGATTCAAGATCAGTGAATTTGATGACACCGGAAATGAAAAACACCATTCCCAGGACGATTCTTATACCTGTATAGAGTTTTTGTGACGCAAATATAAATTTCATCCAAACCTGCCCTTAATTTCGGGGCCATACTATCCAAGTTCAGGGCAGGATGCAAATCGATTGTCAGAATACTTTTGGCGGAGTTGAATAGAAAATCCCAATAGTTTTAAATTCAGCATTTTGTTGAACCTCAATATCATTTATGGTAGTCTTGTTTATAATTTTCCAATGATTCTAAAAGGATTTTAAATGGAAGAAATCATGCTTGCAAAAGGATTTAAACCCGCCCTGGCAGGAAAACCGGACCAGAGCGTGATTCACCTGCCGGACCCGGAGACCGTTGGTGTGTCCGCTATGGATATCCCCTATATTCGGCCAAAGATTCTGGTAAAGGAAAATGACCCTGTCAAAACCGGTACACCGCTTTTCTGCGACAAGAGAAATCAACGCATTCAGTATGTGTCTCCGGCAACCGGCAGTGTTCATAAAATAATTTTTGGAGACCGGCGTCAGTTAAAGGAAATTGTGATCCGGCTCAAGGGGAAAGATGATTTCATCCAGTTTGAAACCCTTTCCCCGGACACCGTTGACAATGTAGAAAAACCAACCCTTGTCCGCATGCTCCAGGAAGGCGGTCTCTGGCCCTGTTTCAGGCAGTTTCCCTTTAAAGATACGGCCGACCCGGACCTTGAACCGGCCATGATCATTGTTTCCCTGAACGGGAATGATCCGTTTTCTCCCCATCCTGCGGCTGTGCTTGAACATGAAGCAGCGGCCTTTGAATTCGGTCTCCGTGTCCTGCATCAACTGACCCGGCGCATTGTCATTTCGTCAAGACAAAGCAGCCTTGACCGGTTGAACGGATTTAGAACCCATATTACGCATATTGTTCCTGATGTTTTTCCGGCCTGGGACCCCGGCGTTGTCCTTTACCGGTTGAAAACAGCCGCAGAAGAAAACGCTTCCTGGTGCATTTCCGCAGAACACCTTGTTTTGATCGGAAAATTTCTTCTCTCCGGCACCTACCCGGTCAAAAGGGTTTTTACCGTGACCCGTTCCCAAGATAAAAAACCCCATATCATTGCCCGGCAGGGATCACCTGTGAAAACAATCGCCGGAAGCCTTCCGGATATGAGCCTCATCACCACGGGGCGATTTAACGGAAGACCGGTGGACCCTGACTCTCACATGGGGTTTTTTGAAACCACCCTCAACATTATCCCGGACAACCCAGAAGAGGAGCTCTTCGGATTTATAACACCGGGCATATCAAAACCCTCGGTTTCCAGGACTTTTTTATCCTGTCTTTTAAAAACCCCGCGGGAACTGGACTGCAATCTTCACGGTGAAGAACGGGCCTGTGTCAACTGCAGTTACTGTACCCGTATCTGCCCTGTGGATCTTGACCCCAGCTTTATCATGAAGGCGCTTCTAAGCGATGATATTGAAGATGCCCTGAGTTTTGGTCTTCTTGACTGCTGCCGTTGCGGTCTCTGCTCCTATGCCTGCCCGTCGAAAATTGAACTGACACATATTCTGTCCAATGGAATCAATGCTTATTACAAGGATAAAGAATAGGTTATGAACCCCTTAAAAAAACTGTTTGATTCAACACAAAAACATTTCTCAGATTCAGGCAAATTCAAGGCGCTGGCCCCCCTGTTCGATGCGACAAAAACATTTTTCTTTTTACCGTCCCCCAGAACCCGGCACACACCCTTTGTCCGGGACAGTCTGGATCTGAAACGGTTCATGAGTTTTGTTATTCTCTCCCTTGTGCCGGTCCTTCTCTTCGGCATTTACAATGCCGGGCTCCAGGCCGGTCTTGCCGCAGGCAAATCCTATGGCTTTATTGAGGCCTTTCTGACCGGTCTTACCTATGTCCTGCCCATCATTATCGTCACCTATGCCGTGGGCTTTTTCTGGGAAATTCTCTTTGCCTCCATCCGGGGTCATAAAATCAGCGAAGGGCTTCTGGTCACAGGACTTTTATTTCCCCTGACCCTTCCGCCCACCATTCCGCTGTGGCAGGTGGCTGTGGGCATTTCCTTCGGTGTTGTCGTGGGGAAAGAGCTCTTTGGCGGAACCGGCAGAAATGTGTTTAACCCGGCACTGACCGGCAGGGCCTTTCTGTTCTTTTCCTATCCCTTATCCATGTCCGGGGATATCTGGGTAGCGGGAAAAACCCTGGTGGACGGTGTCAGTGGCGCAACAGCCCTTTCCGTCCTGGCCCCGGAAGGACAGTCCATCACCGCGGCTCTCACGGATTCAGGATTCACCCTGTCCAAACTTTTTTTGGGATTTGTACCCGGCAGTATTGGAGAGACCTCTGCCCTTTGCTGCCTTGCCGGTGCTGTTTTCCTGATCCTGACACGGGTTGCCAATTTCAGGATCATCATCGGCGGCATGGCAGGACTGGTTGTTACCTCTCTTATTTTCTATTTTATCCCCGGCCACAGCAGCTCCTGGATGAATGCCGGACCCTTATACCATCTTTGTGCCGGCGGCTTCATGTTCGGCATCACCTTTATGGCCACTGATCCCGTCAGCGGTCCGGGAACCGATCCTGCAAGATGGATATTCGGCTTTCTCATCGGATTTCTGACCGTAACCATAAGGGTTGCCAACCCGGCCTTTGTAGAGGGCACCATGCTGGCCATTCTTTTTATGAATGTCTTTGCCCCGCTCCTGGATCATATGGTGATGAAATATAAAGCGTCAAAAAGGATACCCAATGTCTGACAAAACAGGTAAAAACAAAAAGAAAAACGTTATCCTGTTCGCCCTTCTGCTCTCTGCAGTCTGCAGCCTGATGATTACGGTTTCCGCGGTAGGCTTAAAAGGATTACAGGACGCCAATATGGCCCTGGATAAAAAAATCAATATCCTGAAAGCCGCGAACCTGATCGAAACCGTAAAACCGTCCAAAAAAGACATCAATGCGCTGTATGACGCTCATATAAAGGAAGTCATGGTGGACAGCAGGGGAAACATCATTGAAACTTATGTGCCGGATTCTTTGAACCTGTATTTTTTTCAGGAAAACGGCGCCGTCAAAGGTTATATCCTTCCCATCAACACCCGGGGCCTGTGGGGAAAAATTCAGGGGTATCTTGCCTTTGAAAACGACGGGCAGACCGTGTCCGGTTTTTCCGTCTTCAGCCATTCTGAAACCCCGGGTCTTGGCGGCGAAATTGAAAGTGCCTGGTTCCAGAAAAATTTCAAAGGCAAAAAAATATTGAACTCCCGGAATAAATTTGTTTCCGTAGGGATTGCCAAGGGAAAGGCTGAAAATCTGCCCAAAGATGTTCAGAGCAATTTTGTGGACGGGATTTCCGGCGCCACCCTGACAGGGAAATATCTTTCCGAAGGGATAAAGGAAACCCTCATGAAATATGATTCAGTGTCCGTCAGCTTCAGACAGAAAGACCTTAAACCCCAATAGCGCATAAGGAAACCCTTTCATGACAACAGAAAAATTAAATTATATCAACCTCGTGACTAACGGCATCTGGAAGGAAAACCCGGTTGCCTACCAGATACTGGGCATCTGTTCCGCACTGGCCGTCACTGTCAAGATGTCCACCGCCCTTGTCATGGGGATTGCACTGACGCTGGTCACGGCCTTTTCCAGCATGCTGATCTCCTCCATGAGAAAAATGATTCCCTCCAATATCCGGATCATTGCAGAGCTTGCCATTATCGCCTCCCTTGTCATTGTCACCGACCAGATACTGAAAGCGTTTTTCTATGATATCTCAAAACAATTGTCCATTTTTGTAGGGCTCATCATAACCAACTGCATTGTCCTTGGAAGGGCGGAGGCCTTTGCCATGGCCAACAAACCCCTGGATTCATTTTTTGATGGTATCGGGAACGGCCTTGGCTACACCCTGGTCCTGATCACCGTGGCTTTTTTAAGAGAACTTCTGGGCACGGGCAAAGTATTCGGGTTCAACATCATCCCGCAAATTGTATTTGATGCCGGGTATCAGAACATGGGACTCATGGTGCTTGCACCCGGCGCCTTTTTTATCATCGGACTCCTGGTCTGGCTCAAAAACAGCCTTCCCGGAATGTCAAAGGAAGAAAGGTAGGCCATATGGGCGATCTATTCAGTCTGTTTATCAATTCCGTCTTCATCGGCAATATTCTCCTGGCCTATTTTTTGGGCATGTGTTCCTTTATCGCTGTTTCCAAAAACATTGAGACTGCCACCGGGCTCGGTTTTGCCGTGATCTTTGTTCTGACGGTGACAAGCCCTGTCAACTGGGTCATTTATCACGGACTCCTGGCACCCGGAGCCCTTTCCTGGGCAGGCTTTCCCGATCTTGACCTGAGTTTTTTAAAATTCATCACCTTTATCGCGGTCATTGCTGCCATTGTCCAGGCCGTTGAAATGATCATCGACAAATATTCGCCCCTGCTCTATACGACCCTTGGCGTATTTCTGCCCCTGATCGCGGTCAACTGCGCGATCCTTGGGACCGCGCTTTTCATGGTGGAAAGAAATTATACCCTCATGGAATCCATTGTTTTCGGCGCCGGATCAGGCACAGGGTGGATGCTGGCCATCGTGTCCATGGCCGCCATCCGGAACAAAGTCAAATATTCCGATGTGCCCGAAGGGCTCAAGGGATTCGGCATTACCATGATCATTGCCGGGTTGATGGCCATGACATTTATGATGTTTTCAGGGATTACGCTTTAACAGGAGAAAATACAAAGTGATCTATCTACTCAGCATATTGATTTTTTCAGGTGTGATTATAACCCTGGTCATGGTTCTTCTCTTTGTCGAATCAAAGGTATCCGGCAAAAGTGAATTTGAAATCATCATCAATGACAAAAAGGATAAGGCCCTGACCATTGCCGGCAACCCGCCGCTTCTGACTGCCCTGTCCCGGGAAAATATATTTCTTCCTTCAGCCTGCGGCGGATCAGGGTCCTGCGGCATGTGCAAATGCGAAGTCATTGAAGGGGGCGGCAGCATTCTGCCCACGGAACTGGCCCATCTGTCCCGGAAAGACAAGCTTGCCGGGAAGAGGCTGTCCTGCCAGCTCAAGGTCAAGGACAACCTCAAGATTAAACTCCCTGAAGCCATCTTCGGCATAAGAAAAGTCAATGCCACGGTCCTTTCCAATCAGAACGTTGCCACCTTTATTAAAGAACTGGTTCTGAAACCGGAAACACCCATTGATTTCAAGGCCGGCGCCTATTTCCAGATTGACGTGCCCGAATATGTCCTGACCTTTAAGGATTTCCACATTGAAAGCAAATTCGTCAGCGAGTGGAAAAAATACAATCTCCTGGAACTAACGGCAAAGGGAATAAAACCGGGCTTCAGGGCTTATTCGCTGGCCAACCCGCCCCATGACAACGCCACCATCATGATGAATGTCCGAATTGCGACCCCGCCGCCGGGCACGGAAGGAATTCCGCCGGGATTCGGGTCTTCTTATATTTTTAACCTGAAGCAGGGGGATGAGGTCACCGTCAGCGGCCCCTACGGAGAGTTCATGGCAAAAGACACAGACAGGGAAATGTGTTTTGTCGGCGGCGGCGCCGGCATGGCCCCGTTAAGAAGCCATATCCTTCACCAGCTCGACGGCATCCATACCAAACGGAAAATCTCTTTCTGGTATGGCGCACGATCAAAAAAAGAAATGTTCTATGACGATATTTTCAGGGATCTTGAAAAAAGATATGGCAATTTTTCCTATCATATCGCCTTGTCCAGTCCTGAGCCCGACGACCACTGGGACGGGCTTACCGGGTTTATTCATAATCACCTGTGTGATTCCTACCTGTGCAACCATGAAGATCCCACGGAAATTGAATATTATCTCTGCGGTCCTCCCCCCATGATCAATGCCATTATCGAGGCCCTTTACAATCTTGGGGTAGAGGACGACATGATTTTTTTTGATAAGTTCTAGAGGGTGTCCAAAATCCTGTCTGCGTCCTGAACCGTTTCTGCAAGCCCGACCCGGTATCCGTATTTTTCCGTTGTCTCCCGATATTCAACCTTCTGGCCTGTAACCCGAACTGCTCTCACCATGCCCGCACCTGCCAGGGTTTTTAAAGCTGTGTCTGCCCATGCCGCTTCTTTTGGGTCATGGATTGAAAAATTTGTAATATCCGACACACAGGTAAATCCGGACTTCAGGAGAGCGGTTTCAGTCTTGATACGGGCCACAAGCGTTTCGCCTTCGCCGGTTTCAATAGCTCCCAATACGATATATATCCTGTTTTTTGATTTGTCTGTTCTGATGGAGTACATCTTGTGCCTTCCTTGCTGCTTTTTAGGTTCAAAACCAAAATACTATTCCCCTATAATCCAAAATTACTCCATTTAAAAGGAAAAATTCAAGGGTTTGCTATATTGATTTTTTAAAACCTTCCTTATATAGATGAAGTGCGTCCCAAAATGGTTTTTGTTGTCACCATCGGCGATACGTGTAACCGAAAAAGCGGAGCTTTGGCCCGAAAGCCATTCGCTAAAGGTCCAGCGGGCTTTTCAATTCCTTCAGCGTCCTGGACTTGACGGTATGGGTGTAGATCATGGTCGTCCTGACATCACTGTGCCCCAAAAGCTCCTGTATGGTCCTGATATCATAGTTTGCCTGAAGCAGATGGCTTGCAAAACTGTGGCGGAAGGTATGGGCAGAGGCGCGTTTAATGATTTTAGATTTTCTTACGGCGCTTTTTATCGCCTTCTGAACATGGGTTTCATGGAGATGATACCGCCGGTATTCATTTGTCTCTGGAACAAATGTAAGTTCCTTGGCAGGAAAGAACCATTGCCAGATCAATTCCCTGGGTGCATTTTTATATTTCTTTTCCAGGCGGTCCGGCATGAAAACACCGGAATAACCATCTTTCAAATCAGACTCGTGCAATGCAATGACCCGATTCAGCTGAATGTGCAGCTCATCCCGGATAGCTGCCGGAAGAGGGACTGTCCTGTCCTTTTTCCCTTTGCCGTCGTGGATGGTTAGAACATGGTGGTCAAAATTAAAATTATGAATCCTGAGTTTCATGCATTCGGACAGCCTGAGACCGCAGCCATAAATCAGTTTAACGACTAAATCATAAGGATGCCTTAAATTTTTGAATATGCAGCCAACCTCCTCTTTTGAAAGGACAACCGGAATATAGGGTTTTCTTTTTGCCCTGACAACCCCCTCTATTTTTCCGAATTCTTTTTCCAGTACATGCCTGAAAAAAAACAATAATGCATTAAACGCCTGATTCTGGGAAGATGCCGATACTTTTTTCTTCACTGCAAGAAAGGTTAAAAACTCTTTCACATCATCGGGCATCAGCGTTTCAGGCAATTTATCCCTGGCAAAATATCTGAATTTCTCCACCCATAAGGAATATGCCTTTAATGTTTTTTTCGAATAGTGCCGAACCGAGATCTCGTTTTGCAATGATTCAACAGCAAGGGACCAGGGCCTGGTTTCTTCATTTACGTTAAATGTGTCTAGATTTTCACATACTTCGTCAGCAGGAGCAACATGCTTAGAAGGGTTTTCAGGTTTTTCCATCCCGGAATAATATAATTCCACAGCTCTTTGAGCTTGATCCCTTTGTGAGTCTGTCTGCTTTTTTTCTTTCAATTTTTCAATGAACAGTATCAAACTTTCAGGATCAGGATATGCATGTTGATATTTTTTACAAAAATCCAGATAAAACCGCAGCCATTTTTTATAGCCGGGATATTCTGATAATGAAATATTGCTGTTCATCAACAGACGGTCATACTTGTTTTGAAGTTGCAGGGGAATTTTCAGCATAATATCAAACTTTGATATCGTTCCGTTGGTTGTGTTATCCAGTTAGAAAATATATACTTGACTCTAATATCAATGTCAAACTATAAAAAAAATGAAAGATACACAGAACCACACATTAACTTGTTGAACAAAACCGCTGCGCGGAAACGCACGACTGACAAACGTTTCG
>CAZUDE010000024.1:0-58642 GCA_964619205.1 uncultured Desulfobacula sp. | reverse complement strand
ATCCCGGTGTTCCTTGGAAAAATTGAGTTCCGAAGACAGGTTTCGCCGGACAATGTCTCCGTCCAGGAGAGACACGGGCCGGGTTCCGATTTCCAGAAATTTTGCGTACAGGATTTTGGCAATGGTGGATTTTCCGGCGCCGGAAAGACCTGTGCAGAAAACGGTAAATCCCTGTTTTGAGGGCGGGGGAAAGGATTTCTGTAATTCTTCCACCACTTCGGGAAAGGTGGCCCAGTCCGGGACTTTTTTCCCGGCCTTGATCCGTTTCTGGATATCGCTTCCGGTAAAGGAAATGGTATTGACGGTTTTTGGCACTTCTCCTGCTGGTTTGTATTCATCTTCAAAGGGCAGGTAAACCATTTCTTCAAAGGTGATGATGTCAATGCCCAGTTCTTCTGCGGCATCCCGGGCAAGGCGGGGGGCTTCATCAAAGGGATAAAAGGGCTGTTTGTCGGTGTTGTTTCCGGGGGAGCCGTGATCATGGCCGATGACAAAATGGGTACACCCATAATTTTTTCCAATGATCATGTGGAGGATGGCTTCCCTGGGACCTGCCATTCTCATGGCCAGGGGCAGGAGGTTGAGCACATGGGTGTCCGGCGGGTAGTGGGCCGCAACTTTCTGGTAGCAGCGCATGCGGGTGAAATGGTCAAAATCTCCAGGCTTGGTGACACCGGCAATGGGGAGCAAAAGAAGATTGGCCTTTGCTTTCTGCATGGCCAGAAGGGTCATTTCAAACTGGGGCCGGTGAATGGGCTGACGGGTCTGAAACCCGACAATGCGTTTCCAGCCGAGTTTCTCAAAGGTTTTCCTGACTTCGGCCGGGGTGTTCCGGATCTGCTTGAAATCAGAATGGATGGGCAGGTTCAATGCCTGAATTTCACCGCCGATATAGGATCTGCCGGATTTGTTGTAAAGATAGTTCACTCCCGGATGGGTGGTGTCCTGTGTGTTGTAGACGGCCTGTGCTTCCTTTTCCATGTCCAGGGGCCAGATGTCTTCAATGGTCATGATACCTAAAAGAAATCCTTCCGGGTCTCGCAGGGTGACGGACTGGCCGGTTTCAAAGGTTGCGGCCAGGTTTTCCGGGATGTCAAGGCAAACGGGAATGGGCCAGAGTTCTCCGGATTCAAGGCGCATCCGGTCCAGCACGGATTCATAATCCATCTGTTTCATGAATCCTTTTAACGGGGAGAAGACCCCGGTGGCCAGGAGTTCAAAATCACAGATCTGCCGGTCGTTTAAGATGATGTCCGTCATGGTGGCGGACAGGTTCTTGAGGACGGCGTGCCGTTCCTCGGAAACCAGAAGATTGATTAAGGGGGTGGGGTTCATCGTTTATCCTTTTTCACGGACAAACCAGTCATAGGTTTCCCTGATCCCGGTTTCAAGAGATATCTTTGCCTTCCAGCCAAGGGTTTCAAGGCGGGAGACATCCAGAAGTTTTAACGGGGTGCCGTCGGGTTTGGAGGTGTCAAATTCAAGCCCGCCTTTAAAACCGGTCTGGTCTTTGACGAGCAGGGCCAGTTCTTTGATGGTGCAGTCTATGCCGGTTCCGACATTAACAAAGCAGGGAGACGGGTAATGGGTCAGGTGGGCATCTATGACGGCATCGGGCAATGACATGATGTAAATGCAGGCATCTGCCATGTCATCCACATGAAGGAGTTCCCTTCGGGGGGAGCCGGTTCCCCAGACCACCACTTTTTCGGCATGGTTGATCCGGGCTTCGTGGAATTTGCGGATCAGGGCCGGCAGAACATGGGAGGTTTCAAGATCGAAATTGTCATTGGGACCGTAGAGGTTGGTGGGCATAACAGCCAGAAAACGTGTGCCATATTGGCGGTTGTTGGCCTCACACATCTTGATCCCGGCAATTTTAGCAATGGCATAGGGCTCATTGGTGGATTCGAGCAGGCCGGTCAGAAGGTGTTCCTCTTTCATGGGCTGGGGCGCATGCTTCGGGTAAATACAGGATGATCCCAGGAACAGAAGGCGTTTGACCTTGTTTTCATAGGCTGCATGGATGATGTGGGTCTGCATGATGAGATTGTCGTAGATGAATTCTGCCGGAAATGTATTGTTGGCATGGATACCGCCGACTTTTGCCGCTGCAAGAAAGACATGGTGTGGTGTTTCGGTTTTAAAGAAGTGATTGACGGCTTCCTGGTTTTTCAGATCGAGCTGAACCATTTTTATGGGCAAGTCTTTCTGCTCATTGAGAAGCTTTGAATGATAAGTGCCGACAAGATTGGTATAGCCTTTTTTAACCAGATTCCGGATAATGGCACTGCCCACCATGCCCGAAGCGCCTGCAATCAATATTTTATCTGTCTTATTCACTGTGATTAAATACCTTAAATCCTGCTCTCTGGCAGAGTTCATCTTTTTTTGCTGCTTCAAGATCGGTCTTTACCATTTCTTTTACAAGGGCATCAAAGGTAATTTTAGGTTCCCAGCCCAGGTTCTTTTTTGCCTTTGAGGGATCACCCAGTAGGGTTTCAACCTCGGTGGGGCGAAAATACCTGGAATCAACTGCAACAATAGTCTTATTGTTGGCAAGGTTGATGCCTTTTTCATGGACACCTTCACCCTCCCATTTTATGGCAATGCCCAGTTCCCTGGCACACCGTTCTACAAATTCCCGGACAGAGTGCTGTTCTCCTGTGGCAATGACATAATCGTCGGGTGTGTCCTGCTGGAGCATGAGCCACTGCATTTCTATGTAGTCTTTTGCATGTCCCCAGTCACGAAGGGCATTCATGTTTCCAAGAAAGAGGCAGTCCTGCATCCCGAGATAAATGCGTGTCATGGCCCTTGTGATTTTCCGGGTGACAAAGGTTTCTCCCCGTATCGGAGACTCATGGTTGAACAGGATGCCGTTGCAGGCAAAGATATTGTAGGCTTCCCTGTAGTTAACCGTGATCCAGTAGGCATAGAGCTTGGCACAGGCATAGGGGGATCTGGGATAAAAAGGGGTTTTTTCGGTCTGGGGGGTTTCCTGGACCTTGCCGTAAAGCTCGGAAGTGGAGGCCTGGTAAAACCTGGTTTTTTCTTCGAGTCCAAGGAGGCGGATGCCTTCCAGGAGCCTCATGGTGCCCAGGGCATCGACGTCGGCTGTGTATTCCGGGGATTCAAAGGACACCTGGACATGGCTTTGTGCGGCAAGGTTATAGACTTCATCCGGCTTTACCTGCTTAAGTATCCGGATGAGGTTTGTGGCATCGGAAAGATCACCATAATGCAGGACCATGCGTTTGTTTTTCTCATGGGGGTCCTGGTAAAGGTGATCGATGCGGTCGGTATTAAAAAGGGAGGCCCTTCTTTTTATGCCGTGTACTTCATACCCTTTGTTGAGCAAAAATTCAGCAAGGTATGCGCCATCCTGTCCTGTTATTCCTGTAATCAGTGCTTTTTTCATATTGACCATCGGTTATCGGGTTTATTTGAAATTACTAAAAATTGAGGCTTCTGTATAATGAGATCCGCCATCCAGGTAACCACAAGACCGGCAAGGATGGCCGTTATGACCGGGACTGATTTAATGGTTCTGCTGCCTGCTTAAATTCGTTTTGACGCCGAGCGATATATTTCCTTGTCTCTTCTTGGACCCACAGCTAAAACAAAGACAATAATTTTTTTGCTCAACACTTGATAAACAACCCTGAAATCACCAATTCGCAATTTCCAAAAATTTTTAAGATCATTCGATAAAGGCACTCCAAATTTGTCAGGTGCTTTGGTGAGTTTTTCATTAATTTTCAGGATAATTCTTCTTGCAGCAGCCGGGCCAACACTTTTCAAATCACTATCAACATCTTTATGATAGATAACTTCCCAGGTCATTTTGAATATTTTTCCATCATCTCTTTGTGGGAAATAATTTCTTTCGGATCGAAATTTTGAATTCTGGCTAGGATGAGAGATGTCAGGCGCAAATCTTCAATTTCTTCTTCCATGGCTTCATAGGATTCAAATGACATGAGAATAGCCTTGGGGGAGTTGTTCTTCAGAATGATGAGTTTATCAATCTCCCCATTTTCTATAGAGTTGAGCGTTGCAGCGGTCTTTTTTGAAAGCTGTGTAGAAGATAAGTAATTTTTTAATGCCATAATCGCACCCATAAAAAGTTTATAATTATATGGATAATAATACGAATTTTTTAATTGGTCTACTCTTTTTTTCGATGCTTAAACGTACTTGTTCAAGCGGGATTCCCTTGAGACCTTTGCACAACCACCTCGATTTTCTGAAATGAGCTCGGTGTCAGCTTCAATTTCTTTGTGAGACCTTTGCACAACCACCTCGATTTTCTGAAATGAGCTCGGTGTCAGCTTCAATTTCTTTGTTAAATCTTATCATTTTTCTAATCAAATAACATATATCTTATTGAATTAATATATATTTTTTGCTATTATGCTGCTATAAAATCAACCTTCAGGAGGCATCATGGCTTACAAAATTATCGAACACAATTTTTCCTTTGCCGACATCGCTATCCAAAGCAATGCTGATAAAAATCGATCCTTGTTATTCTTGCGTGAGATAAATAAAACCATAAACTGGGAACCTGTTCAAACACTTCTTATAAAATTCTATGAAACAGGCAAAACAAAGGAAGGCGAAAGAGCCTGCTCTCCTTTGCTCCTGTTTAAATGCATGCTGCTTCAAAAATGGTTTCAAATCAAATCCGATCCTGAACTTGAAAGCCGGATCAACTCGTAAAGACACTGATTTCTTGAATCAGGTAATCATTAAAAAATGCATCCGACCAAAGGCTCAACTCATCTTTTTGCCTTGAAGTTTTTAAAAAAGGTTCAACGTCGTTTTTTGCCAGGGAAAAATCAATCTCTTTAACCTTTTTGGATATAAGTTCAACAAGTTTTCCTCTGGTCAACACCTCTGAACAATCAATATGGCCTGTTTGTACCATCTTGTTCTGAAGATAATGCAAATCACATGGAATATTATTCTTTACAAACCAGATTAAATCATACCAGTCCCGACCTTTGATGTTGGTTCTTATTGTCCGGCATAACAAAGCATGCATTTTGCCGGCAAACAAACTGGGCAATGTCATGGTTTTAATCGTAAAGGGGATCGGGTGGAGATGATACTTGAGGTCACTTGAAAACCCAATGGCAGGGTCCTGATCAATTTCCAGTTTTATTTTCATTACAGCATTTTTATGAGTTTTCAAATTAGAATCAATTTTTAATAAATGGATCAATGTATTTGCTTTGATGAAAGCAGAGTCAATCGTGTTATTCTTCTTGTCTTTTTCTTCTGCATGAACCTCAAAACCCCATAGTTCCAGTTCTGTTTTTATCGCATCAAGGTATTTTTTAATTTTGAAAGCTTTTTCCGGCTGGTTCAATGAAAAATCCAAATCCTCAGAGAAACGATCCAGCTTATAAAGGATTCGTAAGGCGCTTCCACCGTAGAAAACAGCCTTTTCATAAAATTTGGACCGCCATAAACCAAGCAAAACGATTTCCTGAATAATCTCTTTAAGTGCATTCTCATGGTCATGAACCGTTTGTAATTCATATCTATTCAGCATTTGTTTGATTTTTTCATCAAACATAATCTTCCTTTATACAATTGACCAGCAGCCTTATATTTTGTCTTTTATATCCGGCTTTTATTTCTTCCAGTAAAGATAAATCAGGCTTTTTGTTGACGCTGTAATCCAGCCGCATCAATTCAAGGAACTCCTTCATTGCCTTTTTCGTTGAAATATGAGTCTGCATTGCTGTCATGTCGCACAGCGCCTTTTCAGGGGAAGCAATTAAGAATTTTTTCTGATCGCCTGCATCTTCAAGCTGAATACCAATGTTGAAAACTTTTTGGGGGCAATACAGATAAGAAAATCTGCCCACTGGTGTTTCGAACTGCTTTTTTCTTTTGGCTGTCATGCTGATAATCAGCTCAACACGTTCCGGAATCATATTCCAGAAAGCTAAAGCAGTTTGACCCGTTATATAGGAGGGTCCATAGATAAGATTAGCCAGGACAAATTTGTTGTAAGATTTATTATACTCTTTACCTAAAACATAAAGGCCCTTTTTGACCCTTATGATATCCTTATTCCTGAGAAGGCCCCTGATTTTATCTCTTGGTTTTTTATAATCCTTCAAAACGTGCAACAGTAGATTGTAATCAAATTCTGAGGGAAGCTGAATTAAATGTTTCATAAATTATCAACCAGTATGTCTAAAAAATTGGACTTACTGGTTCTTTTATAGAAAAAGATTAAATAAATGTCAAGAAAATGAGACCTGTGCACGACTGCTTCGCCTGAAAGGTATGATCATCATTTTTTCAAGTGTCCCGTGGAATTGAGGTGAAAATTGAATTGCTCCGCCCTTTCGGTTACATAGTTCCCAACCGAACTTTTTAATTTTCCAAACATTTTGGACAAAGCGTTATGCACAAAGCGTGCCTGCGAAAAATATCATAACAAATTTATAATTCTCTAAGGGTAAACCCTTAGTAAAAAATCTAAAAAATGAGAAATTATTTTACTAATTTTATGATAATATGCCACAGCGTAGTAATTTTTTGGGTTTATCCGGCAATTTTTATCAATTTTAAGAAATCCTCAAATTGTGGAAATTATTTCTCTATTTATTACTTTTATTTCATACAATTAGCTTCTAATTTTACCAGCTTCGGGACTGTATAAGCTTTACTAAAAATAATTGCAAATAGATTCAAATCGATTTTTATTGCAGTAAATATTTTCTCCTATGTTCTTTCTTTTTATAATTTGTTAATAATATGGTTTCATGGTCAGTCGCATGCATTAAACAATAAAGAGACCGGAATGAGGAATTATAAAATTTCATGGATTATATATCTGTTCTTAGCGCTGTACTGCTTTTTTCCGTTTCCAGGACAGGCTGAAGACTCAGGAAAACCGCTTGAGTCCATTACAGTTGTTTTGGATGATAATTATCCCCCCTATATTTTCCGGAATGCCGGCGGAGACGTCCAGGGCATTCTGGTGGATGAGTGGGCGCTGTGGGAAAAAAAAACCAGGGTTAAGGTCAACCTGACTGCAATGGACTGGGGCAAGGCCCAGGAAGTCATACTCAGCGGACAGGCAGATGTGATCGATACTATTTTTTTTACTGAAAAAAGAGCAGAACTATATGACTTCACAAAGCCCTATGCAACCATAGAGGTTCCTGTTTTTTTTAATAAAAACATCGGGGGGATTGTCGATATTGCATCCCTGCAAGGCCTTACCATCGGAGTAAAGGCAGGAGATGCAAGTATTGAAGTTTTGGAAAAAAATGGAATTACCAGTTTAAAACTGTTCAACAGCTATGAATCCATTATTCAGGAGGCGGTGAAAGGGCGGATAAAAGTATTTTCCATTGATAAGCCGCCGGCGCTTTATTATCTCTATAAAATGAATTTTGAAAATGAATTCAGATATTCTCTGAACCTTTATACCGGGAAATTTCACCGGGCGGTTAAAAAAGGCCGGTCTGATACATTAAAACTGGTGGAAGACGGGTTTGCCCTGATCACAAAAAAAGAACATGATGCCATCAATGGAAAATGGATGGGGGAACACATCCTCAGACCTGAACATTTCCTTTATTTTTTCTTTTTTCTCCTGTTTGCCGGGCTGATCTTTTTAGGACTGATTTTTTTTAATATCACCCTGCGAAAAAAAGTCAGGTTAAAAACTGCTGAATTACATGCGATCATTAATCAGCTGGAGCTCAGTGAGGAAGATTTAAAAGAATCACAGCAAATAGCCCATGTGGGCAGCTGGCGGTTGGACCTTGCCGACAATCAGGTCTTCTGGTCGGATGAACTATATAAAATGTACGGGTTTGACCCGAACCTCCCTCCACCGCCCTATACCGAACATAAAAAGCTGTTTACCTCAAAGAGCTGGGACAGGCTTTCCTGTGCCTTAAAAAACACCATTGATACGGGAATTTCCTACGAGCTCGAGCTGGAAACAATTCGCAGTGACGGGAGCACAGGATGGATGTGGGTACACGGCGAGGCTGTTTTTGATAAAAACGGTATGACCGTGGGTCTCAGGGGAGCGGCCCAGGACATTACCGAGCGCAAAAAAGCAGAAGATGCGCTGCGGGAAAAGGAGGAAAAATATCGTCAGATTTATGATAATATTCTGGATGTATATTATGAAGCAAGCCTTGACGGGATCATCATGGAAGTCAGTCCTTCCATTGAAAAATACTCCCAGTACAGACGGGAAGAACTTATCGGCAGATCTGTATATGATATTTATCCGAATCCTGAAAACAGAGACATGCTTTTTGAGACAATCCTTAAAAAAGGGAGGGTCAGAGATTATGAAACCGATTTCATGGATAAAGACGGATCCCGGCATGTCTGTTCCCTGAATATCGAACTGATAAAAACCCAGGAAGGCCGGCCGGAGAAGATTGTGGGCATTTTCCGGGATATTTCGGAACGCAAAAGAAATGAGCTTGAAAGGATTAAAACGCAAAAAATTTCCGACGAACATGAAAAAATGGCGCTTGTCGGACGGATAGCCGGAAAAATGGCCCATGATTTTAACAATGTCCTGGGGATTATCATGGGTAACACGGAACTCTCCCTTTTGAGCTGTGAAGAACCCAGGACAAAAAAGACCCTTGAACTGATATATGAACAGACCCGTCGCGGAAAAAACCTGACCAAGAATCTTGTGGCCTTTGCCAGGGATCAGGAACCCAAACAGGAATTCTTCTCCATTGATGAAAAGATGGATCTGGTGATCTCTCTTTTGAAAAAGGATCTGGCTGGCGTCAAAGTCATCCGGGATTACAGCCATGGCATACCCGAGCTCCTGGCAGACCCTGGGATGATGGAACACGCAATGGTCAATCTGATCCAGAATTCAATTCATGCAACAAGTCTTACACCGCTGCCGGAAATCATCATCAGGACCTATCACCGGAACGAAATGATTTTTATAGAAATTGAAGATAACGGATGCGGGGTCCCGCAGGATTCTCTTGGAAAAATTTTTGAACCTTCCTTTACCCTTAAAGGCGGCAAAGACAAACATGGCCTTTACAAACCCGGCATAAAAGGGACGGGGTACGGCATGTCCAATGTGAAAAAATATATTGAACAGCACAAGGGTGATATTTCGATTCATTCTGAACTGAAAAAAGGCACAAAGATCGTCATCTCCCTTCCGGTAATAAAAAAAGAATTAACCGGTGAAGAGATAAAAGAAATTAATAAAGAAAATTTCACCTGCGGGAAATATATCCTGCTGGTTGAGGATGAACAGGCCATCTCGGAAATACAGTATTGGATACTGACGCAGAAGCCCTGCAGTCACACAGTGGATATGGCCGGTAACGGCCAGGTTGCAATAGATTTGCTGAGCAGAAATCAATATGATTTGATCAGCCTGGATTATATTCTCCCAGGCGATCTCAACGGCATGGATATCTATCATCATATCCGGAAAACAAATACTGCCGTTCCCATCCTTTTTGTTTCCGGCAATATTGAATTTCTGGAGTCCATTAAAGAGTTAAAGCAGAAAGATCCCTATATTGATCATCTGTCAAAACCCTGCAAAAATATCGATTATTTAAGCCGCGTGAATCGTCTGTTTGAAACTGTTGACCTCAAAGGCAATCATCCGACCACCGGTTAAAAAAAAGGAGATTTTAATGAAAGCGGTTCGTTACAGCCTGACTATCCTGATCTGTTTTTCCGCCTTGGGCCTCATTGTATTTTTCTGTCTGCCCTTTGTAAATGATTATCAAGACAAAGGCGCGCTTCAGCTTAAAGGGCTGAAAGATGAGATCCTCCTTCAGCGGGATGAAAACGGGATGGCCTATGTTCATGCCAAAAATACAGATGATGCAATCATGGCCCAGGGATTTGTCACGGCCCAGGACCGGCTTTTTCAAATGCAGCTGACCCGTCTGGTCATCCAGGGAAGGGTCTGTGAACTGGCAGGGCCTGCTGCAAAAAGCCTGGATATCCGAATGAGAACCATTGGGCTGTACCGGATGGCCCAAAAGCAGGAAGCCATTCTGGATGATAAAACCAGAACCTTTTTTCAGAAATATGTGGACGGCATCAATGCCTTCATAGACAACTGTCCCGGCGATATCCATGCAGAATTCAAACTTGCCGGCATCAAGCCTGAAAAATGGAGCGTGACCGATTCCCTTGGGGTCCTCTATTACATGGGCTATTCAACCGCAGCCAATCTCGGTACTGAAATCACGGCCCAGATGCTCCTTGATACCCTGGGATATGAAGCCGCCTCCAGGCTCATGCCGGTGAACATCAATGCCGATGACCCGGATGATACCGGCGTATTTGCCATGCCGCAAAGGGAAACCCTCTCGGACTCATTCCCCGCCATCAAGGAAATCAGCGCCTATGCCGGTGACAAAGCCCTTCGTGCGGGAAGCAATAACTGGGCCATCTCCCCTGCCCTTTCCGCCACAGGCAAGGCTGTTCTCTGCGGCGACCCCCATCTGGATCCAAGGATTCTGCCGGGCGTGTGGTACCCCATTGGACTCATTACCCCGGATTTCAGGGCCGTTGGAGTTAATATTGCCGGTATCCCCGGCATGTCGGTGGGAAGGACAGATCATATTGCCCTATCCGCCACCAATAATTATGGGGACATGCAGGATCTTTATATTGAAACCCCTGATCCGAAAAACCCGGACAATTATATGGAAGGAGACGTGTCCATCCCCTTTGTGCAAATCAATGAAACCCTTAAGATAAAAGATAAAACCGCTCCGGGCGGATTTACAGAAGAACCCGTCACCATCCGGGCAACCCGGAGAGGGCCCATCGTTTCAGGGTCCCTGGAAGGCCTTGCAGGAGAAAAACTCATCAGCATGCGCTTTGCCCCTGCTGAATCCATGGAACCGGCCATTGGCCTTGTGGATGTTCTGACGGCAAAAAACAGCCGGGAACTTGCAGATGCCTTAAAACAGGTTCCCATGGGATGTTTTAACTGGGTATTTGCCGATGCAGACGGCAATATCGGGTATCAGGCCTCAGGTAAAATTCCCATCCGTTCCAATGGCGACGGCACTTTCCCCTTTCCGGTAAAAGATTCGACAGACAACTGGACCGGCTGGATTCCGGCAGAACAGATGCCCTCATCCATGAACCCTGAAAAAAACTGGCTCGCTACCTGCAACCAGAAAACCATAGCCCATGACTATCCCTATTATTATTCTTCCTATTTTGCCCCTTCCTACCGGTACAGAAGAATTTCAGAACTCATGACGGCTCCCGGGAAAAAATCTGTTGATGATCTATGGTCCTATCAAAGGGATTTCAAAAACCTGATGGCAGAGCGCATCTCCCCCATCATGGCAAAAAGCCTTTTAAAATACGAGGACACAAAGGATCTGGGCAAGATCCTGTTGGAATGGGATTTTACCGATGACCCCAAAAAAGCTGCGCCGGCAGTCTTTCAAACCACTTACCGGTTTTTTGCCATGAAGGTGGTTGAAGATGATCTGGGGAGTGAAAAAGCCATGACCCTGCTCAACAACTGGTATTTCTGGCAGGAGAAACTGGAACGGATGGTATTAACCGGTGATGATCCCTGGTTTGATGATATCCGGACAAAGGATAAAACCGAGTCCATGGAAGACCTTTTTCATCTGGCTGCACTAAAGGCAAAGGAGTTTCTGAACCCGGTCCTGGGTCCTGATCCTGAAAAATGGCAATGGGGAAAGGTCCATACCCTTGAACTGGTCAACCCCCTCCTAAGAAACGGGGCGGGAAAAGCCCTGCTCGGATCCGGACCCATGCCCATGGGCGGCTCAGGGGAAACCCTTTACCGGGGATGGTATGATTATGACAAGCCCTTTGACGTCACCCATTGTGCCGCCCTTCGCATGGTGGCTGATTTTTCAGACAATGACAAAATCCTGGCCGTCCTGCCCGGCGGGGTCGCCGGCAGAACCTTTCACCCCCATCAGAAAGACCAGATAGAGGCGTTCATGTCCGGTGAAAAAAAATACTGGTGGTTCAGTGACAAAGCCATTGATAAGCATGAAACCTCAAAAATGACCCTGACGCCTTAAATCAGTTTTGAGAAAATTTTATTTTTTACCTGATCATTCCCCGATGATTTTGACCAGGACCCGTTTTTTTCTTCTGCCGTCAAATTCACCGTAGAAAATCTGCTCCCAGGTGCCGAAATCAAGCTTTCCCTTTGTGACGGCAGCCACGGTTTCCCTGCCCATGATCTGCCTTTTCATATGGGCATCTGCATTGTCCTCGCCTGCATTGTGCCGGTACTGGGAAACCGGCTCATGGGGGGCCAGTTTTTCCAGCCACTGGTCATAGTCATGGTGAAGCCCTGCCTCATCATCATTGATGAAGACCGAGGCCGTAATGTGCATGGCGTTCACCAGCACAAGGCCTTCGGCAATGCCGCTTTCATCAATGCAGCTCTGGATTTTTGATGTGATATTGATAAAGGCCCGTCTTGCCGGGACGTTAAACCATAGTTCTTTTCGAAATGTTTTCATAAAAATAAGGCCTCCTGGTTTGTTTAGTTTTTTTAAACTTAACCATAAAGAAAGATATTTTACAAGAAAAGGGATTTCAGGGTCGATACCTTGACAAAACCCGGATAAATACCCAAAATCAAATCCATGAAAATTCTTCTGACAAACGATGACGGATACAATGCCCCGGGAATTCTTGCGCTTTATGAAGTGCTGAATGCTGCACATGAGGTTCTTCTGATTGCGCCGGACAGGGAAAAAAGTGCTGTGAGTCACGGTATCAGCCTGAACCAGCCCATGCGGATCAATAAAATCACTCTTGACAGCGGCAAAAAAGGATACGGCATCACCGGGACCCCGGCCGACTGTGTGAAACTCGGGTTGTTTGAGCTTTGCCCGTCACCGCCGGACCTCATCATTTCAGGGATCAACCCCGGCTGCAATACAGGGGTTGACATCAATTATTCGGGCACGGTGGGGGCCGCAAGGGAAGGGGCGCTGAACCGGATTTTAAGCATGTCGGTCTCCATCCGGAAATCAGATCAAATAATGGATCTTCAAGGCATGTCCCGGTTTGTTGCAGGACTTTCAGAAAAGATTTTCGAATTTGAGCTGCCGCCGGGAACTTTTCTGAACATCAATGCCCCGGACATCCCCATAGACGGTGTGCAGGGTGTCCGGATCACCCGGCAGGCCCAGGACAATGTTTCAAAACAGTTTGAAAAACGGGTTGACCCCAAAAACAGGTTTTATTACTGGTACGGCGATGTCAACCGGGTTATGGGAGAAACCGATACAGACGTCAATGCCCTGTCTCAAAACTATATTTCCATCACCCCGATCCAGTGCGATATCACGGACTACCCCACCATGAGAAAACTCTCATCCCTTCAATTGCCCTGAAAAACAGGTCTTATCCTTTCAGCACTCCGGAGATCATTTCATCCCGGTCCGCTTTTGTGATATAGGGTTTTGACCGGATATCCCGGATCCTGGCCTCACGGTCTTCTTTTCTTGAAAAAGCCGTTTCAGCCTTTGAAATCAGATGATCAATGTCGCAAGGCTTTGTCAGATAATCAAAGGCGCCGTATTTAATGGCCTCAACCGCGGATTGAATGTCTGCATGACCGGTAAGCATGATGACTTCCACCAGCGGATACTTTTGTTTCAGTTCCTTGACCGTTTCAACACCGTCAAATTCAGGCATTCTGACATCCAGAACCACAATGTCAATGGTCTTATCCGTTTCAAGCCGTTTAAGCGCTTCTCTGCCTGAAAAAAGGCAGTCTGTTTCATACCCTCTGTGACGAAGCCTCTGGGCCAGTCTTTCAATGAGATCTTTTTCATCATCGACCAGAAGAAATTTAAATATTGTCATTGCGTCTCCCTGTTTTAAATATAAAATATTCCATCACATTGAATGAAGACAGATTCTTCTTTTATTTTCAATCATTATTTTTTATGATCCGGTTATCAGACCAATAAAAGAAGCAGGGAAAGATGTTGTTTATATCAGATCAGATCCATATCCCGGAAAATGAAATCCGGTTTGAAGCCATCCGGGCCCAGGGCGCCGGAGGGCAGAATGTCAACAAGGTATCCAGCGCCGTTCACTTAAGATTTGATATTCACGGCTCAAGCCTGCCCGATCATTTGAAAGAAACCCTGCTGGTCCTGAAAGACCGGAGAATTTCAAAGGACGGCATCATCATTATCAAAGCCCAGCGGTTCCGCAGCCAGGAAAAAAACCGGGAAGATGCCCTTAACCGTCTTTTGACATTGATTTTAAACGCCTTGATCATCCCTAAAAAAAGAAAGCCCACCCGGCCGTCCAGGACGGCCGGGAAAAAACGCATGGATGAAAAAACAAAGCATGGTCAGATAAAAAGCCTGAGAGGCCGGGTAACAACTGAAGAATGACAATCAGACCATCATCAAATGTCTTGACTTGAGAGAAAATCTATGGTCTATCTTGACAAAAAAGGAAAAAAACAGATGAAATACAGCTTGACAGACAGATATTATTCTTATTCAGTATATTATTATACGGGTCTGCCTGTCCGGCGTTAGCATTGATTAACAAAAAAGCCGCAGGCAGCCTAAGCCTGCGGCTTTTTTGTTTTTAGGCCGTCGGCGTTTGTCTGATTCCTGCAAAAGGAGAAGACCATGAAACAGATCTATGATATTAATGTAAAAGCTTTCAAACCCCTTATCTCGCCGGCTGCCATAAAAAAAGAACTGCCTGTCCCGGATGATGCTGCAAAGATCGTGATCCAGGGACGAAAAGAGGTTGAAGCCATTCTTGAGAAAAAAGATGCCCGCCTTCTGGTGATTGCCGGGCCCTGTTCCATCCATGACATTGACGCTGCCCTGGAATATGCCCAAAAACTGAACTTCTTGAGAAACGAGGTAAAAGACAAAATCAACCTCATCATGCGGGTCTATTTTGAAAAACCCAGGACCACGGTGGGATGGAAGGGTCTTATCAATGATCCTTTTCTGGATGAATCCCATAATGTGGATGAAGGACTCAGACAGGCCAGATCCCTTCTCATCGATATCAACCGCATGGGAATGCCCACGGCAACAGAGCTTTTAGACCCCATTACCCCCCAGTATATTGACGGGCTTCTCACCTGGGTGGCCATCGGCGCAAGAACAACCGAATCCCAGACCCACCGGGAACTGGCCAGCGGCCTTTCCATGCCCGTGGGGTTCAAGAACAGCACAGATGGGAGCCTTGATTCCGCCATCAACGCCATTACCGCCGCAGGCGCACCCCAGCATTTTCTGGGAATCGACCCGGCCGGGCAGGCCTGCGTGGTCTGCACAACCGGCAATCCCTTTGGGCATCTTGTCCTGAGAGGCGGGCCCACCCCCAATTATGATCCTGTCTCCATTGGAAAAGCCAGGGAAAAACTCAGGCAGAAAAACCTTCTGGATGCGGTAATGATCGACTGCTCCCATGACAATTCAGGCAAAAAATGCACGGGCCAGCCCTTTGTCTTTAAAAGCGCCCTGGATCAGCGGCTGGACGGAAATGCAGGCATCATCGGTCTTATGCTTGAAAGCAACCTCTTTGAAGGCTGCCAGAAATGCGACGGCAATTTAAAAAACATGCAATACGGGGTTTCCATCACTGATGAATGCATCTCTTTTGAAACCACTCAGAATCTTATCCGCTGCGCCATGAAAAGGTTATAAATGGAACAGACCGCCTTTGAAAAAAGAATCAAACGAAGGGTCAGCGGCCGGGAACACGATTTTTTTATTGTCTGTTCGCCGGGGCTGGAAAAAATCTGCCGTTCTGAAATCATTGCGGCCGGGTTTCCTGAAAACACGCCCACCCTTGTTGAAGGCGGGATCGAATTTACAGGCAGGATTTCCGATTGCGCAGCATTAAATCTTAATTTACGAAGCCCGTCCCGGATACTGCTGCGGATGGGCCGGTTCAAGGCAGACTCCTTTGAAAAACTTGAAAAAAAAATCAGGGGCATTGATTTTGCTCTTTTCCTTCCAAAAAACTGTGACCTCAAATTTTCCGTTACAGCAAGAAAATCAAGACTTTACCATTCGGACGCCATTGCCCAGCGGTGTGAAGCCATCATCCTGGAACAGCTCAAATCAGAGGATACCTTTACAGCCCAGACCCCATCAACCCAGACCCTCCATGTCAGGGCAGACCAGGATGAATTTTTCATCTCCCTGGACACCTCAGGAGACCTCCTTTATAAAAGAGGTATTAAACAGAAAATCACCCCGGCTCCCCTGAGAGAGACCCTTGCCTTTGCCCTGCTCTTCCGGGCAGGGTTCTCAGCCGGGGACATCCTTCTGGACCCCATGTGCGGGTCCGGCACCTTTTCCCTTGAGGCCGCCATGATAAAAGCCGGGGTGCCGCCCGGCCTTTTCCGGCCCTTTGCATTTGAATCCTGGCCCGGCTTCAGCCCCAAAGCCTTTGCCCATTTAAAAAAACAGGCAAAAGAGAACCAAAGTCCTGTACCTGAAAAACAGATCTTTGCATCGGATGTGGATGATCAGGCCGTTGCCGTTATGAAAGAAAATATGTCCGGCCATGACTTCTGTAAGACCATTGATCTTTGCCAAAAAGATTTTTTCTCCCTTTCCCGGCCCAAGGTCCCATCCGGCAAGAAAGGAGTGATCATGATGAATCCGCCCTATGGCAAAAGGCTTGAGGGGAAAACCGGTACAAAGAACTTTTACCGGGAAATCGAAAAAAAACTGATGTCTGATTTCAAGGGGTGGCGCCTCGGGTTGATCCTGCCTTCAAAAGAAGCCCTGCCGAATTCTTTGCTCAGGCTTCAATTAAAATCCATTTTCCATGGCGGTCTAAATCTCTTTGCGGGAATCGGCATTCTCTGAAACCGATGATCAAATCATCAGTAATGAAAAAGGCAGGAACTAAATTAAAATAGCCCTGCCTTTACTGCTGTTTAAAATATTCTATCTATTTTTTTCTGTTAACTCCAGCAAGACCTAAAAGGCCAAGGCCAAACAGAATCATAGTTGCTGGCTCGGGTACTGAATTCTGCCCGCTATCTGAGGCTATCACATTGTCAATGCTGGTATTTCCAAGAATGCTGACTCCATCGAAAAATATTCGACTGATGCCATTTTGTGATGTAATAAAATGATTATCATACGTGCCTGGGTCAGTATACGCACCATTATTTGGCTGCATAAGTGCTGATTGATAAATCATTGAATCTGAAGAATCATAAACAGATACTGTATGAGAAACCCATGAAGCGACATCAAAGGAAAGAGAAGTCAATGTTAATCCAAAATTAGAATTAAAAATAATCGTTTGGGACCCTATCCATAATCCATCAGGGTTATTGCCTCTACCTTGGCCCACACCGTAAACGTTCTGCAGGTCCGAGTTGCTGCCAAGCCATCTGGTTTCCCAACTTGAGAAAGGGTTTTCGTTTTCAAAATCCTCCACATAGGTTGTAGCTCCGGAGAATCCAACCGATACAATTAATAAAAAACTTACCAATAAAAAAATAATTTTTTTCATGTTTTCTCCTTAATTAAAAAATATAATTATCAATCAAAATAACCTGTTCGAATTATTATTTTCTGCATAAACTATGCCCAAACCGTCTCTTATGAAAATTTGCTATGAATATTAGTCCATTAAAATAAGACGTTATGAGAAAAATAATTAAATGCATACAAATTCTTAATATTCAGCTCTACAATGAGGTGGGTAAAAAAAGTTTTAAATAAGGAAATTAATGTATTACTTTTGATAAAATATCCCCCAAAGGTTATACCAAACTTTACAGTTTTATCAGAAATCAAATTACCCCTGAGTAACTACCTCAAGCCTTTTTTAAACCAGCCCGCTGTAAACCGTTTCAATTTTTTTATAGATTTTTTTCCAGGTATAGGGGGTTGTGATTGACCGGATACTGTCCAGATCCGATTCCGGTTGTCGGGCAATCTCATCCATGGCCCGGTCTAAAATTTCGGCAAGGCGGGTTTCTAGATTTTTTTCATCTTTTTGATGAGGGGTGTCAATGGTTTTCAGTTCAGGCAGGTCGATGAGTCTGACCATGGCATTCTCTTTTGTGCCAAGGATTTCCTTTGTCCCGGGCAGGGCTGTTGTGACGATCCTGCAACCCGACGCCAGGGCTTCCATCAAGACCAGGGGCAGTCCTTCAAAAAAAGAAGGCAATACAAAGACATGGCAGCGCCGCATGAGCGCACCCAGTTTTTCATGGGTCAAGGGACCGTGATAGACGGCTTTTGATCCGAGGTTTTGTACCAGGGCCAGGCAGGTTTCAAGTTCCTTTCCGCTGCTGCTGCCGGCCAGGTGCAGCCGGAAAGGACGGCCTTTTATCCGGTCAAGGCTTTTTAAGAGCCAGGGCACGCCTTTGGCACTGCTGAGTTTTCCGGCGTATAAAAGCTCCACTGTTCCCTCAAATATCTTGGGCTCATAAAAAAAACAGGCCTCGTTATACCCGCCGCTGATGATATGAATCATGGAGGGGTCGACCCCAATGGTGCGGATAATATTTTCTTTCTGGTCAAAGCTTAAGGCAATGATCCTTTCAATCTTGACAAGGTCCGGTGTGATTTTTTTGCCCACATCCGGGCACAGATAATGCTGGCGGAGACAGGTCCCGTGACAGGTCGTGACCATGGGGATATCCGGGGCAACGGATCTGGCAAGGGCCGAGACCACCCAGAGGTGATGGGTATGCAGAAGATGGGGTCTGAATATCTCAAGGGCTTCCTGGATTTTCTCTTTGAATGCGGTTTGATAGACCTTCATATCTGCTTTGCAGAGGCTTGAAAAAACCGTGCTTGGATAGGGCATGACATCGCTCATGCCGGGAATGGCATAAGCCAGGTCTTTCCCGTCAAATTTCACGAAACTGCAATGATCTTCTGAAATCAGGCTTTCCGGGAGTTTAAAATCCGCCTGAACCCCGGCCAGAAGAAAATTTTCATGGCCGCTCTGCCCGCTCTGACGGATAATTTCCTGGATAAATTTACCGCTCCCGGTAAAATCCGGGGTCTGGCTGATGATGTGAAGAATTCTCATCTTGGATTCATGACTTGCCGCAGGATAATCTCTTCAACAGCCTGAATTTTGCCCAGATGATCCGTTATACTGAAATCTATATCGGGATGAACGGCCTCTGCCTTTTTCACAGCCTCGGGGATATCCACCAGGATATGATTTCCCGCGGCAATAAAAAACGGGAAAATAACAATTTTTTTTACCCCTTTTTTTGCCAGCTCATTAATTTTATTTTCAAGCAGCGGCTCTGCAAACTGCAAAAAAGCGTGGTCAACGGATTCAAATGACCCGGTGGCCTTTTTTGACAGCCGCTGTGCCAGAGAGGCGACTTCCATGTTGGACTCTTTTTTTTTGCTGCCGTGGGCAGCTATGATTAATGCTTTCACTCTTTTCTCCCTTACCTTCTCCTGTCGTCTTTTCCAAATACCCGTATGGCCGCCATACCCTGGACCGGGCAGACATACTCGCAGATCCCGCATCCGATGCAAAGCGCTTCCACCACATAGGGCTCTTTGAGTGCCATGGTTGTGCCATCATCCCTTTTAATCGTCTTTTCATTGAATTTGATGGCTTTGTCATGAACAGGACAATGTTCTTCACACACAATACACGATTTTTCCTGTGCATACACCATACATTTATTTTTATCAAAATATGCCCCGCCAATCACAAAGGCATGCTTTTGTTCAAGGGTCAATTTTTCAAGTGCGCCTGTGGGGCAGACTCCGGAGCATAAGGTGCAGTTGAATTCGCAATACCCGAGCCGAGGAACCAGCACAGGGGTAAACATGCCGTCTATCCCCCTTTCCATGAACAAAGGCTGCAATGCATTATTAATGCAGACCTTCATGCATTCCCCGCATCTGACACAGGAGGCTGAAAAATCCATCTCATCTTTGGCACCGGGCGGCCGGATCACTTTTTCATCGGGCATCCTGGAAATGGCCTGGGTCCTTGTAAGAACCGGCAGGGCAAAACCGGCAAAGCCTGAGAGAATCATCTGCCTTCGGGTGATATCCACAAAAGAGGAATGTGGCGGAATTGAAAATTTAAATGTTGTGATCTGATCCGGGCAGAACTCAAGGCAGTCCATACAAAGATTACATTCTTCAAACCGGAAACGGGAATTATCATCAAAGGCCTTCATGCGGCAGGAGGATTCGCACTGCCGGCAATGGCTGCAGGCTTTTAAAGGAATTCTTTTGAAAACCGACACATTTGAAATCAATGCGAGAAGTCCGCCCAGGGGACACAGATTCCTGCACCAGAACCGTTTCCCCATAAATTCCAGAAAAAAAACAGCAGCCAGAAGAAAAAAAGATAAATAAGCCAGGTCGAAAAAACTCTGCTTATAGGGCAGGACAAAGGCCTTCATCCCTTGATACACAGGTTCGGTCAGATCCGACACAAAGGCCGGGGACAATGTGTAAACAGCATTAAAAAACCCTGAAACAAGATAATTCATCATGGGATCAAGGCAAAAGGCCATCCCCCGTACCAGAAGCGAAAAAGGATCGGCAAATCCTAAGAATTGAACCCCAAAGGATGAAGAAATCAAAAGAAGGATCAGAACCCCGTATTTCAAATACCTGAGATTGGGTCCGGTTTTCGACAAAGGGCTGATAAATCGCCCAAAAATATCGATCAAGGTTCCCAGGGGGCAGATCCAGGAACAGAACACCCGCCCGAATAAAAGGGTCAGACCGATGATGATAAAGGCAGGCCAGAGCATGGAAACAAAGGTTTTTGTGCCCAGGGTGACGGTTGCCAGCACCAGGGGGTCCAGCCTGAAAAAAAGATTGACGGCATAGGGGATGGTATCTTTGCCGGAATAATCGGTCTGACGGAATAAAAAAAGAAATATCAGAAGACAGATCAATTGAGAAAACCGGCGCACCTGTTTCAGGTAAGGTTTAATCTGCATGGCCATCAGGTATCAAGATAGCGGATACGGCATTGATTGAGATCCATCTGCCCCAGTCCCCTGTTATGGGCATGTGCTGTCGCCTCGATTTCTTTGGGCAGAAGTCCGAAAAGTGTTGTAGCATATGCATCTGCTGCAACAGGGTCCTTTGATCCGATAAGGGTATCAAGAATTTTCACGTCTGCCAAATCCCCTCCCTGGGGGCCGTTTTTCACAATGACCCGGGAGGCATCGATAAGGGTCAGCTTCGGTCTTATGACCGTGTTGAGATCAGCGAGCTTGGGTCCAAGATCATAGTGAAGCCTTCCCCGCCACCCGCCCACAGCGCCCATGATATTTTTCAAACCCAGACTCAACCCGGACAGGCTGTGATGCTTGGCCACCGGGACATTGATATAGCAGTCCGCCTCCAGGGCATCCCTGTGAAAGGGCCATTCCTTAAGGACCTGTCCGTTTTTAAGGGTCACGGGAACAAATTTCCTGTCATCCACATAATCAAGACGAAAGCGCTTGTCCCGGATCTTTTCCAGGACCGGCGCCATGCCGCTGTTCTGGTAACATCGCCGTTCTTCATTGCAGGTCCGGTCAAACACCGATACCTTTGAAGCTCCGGCATCGAGGCAGAGCGTTACAATCTCGGACACAATGAGGGGATGGGTATTGGCGCCCTGCTCAATGCTTCTGTCCCAGCCGATATTGGGTTTAATCACCACCTTATCCCCGGTTTTGACAAAACCTTCAACCCCGCCAAAGGCTTTCATCATCCGGCGGACCATGGCAGGCAGATCCGTCCCTTTTGCCACCATGATCTCAGGATTATCCTCTGTTGCGCCTTCTGCCAAAGACATGACATCAAACACAGGTGGGGTAAGAATCACCCCGGTCAACCACAGGCCAACCTGTTTTATAAATTCCCGTCTTTCCATTTTCCTCCCTGCCAGGGGCTAAACCCTGAAAATCTGAATCACCCGTTTCAGATCCTTTGCAAGGCCTGCCAGTTCGTCGGCCTGGGCCTGTATTGCTTCAATCCTGTGGGCCGATGATTTAACGGATTCATTGGTCCTGCCCACATAATGTGAGACATCGCTGATTCCTGTATTGGTGATATTGACATCTTTACGAATGAGTTCTGATGCATTGGACGTGGCTTCAATATTGCCTGCCACCTGCCGGATGGCTTCAATATTTTCCTTTGCCTTGATGTTCAGGTCTTTTGCATTTTCTGCGGTGGTGCTGAGTCCTGAAGAGATATCATTTGTCACCGTGGTCTGTTCTTCCACGGAAGAAGCAATGTCGACCATGATCTGATCAATCTCTTCAATAACTTTGACAATGGACTGGATCACTTCAATGGATTTTTTTGCATGGGCCTGCATGCCGAGTATTTTTGAACGGATGACATTTGCAGACCGTTCCGACTGATTGGCCAATTCCTTTACTTCATGGGCCACTACAAAAAACCCTTTTCCGGCATCCCCTGCTCCGGCAGCTTCTATGGCGGCATTAAGGGACAGAAGATGGGTCTGTGAGGCAAGAGTCTGGATGATACCGATGATCTCGCCGATCTCTTTTGCCGACTCTCCAAGCTGATTCATAATATGAGATGCTTCTTTTACCTGTTTGGCGGCATTTTCCGTAATTCCTGCGCCCAAACTTGAATTTCTGGCTGTCTGATTAAAGGATGCATACATCTCTTCAATGGCGCAGGCAGCTGCCGTGGTTGACTCTGATACAAAATCTATCTTAACCCCGACATCGTTTGTATTGAGTGAAAGCTTTTCGGTAAATTCCGCAATGCTCTCGAGCTGGGTATTGATTTTACCGGTTGCAGAAAGGATGTTGGCCATGCGGCTTGAAATATTGAGGGTTTCGCTTGTGGCATTGTCTGAGTTGTTTTCCATTTCCTTTGCCGAATCCTTTAACTCATAGGCAATGCCTTGCAGGCGGGAAGACGATTCTGCAATGGTGATGGATGTCCTGATCATCTTACTGATGAGCTTGCCAAGATCTTTTCCCCCTTTTCTCATGGACTCTGCCATGGCTCCGATCTCATCATTGCTTTTATACTCAAGGGATGCAGAAAAATTGCCTTCGCCGATTTTTCTTGCAAAATCAGCCACCTCCTTCATAGGGTTGAGCAGCTTCCGGGTGGTAAAAATCGATACAACTAAAAAACACAGGGAAACAAACACGATGACCTCGGCAAAAAATACCAGGCCCCTTTTGAGTTCTTTTAAAAAAAGCGCTTCTTTCTCTAGGGCAATATCCTTGATATCATCATTATAAATACCCGTACCAATGATCCATCCCCATTTCGGAATCAGCTTGAAATAGGTCAGCTTTTCACTTGCGACACCCTTTTGATGGGGTTTTTCCCATTGGTAGCTGATAAACCCATGGGTTTCTTTTTTGGTTCTTTCAATCATTTCTCGTATGATATATTTACCATCCAGGGATTTTAAATCCATGCTGTCAACACCTATCAGATCCGGCCTTTCAGGATGAACCACAAACTGCCCCTGCTCATC
Organism: uncultured Desulfobacula sp.; assembly: GCA_964619205.1. Lineage (GTDB taxonomy): Bacteria > Desulfobacterota > Desulfobacteria > Desulfobacterales > Desulfobacteraceae > Desulfobacula. Next base: position 35,116 of record CAZUDE010000024.1, on the reverse strand, counting down.
AAAAACAAAAAAATAATTTCTCTTTCCTTCCCCAAAGCGCATGGCTGTGACAGCTTTGGCTGCATAATGCCCGGGGCTGTTTGCAATCACGGATGAGGCATTATCCGTCAATTCAACAAGTTTTTGCTTTCTTTCTTCAAATATGATTTTACGGAGTTCTTCCCGATTTGTTGTTTTCATCTCCTGGAAAAAGAAAAATGACCCTGAAAACACAATCAGAAGCGTAGATAAAATGGCGGAAAAAACCAGAATACTGACTTTGGATACAATTCCCAGTTTTATGCGCAATGCTGTCTCCTTTTTTCTTTCTTTTCATATAAACAAAGAAGCCTGTTGAATGTCAATTGATTTTTAGATCGGATCGAACCCTGTCAAACCCTATTCTTTCAACCATTCTCCCCATGCGTTCCCGTTTGGAATTTTCCTTGTAATACGCAATAACGCGTTCAACCATAATCACTGCATCCTCATCAGAGAGGTTCTCCATCAGGATGTCTGCAAGCCTTGGTTTTGCAGAGCCATTGCCCCCGATCTGCAGGGTCCATCCATCCTGCGTGCCGAAAAGGGAGATATCCTTTATACAGTTTTCCGCACATTGAACCTTGCAACCGCTGACCCCCATTTTCATTTTGCTGGGGAGAACCATGCCGTGATAGATCTCATCCAGTATCATCCCCATTTTCAGGCTGTCCTGCTGACCCAGCCGGCAATAGGTTGTTCCGGGACAGACCTTGATGCTTCGAACGCAAAGCCCTGTAGCATGCCCGGGATCCATGCCCAGATCATTCCAGATATCGTCCACCTGATCTTCCCTGATGCCGATGAGGGCAATTCTCGCCGCACTGGTGATCTTCATGGCTGAAACACCATGTTTCTGAGCTGTATCCGCCAGTTTCCTAAGCTTATCCGGTGTGACTATTCCACAGGGAATATGGGGGGCCACAGCATAGGTTTCCAGATCTTTTCCTTTTTGTCGAATGACGCCTTTTTCACCATCTTTCAGCATAAAAACTCCTGTTTCCTTTTATTTTTCAAAAAACTGCGCTTTGCATTTTTATATTTTCATCAGGCTTCCCATTGTTTTAATATTATTCACGGTCATATAAGTCAAGACCATGAGGCCATTTGCAAATAATGATCAAACTATAGTATGAAAGACAAATTTACCTCAAAAGGAAAAGGGAAATGAACCTTACAGATCAAACGGGAAAATACCGACAGCAGGCAGATATGCTGGCCAACAGGGTTAAAAAGAGGTTTCAGCACTTAAAGAAACGATATGAAAGGCTGAGCATTGATATTTTCAGGCTCTATGACTGGGACATCCCGGAAATAAGGGCTGTGGTTGACTGGTATGGCGGCCACCTGGTTGTCGGCGAATACAGCCGGCAGCAGTCCATACCGGACTGGCTTCCCCTAATGGGAGAATCTGTTGCAAAAGCCCTGGATGTGCCGATGGACAATCTCCACCTTAAAATCCGAAAAGCCGGCGCCAAAGAAGGCCAGCGCTATGAGCGCATCAGCCATACCAATGAGAAGATTCCCATGCGGGAAAGAGACCTTCAGTTCCATATCAACCTGAGGGATTATGTGGATACAGGGCTCTTTTCAGATCACCGGGATACAAGGATGATGATCCGTGAACGGGTCGCTGGAAAGCATTTTCTGAACCTTTACTGCTATACCGGATCTTTTACCTGTTATGCGGCAAAGGGGGGGGCGAGCCTGAGCGTTTCCGTGGACCGGTCGGAAACAGCCATAAGATGGGTAAAGGAAAATCTTGACCTCAACGGTCTTTTGGACCCGAAACATATCCTGATCCAGAAAGACACCCTTGATTTTTTGGCAAACCCAAACCCTCCATACCGTGATTTTGATATTGCAGTTGTTGATCCGCCCTCCTATTCCACAACAAAAATTAAAAATGTTCATTTTGATATTGCTGCGGATCACTCCAAAATGCTCAATGCCGTGTTCAGGCTCATGAAAAAAGGGGGCACGGTTTTCTTTTCCACCAATCATCAGGGCTTTGATTTGAAAATCGAAGACTTAACCGTAAGGGATATCAAAGAAATCACCTCCAGGACCATACCAGAAGATTATCAGAACAAACGAAAACTGATCCACCGGTGCTGGGAAATGACGGTATGATATTTAACCCCTTTGAAAACAGATTGTGCCGGGATATCCGGAACAGCCTGGGCCATGCCTTTATCCTTGCATTGCAGACAAAAAACAGCGACCCCTTCAAAACGGTGGCGGATCAATATCTGCCGGATACACTTTTCAAATCCGCCCTCGACTATATCCGCCGCAGGGAAGCATGCCTCTGCACCATTTATGAACAGATTCGTTTCTTTCATATAAAACCGCAAGACGATGTTTCCATTTCAATTCTTCTGTGGAATATGGAATTGTTCTTTGAATTCCACGAATGGCTGGAAATTAAATGGGCCGGGGCAACAGGGGAAAACAAAAAAGCCTTCCAGGCCCTGATTCTTATGGCTGTAACCTATGAACAGCTTTTATACAAAAGAAAACATCCGGCAAAAAAGACTGCGGCAAAGGCTCTCCTGCTCCTGACCGAATACGGGGATGCCATTCCCAAAGGCTTTGATTCCAACCTGATCGCCCAAAAATTATCCGGGCCTGATCCTTTGCCCCCGAAATTTTATCTTCCTCTTTAAAAAAGCATGGCTTTTCTCTTTATTTCTATTTAAACTCCCGCATTGGAAGAATGAAGCTTGATTTAAAAAAAGGATGATATGACAAACATGCTCATGGTTGGGTTGGGCGGCTTTGCAGGCTCCATATGCCGCTATTGGGTCAGCGCCCTTTCCCAACGCTTGTTTAATGATCCGTTTTTCCCTTACGGGACACTGACGGTGAATGTCGTGGGCTGCCTTTTCATAGGGCTTCTCAGCGGACTGTCCGATGCAAGACAGATTTTCAGCCCCGAAATCCGGGTGTTGGTCCTTGTCGGGTTTCTGGGAGGGTTTACAACTTTTTCAACCTTTGGATATGAGATATTCACAGCTGCCAGAGACGGCCAGTTTTTCTCAGTCCTTATCAATCTCATGCTTCACCTTGTCCTTGGGTTCGGGTCTGTCTGGCTCGGATTTTCCTTATCAAAATTCTTTTAAACTGCAGGAGATACCCTATGACAGAATCACCCCAGGCCCCCCACCTTTTTAGAGTCCAGGTTTATTATGAGGATACCGATCATTCAGGGGTTGTCTATCATGCCAATTATCTGAAATTCTTTGAACGGGCCAGGGAGGATATCATCGGCATTGATGCACTTGCCGGAATGTGGCATGAGCAGAACACAGGATTTGCCGTTTACAAAGCCACCATGGGATTTCATGACGGTGCTGTTTTCGGTGATCTTCTCACCATCCGCACCACCTGGAAAAAAGACGGGGCCTACAGAATTGTTTTTTCCCATGAAGCCTGGCGCCCCGGCGGCACAAAACCGGCCGTCACCTGCACACTGGAATTGGTCTGCCTCGGACCCAATAAAAAAGTCATGCCCATCCCGGATCTGGACTTTTTAACACAGCATAAATGATTCCGATTCAAAAACTATAAATAATTTAATTTTTCTTTACTTCATGTTGACAGCCAATCTTTACCTTTATATACTTGCCCAATTATTTTTTAGCAGAAAGTAATAGGCATTGCTGTCTGCAAATTGGAATAAGAGTGTTAGACTTTTAACAGCATCAAGGAGGTGCCCGTGAAAGATGAACAAACATTGCCTGATGAACAACAATTGAAAACAGGGGTTTCCAGAAGAACATTTCTGAAAGCCGTTTCTGGGACAGCCGCCGGAATCGGCATTTCTCAGATGTTCAACCCCGCCCTTGTTTTGGCAATTGAAAAAGCCCTGAAAACCCATCCGGTTATCTGGATCCAGGGACAGGGCTGCACAGGCTGTTCAGTGTCTCTTCTGAACAGTGTTGATCCGTCCATTGCTGATGTCCTTCTCAAGGTTATCAGCCTTCAGTTCCACCCCACCGTTATGGCCAGTGAAGGCCATATCGCCATGGAAAACCTTTATGCAATTGCAGAAGAGTACAAAGGAAAATTCTCTCTTGCCATTGAAGGCGCCATCCCCATGGGAGCAGATGGGAAATACTGCATTGTTGGAGAAATGAACCACAAGGAAATCACCATGGTGAACCTTGTCAAAGACCTGGGTGCAAAGGCCGGCAGCGTTCTTGCCATCGGCACCTGCGCTGCATTTGGCGGAATCCCTGCTGCCAAGGGCAATGAAACCGGTGCAACCGGCGTCATGGATTTCTTCAAAACCTATGGTATTAAAACCCCGGTTGTCAATATTCCGGGCTGCCCGCCGCATCCGGACTGGATTGTCGGGTCCATTGCCCATCTTCTGACAAAAGGACTTCCCGAACTGGATGACAGCGGTCGTCCCAAAGTTTTCTTTGGCGAGAATATCCATGACAACTGTCCGCATCTGAAAGAATATGATGCAGGCACCCTGGCTGAAAAGCTTTCAGATCCTAAAGGCTGCCGTATTGAATTAGGTTGTAAAGGTCCGGGTACTTATGCCGACTGTTATTCACGCAAATGGAACAGCGGCATGAACTGGTGTGTAGACAATGCGGTCTGCATTGGTTGTGTTGAGCCCGGATTTCCGGATGCATCTTCACCCTTCTATGAACCGGCATAACCTGATTATCCGAAACTTTTTAAACCTTAAGGAGGTTTTATTATGGCAGGCTGTACACCACAAGCAGCTCCGGTAGTAGCCGGAAACAAAATCAAGGTTGCCATTGATCCTGTCACCAGGATTGAGGGGCACCTCAAAGTAGAAGTAGAGGTAAAGGACGGTGTCGTCTCTGATGCCAGAGTATTCGGCGGCATGTACCGCGGCTTTGAGCAGATACTGATCGGCCGTGACCCAAGGGACGCTTCCCAGATTACCCAGAGAATCTGCGGCGTTTGCCCCACGGCCCATGCAACGGCATCCGTGCTTGCACTGGATGATGCATTCAAGGTCAAGCTGACCGATAACGGAAGAATAACAAGAAACCTGATTTTCGGGGCCAATTACCTTCAATCCCACATTCTTCATTTCTATCACCTGGCTGCCCTGGACTATGTCAATGGCCCGGAAACAGCTCCCTTTATTCCAAGATACGCCAAAAATGACGTCCGCGTCCCCAAAGACATCAATGACGTGGCGGTGGGCCAGTATCTGGAAGCCCTTGAAATGAGAAAAATCTGTCATGAAATGGTAGCCCTTTTCGGCGGCAAGATGCCCCATGTTCCAGGGCTTGTCGTTGGCGGCGCATCAGAAATTCCCACCAAGGAAAAGCTTGTTGCCTATGCAGAGCGCTTCAAAAAAGTCCAGAAATTCGTTCTGGAAAAATATGTTCCGCTTGTTTACCTTCTGGCCGGTCCCTACGGCGATCTTCTCAAAACCGGCGGCGGGTATAAGAACTGCGTTTCCTGGGGTGTGTTCCCCATGGATGACAAGGGCAATACACTTCAGAAAAGAGGGGTATTCACAGACGGCAAGGACTACCCCGTTGATGTGAACCTCATCAAGGAATATGTAAAATATTCTTTCTTTGAAGATGCCACCACCGGTCTGAATCCCAAACAGGGAAAAACCATTCCGGCACCCCATAAAAAAGATGCCTACAGTTTTGTAAAATCCCCCCGGTATAACGGCAAGCCCCATGAAGGCGGCCCCCTTGCAAGAATGTGGGTCACCAATCCAGAGCTTTCCAAAATCGGCCAGGAAAAACTGGGTGTCAAAAAAATGCGGGACATCGGCGATGCAGCCTTCTCCATTCTGGGAAGACACGTTGCAAGAGCCGAAGAAACGGTCATTGTGGCCAATGCAGTTGAACAATGGCTCTCAGAAGTCAAGCCCGGCAAAGACACCTATGTGCCTGCGCCAGTTCCGGATTCGGCAGAAGGCCTTGGCATGACGGAAGCCCCCCGCGGTGCCCTGCTTCATTATGTCAACATCAAGAACAAGGTCATTGCCAATTACCAGATCACATCGGCAACCATCTGGAATGCAAACCCCATGGATGACATGGGACAAAGAGGACCCATGGAGCAGGCGCTTATCGGCGTTCCGGTTCCTGATCCTGCAAACCCGGTGAATGTGGGGCGGCTTATCCGCTCCTTTGATCCCTGACTGGGTTGCGCCGTCCACGTGCTGGACGTAGACAACAACAGAGAAATTAAAGTGGAACTTCCATTATAATCTGATCTGAATTTTTGGTTCACAAAGAGGGGATGAAGGTTTTCATCCCCTCTTTTTCCTGATGCAGCCTATTTTTTCTGCTATCTGCTTAATTTTCAACTGCAACAAGACAGGATATTCAAATGAAAAAACTCTTGGTTCTGGGTGTGGGCAATATCATCATGATGGATGAAGGGATCGGGGTCCATGCGATTTATGAACTCTTAAAAGAAAAAGATCAGTATGATGAGGCCCTGGTTGATTTAATTGACGGCGGCACCTTTACCCAGGATATTTTTTATCTGTTTGAAGGCTATGAAAAATTGCTGGTCCTGGATGTGGTCAGGGCCGGGCACCCTCCCGGAACCATTTACAGCCTGGATGAAGAAGACCTGGTCCAAAATGAGAAACAGGTTCTCTCCCTTCATGATGTGGATCTTCTGGACTCCCTGAACATGGCGCAGATGAGGGGACACAGACCCACCCTGAAGATCGTGGGCATTGAACCGGAAAAAATCAACTGGGGCACACAAATGACCCCCACCCTTGCCAATGCCTTGCCGGCCTTTGTGAAAATAGCAAAAAAACATATTAAAGAACTTCTGGCATAAAAAATGAAAAACCAACACCTGCTGAACCGCTTTATCAAATACATCAAAATTGATACCCAGTCCGATGAAAATTCCGGGACCTGCCCCAGCACTGAGAAACAGTTTGATCTTGCAAGGCTTCTTGTCTCAGAGCTTCACGAGATGGGCCTGGATCAGGTTGAACTGGATGATCACTGCTATGTCTATGCCCGAATGAATTCCAATATTCCAAGGGATCACAAGGCGTTTCAGAAAACTCAAAAGATCGGATTCATCGCCCACCTGGACACATCCCCGTCTGTGAGCGGCAAAAACATAATCCCGAATATCATAGAAGCATACAAAGGCGGAGATATCCGCTTGAATGATGCCTTCACGATTTCTGAAAGGGAAACGCCATCCCTTAAAGATTCCATTGGCCACACAATCATCACCACCGACGGCACCACCCTGCTCGGGGCAGACGACAAAGCCGGTATCGCCGTTATCATGACAGCCGTTCACCATTTAAAGACCCGCCCCGACATCCTCCACCCGGATATCAGGATCGCCTTTACACCGGATGAAGAAATCGGCAAAGGCGCCCTGAACTTCAATCTTGAAAAATTCGATGCAGATTTTGCCTATACTGTTGACGGAGGCCCAGCCGGAGAAATCAATAATGAGACCTTTAGCGCGGATGCAGCCGTGATTTCCATAAAGGGAAGGAATATTCATCCGGGAGAGGCCCACGGCATCATGGTCAATGCGCTCAAGATTGCCGCAGACATCATCAGCTTATTACCCAGAGACATGACCCCGGAAACCACAAAGGACAGGTCTCCGTTTATCCATCCCTATCTCATGGAAGGAACCGTTGGAACCGCGGTGGTAAAATTCTTGTTACGGGCCTTTGACGGGAAAACCCTGAAACGGCAAAAAGCCCTGATAGAAGAGATCATCATCCGTGTTCAGGACAATTACCCGGGCTCCGTGATTGAGCTTGAAACATCAGAAACCTACCGCAACATGCACAGCGCCTTAAAACAGGTTCCCCATGTGTCGGCCTGTCTGGAAGAAGCTGTCCGGCGGACCGGGCTTTTGCCCAGATGGGTGGCGGTCCGGGGCGGAACCGACGGATCGGGCCTAACCGCCATGGGCCTGCCCTGCCCCAATATTTTTACCGGCGGTCATAACTATCACGGCCAGACCGAATGGATCTCCCTTGATATCATGGAAAAATCCGTTGAAACCATCCTGCACCTGCTTGAAATCTGTGTGGAAAAAGCTTAACAGATCCTGGGCAGCTGATCTCCGGTGAGCATGTCCAAAAGCCTTGTGCCGCCGATAAAGGTTTTCAAAAAAACCTTGCCGGAGCTTTTTTGGCTCACACGGCCGATGATGGCGGCCTCTTTTCCATATTCATTTTTTTTGATGATCTCAAGGACTATTTTTGCATCTTTTTCAGGGACAAAGGCCACCAGTTTTCCTTCATTGGCAATATAGAGGGGATCAAACCCAAGAAGTTCGCAGGTCCCTTTTACCGGGCCCCGGATGGGAAGGGCCGGTTCATCAATGATAATTTCCACTCCGGATTGGACGGCGATCTCATTTAAGGTCGTACCCAGCCCACCCCGCGTGGGGTCTCTCAGTACATGGACCTCGCATCCGGAGTTCAGAACAGCCTCTGCCATACCGTTCAGGGGTGCGGAATCGGTTTTGATGTCGGAATCAAATTTCAGCCCCTCCCGTGTGCTTAAGACTGTAATCCCGTGATCGGCAAGGGTTCCGCTGAGAATAACCGCATCACCGGGCTTTGCATTGGCCCCGGATACGTGGACATGGGGCGGGATCACCCCGATGCCCGAAGTATTGATAAAAATCTTGTCTGCCTTTCCTTTTGGAACAACCTTGGTATCGCCGGTGACAATTTTAACCCCGGCCTTTCTGGCTGCCAAGGCCATGCTTTCAAGAATAATTTTTAAATCCCTTACAGGAAACCCTTCTTCAAGGATCAGGCCCACACTGATGAATTTTGGGACAGCCCCGCACATGGCAATATCATTGATGGTGCCGTTGACGGCCAGATCGCCGATATTTCCGCCCGGGAAAAAAACAGGGTCCACCACATAGGAGTCTGTTGAAAAGGCAAGTCTCATCCCTTCCATTTCAAGGGTTGCGCCGTCATCCTGTTTTGAAAGCTCGGGGTTTTCAAAAAGCGGGAGAATCAGTTCGGAAAACATGGAATGGGAAATTTTTCCCCCTGAGCCGTGGTCCAGTAATATTTTTTCTTCAGTCATGGTTCTTCTCAGTCCGTCTGTTTAAGAGTATTTGTAAAACGCGGCACAGGAGCCTTCTCCCGACACCATGCAGGGGCCGACAGGGGTCATGGGGGTGCATTTTTTCTTGTATAGGCCGCACTGCTCAGGGGTTTTGAGTCCCATGAGAATTTTTCCGCAGTCGCATCCCTTTGGCTCCGGCACATCGGAAAGTTTCATGTTGAATTTAAGGGCCGCATCAAAGGCCTGATATTCTTTTTTCAAGCCCATGCCGCTGAAGGGGATTTCGCCTATTCCCCGCCAGGTGGCAGGGCAGAGTTCAAACACCTGGTTCATGATCTTCTTTGCCTTGACATTGCCTTCATCTTTCACCGCCCTTTCATAGGCATTGACCAGCGCAGGGGCATTATTTTCATTCTGCTCGATCAAAATCAGAACAGCCTTCAATATATCAACGGGCTCAAACCCGGAAATCACGGACGGAATATCATATTTTTCAAAAGTGCCGCGATAGGCATTGGTTCCTGTAATCACAGACACGTGGCCCGGCAGGATAAACCCGTCAATTTTAACCCCTTTGGTCTCCATGAGGGCGGCCAGGGCAGGCGGCGTTAGCTTGTTGGCGGAATAAACACAAAAATTTTCAATGCCCGCCTCAATGGCCATGAGAATCCCGGCGGCAATGGTGGGGATGGTGGTTTCAAACCCCACCCCGCAGAACACAATATCTTTGTCCCTGTTCTCTTTTGCAATATTAACGGCATCAAAAATCGAATACACGATTCTTACATCCGCACCTTCGGCTTTTTCTCTTCCAAGGCTGGATGTTGATCCCGGCACCTTGATGAGATCACCGAATGTAGTGACAATGACATCCTTTAATTTTGCAAATTCCACAAAGGCGTCAATATCCTTCTGGGCCGTGACGCACACAGGGCATCCCGGACCGGACAAAAGGGTAATGGTGCCGGGAAGAACGCTTCTGATCCCATGCCTGAAAATAGACATGGTATGGGTGCCGCAGACTTCCATGAGCCTTAGTTTTTTTTTGCTGATGCCATGGATTCTTTTTACAAGATCCTTTGCAAGCCCGCCATCTCTGTATTCTTCAATATATTTGATTGCCATGATTCAATATCCTTCCAGAGCTGCCGCGACCACGGCCTGCCCAAGACTTATCCCCCCGTCGCCGGTGGGGGCTATTGAGTGGGTATATACGGTAAACTGATGTTTTTCAAGAAGGGTGATCATTTGATTTAAAATTATATCATTATTAAATACACCTCCTGAAAGAACGATTTTTTTTATCCCGGTTCTCTCTTTTATTGATTTTGCAGCTGCCGCAAAAGCTGCAACCAAGGTATGGTGAAATTTTATGCTCATGACTGCCAAAGAAATCCCTCCCTGAAGATCAGCCACCATCTGCCGGATGGCAGGCAGAAGATCAATCTGAAGCGGGTCTTTATTCATGTTTCCTCCAATCAACTGGAAATCATAGTTCTCATGGGCCGGGATTTCATCGGCAAGGGCTTCCAGCTCCATGGCAGCCTGGCTTTCATGGGTTATCTCATGGCGGATGCACAAAAGGGAGGCCACGGCATCAAAAAGTCTCCCGCAGCTGGAAGTCAAAGGGCAGTTCAGGTTTTTTTCCATCATCTGCAATATAAAAGAAAGCTTATCTCTATCCATTTCTCTGATATACGGGATGTCGAGGGTCAAAAAATCCCTTCCAAAGGCCTCATGCAAAACCGATGCTGCCATGCGCCAGGGCTCCAGAACCGCTGCATCCCCGCCCGGCATCCTCATATAGGAAAGGTGGGCCTTTCTTTCAAATCCTTTTCTGGTGCACAAAAGAATTTCCCCGCCCCAGATATGGCCGTCGGTTCCGTATCCGGTGCCGTCCAGGGTGACGGCCAGCACTTCTTCATCAATATCATGTTCCGCCATGCAGGCTGCGGCATGGGCATGGTGATGCTGAACCCCGATTTTCTTCATGCCTTTCTGCTCCAGGGCATAAGCTGTGCTCATCAGCCCTGGATGAAGATCATGGGCAATGAATTCAGGCTCGATATCAAGGATTTTTTTTAAATGGCCAATGGCGGTTTTAAAAAACTCATGGGTTTTCACATTAAAAAGATCGCCAATGTGCTGGCTTAAAAATGCATGATTGTCCCGGGTCAGACAGATGGTGTTTTTCAGGCCTGCACCGCAGGCAAGAATTTTAGGCAGCTTTTGATTCAAAACCGACGGCAGCGGGGCATAGCCCCTGGACCGCCTTAAAAACCTTTGTTTCCCGGCCTGGACCCGGACGATGGAATCATCGGCCCGGAAAAAAATATCCCGGTTATGGAACAAAAAATAGTCTGCAATATGGGAAAAGGCCTGCAAGGCATCCTCATTGTCAATGGAGAGCGGCTCTCCGGACCGGTTGCCGCTGGTCATGACCAGTACACAGGGGCCTTTTTCAAGAAGAAGATAATGCAGGGGCGTATAGGGCAGCATGACTCCAAGACACCGGTTGAAAGGCGCTGTTTCTTCTGCAGGGCCTGCTGTCCTTTTCTCTCCCGCCTCTTTTTTTCTCAAAAGGACAATGGGCCGGTGATAAGAATTTAAAAGATTTCTTTCGGCTTCACTCACATGAACATGCTCAAAAAGCGTGGAAGCGGATGCCGCCATGAGTGCAAAGGGTTTATGGGGCCGCTTCTTTCTTTTCCGAAGGCTCAGGACGCTATCATTATTTGCCGCATCACAGGCCAGGTGAAACCCGCCAAGACCTTTGACGGCAACTATCCGGCCCTCTTTTAAATGGCAGGCCGCAAGCGCTATGGCATCCCCTGAACCGGCACTGATCCTTTTCCCCTTATTGTCTGTTAAAAACACTTCAGGGCCGCAGAAAGGACAGGCATTGGGCTGGGCATGAAACCTGCGGTTTGAAGGATCATCATATTCCGCCCGGCAGGCCGGGCACATCTGAAACCTTTTCATGGAGGTCTTTGGCCGATCATAGGGAACATCTTCAATGATGGTAAATCTTGGGCCGCAATTGGTGCAGTTGATGAAAGGATATTCAAACCGCCGGTCTGAGGGGTCTGTCATTTCTGAAAGGCAGTCCTCACACACGGTCACATCCGGAGAAATCAAGGTGGTACGGGCACCGGCAGCCTGGCTTTCCACAATCTGAAATGAAGAAAAATGCCTTACCTCGGCATGAAGGATTTCAATGGTGTCGACAGAGGCCAGCAAAGGGCTCTTTTGTATTATATCAGCACAAAATTGTTCAATATCATGGGGGGCTCCTTCAACTATAAGGCTTACCCCTTTGGACGTATTGGACACTTCACCCTTAAGACCGTGTTGTTTTGCAAGGGAAAATAAAAACGGCCGAAACCCCACTCCTTGAACCACACCGGTGATTTCCAGCCGCTTTGCAATGACAGGAGGGGCCATGAATGCTTACGGATGGCGGTTCAGACTGTTGACATTCAGGGCATCGGCTGCCAGGATAGTGCGCATGTCTTCCAGAGTTTGAAGGGCGGCCTCCTCATCTACCTTTGAGATGGCAAACCCGGCATGGACAATGACATACTCCCCGATTTTCACATCATCCAGAAGCATGATGCTGGCTTCCCTGACCACCCCGTCCACATCTACCCTGGCCACTGTGTCGTTGATTTCGATAATTCTTGACGGAACTGCTAAGCACATATTATTGTATCCATTCTTTTCCTGAAATAATAAAGGCTTACTATAGCACACGAGTTTTTTCGGGCAAGGGTTATTTCATTTTCCAGTATATGCCGGCTTATAAAAGGAGAAAAAAAATGAAAATCAATAAAATGGATCATATCTGTGTGGCCGTGAAAAACCTTGAAGACGCCAAAAAAATCTGGGGCCCGGTTCTGGGCAAATCCAAACCGGACGTGGAATATGTGGATGAATCAGAGAAAATCAAGGTGGCCCGTTACTGGCTGGGGGGCGTGGGGTTTGAACTCATGGAATCTTTGTCCTCGGACGGAGAAGTGGCAAAATTCATTGAAAACCGGGGGGAAGGCATCATGCTTATGAGTCTTAATGTGGACAACACCCGGGACGCCATGGAAGAGCTGAAGCAGCAGAACTATCCTTTTATCGGAGGTCCCCGCAAATTCAAGGACTGTGAATTTGCCTTTATTCACCCCCAAAAAATGAACGGCGTATTGCTGGAACTCATTGATGATAAGGGAAGCGCGCTCGCATGAAAAAAAATATCCTGGCCGCTGTGGCAGCTGCTGAAAACGGGGAAATATTTGAACTGGACGGCTATGGGGCCGTGGGCATGTCCGGGGACACACCCTTTGTTCTCACCAAAAAAGAAACCCTGCCCATGCCCCACGGCAGCGAACTCATGATGCTGCCCCAGAGGCGGCCCCTGGTCTACAACCGGGTCAGGGATGAATTTGAAATTCTGGAAAAAAACCCCTTTGCCCTGAAGGAAAAAATCTTTCCCGTGGCCGTATTCAACTCGCCCGGATATGTCAACCGCCATTTCTGCGCCTATAATGATACCGGCATCAAAGATCCCCTGCCTCTTTTTTCCTATGGCGCCGTAGGCTTTTTAAAAGATGGGTTCCGGTCCTCGGCCATCCTGGTGGATGATGAACCCCGACAGGATTTAAGGCTCATGCCCGAAAAAAAAGTCCTCAAAGGCGTCAAAGAGATGCAGAAAAAATACCCAGATAACAGGCTCATACGCCATCTGGAATCCTGCGCCCTAAGGTACGGCTGCCCGGCCGGAAAAAATTTTTTTTTAAAACGATACGAAGCGCCCCTTCCCACATCCCGGGTGTGCAATGCCGACTGCCTTGGGTGCATTTCCCTTCAGACCGAGAATAATCTTTCCGCCTGCCAGGAGCGGATCAATTTTACCCCGACACCACAAGAAATCGCAGAGCTGAGCCTGGAGCACATCGCCAACGTGGACAAGGCTGTGGTCAGCTTCGGCCAGGGCTGTGAAGGTGACCCCCTCATGGCATTTTCCACCATAGAACCGGCCATCCGGCTCATCCGTGAAAAAACCGACAAAGGCTTTATCAACCTCAACACCAATGCCGGCCTCCCGGATAAAGTGGAAGCACTTTGCAGGGCAGGCCTTGATTCCATGCGGGTCAGCATGAATTCAGTAAGAAAAAACTGTTATACCACCTATTTCCGGCCCCGGTCCTACACATTTTCAGACGTCCTGGAAAGCATACAGACTGCAAAGCGTCTGAACAAATTTGTCTCCATAAATTATCTCAACTGCCCCGGATTTACCGACTCTGAAAAAGAAACAGAGGCCTTTCTCACCTTTGCCGGAATCACCGGCATTGACATGATCCAGTGGCGCAATTTGAACTTTGACCCCAACCGATATTTTAGGCTCATGAAAGACATCGAAGACCCTGGCCGTCCTCTTGGCATGGCAACACTCATCCAGAAAATTTCAGACCATTTCCCAAAACTGATTCACGGGTATTTCAACCCGCCAAAGGAATCCCATGGAAAACAAAAAGATCATCGTCATTGACCAAACCCTTCGGGAAGGAATGCAGTACCGGGGGCTGATGTTCTCCCTTGACCAGCGGATGAAAATCCTTGAATTCCAGGAAGCCCTGGGTGTGGATATCTGCCAGGCAGGCTACCCGTCCGCCCATGAACTTGAGGCAGGCATGGTCAAATCCCTTTTTGAGCATGGGAAAAAAAGCGGGTACAAGATCCGCACGGCGGCCATGGGAAGGGCCAATATCCATGATGCCGACATTCTTTTGAAGACCGGCATCATGGATCTGCATTTTCACATCCATATTCAACATGGCGCCGAGCCGCAGGAGCTTGACGATGCTCTGACCGGTCTTATAAAAACCATTGATTTTGTGAGGCAGAGAAAAAAAAATGCCGTGGTGTCCATTGCCATGCTGGATATAGGAAAATCATTGGACGATGTTCTTGAACACTGTGTTTTGGTTTTAAGCCGTCACAGGGTCGATATGATTTCCCTGCCCGACACCTCCGGCATGATGGCTCCCCATGAGGTGTATGAAAAAATCAGCCCGCTTTCAGCCCTGGCCGGGAAAACAAAGGTCTCCATCCACTGCCACAATGATCTTGGCATGGCATCGGCCAATTCAATCATGGGAATCCTGGCCGGGGGAAAGGTTCTGGAAGCGTCGGCCTTAGGGGTGGGAGAGCGAAACGGGATTGCAGATCTGTATGCCACGGCAATAGTATTAAAAAGCCGGGGGGTTGACATGAACCTCAGGATTGATGATCCTGACTTGTTCCGGGAGTATTACGGCTATGTGGACGGCATTGTCCATGAACAGACCGGGGATCATCTTCTGACCTTTAACACCCCTGTTTTCGGCGGCGCGGTCAAAACCCATACGGCAGGGACCCATGGAGGCGGTCAATACGGTCTTGCCTTTGAAGAACATTTTTATCTCAATGTGCTTTGCGGCCGGGGCCTGGTCAAAAAATATCTTGACCAGCACCATCTGAACTGCCCGCCAGACAGGCTGGACGCCCTGACCCAGGCCGTTAAATCAGAAAGCCTCCGGCTGAACCGAAGCCTTGCTTTGGGAGAGATTCAAACTCTTGTTTCTTCATTTCAGGACAACCTGGATCCCACCCCCTTAAAAAGCTGAGCCCCAATTTAATGTTTAAATGGCGGCAACCTTGATATTTTTTGCCTCTCAATAAAATTTAAAAACCCATTTTATGCCTGTGCCGATTTTTTAATTTATCTTATGGTTGACATCATAAATAGAGGATGGTAATACCATTCTCTATGAGAACAATTGCTTTCGCGGCAAAACTGCTTTCTGGCATTTCTATCGCCGCTGCTGATCGCAAAGACAGCATATCCGGAAATGGCCGGGTTGTTTATATTCAATACTATTAAACGGAGGAGTTGTATGAAATCAAAAAGATCAATTTTAATTATCGCGGTTTCAATGTTTTTGTTAATTTTCTCTTTTCCCGTCAATGGGTCAGCCAAGAACTGGAAAACAGGCGGGGTTGCTAACCCGGACACACTTGAGCACAAGACCCTTGAAAAATGGGTGAGCCTTGTAAAAGAAAAAACAAACGGAAAAATAATTATTGATGCTTTTCCTTCCGAGCAATTGGGACCTTACCGGGACATGTTTGACAATGTGGTCCGGGGTGGCCAGGAAAGCGGCTTATTACCTTTGAGCCCGGAATTTGATAAAAGGCTCCAGGTTGGATATACCGTTTTTTTAGCTGAAAACTGGGAGCAGGGGCGCAAGGTCTGGAGCCCGGATGGATGGATGTTCAAACTGTTAAAACCCATTTTTGATGAACTCGGTGTTCAATTTCTAGGCGTATATTTCATGGGTCTTGACGGATTTGCCAGCACAAAAGGACCAGTTGTTCTGCCTTCCGACATTCAAAAATTAGGCATCAAGGTAAGGACCTGGAATCCGGCCGACAGGCTGTTTTTTCAGGAGATTGGCGCCCAGACTGTTGATATTGCATTCTCGGAATTATTCACATCTCTTCAAACCGGAGTTGTCCATGCACAGGACAATGCCCCCCTTGTCACTTTTGAACATTTAAGGGATGTGACCAAATTCTATACTGATGTCAATCTTCTTTTTGAACCGGTTGTATTGATCATGAATAAAAAATTGTGGGACAAACAGCCTGCCCCGATACAAAAAGCAATCCAGGATGCTGCGAATGAAGCCCTTGGCTGGGGGAACAGCCAGGCAGAAGAAGAGGAAAAACGGTATTTCAACAAAATGAAGGAAAGCGGGATACAGGTGATTCACCTTACCGATGAGCAACGCGCTGAATGGAAAAAATACGGGATAAAAAGCTGGGATAAATTTGAAGAAATTATTGGTAAAGATGCCATGGATAAAATCCGCATGCATGTGAATCCATAAAAACCCTGCAATGGGCAAAGGTATTGCTTTAATCGCCTAAAAAATGCATTTGCCCATTACAAAGAGGAGAAAAACAAAAATGGTGCTTCCCAAGCTATATACCGCCCTCATCTTTATTGAAAACAATGTGAGAATTCTGGCAGTCATCACCATGACAATCATCATCTTTATTCAGGTGTTTGCACGGATTGTATTTAAATGGTCATCCCCTGCAATGGAAGAGGCTGCCCGGTTTGTAATGATCTGGTCGATATTTATCGGTGCGGTTGTGAGCTCCAGGGAGGATAATCATATCTGCATGGGTGGTTTTGTAAAGACCCGTAAAGGCATGGTCTTGTTTAATATTGTCTCCAAAATTATAACCTTTTTTTTCTTATGTGTTTTTGTTAAATGGTCCTTTGACTATTCACTGCACTCCTATAAAAAAGGGATGAATTCCATTGTTTTAAATGTTCCCATGATTGTAGTGCATTCATGTTTTCTTGTGACCGGTTCGTTGATGGCACTTCACACCTTTGTACATTTGTTAAAGCAAATCCGAAATGCCTTGCTTATATTTAAGGGGAGCGCTGTATGACGACCATACTGATCATTCTTGGCCTGACCATTGTGATGCTTCTGGCCGGATTCCCGCTTTTTGCCTGTTTTGGTATCGGCAGTCTTGCCATGATGTTTTTTTTGGAAATCGATACAGGCTTTGCTGTGCCGGCAATTTTTTCAGGGCTTAATTCTTTTGTTTTGATGGCAATTCCTTTTTTTATATTTGCCGGGGGTCTGATGACCCAGGCCGGATTATCTTCCAAAATCATATTTTTTGCAAATTCAATAGTTGGAAGATTCAGGGGTGGTCTTGGCGCTGTAACAATTTTTTCATCTGCACTCTTTGGCGCAATCTCGGGATCTTCTTCTTCCACTGTAGCAACGATCGGAATGACCATATTGCCCCAGATGGAAAAATACGGCTATAAAAGAGAATATGCCACTGCCCTTGTTGCGTGTTCCGGAATTCTTGGCCAGCTTATTCCGCCCAGCATCCCAATGATTCTATTTGGAATGGTAACCAACACATCGGTAGCCGGGTGTTTTTTAGCGGCGGCCGGACCCGGCATTCTGATTATACTGGTTTATTTGATCATTAATTATTTTTATTGCAGAAGACATTCTGAAATCCGCATGCTGGAGAAAACAAATGTGTCCGACTGGTTAAAAAATATTGCAGTGACCTCCAGAAAATCATCGCTTGCATTGTTAATGCCGGTCATTATTCTGGGAGGCATTTACGGCGGACTTTTTACACCAACCGAGGCAGGTTGTGTTGCTGTAGTTTACGCTATTGTCGTGGGAGCAGGGACAAAAAGCCTGTCATTCAAAGCATTTAAAAAAGCAGCCGAAGAGACAGCCAGCATAGAAGGCGCCATTGTATTTATCATCGCATTTATTATTGTCATGTCCCGTATTTTTACCTATGAACGGCTTCCTGACGCTATTGCCGGTTCTATGCTGACCCTGACAAAAAACAGGATCGCCCTTTTATTATTGATTAATCTGTTCATGATTATTCTGGGTATGATCATGGATGATATCAGTGCCATGCTGATTGCTGCACCTTTGTTATATCCTCTTTTTATGAGTCTTGATATTCATCCCTATCAGATGGCAGCCATCTTGGCTATAAATCAGGGAAGCGGCCAGATGACGCCGCCGGTTGCAACAAACCTGTTCACAGCCTCAAGGGTTTCGGGCGTACCGGTTTCCGGCTTTCTCAAAGACTGTCTGCCTTTTTTACTGCTGGGAAGTCTGCCTGTACTTATTTTGGTAACATTCATCCCGGAGATTTCTCTCTTTCTTCCGATATTTTTTTTAGGAAACTGATTGTTGGAAAATTCCAATGGCCCTCATGGATAAAAAATCATAAATTTGGAGACACTGTTATGGAATCAAAACCTTTTGTATGGATCAACAATAAAATTTTACCCTGGGAAAATGCGCAGGTTCCCATTTTATCCCATGGCCTCTCCAGAGGTTCTGCAATATTTGAAGTGTTTGGCACACATCAGGTGGCATCCGGGGCGTCTGCTTTCAGGATGGATATGCACCTAAAAAGGCTTGACCAGACCGCAAGTCTTTTAGGTATGGAATTAAAATTTTCAAGCAGGGAGATAGCCGATGCAACGGCCAAGCTTGCCGCCTTAAACAAATCCGGAAGAGGGATTGTAAAAATACTGGCGTATTGGGGGGAAGAAGCCATTATTGATCTGGTCTTAACATCAAAACTGGATATGGGCATTTTTACGATCCCCGCATCAAAAGAACTTAACCTTGACCGGATCAAATCCATTTCAGTCTGTTTTTCAAAATGGCGGAAACTGCATCCTGATACAGTTCCGGTGCAGGCAAAAGCATGTGCAAATTATCTGAATGGCTATCTGATCAGAAAAGATGCCATGGACAGAGGCTTTGACCTGGGGATAAGCGTGGGAACGGACGGGTTTGTTGCAGAAGGCTCCATTGAATCCCTTTTTATGGTTAAAGACGGTATCCTTAAAACACCGCCCCTCGGAAAAATTCTGGAGAGCATTACCAGAGACACCATTATACATCTTGCAAAAGATGATGGGATTCCCGTGGAGGAAATTATCCTGAAACAGGAAGATCTTTATGAGGCAGATGAATTGTTTACCTGTCATACAGGAATAAAAGTCTCGCCGGTGTACCGGTTTGAGGACAGAGAATTAAAAGCACCCGGGCCGGTAACCGACCGTATCTGCCATTTGATGGAAGATGTTCTGGCGTTTCGGGACAAGCGATATCTGCACTGGTTCCAGAAACTTTATTAATAAAGTCAAACCGGCCGGGCAGAAGCCTTTAATAATACGTCTTGCAAAAAGCGATGGGTTGTGCAGATATATATACAATATATTTTACTTTTGGATTTTGAACCTTGTGAGCAAATGTGTAAATGAAAAATAAATTATCATATAAACCCATCAAAAAGGTCAGACTCTACGAAGAAGTGGCTGACCAGATAAAACAAACCATTTTTAAAGGAGATCTGGAACCTGGTGATCAGCTTCCCTCGGAAAGGGATCTGGCCGAGACCTTTACTGTGGGAAGGCCCACCATCAGAGAGGCATTGCGTACTTTAGGCGTGCTCGGACTGATTGAAAGCAATCCAGGGTTTAAGGGGTCTGTGGTCAAAAAGATTGACGTGGGCCTGTATCTGGATGCCATGGGAGATCAATTCACCTGGATGATACAGGCAGATAAAAAAAGTTTTAAGGAAATGTGGGAAGCAAGAAAATATATTGAACTGGGTATCGCTCATTCAGTATCCCAAAATGCAAGCGATAAAGAGATAAATGATCTCTATACCTATATTGCAAGAATGGAAAACAGCCTTGATAGTGTCAGCAAGTATTTCACTGTTGCCATGGAATTTCATCTCAAGCTGGCAGAGCTTTCCAGGAATAAATTTTTTTACATGATATGGAAATTATTCTATGATGTTGGGTTAAAAGGCTATCCCATTCTTAAGGCAATGTACCCGGATCAAATCCCCAGGCTTCTTGAAGTAAATAAATTAATGCTGGAAGCCATAAAATCAAAGGATCCTAAAAAAATCGACAAGGCCATGAGTAAGCATGCTGAAGAAGAACTGCCCATTGATCTGAATTCATAACGATTGCAGCACCTGTGAACACCCACAGGTGCAAAAGCTAACAGACAGCCCACCCCGGAAAAGTCCTTTCAAATAAATTTTGCAATTGAATAAAAAATAAAGAATTGCAAAACCGGCCATAATCTGGTTTAAATGTCGGGTTGATGATTTAAATAAAAGGGTTGGAATTTTTGAATATTGATATTAAAGGCATTGTCATTATCTGCGGGAATTACGGCAGTGGAAAGACCGAGACTGCGGTGAATCTTGCCATCAGGCGCAAAATGGACGGGATTGACGTCAAGATTACAGATCTGGATCTGGTGAATCCCTATTTCCGGACAAGGGAAGCACGATTTCTTCTGGAAAGCCTGGGCATTGCCGTTATCCTGCCGGACCGGCAGTATATGCACGCCGATCTTCCCATCCTGGCACCGGCCGTGGCCGGGATGATCCGGGAGCCCTCGGAGCTGACCATCCTGGATGCGGGCGGGGATGACGTGGGTGTCACGGTTCTGGCAGCCCTTGAAAATCACCTGTCCAAAAAAAAGGTCCACATGCTCCAGGTGATCAATCCCTTCCGGCCCTTTACGGAAGATGTAAAGGGGTGCATCAGGATCAAGGAAGAAATTGAAGCTTCCTCAAAGATGAAGATCACGGGTCTTGTGGGCAATGCCAATCTCATTGACGAGACCCTTGCCGAGCATATATATAAAGGATATGACTTCTTAAAAGAGGTCTCTTTGGCAACAGGCCTGAAAATTGAATTTATCACAGCCTGTTCAAATATATTACCCCAGCTTGAGCTGGATTATTTTTCCTGTCCTGTACTGGAAATCAAAAGAAAAATGAATCCGCCCTGGAAACGTTTAAGCAGTAAAGGAGTTTTAAGTAATGGCATATAAACATATTGTCGATTCCGAACGATGCAAGGGATGCGGGCTCTGTGTCAGCATTTGCCCCAAGAATGTCCTTGAAATCACAGGCATTGTGAATGCAAAAGGACATTTTCCCGTATATCAGGCAAGGCCGGATGACTGCATCCATTGCACCATGTGCTGCATCATATGTCCGGATGTAGCCATCAGCATTGTTGAAACGGAAAAACAACCCGCATAACAACATCAATAAGGAACCATTATAATGGCAAAAGTATTAATGAAAGGAAATGAAGCAATCGGTGAAGCTGCCATCCGTGCCGGCTGTTTAAATTATTTTGCATACCCCATCACTCCCCAGTCTGAAGTGGCTGAGTACCTGGTCAAAAGAATGCCGGAAGTGGGCGGTGTCTTTCTTCAGGGCGAAAGTGAAGTGGCTGTGGGCTATATGATCTTCGGTGCTGCCGGTTGCGGGGAACGGGTCATGACCACCTCTTCCAGTCCGGGCATCAGCCTCATGAGCGAGGCCCTGTCTTATATTGCAGCGGCACAGCTTCCGGCTGTTTTCGTCAATATCATGCGGGGCGGGCCCGGTCTCGGCGGTATCCTGCCCTCCCAGGGAGATTATTTCCAGGCCGTCAAAGGCGGCGGTCACGGTGATTACCACCTATTGGTCTTTGCACCGGACGGGGTCCAGGAAGCCGTTGAAATGACCATGAACGCCTTTACCCTGGCGGAAAAATACCGGGGGCCGGTCATGATCCTGGGTGACGGCATGATCGGACAGATGATGGAGCCGGTGGAATTTCCCGACAATCTCAAATCAGAGCCGTCCAACAAGGATGCCTGGGCCACCAGCGGCATGGACAAAAGAAAATCCGATAAACGAAACCTTGTCCGGTCCCTGTTTCTTGATCCGACAGAGCTCAATGCCAACAACCTCGCCCTTAAAGCCAAATATACGCAGATGAAAAAAGAGGAAGTGCTGTATGAAGGATACAATACAGAGGGAGATTACAAGATCCTCATCGTCAGCTACGGCACCATGAGCCGGGTGTGCAAGACCTCCATCGACATGCTCAAGGAAGAAGGGATTGATGTCGGCCTCTTAAGACCCAGAACCCTTTTCCCCTTTCCTGAGGAAGCAGTTTTTAAAGCTGCGACCAAAGAAAGCTGCAAAGCCGTCATCAGCATTGAGATGAGCATGGGCCAGATGGTGGAAGATGTAGAACGGTGTGTCAAGGGACAAAGGAAAGTCGATTTCTACGGCGAATGCGGCGGTGATATTCCGACCCCTGAAAAGATTATCGAAGTTGTCAAGGGACTGCTCTAACCGCATTATTTAGGAGAAAAAAGAATGGGAAAAACATTTTCAAAGCCGGAAGCCTTAAGCAACAATATGACACATTATTGTCCCGGCTGCACCCACGGCATTGTCCATAGGCTTGTGGCGGAAGCCATTGATGAGCTGGGCATCCGGGGAAGAACCGTCGGGGTTGCCCCTGTCGGGTGTGCAGTACTGTGCTACAATTATTTTAATTTTGATTTCCAGGAAGCCGCCCATGGGCGGGCACCTGCCATGGCCACCGGCATCAAGCGGGTACGGCCGGATCTCATTGTCTTTACCTACCAGGGAGACGGCGATCTTGCCAGTATCGGCATGGGGGAAATCATCCATGCAGCCAACCGGGGTGAAAAATTCACCACCATATTTATCAACAATGCCATCTACGGCATGACCGGCGGCCAGATGGCCCCCACCACCATGCCGGGACAGCGGGCCACAACCGCCCCCACGGGCCGGAATACGGAAGAGACCGGCATGCCCATCCGCATGGCGAACCTGTTAAAGGAACTGGTCACCCCCGGTTATATCACCCGGCAGGCGGTCCTGAACCCGAAGCAGATCAATAAAGCCAAAAAAGCCATTAAAAAAGCGTTTGAATACCAGGTGGCAGGCAAATGTTTCAGTTTTGTGGAAGTCATCAGCACCTGCCCCACCAACTGGGGTCTGACGCCGCTGGCTTCGTTGAAATGGGCTGAAGACAATCTTCTGCCCTATTATGAACTGGGAGACTACAAAATTCCTGAATAGGAGTGGAAAAACCAATGCAAACAGAAATAAAATTTGCAGGATTCGGCGGCCAGGGAATCTTACTCAGCGCAAAGCTTTTAGCCTATGCAGCGATGAAACAGGGCTTTTTTGTGGCCTGGGTTCCTTCCTACGGACCTGAAATGAGAGGCGGAACCGCCTATTGTACGGTTGTGATCGGTGACAAACGGATCGGTTCACCCATTATCAAGAATCCGACACATCTGGTGGCCATGAACCGACCGTCCCTGGAAAAATTTGCCAATGACGTGAAACCCGGCGGCGTTATCCTCATCAACAGCTCTCTCATCCCGACGCGGAGCAATCGAAGGGATATTGTGGAATTGATTGTTCCTGCCAATGATGCCGCCATAAAGGTCGGAAGCGTCAAATGCGCCAATATCATAGCGCTCAGCGCCTTTGCCGCCAGGGCAAAGCTGGTGGATATGGAAGTTCTAAGGGACTGTGTAAAGGAAGAGTTTTCAGCTAAACCCAAGATCATTCCGCTGAACATGAAAGCATTTGACGAGGGAGTACAGATCGCCAACAAGAGTTAGGGCCAATCAAACAGACCTTAAGGGAGGGCAATATGATCAGAATCGAAATTTCTCTTTTCATGAAAAATGTTCCTGGAGAACTGGGCAAATTGACCGAACTTCTGGGCAGTAACGGCATTAACATTGATGCCATTACCATCCAGGATGCATCGGCCTATGTCCAGAATCTTTTTGAAGCAAGGGGAAAATCCCTGAAACGGCTTGCCTCTTCAGCCAGTTACAGCTCCATGAGACGGGATTCTGCTGACTTTGCCCTCATCCGTCTGGTGGTTGACAAGGCAGAAACCGCCATGGATCTTTTAAAGACCAATGACTACCTCTTTGATTCCAATGAAGTCGTGACCATCAATTTGACCAATAAACCCGGGGAAATTGCCAAAATCACAAAAAAATTCGGAGAGGAGCAGATCAATATCAATTATGTCTACGGATCTGTTTCCGACTCCGACGGCAGATGTCTTTTTGTCTTCTGCCCCGAGGATGTCGCATCGGCCGCCGCCATTTTCAAGGACGGCTATTAATCATTGAGGTGAAATAACCCTGTGATGATTCTGGATTTACGCTCCCTTATTGTATCTCTTACCATTGTAAACATTACGCTGACCCTGTGCATGGTCTATTTTTTGAGGAAACGGAAGACCTATCCGGGGTTTTTAAGCTGGACCATTGGCATTCTGCTCTTCAGCATCGGCATGTTTTTAATCGGTCTCAGAGAGATTCTTTCCGGCTTTGTCTCCATTGTTCTTGCCAACACCCTGATTGTCAGCTCCCTTATCATTTTTTATTCCGGATTTAAGGCATTTATTCACAAAAGAATCAGCCTCTATGGCCATTTGTCCGTATTGACCGTCTATACATTTTGTCTCTCCTTTTTCACCTATGTCATCCCCAGTTTGTTTGTCAGGATAACCCTGATTTCAATCTTAATGATCACTTATTTTCTTTTCATTGTCCGTCTCCTGTCAAAGGACATCAAACCCCTCCTGGGAAAGGGAACTCCCCTGCTGTCCGGCACGCTCATTGTCTTTGTCCTTTTTTCAGCTTTCAGAATCGGTTATAATCTTATCGCAGAAATCACGGAGACAGGGAGCCATGCTTCGAATCCCGTCATGGCCTCCTTTGTTCCCCTGGTTCTCCTGGTTTTATTGACCACCCTGGTTATCGGTCTGATCCAGCTCAATTACCAGAGACTTGAAAAAGAATTTTTTGACACCTACAGGGAAATTGAGAAGGCAAAAGAGGATGCCGAAAAAGCAACCCGGACGAAATCGGAATTTCTTGCCAACATGTCCCATGAAATCAGAACGCCCATGAATGGGGTTATCGGAATGCTTGACCTTCTCTGCGAGACACCCCTTTTACCCGATCAAAAGGATTTTGCCCTTTCTGCCCAGCAGAGTGCGGATTCCCTTCTGGTGCTTGTCAACGACATTCTTGATTTTTCAAAAATAGAGGCCGGAAGGCTTGAAATTGAAAAAATAGATTTCAATCTGAGTGTCACCATGGATTCCATCAGTGATATCATAGGCATCAAGGCCAATGAAAAAGGAGTGGAATTTGCCTGCCTGATCCATGATGATGTTCCGTTGAACCTGGTTGGCGACCCGGGCCGGTTAAGGCAGGTCCTCATCAACCTTGCAGGAAACGCCGTCAAATTTGCTGAAAAAGGCGAGGTCTTCATCCGGGTGTCCCGGCGGCTGGAATCAGATACAAAAGTTGAGCTTCATTTTGAAGTTAAGGATTCAGGGATCGGTATCCCTGAAGATAAAATCGGATTCCTTTTTAATTCCTTCTCCCAGGTGGATGCGTCCACAACCCGGAAATACGGCGGAACCGGTCTGGGTCTTGCCATTTCAAAACAGCTGGTGGAACTCATGGGTGGCGAAATCGGGGTTCGAAGCAAGGTGGGTGAAGGTTCCACTTTCTTTTTTTCAGTTTTGTTTGATAAAGGGAAAAAACCGGTGGAGGTCTTTTTCCCGGCGGCTGATATTAAAGATGCCAGAGTGCTGGTGGTAGATGACAACAGAATAAATCATGAAGTGTTCAAAGCCTATCTAAAATCCATGGGCTGCCCTGCGGACAGCGCCTATCATGCCCGTGATGCCCTGACAATGCTGAGACATGCGGCAGGTCAAAATCCTTATAAAATAGCCTTGATCGATATGCAGATGCCTGAAATGAACGGAGAAGAACTTGGACGGATCATTCTTCAGGACGCCAAAATAAAAGAAACCATCCTGATCATGCTGACCTCCACAGGCCGGCGGGGGGATTCTGCAAGATTGAAAAACAAAGGATTCCATGGTTTTCTGACCAAACCGGTAAAAAAAGGACCGTTTTTTGACTGCTTGAGAACGGTGATCGGCATGTCGGAAGCCGGACTCTCCGGGACGGCAAAACCCTTTGTGACGAGTTTCAGCATTCAGGATGCAAAGGAAAGCCGGGTCGTTAAAACCCATAAGCAGCGTGTCCTCATAGTTGAAGACAATATCGTGAACCGGAAGGTGGCAACCTTAATGCTGGGAAAAATGGGATATGAAGTCCTTGAGGTCAATAACGGTCTAGAAGCTGTGGAAATGTTTGAAAAACACCATGATGCCATTGATGTCATTCTCATGGACATCCAGATGCCTGTCATGGGCGGAGAAGAAGCCACAAAAAAAATCCGGAGCCTTGAAAAACATCTTTCCATCCATACACCCATCATTGCCTTGACCGCCAATGCAATGATCGGGGACAGGGAACGGTTCCTTGCCGCCGGTATGGATGAATATCTATCAAAACCCGTCAAAAAAAACGATCTGATCAGGGTTTTCTCTTGTCTTTGAGAACCTGGTTTGAAATGACAATTCTCTGGATCTCGCTGGTCCCTTCATAAATGGTGAACACCCTGGCATCCCGGTAATATCGTTCCACATCATAATCTTTTGTGAATCCGTATCCCCCGTGGATCTGGATGGCCCTTGCCGTGATCTCGTTCACCATTTCAGAAGCAAAAAGTTTGGCTATGGAAGCTTCCTTGGTATAAATTTCTCCCCTGTCCTTCATGGAGGCGGCGGATAAAATCAATTGTCTGGCCGCCTCGATCTGGGTGGCCATATCCGCAATCTGGAACCGTATGGCCTGGTGTTTGGCAATGGGGACGCCAAACTGTTTTCTTGTTTTTGCGTATTTGACGGCTGCATCAAAGGCAGCCATGGCCACCCCGTAAGATTGGGCCGCAATGCCTATTCTGCCGCTATCCAAGCCGGACATGGCGATTTTAAATCCATCCCCTTCCTTCCCCAGCATCTGGTTTTCCGGCACCCGGCAGTTTTCAAGGATGAGATCTGTTGTATCCGAGGCCCGGAGCCCCATTTTATCTTCCATATGGCCGACGGCAAGGCCGGGCGTGCCTTTGGGAATGATAAAGCAGCTGATGCCCCGATGGCCTTTGCTCTCATCGGTTTTAGCCGTCACCAGGACCACTTTGGAGTATTTGCCCGAGGTAATAAAGCGTTTTGTTCCGTTCAGGACCCATCCTTCCTTATCCTTGACAGCCGTTGTCTGCTGGCTCACGGGATCAGAACCGGCTTCGGGTTCGGTAAGGCCGAAAGCCCCGATCATCTCACCTGAGGCCAGCGGCACCAGATATTTTTGTTTCTGCTCTTCCGTCCCGTATTTAAAAAGACTTTCACACACAATGGAATTCTGGACCGACATGACAACAGACGTGGATGCACAGGAGTAAGCAATTTCAGACAAGGCCAGGACATAGGAAATGGTATCGGCGGATTCTCCGCCGTATTTTTCAGGGATCATCATCCCCATCAATCCGAGTTCCCCCATCTGCCGGAAGTTTTCAGCCGGAAATTCCTTTGTCTTATCCCTTTCCGCTGCAGATGCCCCAACCACTTTCCGGGAAAATTCTTTGACCATATTCTGGATCATCACTTGTTCATCGGTAAGCTTGAATAACATCGTCTCTCCCTCTTATTTGTCTGAGCCCCTAAGGCGCATAAACAACAACAATAAGTTCTGCATCGGTTTTTCCGGTATTTCTCAAATCATGCTTGACGCCTGAATTAAAATGAAGGCTGTCCCCTTTTTTCAATGCATTGACATGATCTCCAACCTGGTATTCCACAGTGCCTTTGAGAACATAGACAAATTCCTCGCCTTCATGCTGAAAGCCTACGCCGTCATGGCTTTTTTCTGCTGCAACCACAATCCTGAAGGCTTTGAGGTGTTTATTCTCAGCATTGGGGGTGAGGGAAGTATAGGCATAGTTATCGGTTCTCTTGGTATAGGCCTTGGACCTTTTTTCCTGGACCTCGTCCTGCTCCTTTAATAGGAAACTTGAATCAATATGAAGGGCCCTTGAAATCTGGAGCAGATTCCCGACGGACGGCCTTTTTTCCCCTGACTCAATTTTTGTAAGCGCGTCTTTTGACAGTCCGGTTTCATTGGCCATGGTCTCAAGGCTGATCTTTTTATCCAGCCGGGTTTTTTTGATTCTTTTCCCTATGGGCGTGATGCCTTTTTTGACAGCCATACTCTCTCCAAATTGGTGTTTGTGCGCCCCCCTCAAATGATCGAGCGCTCGTTCATAAAAAGGGTTAAAAAAACCGGCCCCTCTTTTTTTTACAAAAGATCAGCCGATAACCTGTATCCAGTTTTCCGTATCTTCTGCCTTTCCATATTGAATTGCCGTCAATGCATCATAAAATTTCATGGCAGTTTTGCCGGGGGTGCCGTCGCCGATGGAAATAACCTTATCCCCATACCGGATTTCACCCACAGGGGAAATAACGGCTGCGGTTCCGGACCCGAATACTTCCAGGAGCCGTCCCGATGCATGGGCTTCAAACACTTCGTCAATGCTTATTTTTCTTTCATTCATGGTCATGCCCCATTTTTTGGCCAGGGTAATGACCGAATACCGGGTGATCCCGGGCAGGATGCTGCCGCTCAGGTTGGGGGTGACCAGTTCATCCTTCATGAGAAAAAAGATATTCATGGCACCGACTTCTTCGATATATTTCCGTTCAAGGGCATCCAGCCAGAGGACCTGGGCATAGCCGTCCTTTTTGGCTTTTTCCGATGCAATGAGGCTGGCTGCATAATTGCCCGCGGTTTTGTATTCGCCCACACCGCCCCGGACGGCCCGGACATGGTCTTTGGCCACCCAGATTTTCACCGGGTTCAACCCTTCGGCATAATAGGCGCCCACAGAAGACAGAATAATAAAAAACCTGTAGGTATTGGATGCCCTGACCCCGAGGAACGGGTCGGTGGCAATAATGGTGGGCCTTATATAAAGGGAAGTGCCCAGGGTTTCGGGTATCCATTTTTCTTCCAGCAGGATCAGTTGTTTCATGGCCTTCATGACAAACTCAATATCGATCTCCGGGATGCACATTCCTTTGGCAGACCGGTTCATTCTTTCAAAATTATCTCTTGGCCTGAAAAGACAGATTTTCTTATCCGGGGTCTTATAGGCTTTCAATCCCTCAAAGATGGCCTGGCCGTAATGAAACACCATGGCGGCCGGGGATACGCTGAAATCGGCATAGGGGACGATCCGGGCATCATGCCACCCCGTATCCTTTGAATAATCCATGACAAACATATGATCCGTAAACACCTGGCCAAAGCCCAAGGCGGAATCTTCCGGCCTTTTCCTGTCCGCTGCGGCCCGTGTGACTTTTATTTCCATCATTCTCCTCCATGTGTTTTGATATATTTCATTTTAAATTAATATGGTCGCTTCCTCTTATTTCTGTCAAGATAATTTTATCCTTTTCATTGACGAAGCCTTTTTTTTACGGTTAGTATACTAAAATATTTATCCACTGAAAACAAAGGAAAAAAGAATGGACATCAAATATCATGTTGAAGCTGCCTGGAGACATTGCATTGGCAATGCCTTATCCCTGATCCTGATCACCCTTGTGGCCGCCGCCGTTAGTGTTGTTTCCCTTGGAATCCTGGCGCCCGTGGCATTTGCAGGTTACACCCATTCCCTTCTCCAGCTTATGAGAGACAACAGGGAACCCAAAGTCCAGGATGTCTTTTCCCAGATCGGATTATTTCTGCCCTTGTTTGTTTTCACCCTTATCGTCTTTATCATCAGCCTCATCGGGTTTACCATCCTGGTGGTCCCCGGCATCTTGTTCTCTTTGATTGTCGGGTACACCTGCCTTTACATGATCCCCATCATGGTGGATAAAAAATTCGGGCTCCTGGATGCAGTTAAAAAAAGCATGGCCCTGGTAACCGGTTCCCACATTATGGACCATATTGTCG
Organism: uncultured Desulfobacula sp.; assembly: GCA_964619205.1. Classification (GTDB taxonomy): domain Bacteria; phylum Desulfobacterota; class Desulfobacteria; order Desulfobacterales; family Desulfobacteraceae; genus Desulfobacula. The sequence goes on along the minus strand of CAZUDE010000024.1, from coordinate 4,638 downwards.
TCTTTGTTCTCTTTTTTGCCCTGACTGCCATTGGCGGCTCATCCTTTATCGGTTTTCTCGTCCTCCAGCCATTTGCAACTCTGTTCCTCCTGTCTGTCTATGAAAAGACAGATTAAGCAGGATCAAACCGCCATATCCGAATTGAAAGATAACCCCATGCAGCATGCTTTAAAAGATCCCTATCATTTTGAAACCGGGGAATACCGCCCTCCCAGCGAAGGCGGCAGTTCTTCGCTACTCGTCAGGCTGACGCGCAACTGCCCCTGGAACCATTGCACCTTCTGCGCCATGTATAAAAAAGAAAAATTTGAGCTTCGCCCCCCTTCCGAGATTATCAGTGATATCAACGCCATGCATTGCATCAGCCTTGAATTGACGGAAATTTCCAGACGGATGGGGAAAAAAGGCGCCATCACATCGGCTGTGGTATCGGAATTCTTCAATAAAACCCCCGGCCTGAATTTTCATCCGGGCATGGGAATGCTCATCAGCTTTCTGGCCGCAGGGGGAAAAACAGCTTTTCTTCAGGATGCCGACAGTCTCATCATGGGAACGGAAAATCTGGTTGAAGTCCTCTCCCATTTGAGGGCAACCTTCCCCTCCATTGAGAGAATCACCTCCTATGGACGCTCCAGAACCATTGCCCGGAAACAGGCCGAAGATCTGGTTCGCATACGGGACGCCGGTCTTAACCGGATTCACATCGGTCTTGAAACCGGTGATGCCGATCTGCTTAAAATCATTAAAAAAGGCTCAACCCCAAACGACCATGTAAAAGCCGGGAAAAAAGCCATGGAAGCCGGCTTCCAGGTGTCGGAATACTGGATGCCGGGCCTGGGCGGGAAAACCCGTTCAAAGGATCATGCCCTGAACACAGCAAAGGTGTTGAACCTCATCAATCCCCATTATATCCGGTCCCGGCCCTTTACCCCCAGGCCTGGAACAATATTTTACGAGAATGCCGCCGGGAATGATCTTGAACAGATGTCACCCGGAGAACAGCTCCTGGAAATCCGGGAGACCCTTAAGTCCCTTGACGTCACATCCAGAGTCTGTTTCGACCATGCCGGGAATTACTGGTCAGGGCCTGACGGAAGGCTTTTGCTAAGCCAGAGTTATGAAGGATATCCTTTCCCTGAAAAAAAAGACCAGGTGCTGTCGCTCATTGAAACCGGCATTCTTTATTATTCATGATGTTTAAGCCTGAAAGGAGACGATCATGCTGATTCAACCGGACTGCATCCCCTGCATCCTGACCATGACCATGAAAGCCATCCGGAATCTTTCTCTTCCGGCTGAAGCTGAAAAAGACCTTTTTTCAGACATTCTGAAAATCCCCGGATTAAGGGGGCTTGACTGGAATCAGACCAGCCCGGACATCATCGAAACCATCATGATCCTCATCACAAAAACGGTTCATGATCCAGACCCTTTTCTTTCTGAAAAAGCAGCCCTCAACTCCCAGGCCCTGGCCCTGCTTCCCTTTCTGGAAAAACTGGTGGAAGAGTCTGCAGATCCCCTTTATATGGCAGCCAAGATTGCCGTCCTGGGAAATTCCATGGATATCATGATGCCGGGCGGGCTTTCTTCCCTGGAAAAATTTATCCTGGAAAAACTTGAAACTCATTTATCCATGGATGCCTTTGAGCAATTCTGCCGACAGGTTTCAAAAACCGGGCAGATTTTATATCTGGCGGATAATGCCGGGGAAATCGTATTTGACCGGATGTTCATCCAGACCTTGAAAAAAAGATATGATACAAAGGTTGTCTTTGTGGTGAGAAGCCTTCCCACCCTGAACGACGCCACCCTGAAAGAAGCTATGGACGCAGGGCTTGATCAGGTCGCCGTCCTGATGGAAAACGGCATTGACGGACCCTTTCCCGGAACCACCCTGAAACGGTGTTCCAAGGAGGTAAGAGATCTGGCTGATGAATCGGATCTTATTATTTCCAAGGGCGGCGGGAATTTTGACAGCCTGAGCGAAGAGGTTCATAAGCTGAAGACCCCGGTCACCTTTATGCTGCTTTCAAAATGCCACCCCATGAACACTTTTTTTAAGACAAGCCTCCACCAGCTCGTCATGTACAATATCTACAAATCCTGATAAGGGGTTTGTTATATAGCCTGTCCTCTCTTGTCTGTGAAACGGATTGAAGAAACAAAGGCCTCATTGCTTTATCTCCAATATAATTTCATGGAGGTTTGATCTTTTTGGTTTTGAATTTTCTTATATATTTGAATTTTTAATCAAAATCTAAAAGGCAGGCCATACAATATCTGGTGTCGTGATAAATTTTTAAAACTGCGGACTGGTGAAAGAAATAATCTCCCAATACTTGAAAATGTCTCGTCACTAATGATACCATAAACACTCACGAGGAAATCATTTCAATTCCAATTATATAATTTTTTTGCAAATTCCAAGTTTTTGATCTATATATAAGGTATAATCGTTTTCCATATACAATTTAAATGATTTAATTTTTGTACAATCAATCTATATGAAATCTAATCTTGAGTTGGAAATAAAAGATTTGGTTAAATGCATTTTCCTCTCTATTCAACAAAATCCTCCATGCCCCATTAGTTCCAATTATCTCCTTTTTATTTATTGGTACCATATTTTTATGGTGAATGGAAATCCCTTTATCTTTGCTCAGGCGCTTCAAACCCATTTTAGGATAGTTCGCATGGTTTCTAAAGGAAAATGAAATGCAAAAAGTAAATAGCCTCTTATTGACAGTAGCCGCATTTGTAATTTTTGCTTTAATTTGCATCACTACTGCCTCAGGGCAAGACAAACAGGACCTTGGTAGTACCCAAAAGATCAAAATAGAACTTACTGATGAAGAAAGCATTTTTCTTAAATCCCATCCGGTTATACGATTCGGCACTGACGATCGTTGGGAACCATATGCAATAAAAAAAGCAGACGGTACGATAGAAGGGTTTGATGTTGATTTGATAAAATATATTAATGAACAGACCGGTGCAAATATTCAAATAGTCACAGGACGTTGGTCAGAAATGGTTGAACAGGCAAAAGAGCTTAAAATTGATGGGCTTACAACATCTGCAGAGACAAAAGAGAGAGGACAATTTTTTAATTTCTCTAAATCGTATATAACGCTGTTCCCAGTTTTTGTAGTCGCTGGCAGTAAAGAGGTAAAGATAGATAGAATTGATGATTTTGCAGGAAAATCTGTTGCCATTCTGAAAGGAAATCAGTTTTATCTTAACCTTCTGGGAAAATATCCTTCCATTAATGTCATTGAATCGCTTTCTGAAATAGATGCGATCAAGCTGACAGTTGAAGGCAAGGCCGATGCAGCTATAGTTGCGACTACATTTTACAATAACTATATTAAAACATTCGGCAGAGATATAAAAATTGGCTATGTAGCAACTGATGATCCTTTGGGTATTGTTTATTCGATCCGTAAAGACTGGCCCGAGTTAGTCTCCATTATCAATAAGGCGCTTGCACTCCTTCCCCAGGAAACTAAAAACAGTTTATTCTTTCACTGGTTTGGCGTTGGCTTTGAAGAGTTCAATTTGAAAAAGGAGAAAGAACGCATAGTTCTGACTGCCCAGGAGAAAGCATGGATTAAGGAGCATCCAGCTATCCGTCTCGGAGTATACCCAGCATGGCAACCTATTGAATTCATTGATGAAGATGGGCAACATCAAGGGATTGCTTCTGATTATGTTCGAATTTTGAATAGGCAACTCGGCCTGAATATGAAGATGGTCCCAAATCTGAGCTGGCCACAGGTCATGGAGGCAGCTTCTAAAAGAGGTGTAGATGTTTTACCAGGGGTTGCAAAAACATCCGAACGAGAGAAATATCTTATCTATACCGAGCCCTATTTTTTCATTGACTGGGTCATCATCAGCTCTACAGATACTAAACCCATCAAAGGGTTAAACGATCTTGAAGGGCGTTTGATTTCTATTTGTGAAGGGTCTGCCGGCTATGAACGTATAGTAAAGCAATACCCGGGAATAAATTTGATTCGAGCAGCCAATACACTTGATGCGATGCTGAATGTAATCGACAGAAAGGCCGAAGCTGCAGTAGTAGAGATGAACGCAGCGTCCTTGATCATACATGGCTACAGAATGCATTCTCTGAAAATTGATCAACATATTTTTCAACATAATGATCCGATTTCCTTTGCTGTACGCAGTGACTGGCCGGAGTTGGTGCAAATTTTAAACAAAGGGCTCATCTCCATTACTTCGGAGGAGCGTAAGACGATCGAACGTAAATGGCTGGCCATGCCAATTCAGATAGGTTTTTCCAAGATGGATATGGTGCGCATCATTCTTTTTGTGGTCGCTGTGATGGGTACATTTCTGGCAATCTTTCTGTTCTGGAATCGTCGTCTTAAAAAGGAAATAAATAAAAGGATTAGGGTTGAAAAGGAACGTAAGATTGCAGAAGAGGACTTGATAGAAAGCGATGAGAAATATTCCAAGGCATTTAAAACCTCTCCGTATGCCATCATCATAACTCAAGCAAGTGACGGAAAAATCATCGAGGCCAATAATACCTTTTTTTCTATCACAGGTTTTTCGTGTAAAGAAGCCCGAAAATTTACCTGAGATCCCACCAAGAATCCCAAGTTCCTT
>CAZUDE010000023.1:0-67915 GCA_964619205.1 uncultured Desulfobacula sp. | reverse complement strand
AAGGAACTTGGGATTCTTGGTGGGATCTCAGGTAAATTTTCGGGCTTCTTTACACATAGAGTCTGTAAATTTTTCATTCAGTTTGTCGATTCCCTGTTCTCTGCAAAAAGGTAACAGTTTTTTTCTAATGACCGCATTATACAAAGATTTTGTGCTGCCTGCTAAAGCCAAGGTGTTTTGAGCTTTGAAATACTGGTTAATCTGTGATTCAACGTCTGAAAAACGATAAATAGACATGTGTGCCCCCTTGATAAATATGTTTTTGTTTTGGATTCTGAAAGAGATGCCAATATCTTTCAGGGTTGGTCTATTTGTAATCGTAAAATTTCTGGCTTTGATTAGAAAAAACTCGGAATGAAATAATACTCAAAAAATATTTTACTGAAATGCGGTAACGACCGAACAGCACGCGAAGGCAGGTTGATCAGGATTTTGTCAAAATATATTGAGTTGAATATGGGAACATAGCCTGGGATGAAGCCCACGACTTATATAATGGAATTGAAATAAATGCCCCCGGTGATTCATAATCTTAAAAAAGCACTTGTTTTATACGTCAAAAAGACGTATAAAACAACCATGAACAAAATCATTATAAACACAAAAGCCCAGAAGCAATTAGGAAAACTTCCTGACCACATTGTCAGAAAACTGCAAACATGGGCCGAACAGGTTGAAATGATGGGAATCAAGGCTGTCAGGGAAATAGTTGGTTACCATGACGAGCCGCTAAGGGGCAACAGGTATGGTCAACGATCTATTCGGCTGTCAAAAGCCTACCGTGCATTTTATATTGAACACGGCAACGCCATAGTCATTGAAATAATAGAGGTGAACAAACATGAATATTAAAGAATATGGAACAAAAGAACTCCGGGAGGAGTTTGGACCACTCACATTTGGCAACGCGCTTGAGGCCCACCGGAAATCAGAGGAGCAAACCCAGGTCGATTTTGCAAATCAACTTGGTATTTCTCCTGCCAGTCTTTGTGATATTGAAAAAGGCCGGCGTATCCCCACGCCAAAACGGGCCGCAAAAATTGCATGCCAAATCGGACAGCCGGAAATTTTCTGGATTCAGCTGGCCCTACAGGACATACTGCGCAAAGAAGATTTAAATTATCAAGTGTCTGTGGCCTGAAGCTTTTGAATCTTTGAAAGCCGTGATAACCATAGAAAAATGAAAAACTATTAGATGTTCAGAAAACGGTCGTTTACTGAGCCTTAGACCGTATTTTTGATATATTATTTTGTTGAATTTGGGGGAATGGCTTTGATTAAACTTGTCAAAAAAAAAAGCGTAACGGTTCGCTATAGCAATCGGGGTTATCTTTCGATTTTAAGGCCTGTCTCACTCAAAAAACGAGTTTTACTAACAGCTTGAACACAGGGCAAACCTCTATTGTCGTAAATTTGTAGGTTCCAAAGATATTCATCACCGAAATCAATATATACTTTTTTGTTGCTTTCATACCAAACTGATCTGGGGTTTACCCAATCATACAAATGGTGTCCTCGGTACTCTGTCCATATTTCGTCCTGGATTTCATTTATGCTATGGATTTCAACCATAGTTGAATTTCCAGGGTTCTCTGATTTTCTAAAAAATAATTTACCTTGATGATTATGCTTCCTTGGAAAGAAGACAATATCATTTAACAAATGTGACTTTGGATCTGGCAACCCATGTAGAATATGGAAATTATTTTTGAATTTTTCCCCATTGATGACCCATGCGATGTTTTTGTAAAAGGTTTCTCTTTGTTTTAACTCCTCCCTTGAAATGGGCGAATTTTGAAATTCAATTACTTGCCCCATGCTGGTTTTGACGTCCGCAATATGCTTTTCCCCACTCGCTTCATCAAAATGAACTACCTCTTGCCATTCAATAGGGAATTTGTCTTTCCATTCTCTATGCCACAGAGTTTCATTTTCCCACCAAGGATCACAATGCTTTTTTGCTACGTGAGCCCAATGCCATATGATTTTTCCACCGCATTTCGACATAACGTCATAGCCGCACAGAGGACATTGGCCTTTTTTGTGCGGTTTAGGTAGAGAACGCAAACCATCTATTATTGCATATTTCATTTTCGATTTTGCACAGCTTTAGAAAGATACCGATTGTGTGTGCTGGCTGCATTCTTTTTGCCATCCAGTACACGCGGTGGTTAACCTTTAATCAGCTTTCTCCAAGCAGCATTTGAACCCATGCGACCTGGAATTTGCTCCAGTTCACCTCTTTCTTTCAACCGCAAAAAAACTCTCTTCATGGTATTTTCGCTTTTTATCCCGGTCAGCTCTCTCGCTGTTCGATTGTTTATTTCAGGATATGACTCAAGGTATTCCAGTACGATCTGTTCAGGAGATGCAAGTGATTCGTGTTTAATGGTCACCAATAGAGACGATTCTTTTTCCTCAATTATTGGGTCCTTCAACCTGAGGTTTCTCATAGCATCAAACGCAGTGTTAAGACCCTCGCCAACATCTTTATTGGGAGGATCAGGGAACTTGTTAATTAGCCTAACTACTGTAGGGTTCCTGGCGCATTGAGTGTCAAGAATGTTTTTTGCAGTTACGTGCCCAGGCAACCTTCCAGGACTTTCTACTTCGATGCGATTATCATAAATCCTGATTTGAGTGTCAGCAGCGATACTATAATCCCTGTGAAGTACGGCATTAGTTACTATTTCATGTAATGTTTCATCAGGGTATGCGACTTCTTCTAAACCTTCTGGAGATAGTTTTTTAATTGTTTCGACTATTTCTTTCGTTTTTGCAACAGTGAATTTTATTATGTTATATGCATTCCCCTCAATGGTAAATGGTTGGCCTTCTAAGAATTCTCTACCGATTGAATCATCCTTAGTTTTGTATCGTAATATTTTAATACTGCACCTTTTAGGTATGTAAACGGGTGGTTCATCGGAAAATAAAATTATACCTGACACTTTTACAAAACCATCTTTGATTAATTCTTGATTATTCAGGTAGGTAATGGGTTCTGCGGTTGGAATAACGTTCAACACAAAATCGATAATCGCAACGCTATTTTCAACACACTGAATTGGAGCCTCAACCCATTCATCCTCAAATGAAATAATGCCTTTATCTAATTTTAAACGATTCAATTTGTCTTCTGTATCAATTTTAACTTTACCAGAGCCAACACGGACGTAAATGTCACCTGATGTTGATTTGACAATTTCTTTCACTTTTCTGATAGTAATATGCAATACCAAACCTGACATGTTTGCGTTTTCAATAAACTCAAATTTAAGATGATTCCCGAATGGGTGAGCGCTGAACAATGATTGAATAATATCATTTGCCTCTTCACCATTAGAAAATCCGTCCCAAACTCGTTTCTTGCCTCCGCGTTCTACCTCTGAAATACCAATATACACATCGCCACCGGCTGCATTTGCGAACGCCGATATTGTTTCAGATAATTTTGATGGTTTAATTTCTTTCGCTTTGACGTCATTTAGGTAATCCTCTTTCACCTGCATAATACGAATCACCTGCTCATCTGCTATGTTGTACGTTGGATACATGAGATTTCCCTAAAGTTAACAAATTAATGTGTGGTCCTGTGTATTTTGTAAATTCGAATGATATCCGACCAAATAAATAATAAAAATACCTTCTGGAAGTCCATATCAATATCTTTGAAGGCTGTAAATATATTTAAACAAATCAGTTTTTGTGAAAATATAGTTTATCCGAGAAGGATCAGTCAAAATCACCTCAATTGGAGAACTGCTATAACAGATACGACAAGCCCCCCACTCTTTTGCAATTAGATTCATACCGATACCCCATCCCATGCATTGTAACGATCAGTTCCGGCCTGGCCGGTTTTTTTTCTATTTTTTTTCTCAACTGGGCGATATGCTGGTCAAGGGTCCGTGTGGTGCCGTAGTAATCCATGCCCCAGGCTGCATTCAAAAGGCTGTCAGGGCTAAGAACCTCGTCCGGGTGGGCATGAAAATGGCGGATGAGTTTGAATTCCCGTTCCGATAAGTCCCGGGTCCGGCGGAGCACGGCCGCGATGCAGGTCAGGAGTCCATGCACGCCAAAAGGCTTGGCGATATAGTCGTCGGAACCCATTTCAGGCCCACCACCTTATCGATTTCCTCTCCTTTGGCTGTCAGCATGATGATGGACGGCTTCACGCCTTTCAAGGGCATCAACAAGACCCATCCGGATATGCGGGTCATCTTCAGCCACCAGTATCTTAATGGGTTTCATGATCTTTTATCCTTGCTGTAAAACAGACCCCCTTGGGTTCCATGCCGAGGTCAGGGAATTGTCAATGCGGTAAAATTTTTCAAAAATCATTTCCATTTGAGGTTTTGGGATGCCGGGGCCGTCATCGCAGAACTTGAACAGGAAGGTGCAGATCTGTTCTTTTTCCAGGATGAATTTTATAAACCTGCCTTTGTCCGGATATTTCAGGAAATCATGAGGTTCAGGATCACCTGCTCCAGTTTTCCAAAATCCAGCACATTGTTGACCAGTCGGGTCAGGCGCTGGTTTTCGGTCATGATTACGGACAGATAGGTTTCTTTTTTGGCCGCATCCTTGACCCGGCCGGACAGGAGCAGTTCGGCATGCATGCGGATGCTGGTCAAAGGCGTTACAAGGATCAAAGACAGGATCAAAAAACCAGGGCAGCCCGCCGGATTCAGGTTCAAAAAGCTTATCAGGATTCTCATCCGACACGAGGGCCTCGGCTTTGGCCTGTTCCAGCGTGGTGCCGTTCATGGAACCGGACCGGTTCAGAACCAGGGAGATATTCACCAACGGCCGGCATAAAAAATCCCTTTTTCCGCCTCTACCCTGCAGACCACCTTGGCAGGCTCTGCTGATGCCGGTGTAAAGAGCTTGTGAAAAAGCAGGTTTAAAACAACAGATTGTAACACTTTGTCAAAATGACACTGTCGACCCATTGACTCATTCTTCAACCCACTGTTATTAAAACAAATATCTCAAATTACACTTCCCATTCCACCATATCAATTACTGAGGCCGAGTTGAGGGAGTTCCAGGATATCAGGCATGCTCTGTCATCATTACAGTCTGTTCAATGTGTACTGCCCGCCCTCCTCTCGTTTTTCACTCAGATTGAAAAGATTTATTAATAACACACTGAATTTATATGAAATATTTAGGCGAAAATATTACACAACACCATGGCACCCTTCTTGCGATTTACACGGTAAAGCCCGTAACAGGCAACTATAAAAAAAATAAGGAGATGATGTATTCATGGAATTTATTCGTGTAAAAAATTTTATTGATGGGAAATGGGAAGAGGATGATTCTGCGGAATATATACCATTGTTTAATCCATCAACCGGAGAACCGATCGGCGAAGTTCCCCTTTCAACAAAAGAAACATCATTTCGAGCCGTTGAGTCATCTGCCCGGGCCTATGACCTGTGGCGAAAGATACCCATTGGAAGGCGCATGAAATTTATTTTTTCCATGCACAAGGCCATGGAAGAAAATGCTGAGAAACTTGCCTTTTCCATTGCCGTGGATCAGGCAAAACATATCAGTGAGGCCAGGGGGGAAATCGGCAGAGTCATCGAATTGATTGAAACCGCCTGTTCAATCCCCACCCTGATCCAGGGCGAGACCCTAAACGGAATTGCGGGAAATATAAACGGTCGGGTGATACGGGAACCTCTGGGAGTTTTTGGTGGTGTTGCCCCGTTTAATTTTCCTGCGCTGGTATTTGGCTGGTTTGTCCCTTTTGCCATAGGGGTCGGCAATACCTTTATTTACAAGCCTTCCACCCAGTCTCCTCTTTTTATGCAGGAAATGGGGAAGATATTTAATGACATAGGCCTGCCTCCAGGTGTTATCAACATTGTCCATGGAAACCGGAAGATTCCGGAGACCTGGTATGAGCATCCGGCTATTTCAGGGGTCTGCCTCGTCGGTTCAACACCGACAGCCAAAAATATTGCCCAGGGCTGTGCCGGAGGAGCAAAACGGACCATGCTGCTGGGGGGTGCGAAAAATTATCTTGTGGTTATGGAAGATGCCAACCTGGATGTGTTTATCGATAATTTTGTCCATTCCTGCTACGGGTCTGCCGGCCAGCGCTGTCTTGCCGGTTCAATTGTGGCCATTGTGCCTGAAATTTACGATAAGGCCCTGGAACGGATGATCGAGGTTTCAAAGACCATAAAAGTTGGTGATGCCATGGATTCAGATGTTTATATGGGGCCTGTGATTTCAGCCCAGGCAAAACAGACCATTGAAAAATACATTGAAACAGGAATTGAGCAGGGCTCGAGATTGATCCTGGATGGCCGGAATCCATTGGTCCCTGAAAAAAACAAAAAAGGCTATTTTGTCGGCCCCACCATTTTTACAGAGGTCACCCCCTGCAGAACCATTGCCAAAGAAGAAATATTCGGACCGGTTGTTTCAGTCATGAAAATTGCCGACATTGACGATGCTCTCACGCTTATCCGCGCACAGGAATTTGGAAACGGCGCGTGCATATTTACCAATAATCTGTTTTACACGGAAAAATTTATTTCAGACGCAGATGTCGGCATGGTGGGTGTAAATGTCGGCGTGTGTGCCCCTCATCCCTACCTGCCTTTTGGGGGGATAAAGGATTCGCTTCTGGGTACGGACAAGGTTCAGGGTAAAGACGGGATTGATTTTTTCACCCAGAACAAAGTGGCAACCATACGAATCGTTCCTCCCCAGGGTGTGGAAAAAATGAAAATTCAAACGACCGCGGACAAATCGGTCAGAAGCTGTGTGGCACAGTAAAAGGAGCTTTTATGGGACAGCAAAACTCACAGCAGTATAAAGTCAGCGTACAAAATCTGACCAAACGCTTTGGTGACCTGCTGGTACTGGATGATATAAACTTTAACATAAAAAAAGGTGAGCTGGTTGCCATTGTAGGCCCCACCGGCTGCGGCAAGACAACATTCTTAAACTGTCTAACCAAGCTTTATACGCCTTCTGAGGGAGATATCTACATAGACGGCACCCCTGCTGACCCCAAAAAGCACAACATCTCCTTTGTTTTTCAAGAGCCTACCTGTCTTCCGTGGCGAACGGTATGGGACAATGTGGCATATGCCCTGGAGGTCAAAAAAAAACCCAAGGAGGAAATAAAACAAAAAGTTGATCAGATGATGAAACTGGTCGGGTTATCCGATATGGGTCATCTCTATCCAAATCAGATTTCCGCCAGTATGGTTCAGCGGCTGACTGTTGCCCGGGCATTCTCCGTTGATCCTGATCTGCTGCTCATGGATGAGCCCTATGGTCAGCTGGATATCAAACTGCGGTTTTATCTTGAAGATGAGCTGGTTCGGTTGTGGAAAACCCTGGGAAATACCATTCTTTTTGTCACCCACAATATTGAAGAAGCCGTCTATATTGCAGAACGGGTTTTGGTTCTGAGCCCCAAACCCACAACCATAAAGGAAAACGTACTGGTGGATCTTCCCCGGCCGAGAAATCCGCTTGATCCCAAATTTATTGAACTTAGAAAATATGTTACTGACCTCATCAAATGGTGGTAGCCGTAAGGATCTTAGAAAAAAAGGAGGTGGTAAGTCTATGGGTGTTGATGACAGAACTTTGTAAGCGCGTTTACCAATTTTTAAGCAAAAACAAAACAGGGATCCGTATCCTGTTACGATTAAGGAGGAACAAACATGAGACATCTGATAAAAACCATAATTTCAGGATTAATTTTTGCAGCCGTACTATGCGGTCTTTCCGGTGTGAGTCCTGTCCTGGCAAAAGATTTTAAAATAAACATCTGCGCCATGCCTGAACATGAAACATTTTTCCCCTGGTATGCAAAAAAAATGGGGTGGGACAAGGAAGTTGGACTTGATTTTAATATACTCTATTTTGAAAGCGGAATGCAGCAGCTGGAAGCGCTTCCTGCAAAACAGTGGGATGTGGGTCTGACCGGCGGGGTTCCCCATGTATTTGGTGCGCTCCGGTATAATGCATATCTCTTAGGTATCGGCAACAATGAATCACTTGCAAATTCCGTTTTTGTCCGGCCGAATAGCGATATGGCAAAAACAAAAGGCGCAATAAACGGATACCCTAATGTTTACGGAACTGCGGACCAGGTAAAAAAGAAAGTATTTCTGGTCACAACCGTCTCTTCTGCCCATTATGTCATGAGTTCCTATCTGAGCGTCTTTGGACTCAAGGACAGTGATGTTGTCATCAAACAGATGGATCAGGCTTCCATCATGGCTGCTTTTGAATCAGGCGTCGGCGATTTTGCCTGTTTGTGGGCTCCTTACAGCTACAAAGCCTTTGAAAACGGCTGGGTGGAAGTGGCCAATATCGATGCCACCAAACGGGCGCTGCCCATTACTATTATCGGAGACAAAGAGTTTTGCGACAAAAACCCTGAAGTCGTGGCAAAATTTTTAGGTGTCATGTTCCGGGGTATCAAAAAATTAAAGGCTGAAGGCGCCAGCCCTGAAAATATCAAACTTTTCAGGGAGATGTATCTTGACTGGGCAGGCATGGAATATACCGATGCACAAGCCAAACAGGACATTGAAATGCATCCGATTATTGAATTTGCAGACCAATTGAAAATCATGGATGCATCAAAGGGAGAATCCGAAGTTCAGCGCTGGGAAAGGCTTATTGCTGAATTTTTGAATGTCAATGGCCGGCTGACCCAGGCGGAATTCGATAAAATTAAAGGAGGGGAATGGGTGACCGACAAATTTTTAAAAATGGTTAAGACCCCCATTAAATAATTTTCGATTTCATATTGGGGAGGCGTTTGGGCCTCCCCAATAAAGGAGAAATAAATAATGGTGCAGGATAACATGAAAATCCGTACGCCGCTGATGTTGAAAATTGCCCCTTTTTTAAGCATCGCTGTTTTTTTTGCGGCATGGGAAATTATTGTAGACACAGGTATTGTGCCGTCAACAATGATGGCCAGCCCTTCAGAAGTGATCAAACTTTTTATCTATAAATTAAGCAACACTGACCCGGATGGAAGCGTGTTGGGTGTTCATGCCTGGGTAAGCGCCCAGGAAGCGGTAACGGCTTATCTTCTGGCATTTCTCATGGGGACCCCGCTTGGGCTGCTCATGGGCTGGTATAAAGTAGCAAGGGGAATCGCCCGTCCAGTGTTTGAAATGATACGCCCGATTCCTCCGATTGCCTGGATTCCGTTGTGCATTTTCTGGTTCGGCATAGGGATGACCGGTAAAATCTTTATCATATGGATAGCTGGTATTGTTCCGTTTACGATTAATGCCTGGGTGGGGGTCAATATGACCAATACCACATTGATTCAGATGGCCAGGACCTATGGCGCGACAGACTGGCAGATTTTTAAAACGGTTTGCGTCCCTTCAGCTTTGCCCATGGTGTTTGGCGCCCTGCAGATTTCTCTTGCCTACTGCTGGACAAATCTGGTCGGCGCAGAGATGCTGGCCGCGGACCAGGGTCTTGGATATCTGATCAGCATGGGACGCCGTCTGGCAATGCCATCCATGGTGATTCTCGGAATGGTGACGGTGGGGTTTGGCGGGGCGTTAATCGGTATTGTGGTGGATATCCTGGAAAAACGCTTTATGTCCAGAATCAGGAGGTAGCAAAATGAGTGCGGAAACATCAAGGGTTGCAGATGAGGTCATGGTTCAGGTGAAGGATAAAGAGAACATCGGCTTTATCGGTATTATCACCAATGAATATTTTCTTTATGTGGTTTCTTTTGTGGGATTTTTACTGATATGGCACTATGTCGCTGCATTGAAGATTCTGGGGGAATCATTGGCCACTCCCATGGAAACTGCCCGGGAAATGGCCCGCCTGATGACCATAAAGCTGGCCGGGAAAAATCTGTTGCAGCATATTCTGGCCAGTACCCAGCGTGTGTTTCTGGGTTTTGGGATCGGCGCTGTCTTTGGAATTCCCCTGGGGCTATTCATGGCCCTGAACCGCTATGCCAATGCCTTTTGCAAATCGCTTTTTGATCTGCTCAAACCCATGCCGCCGCTCGCCTGGATTTCCGTTGCCATTTTGTGGTTCGGCATAGGCGAGGCTTCTAAAGTGTTCATCATTGTGATTGGCGCCTTTGTTCCCTGTGTGCTCAACTCCTACAGCGGTATCCGGATCATAGAAGAAGAGCTTTATGATGTGGTCCGGGTCCTGGGTGGAAACCGCTGGGATGAAATTATTCAGGTCAGCCTGCCTGCTGCGCTTCCTGCGCTGTTTGCAGGGGTGCAGATTTCTCTGAGCATTGCATGGACCTGCGTGCTGGCGGCTGAACTGGTAAGTGCCAGGTCAGGCCTGGGCTGGATCATTATACAGGGCATGAAAATTTCCAAACCCGAGCTGGTTCTGGGAGGAATGGTCATCATCGCTCTTGTGGCAACAATTGTAACCCTCATGGTTTCCTGGATTGAAAAACTTCTGTGTCCCTGGAAACGCAATGCCCAGAACGCCTAATAAAGGAGAAGTGTGGTGAGCACTGCCGAAAATCAAGACAACATTATTGTTTGTGAAAATTTAAGCCAGGTCTTTATCCAAAAGGGCAAACAGCAGATTCATGTTCTTGATGATATCTGTCTTGATGTAAAGAACAATGAATTTTTAGTTCTGCTGGGACCGGGCCAATGCGGTAAAACAACTCTTCTCCGCGCCATTGCAGGTCTTTTGAAACCCACCAGGGGCCATATCCGTTTTAAGGGAAAAGAGGTGGACGGCCCTTCTCCTGAACGGGGAATTGTATTTCAATCCTATATGCTTTTTTTCTGGCGTTCCGTCATGGGAAATGTTGAGATGGGACCGAAATTAAGAGGCGTACCCAAGGCAGAACGACGGAAAATAGCCCAGCATTATATCGATCTTGTAGGGTTAAAAGGGTTTGAAAAACATTTTCCCCATCAATTGAGCGGCGGCATGAAACAACGGGTGGGAATCGCGCGTGCCTATGCCAACAAGCCTGAAATCATGCTTCTGGATGAGCCATTCGGTCAACTGGATGCTCAGACCCGGGTATTTATGGAGCAAGAGATTGAACGAATCTGGGAAACCGACAAAAGAACCATTCTGTTTGTGACCAGCAATGTTGAAGAGGCGGTTTTTCTAGCGGACCGTATTGTGACCATGGAAGGCAAATTGCCGGGGAAAATTAAAAAAATTTATGGCGTTGACCTGCCCCGTCCTAGGAATCATATGGATAAGGGCTTTCTGGAACTGCGGGAAAAAATAACCGCAGATACAGAACTGGTATTATAACTGCGATTGCATGACTAAGCAACTAATGGTATTCTCTGATATATGGAGTGGTTTTCAAGATGGAGGTCTTATCCTGTGTTGCTTTTGATTTGAATAGAATGAAAAAAAAAAGCATCATTTTTGTTCTGGCAGTCGTATTTTTTTTATTGCCGGTTTTACTGTTGTCTGCCGTGCCCGGCACTCCTGTTCGGCTGACACAGTCTGAACAGGAGTGGATTAAAACCCATCCGGTTATCCAGTGCGCCCCTGATCCTGATTTCCCCCCAACCGAGTTCTTTGATACAACCGGCCAGTACAGGGGAATAGCAGCGGATTACCTTAATATTATTTTTCCGCGGGTGGGGCTTGAAAAAAATATTATTCATCTGAATGACTGGGTGACGGTTCTGGAGCAGGCCCGGAAGAAAAAAATCGAACTGGTGACGGCGGCCGCCAGATCCACCTATAGAGAAGAATTTTTGGATTTCACAATACCGTTTATTGAAATCCCTGCTGTTATCATCGTCCGGCAGCAGGTGAACCGGGAATTGACGCTGGATCAGCTCAAAGGCATGAAAGTGGCTGTGGTCAGCAGTTATGCAGCCCATGAATATATTGCCGAGAACTATCCTTATCTGGATCTTGACCTTGTACCCGATACCCAGACCGGCCTGAGAAAGGTTTCCTTCGGGATGGTGGATGCAATGGTTGAAAATATTGCCACTGTTTCTTACTATATTGAAAAAGGAACCATTACAAACCTGAAGGTGTCGGGTGAATCCGGGTTTACCTATAAGCTTTCCTTTGCCCCGAGAAAAGATTATCCCATATTAACCGGAATACTGAACAAAGGCCTTGCCAGTATGTCAGAGGATGAAAAAAGGGTCATTTACAGCAAATGGATACGTCTTGAACAGTCTCCCGGATTGAGCAAAAATATGCTGATTGTCTTTATCATCATCATCTGTGCTGCCCTTTTGGTGGTAATATCGGTGATGGCATGGAACTGGTCGCTTAGAAGGGTTGTGGAGGAGAAAACAAAGGAACTGAAAAAAGAAGTGGTCCGCCATGAACAGGCAAAACAGGAAATCGCTGAAAGTGAAAACCGTTACAGAGGGATATTCGAATACACCAAAAGCGGGGTAATTGTCTGCCGGGCGGTGAAGAACGGAAATGATTTCATTGTGCTGGACTCAAACAAATCGGTTCAGAAAATCGACAAGCTCCAACCTGAAGATATCCTTGACAAGAGTATTCTCGATGTTTTCCCGGGCATCCGGGAGCTGGGACTGTTCGGACTCATGCAGGAGGTCTGGAAAACGGGCGTTCCTGCGCACTTTCCTTCAACCCACTATAAGGATCTCCGAATCGAAGGATGGCGGGATTTTCTTGTTTATAAGCTTCCGTCAAATGAAATTGTAACGGTATATTCCGATGAAACAAGCCGGGTTACTGCTGAGACAGCGCTCAGGGACAGTGAGGAAAAGCTTAGCGGGATCATTCATTCCATTAATGACCATATGGTGATGCTGGACAACCGGTTAACCATCCTCTGGGCAAATCACACCGCAAAAATAGTCTTTGGAAACCATATTGAAAATCAAAAATGCTATCGGATTTTTGCAGGTCAGGATCATCCCTGTGAAGACTGTATCGCTAAAAAATGCTTTAGCCAGGGTCTTATGCAGGAGCGTGAAATAAATTTAAAGGGCGAAAATGGATTAAGCTTTGATTTCTGGGAAACATCTAATACAGCCGCCCTTGACCAGGAAGGACACCCCCGTACGGTTGTCACTGTTTTCCGCAATATTACGCTGAAAAAGGCATTGGCGGCAGAAGCCATGCGTGCCGGACACCTTGCATCCATTGGCGAGCTTGCATCAGGGGTTGCCCATGAAATCAATAACCCCATTAACAGCATTATAAATCTCGCCCAGATCATTTCAAATGAAGCCGGCCAAAAAGGAATCCCCAACGAATTGGCCCCGCGCATCATCAGTGAAGGCAAAAGAATTGCATCCATTGTCAGCAGTCTTCTGACCTTTGCAAAGGACAGGAAAGGCCCTGAAAGCCCAATGACTCTTGAGGATATATTGACGGAAACCCTTGCCTTGACAAAAGTCCATCTGGATAAGCACGGCATCACTATTAAAATGGATATCTCCCCCGGGCTGCCCATCATCCTGGGTCATATGCAGAAATTTCAGCAGGTGTTTTTAAACCTTATCAACAATGCCCGGTATGCCTTAAATCAAAAAGCATTGTATACAAATTTTGAAAAAGTCCTGAAAATAACGGGACAAAAAAAAATAAAAAATGACCGCGCCTGTGTCAGGGTTATTTTTGAGGATAATGGAACCGGAATTCCTGATAAAATTATCGGACGTGTCATGGACCCTTTTTTTTCCACCAAACCCAGCGGTCTGGGGACAGGCCTGGGATTAAGTATCAGTCATGGGATTATCCGTAATCATGGAGGCGACATGAAAATTATGAGCAGAGAAAATGAATATACCCGGGTTATAATCGATCTTCCTGCCGGAGATAAATCATGACCATAAACGTACTGATTGTGGATGATGAGGAAAATATCTGTTTTACCCTTGGCCGGTTTCTAAGGGATGAGGGCTACATCGTCACAACTGCCGAAGATTTTGATACGGCGCTGGCAAAAATCCAGGAGGTTGAATTTGATCTTGTTTTTGCAGACATCCTGCTCAAAGGCCATACCGGCATTGATATATTAAAAGCGGTAAACCAAAAGAACCTGAATTGTCCCGTTATTATGATCACCGGGGTGCCTACCGTTGAAACAGCATCCGAGGCGGTCAGGCTGGGTGCATTTGATTATCTTTCCAAGCCGGTATTGCAGGAGGACCTGCTAAAGGCGACAAAGACAGCCATCAGACATAAAGCGCTTGTTGACGAAAAAATAAGGTATAAATCCAATATGGAAGCCATTTTTTCAAGCGTGAAAGACGCGCTGATCTGTGTTGACAGGGAGTTAAACATCATCGATGTCAACAGGTCTGCTGAAAAAATATGCGGCATCATGAGAAATACCTGCCGGGGCAAAGCTTTTTCATCTTTAAAGCTGACCTGCAGCGGTCGGTGTCTTGGTGCTATTCAGGAAGCCATAACATCTAAAAAGACTGTTGAATACACCCAAGTCCCGTGTGAATTACCCAATAAGAACCAGGTGGTAACACTGACCGCATCCCCTTTGCTGGCTTCAAATCTGGAACTTATGGGCGGCCTTCTGACCGTAAGGGATCAAACCCGGTTGTTCGCACTTGAACAGGATATGAAATTACGCCGTACCTGTCATAATATCATTGGAAAAAATGAAAAACTCCAGGAAATTTTTTCCTTGATTGATACGCTTGCTGAGGTCAAGACAACCGTTCTGATCTCCGGGGAAAGCGGTACAGGCAAGGAGCTTGTGGCAGAGGCCCTCCACTATAAAGGCACAAACCCTGAAAAACCGCTTGTAAAAGTGAATTGCAGCGCCCTTTCCGAAAATCTTCTTGAAAGTGAACTGTTCGGTCATATCAAGGGTGCTTTCAGCGGTGCCATAAAGGACAGGATCGGCCGGTTTGAACTGGCCCATGGCGGCACTATTTTTCTGGATGAAGTGGGTGAAATGTCGCCCAGAATGCAGCTGAGACTGCTCAGGGTCCTTCAGGAACAGGAATTTGAAAAAGTTGGAGACTCAACCACCATAAAAGTGGATGTCAGGGTGATTGCCGCAACCAATCTGGATCTGCTCGAAGAAATAAATGCCGGGCGTTTCCGAAAAGACCTGTATTACAGACTCAAAGTGGTTGAAATACGGCTTCCACTGCTGCGGCAAAGAAAAGAGGATATTCCCCTGCTTGTGGATCACTTTATCTCAGTCTTTAACAAACAGTTTGGCAGGCAGATAAAAAATGTTTCCCAGGATGTACAGAAAGCCTTTATGAATTACCCCTGGCCCGGCAATATAAGGGAATTGAAACATACCATTGAACACGCATTTATTTTATGCCGGGCCAATGTGATAGAGCTTGAGCATCTTCCCATGGAAGTCCTTCCGGAAAACAGGCCGCAACTGAACCCCGGAACAAAAAAAGGGATTCTCCAGGCCCTGGAAAAGACGCGCTGGAATATCACGGAAGCAGCAAAACTATTGAAACTCAGCCGACAGAACCTTTACAGGAAAATGAAATATTATAAAATTTCACGTTCCCTGGATTAAAGCACGGCTTGAAATATTTTGAGATTTATAGCCGGGGGGAGATTCAGTGAGATGGCAATGCAAAGGAAACCTCAATAAATAACCTGTGACAGATTGTAATGCAGTGTTACCATTATACGATTTATTTGCCGGCATACCTGCCAAGTCCTTGATTTAAATGAGCATCTGGATACCGGACCACTGCCGGGGTAACGCGTCTTTGAATCTGTGATGCCGGATATCAGTATTGTCGGTTTGTTTTGTGATAATGACACACTGTTCGGTGCGTACGGCGTTCCGACATTTTTTATTTCTGAAAATGAGATCATAATGTTTTATAACATATTGAATTTATGATGTATAAAAATATAAGAGATGTTTAATCCCCTGGCATCTTTTTTGCGATATATGTCTTTAAATTCGTTAGGAGGTAAAAATAAAACACTATGGGACTATAATTTAATTGCAGATATCTGATATATCAGATATCTCTAAGACAAGAAAATTATCAGCGTATAATAAAATTATAGAAAACAATTTTTAATGGAGGAATCTAAAAATGAAAATGACCACAGAAGAGGCTTTTGTAAAAGTGCTTCAGATGCACGGCATTGAACATGCCTTTGGTATTATCGGATCGGCCATGATGCCGGTTTCAGATCTGTTTCCCAAAGCAGGCATCACTTTCTGGGATTGCGGGCATGAAGGCAACGCGGGCATGATGGCAGACGGCTTTACCCGTGCATCCGGGAAAATGTCCATGATGATTGCCCAGAACGGCCCGGGCATCACCAATTTTGTTACGCCTGTAAAGACCGCTTACTGGAACCATACGCCTTTGCTTCTGGTCACCCCCCAGGCAGCAAATATGACCATGGGCCAGGGCGGTTTCCAGGAAGTTCCCCAGATGGCAGTGTTCAAGGACATGGTGGCCTACCAGGAAGAAGTGCGTCACCCCTCCCGCATGGCTGAAGTTCTCAACCGAGTCATCATGCAGGCCAGACGGGCTTCGGCACCGGCCCAGATCAATATCCCCCGTGATTTCTGGACCCAGGTAATTGACATTGAACTGCCCGCCATGGTGGAGTTTGAACAGCCCGCCGGTGGGCAGGAAGCCATTACCGGAGCAGCAATGCTTTTATCCAAAGCTAAATTTCCCGTAATCCTCAACGGTGGCGGTGTGGTCATCGGCAATGCCATCAAAGAGTCTATCGCCTTGGCCGAGCGTCTGGATGCCCCGGTCTGCTGCGGTTACCAGCACAATGATGCCTTCCCCGGAAGTCATCGGCTTTTCACGGGAACCTTGGGATATAATGGTTCAAAAGCGGCCATGGAACTGATTGCCAAGGCAGATGTGGTTCTGGCACTGGGTACCCGTTTGAATCCCTTTTCCACCCTGCCGGGATACGGCATAGACTATTGGCCGAAAAATGCTTCCGTCATCCAGGTGGATATCAACCCCGACCGCATCGGACTTACCAAAAAGATCACCATAGGCATTGTCGGTGATGCCAAAAAAGTTGCCAACAGTATCCTTGCAAAGCTGTCAAGCACTGCCGGTGATGCCGGCCGTGACGCCAGAAAGGCAACCATTGCCAAGATCAAAGCAGACTGGGACAAACAACTGTCCGGTATGGATCATGAAGAAGATGACCCCGGCACAACATGGAATGAACGAGCCCGAAAACGTGATCCTGAAAAAATCACCTCCCGCATGGCATGGCGTGCCATAAAAGCCGCTCTCCCTGAAAATGTCATCATCTCTTCCGACATAGGTAACAGCTGTGCCCTTGGTGCGGCCTATCCGAGCTTTGAGCAGGGCCGCAAATACCTGGCACCCGGCATGTTCGGACCCTGCGGCTATGGTTTTCCAGCCATCCTGGGTGCCAAAATCGCACAGCCGGATGTTCCGGTTGTCGGGTTTGCAGGAGACGGCGCCTTTGGTATTTCCATGAATGAAATGACGGCCTGTGGTCGCGGCGAATGGCCTGCCATTACCATGATCATCTTCCGAAACTATCACTGGGGAGCTGAAAAACGGAACACCACCCTCTGGTATTCCGACAATTTTGTGGGAACCGAGCTAAACCGGGATGTAAACTATGCTAAAATTGCAAGCGCATGCGGTGTTAAAGGTGTTCAGGCAACTTCCATGGCAGATCTCACCGAAAAACTGAACGCGGCCATCAAGGCGCAGATGAAAGACGGTAAAACCACTTTCATCGAGGTGTTGACCAACCAGGAACTTGGCGAACCCTTCCGCCGTGATGCCATGAAAAAACCGGTTTGTGTTGCAGGGATCGACAAGGCTGACATGCGTCCCCAGAAAGGGTTTTAAGAAAAAATAAAAAAAGGAGCAACTCCCATGGAAACAAAAATTAATTGGCTGGATTATGATGTTGAGGACATGGTGGATGGAGATAAAAATTGTCTCTGGCACCATTTAAAGCCCCATAAATGTTTTGAAACCCAGGAGCAGATGATCATTGTCGAAGGCCAGGGACTGGTTGTAACGGATATCCGGGGCAAAAAATACCTGGATGCCACATCCGGGGGTGTCTGGAGCGTCATTGTCGGATACGGCCGTGAATCCATAGCCCGCGCAGTCTACGAGCAGATGAAAAAAATGCCCTATTTTGCCGGCGTGTACGGCACGGTTCCAGCCATCAAATTTGCACAGAAACTCTTAGAAAAATTACCAAATCATGACAAGGTCTATTTCTCCAACTCCGGCTCAGAGGCAAATGAAAAAGCCTTTAAGCTTGTCCGCCAGGCCTCCAGGATAAGCCCTGAGCGGAAAGGAAAATACAGAATCATGTACCGGGACAGGGACTACCACGGCACAACCTTTGGTGCCATGAGCGCTACGGGTCAGGCCCAGCGAAAAAAAGATTTCGGACCGTTTCTGGAAGGGTTTGTCGAATTCCCCCATTGCACCTGCTATCGATGTCCCTATGAAAAAACCTATGGAAACTGTCACATTGAATGTGCCCGCAAGGTTGAAGATATTATCCTAAAAGAAGGTCCGGATACCATCGGAGCAATGATTGTCGAGCCCATCACCGCAGGCGGCGGTATCCTGAAACCGGTACAGGAATATTACCCTGTTCTCCATGAAATCTGTAGAAAATATGACATCTGGATGATCATGGACGAAGTGGTCTGCGGTTTTGGCAGGACCGGCAAGTTCTGGGGCCATGAGCATTATAACGTGGACCCGGAAATCATTACCATGGCAAAAGGGCTTGCAAGTTCTTATGAAGCTTTGTCTGCAGTGGTTGTCAAACAAAAAATATATGATATATTTCTAAATGACCCTGCGAATCCAGACACACGGTTGAATTTTTTCAGGGATATCAGCACCTATGGCGGCTGCACAGCTCCCATGACCGCTGCCCTTGAAAGCACGCGCATTATCGAAGATGAAAACCTGGTTGAAAACAGCCGTGTCATGGGCATGTATCTGCTTGAAAAACTGACTGAACTTAAAAGATACGAAGTCGTCGGTGATGTCAGGGGCCAGGGTCTTTTCTGCGGCATAGAATATGTCCAGGACAGAAAAACCAAAACACCTGTCACCGAGGCGCAGATGGCAACGCTCATGGGCAACCTCATGGGGGAAGGGGTTATCGCCGGAAGGACAAACACAAGCTTTAACGGGTTAAATAACATTATGAATTTTGCACCCAGCCTGATCATCACCAAAGAGCAGGTGGATACAATTGTTTCAGCGGTCGCAAAGGCCATTGAAAAGACCTTTTAACAATAACAAAGGAGTGATTTATCATGATAGTCGGTGTCTTAAAAGAAATCAAAATAGCGGAAAAAAGAGTGAGCATGACCCCTGGGGGCGCCATGGCCATGATTCAGAAAGGTCATGAAATCCTCATTGAAAAATCTGCCGGTGTTGGCGCAGGTTTCTCGGATGCGGATTATGTTGCGGCAGGTGCCGTCATTGTTGATACCCCTGCCCAGATCTATGCAAAATCCGACATGGTAATGCATGTAAAAGAGCCCCAGCCTTCGGAATACGGCATGATCAGGGAAGATCAGATCATATTCACCTATCTCCACCTTGCAGCGGATGAACAGCAGACAAAAGCACTTTTGAAAAGCAAGTCTATTGCCATTGCATATGAAACCATTGAAAAGGATAACGGCTCACTGCCTCTGCTTTTGCCCATGAGTGAAGTTGCGGGTCGCATGGCCACCCAGGAAGCAGCCAAATACCTAGAAATGCCCCAGGGAGGAATGGGTATCCTTCTGGGCGGCGTCACCGGTGTTGAACCGGCAACGGTCGTGGTCATCGGCGGTGGTGTGGTGGGTATAAATGCAGCAAAAATGGCTTGCGGTCTGGGTGCGAAAGTTTACATCCTGGATACCAACCTGGAAAGGCTCAGATACCTGGATGATGTGATGCCTGCAAACTGCTTTCCCATCATGTCCAATGCAGCAGTTCTACGAGATCTGGTGTTAAAAGCGGATGTTGTTATCGGTGCGGTTCTTATTGCGGGCGCAAAGGCACCGAAACTTCTGACCCGGGAAATGGTCAAGAAAATGAAAAAAGGCTCTGTTGTTGTTGACGTTGCCATTGACCAGGGCGGATGTTTTGAAACCTCAAAGGCAACCACCCATGATGCGCCCTGCTATACGGTTGATGGTGTTATTCATTATTGTGTGGCCAATATGCCGGGTGCGGTTGCCAAAACATCAACCATTGCCCTTACCAATGCAACCCTTCCCTATGCCATACAGATTGCAAGCAAGGGATGGAAAAAAGCAATGCAGGACAGCAAAGAGATCAGACTAGGTGCCAATATCATCAAGGGCAAGCTGACCTATAAAGCGGTTGCCCAAGCATTTGATCTTGAATATACACCAGTGGAAACGTTTCTATAAAATTGTTTAAAAGACCTTTACAAGGATTCCAACAATGGAAGATCAACTCAATATTTTATCCCTCAGGGAACAGGTTTATACCTATTTGCGAAAGCTGATGACCCTGGGAGACCTGGTTCCCGGATCAACCATAAATATCGGGGAAATTGCCAGACAACTCGGCATCAGCAAGACGCCCCTGAGAGACGCATTGATACACCTTGAGGTGGAAGGCTTTGTCTCTATTTTGCCGAGAAGGGGCGTCCGTGTGAACCTGCTGGAACTTACGGATGTCAAAAATGCATATGATGCCATCGGCATGGTTGAAGCATCCATTGTCCTGGAGTGTTTTGAAAAATTCAGGCCCTACCATATTTCAAAACTGGAAAAACTCAATGAAATAATGATGTCAGATATTAAAAAAAATGATTTTAGCAGACTTTTTACTACCAATCTCGAGTTTCATGACATCTACCTTGATGTTTCCGATAATGAGCTTTTAAAAAAATTTATACGTCCGATAAAACACAGGCTTTATGATTTCCCCCGGCAAAACTATATCAGTGAGTGGGAGATGCGCAATTGCAGAGAACACCTGATATTTATCGATCATCTAAAAAATGGAAATGCAAAAGAAGCTGCGAAAATAATAAGAGAAGTTCACTGGTCTTTTGATTTTCAGAAAGAATTTATTAAAATATTTTATAAAAAAAATGGATAGACCGGCTTATCAGGGTCCGATCAAGGCAGTGGTCATAGACTGGGCCGGATCGGCAGTGGATTATGGCTGCATGGGGCCCGTAGGTGTGTTTCTCGATATTTTTTATGCATATCAGATCCGGGTTACCAGACAAGAAGCCAGACAATTCATGGGGCTTTCGAAAAAAGATCATATCCGTTCCATGTGCGGGCTTGAGTCCGTTACAAGACAGTGGCAGGATATCTATAGGCGGCTCCCCTCAGAAAAAGATGTGGAGATACTCTATGATAAAACATTTGCCATGATGATCAATGCTATAGCCGATCATTCAGAACCTATTCCCGGAGTTCTGGCAGCCATTGACAAAATGAAGGACATGGGGATTAAAATCGGCTCGTCCACAGGGTATACGCGGGAGATGATGGATGTTCTGGCTCCCCTGGCCAGACAAAAAGGGTATTCACCGGATGCCATTGTCTGTTCTTCCGATGTACCAAAGGGCCGGCCCTTTCCCTGGATGTGTTATCAGAATGCAATCCTGCTGGAGACCTATCCCATGGAGGCCATGGTAAAGATCGGTGATACCCTTGCAGATATTGAAGAAGGACTGAATGCAGGCATGTGGACCATAGGGATTACCAAAACCGGGAATGAACTGGGCATGACTCAAAAGGAGGTTGAAGAACTGGACCACGAGGATCTCAGATCCCGACTCATAAAAATTGAATCAAAATTTTTGAGAGCCGGAGCCCATTTTGCCATCGAGTCCTTAAAAGATTGTTTACCCGTGATTGAGAACATTAACCAGCGGCTTATAAATCCCAAACCGGATTCAAATTGCTAGATTTAAATGCATAAACCATATCAGGAGAATTGAGCCAAATGACATCATTGAACAGCGAATTTGCCATAAAAAATATGGTAGTTAGAAACAGGCTAGTGCTTGCCCCCATCACAACCAATTACGGGTCTTCCAAAGGCCTTATCACCCAGGATATTCTTGATTTTTACAAGGAGCGGGCAAAAGATGTGGGGCTTGTCATTGTAGAGGCCACATCGGTTCAGTCCACAGGCAGGATTGTTCCCGGCAGCCTCGGACTCTGGGATGAGTCCCAGGTGTCCGGCATGACCAGGCTCGTTAAAACCATAAAAAAGCAGGGAGCGCTTGCAGTGGTGCAGCTTAACCATTCAGGGCCCAGGTGTCCGCCGCTTACAGGAAAACGGCATGGCTTTTCGCCTTCCGGTGTGGCTTTCCGGCCGGATGTGCGGCCCATCATAATGAATGAGGGAGATATTAAGCAATTGATTCGTGATTTTTCAAAAGCTGCTGTCCGGGCCCAAAAATCAGGATTTGATGGTGTTGAGATTCACGGCGCGCATTTGTATTTACTCAGCCAGTTTTTATCACCCCTGACCAATAAACGGGAAGACCGCTATGGAGGGGATGTCAAGGGGCGGGCCACGCTGGCTTTGGAAATTGTAAGGGGTGTGCGTAAACTCCTTGGGACGGATTATCCCATTTTTTTCAGGATCAATGCAGAAGAACGGATTCCGGGGGGATTAACCCTTGAAGATGCACTTGTCATGGGCAGACTGCTGAAAGAAGCGGGTGTGGATGTGTTTGATATTTCCCTGATTGCCCAGGGCGGGTGGAAAGATATTAAAGGAAATTCGTTTCTTTCGGGAACCTCTGCTTTGCCCAAAGACTTGCCTTCAGGCGCAAATATTGACCTTACGGCTGCGTTTAAAAAAGAAATCGGACTCCCCGTCATTGCCGTGGGCAAATTCGGTATGGGCGATTCAGCTGTTAACGCCGTCAAAAATGAGGACATCGATCTCATCGCCATTGGCCGTCAGATGATCTGCGACCCGCAGGCAGCCGGAAAAATGCTGGGCAAAAATGATCAGGATATAATTGCCTGCGAAGAATGCCTGAAATGCTTTGCCAGCCTTGGAAAGAGTGAGCCCATGGCCTGCAAGGTCAATCCGAATCTGCCGGCAGCTCGACCTTGACGGCCACATAGAGATTTACCAGTGACAGCAGGGCCGCCAGAAAGAAGATGTACTGGGGGCCCCAGGCGCTCCAGATGATCCCGCCCAGGGCTGCACAGACAATGGTAACGATATGGTCGAGACTGATACCCACTGAAAGGGTCGGGGTGATGTCCGAGGGTTTGACGGCAATGGCCTGCAAATAAACCGTTCGCACCAGCCCCATCTGGGTGGACATGCGATCCAGAACAACGATCAGGTAAGCGGGGATGACGGCCCAGCCGGCCCGGGACAGCCAGCCTTCAGCGTATCCGGCCGCCAGGGCGCCGTAAACCAGATAGACGGCTATAAAGGACATGGCATCGGCATAGAGCATTGTCTTGATGCCGAAACGGTCCATCCATCGCCCCAGGGCCGGAATGAAAAAAATACCGACGAAGCTGCCGATAATGGCCAGCATGGCAATGGTATCTGCTTTCTTGCTGAGCAGATCGATCAGCACCCAGGGCCCGTAGACCATCATGATCTGCTTTTGCACCCCGAACATGATGGCCAGGATATAATAATATCTGTATTCTTTACGAATCACCATCCGGGTTTTCTGATGGATGCTTCCGGGAAGATGAACCATGCGCTGCAAGCGGAACAGAAGGATCAGAACTATAAAAAACAAACCGCCGGCAAGGACAAACGGAAGTTTCAGCGAGGTTTCAAAACTGAAAAACCCCCACCGAAAACCGATGAACACCAGTACTGCTGCCGCCATTTGAAATGCCGTAAAAATCCCTTTGAACTGCCCCATTCGTTTCCCGGTTTCTCCTTTTTTGATCAGGGCAAGACCAATGCTGTCCTGCAGGATAAAAAACAGATGCATGCCAAGGGAATTGATAAAAATAAAAACCATCATGACGGTGTAGGAGGGAGTGACAAAACCCAGAACCACCATGCCGATCATGCTGAGCAACTGGGACAGGATGGAAATCCGGATGTCGCTGAGAAATGAGAACAGAGAAATAACAAGGATGCACAGGATTCCGGGTAGTTCACGGGGCAGCTCAAGCAACCCCCTCTGAAACGCTGTGGCCTTATAAGCATCTTTAAAATAATTGGAGATAATGTCGTTGCTGAATCCCAGACCCAGAGCAGTTAAGGCCAGGATCACCACAAAAAGCTTTATCTCTTTTGGCATTGAGTTCACAATTTAAGCCGCTTTAATGTTTCCGGAAGCTGAATACCGGTGTTTACATCCCATCCCCTGAGCACATAAAACTCTTTGCGCATGGTTTCAAATTCTTTTCGATTCAGACACATCCCCTTTCGCGTAAGGACCTGGTCCACCGGTCCCGGCACCAGCACCCCCGGGTTCATGAAAACCGACTGAACCGGCCGGGTATAGTTAAATTCTGCTACATCATCATCGATTAAGGGCCGCCATCCTTCCCGGATCAGAATAGCCCTCTCAAGGTTGAAAATCCGTTCCCCATAGATATTGAGGCCTGCCTCATCTATTTCAATGCCGGTTACTGCGGTAAAAATCCGGCTTTCAAGCCCTGAATCACCCACCCGGTCCGGTGTATGCCAGGACACCATGAGGGGCCAGCAGGAATCACAGAGCAAAAGGCTGTCTTTGACATAAGTCCTGTCCATGATCCGGACCGCAGCCTGGGCTTTTCCTTCGTGGGTCATGAGATCCCAGGCCCTTTCATGCCCCCAGAACCGGGTGGCGGCAGCACGGAATACATCATTGGACACAGGGGATGAATCCGGGTCAGCCTTGTGCATTCCCCACATCCCGGTCAGGCGGCTGACCTCATGGAGCATGGCGATGGGCTGTCGTGGCTCAAAGGCATACAGCAGTCCGTTCATCAGGTATTCCCTGGCCGAATAGGTGGCTCCGTCTCCTACCCCGGACACCTCGGGTGAAAAATGGGCTATTGCTGCTTCCCCCAGTATTTCTCCGGCCCGAAGCAGGCCCTCGGCAAGGATATCGCCAAACCCTTCTCGGTTTGCAATCATATGGGCCAGTTTTTCAAAAAATCCCAGGGTTCCAAGATTTGAAATATCAAGGCCGGTCCTGGCTTCTGTCAGATACCCTGATTTAAAACAGGCACTGAGCCAGTTCAGGATGTTGTACATCTCCATGGTGCAGAGGGACAGATCATTGCAGATGCCTGTTGCTGCCACAGCTGTTTCAGCCGATTCCCCGGGCCGTCCTGCAACCCATTGAAAATAGACAAACATGGCCTGGCATTTTCTTACCATTTCCTGACCTGAGCCGGTTTGAAGCAGATTGCGATAAAAACAGTCTACCCCGCATTGATAACAGGAAGATTTTCCGACCCGCCGTACCTGCTCTTTCGGAAAGGGAAGAAACATGGGATCACGCCGGTTCAAGTCGATGGTGAGGCGGTTCAATTCTTTTAAGGCGTCCGGGTGAGCCACGGCCACTGTGCCGGTTCCGGTTACTGCAATTGCCTTGAGATTTTTAGACCCCATGACTGCACCAAACCCTCCCGTGGCACTGCCTTCGTTATCGGTCAGGATATTGGCGCTGCGACACAGGTTTTCACCTGCCACACCCGTGGCAATGAATCGGACGGAGCTGCCATGGCTATGCTTTAAGGCATCCCGAACCTCATACACCCCCCTGCCCCACAGCCCTTTGGCATCAAGAAACAAAACTTCACCATCATTGATGTAAAGATAAACCGGATGATCCGACCGACCGGAGATCACAATTCCGTCATACCCGGCTCGCTTCAGATAAGGCCCGAAAAACCCGCCCAGGTTACCGTGGCAGAATCCTTCAGGTAAGGTCATGGGAGATTTGCCCACCACAATAAAACGGGACGCCCCTTGAGCTCCGGTGGCCCCCAGGGGGCCGGTCATGAAGATCAGATGATTGTCAGGGTCAAAAGCACCTGTCTCTATCTTATTCAGTTCCCAGTAAAGACGATCGGCAATCCCCCTGCCCCCAAGAAAAAGATTATTGTAAGCCCTGGTATCCAGTTCAGAAATCGATTCGGAAGACAGATTCACCTTGAGTATTCTGCCGCACCAGCCGTTTCCCTCACTTTTTTTATTTAAAACCATCATGGCCCCTCTTTCTTTGACATATTCATTTGAAATACATTTTAAAATTAACACCTTAAAATTGATTCATCAATCTTTTAAAGGCAATCAAAAAAAATAAAGGTGACCGTTTGACCACATTTGAAAACTAGGATAAAACCCCCTCCGAATTGTGGATTTTAAATTGTTTTCGGGTATAGGGTTTAAGAAAAGTACAGCCTTAAACAATATCAAGATAGGGATGAAATGCATCTATACTTGTTTACTTCAAAACTTTTCCCGATTTTTATCGCAGGATTATTTTTTTCCTGCCTGACTCATGTTTTTCCATACCATATATCTCCTAAAAAAAAGCGTGGAGATATATTTATAAGTCAAAATGATAATAATCTTTAACCTCAGGAGGAAATTTTAATGAAAAAGTTTTCAGTAGCCTTAGTTTCAGCAGTTCTTTTTATTTCTATTTTCCATGTTTCAGTTCCATCGGGTTCTTTCGCAGCCGATGGAACTATAAAGCTCAATTATTCCTGCTTTTTCCCTGCTCCACACAAAAACAGCATACTTTCAGAAGCATGGTGCAGAGAAATTGAAAAAAGAACAAACGGAAAAGTGGCCATCTCCTTTTTTCCGGGAGGCACACTCACACCGGCGCCACAAACCTATGACAGTGTTGTTACCGGCATTGCAGACATTGGGTTCAGTGTTTTTGCATACTCAAGAGGGAAATTTCCTCTTTTGGAAGTCATTGACCTACCCTTGGGGTATAAAAGCGGCGCCCAGGCGACAGAATTAATTAATGCATTTTATGCCAAATTTCAACCCAAAGAATTGGATGAAGTAAAAGTCCTGTATCTCCATGCCCATGGTCCCGGTGTTCTGCATTCAAAAGCACCTATTTCCACTCTTGATGACTTTAAAGGGAAAAAGATTCGGGCAACCGGCCTGGCTGCAAAAATTGTTACCGCTTTTGGCGGTGCTCCCGTCGGAACCACCATGCCTGAAACATACGACGCTCTTCGCACCGGTGTAGCAGAGGGTGCCATGTCACCTGTGGAAGCATTAAAGGGCTGGAAGTGGGGTGAAGTTGTTTCTTCTACTACATTGAACTATGCATCTGCCTATTCTACAGGAATGTTCGTCATCATGAACAAGGCAAAATGGAATGCTCTCCCGCCTGAAGTACAAAAAGTTTTTACTGAAGTAAGCCTGGAATGGATTCCAAAACAGGGTAATACATGGGATGAAATAGATACGGAAGGCTTGGAATTCGTTAAAGCCAAAAACAGCAAGATAATAACACTCTCCCCTGAAGAAGATTCAAAATGGGCCGAAAAGGTTAAACCGCTTCTGGATGAATATGTCGCAACCGCAAAATCAAAAGGACTTCCAGGAGAAGAAGCACTTAAATTCTGTCTGGATTTTTTAAAAAAATAGGGCTCAGAGAAGCCCCCCCCCCTTAAGGAAGGGGGTGACATCCCCCCCTTCCTTATTATTTGGCAATAAAGTGCATCCTCTGCAGGTTATTTATGCTGTTTATTTTTTTATCCAAAACATTGAGACAATGAGTATTAATCAGAATTCAGTAAAGGAGGCGCATGGAAGGGTATCTGATATTTGTTGAAAAACTTAGCAAATTAATGAATGTGATTGCAGGAACCGCACTTTCATTTATCATGCTGCTTACAGTTGCAGATGTGATTCTTCGCTATTTCAAAATGCCGATTGTCGGAACCTTTGAAATTGTCGGTCTAGGGGGCGCCATCGCTATTGGCTTTGGTATTCCAATCACTTCCGTTTTCCGAAATCATATCTTTGTTGACACGGTTGTTAAAAAATTCCCGAAAATCGGGGAAGACATAATCAACATAATCACAAGATTGGCTACCATCATTATCTTTATATTGATCAGCTATAATCTTTTTTTGTTTTCAAACGGTCTTTTGAAATCAGGAGAGGTCACCCTGACCCGCCAGATTCCTTTTTACCCGATTGCCTACGGATTGAGCTTTTGCTGTTTTGTTCAGTGTCTTGTCATGATTGGCGACATTGTGAAAATCATTGGGGGTAAATATGAATGAGGTAACTGTAGGCCTATTGGTACTAACGATCACGCTGTTTGTTTTTCTGACAGGCATCGATCTTGCCTTTGCCATGATTATCATGGGGTTTCTCGGTTTTGGATATCTGATATCCTGGCACGCCGCTTTAAACCTCCTGGCCAAAGACTTTTATGATGTTTTAAATTCCTATGGATTCACGGTTATCCCTCTTTTTGTCTTAATGGGGCAAATTTCTTTCAATTCCGGCATTGCAAAACGTCTCTTTGATGCAGCCCATAAGTTCATCGGTCACATTCCCGGCGGACTTGCCATGGCAACGGTTGCAGGAGCAACTGTTTTCAAAGCCATATGCGGATCATCAGCTGCCACATCAGCGACGTTTGCCTTTGTTGCAGTGCCGGAAATGGATCGTTACAACTATGACAAACGTCTTTCCACAGGCGTCGTTGCAACTGTCGGAACCCTCGGCATTCTTCTCCCCCCCAGCGTTACCCTCATCATTTACGGAATTATTACCGATCTCTCCATTGGGAGACTTTTTCTTGCAGGCATTTTCCCCGGACTGATGATTGCGGCTTTTTTTATCTGCATCATTTACGGCTGGTGTAAAATCAACCCAGATGTCGGACCTAAAAGTGAAAAATATTCCTGGGGAGAGCGATTAAAAACAGTACCCGAAGTTATGATTGTTATGATCATCTTTTTCCTGGTTATCGGAGGAATCTTAGGCGGGTTCTTTACCCCCACGGAAGCAGGGAGTATCGGTACATTCCTGGTCCTTGTGCTGAGCCTGCTTAGGAAAGACATTACGGTAAAAGGATATATAAAATCCACTTCAGAATCCGTCAGAACCGCCTGCATGGTGATGATGCTTATTGCCGGGTCGACCATTCTGGGTCATTTTATTGCAGTTACAAAAATACCCATGATTACGGCAGACTGGATCGTTGGACTCACCTTGCCTTCATCCATCATTTTAATTTTCATCTCTTTGATCTATCTGATCGGCGGCTCCTTTATTGATGATCTTGCTTTCATGATTCTCGCCACCCCTATTTTTTATCCGGCGATTATTAAGCTTGGCTATGACCCTCTGTGGTTTGGTATTTTGATTTCCATTACTGTTATGATGGGTGTAGTAATTCCTCCCATGGCAATTTGTGTTTTTGTTGTAAAGCAGATAACAAAAACGCCGTTCAGTGTAATTTATGCAGGGGTATACCCGTTTCTTCTTGCCCTTTTATTAGGTGGAATCCTCATATTTATATTTCCTCAAATTGCCACATGGCTGCCGTCCGTTTTAATGCCGGGTTAAGGCTTTAATCGATGTGAACTCTTTAATTTGAAGCATAATGACAGACAGGTTGATATTTGATTCAGAACCCTTGATTATATTTTTCACAAATTCCCTTGCTTTTTTCAAGACCAAATGCTTTCTTTCATCCAAAGGACACTATAAGAAAACCTGTGTCAGAGATTTAAACATGCTTGATAAAAAATTATACATACAGCAGTAAAAAAAAATTAATGCAGAATATTCCGCAAGGAGGGTTAATGGATAACTGGACGTTTGGGTGGACAATGATCATCGTGGGCATGGGTGGAACCATGGTCACTTTAGGGTTTTTTGCTTTTCTTATGGGACTTATAAAAAGAATTTTCCCTGTTAAAGAAGAAAAATAAAACGGGGATTTTAAAACAAACCATTTCTATGAATAAGGAAATACAGCAATGCTTGAAGCCGTCATAAACGGAATGAGCGGGTTGGGAGCCGGATTTGTACATATGCACTGGTCCAACCCCGTAATGATCGTGGTGGGTTTTTTTCTGCTCTATCTGGGGATTAAAAAGGATGTGGAACCGATGTTGCTGTTGCCCATCGGATTCGGAGCCATTCTGGTCAATATCCCCCTTGCAGATTTAATGGGTGATGAAGGGTTTTTACGCACAATTTACAATATGGGAATTTCAAACGAACTTTTCCCCCTGCTGATTTTTATCGGCATCGGCGCCATGACGGATTTCGGCCCTCTGCTTGAAAACCCGAAAATTTTCCTGCTGGGTGCGGCCGGTCAATGCGGCATCTTTCTTACCATTGGGCTCGCGCTGTTCTTTGGTTTTCCTCAGCTGGACGCTGTGGCCATCGGTGTGATCGGCGCCTGTGACGGCCCGACCGCCATCTATGTGACCTCCAGATATGCACCTCATCTTTTGGGAGCCGTGTCTGTGGCAGCCTATTCCTATATGTCGCTGGTACCGGTTATCCAACCACCCATCATGAGGCTGTTGACCACAAAAAAAGAGCGCAACATCAACATGAACGCAGTCAATGAAAGCTATAAACCGGTTTCTAAAAACGCCCGCATGGCTTTTCCATTGGTTATTACCATTGTGGGCGGAATGATTGCTCCCCAAGGGCTTCCTCTTCTGGCCACCATCATGCTGGGAAACCTCATGAGAGAATCGGGTGTGGTCAGCCGGCTGACAAAGGCTTCTGAAAACGAGATCGCCAATGTGGTCACCCTTTTTCTGGGTATCTCCATCGGTGCCACCATGGATGGACAAAAATTTCTAACGACCCAGACCTTGATGATCCTGGGATTTGGATTTCTTGCCATCTGCCTGGATACGGTATGCGGGGTTCTCTTTGCAAAACTCATGAATGTGATGACCGGCGGGAAGATCAATCCGCTGATCGGCGCTGCCGGCATATCTGCCTACCCCATGGCAGCAAGGGTGGTTCAACGGGAAGGACAGAAATACAACAAACAGAATTATCTGCTCATGCATGCCGTTGGCGCCAACACAGGCGGTCAGGCCGGTTCGGTTATGGCAGCAGCCATTATGCTCTCTGTGCTGAAGGGAATGGGCATTATTCCATAAAACCCATCTCCATGAAAATCTTTTGAAAAAATCTTCGCATACAAATTGTTTCTATTTAAAGAAACATTTTTGTTGACAACCGGAACATACTTGGGTATTTTATTGAAAATTTAAATAAAGCGGATGGTATGAAGAATTCAAATCATAAAGGTCGGTTTAACTGGTGGTGGCAAAGCTGGATATGGTGTTTGCCGCCGTCAGCAGAATTGTTTAAATAAAACCTATAGAATTCGAAGCTGCGGCAGCAAAATAGCACCGCAGCTTTTTTATTCAGAAAAGGCTGCCCATGATTAGCCAGAGCAAGCCTTTTTTTATTTTTAACAGGATAAAACAAATGATTTTAAAACAGTTTCCTGAAAAACAGGTGTTTTTGGAGCTTGCCCTCACAGCCAATGTCATCCCGGTCTGTAAAGAGATTTTGGCTGATATGGAAACACCGGTTTCCATTTTGCAGAAATTTAATACACATGATAAGGAAAGCTTTTTACTGGAAAGCGTCGAAGGTGGCGAAAGATGGGCAAGATACAGTTTCCTTGGTCTTTCTGCCTTTGGCAGTATCAAGGTCTTTTCAAAAAATGTTAAGATAAAGACCTTTGATGAAACAAGGACCATTGACCATCACAATGATCCCCTGGGCGTAATCCGAAATTTTTCAAGGGGTTTCATACCGGCTCAGATTCCTGAACTGCCAAGATTCTGGGGTGGTTTTACCGGATATCTGACCTATGAAATGGTGTCCTTTTTTGAAGCTGTTCCGGTGTCGCTGCCGGATGGAATGCCTTATGCCCATTTTATTATTCCTGATGAAATAATCATTTTTGATAATGTAAGACAGACCTTGACCTGTCTTAAAATTTGCTATTTAAAAGAGGGGTCAGACCCTGAAACAATTTTCCGACTGGCCGGGGATCGCCTTGAGAACATGCTCGGCACAATTCAAAAACCCTTTGTGAAAAAAAATCAAGCTCAGCCTGAGGATGTTCCGTTTTTTGAGTCTGAAGTCCGGGCCCAAGACTATATCAAGGGGGTGGAAACCATAAAAGAGCATATTCTTGAGGGTGATATTTTCCAGGCTGTTTATTCCCAGGCTTTTTCCTGCAAAACCTTGATTGACCCCATTCAAATTTATAGAGCCCAGCGCTATATTAATCCGTCACCCTATATGTTTTTCATGAATTTCATTAATTTTGTCATTGCCGGGTCTTCACCGGAAACCATGATAAGGTTTGAAAACGGTATTGCCACATTAAGACCCATTGCCGGAACAAAACCAAGGGGAAGAACCGAACAGGAAGACCGGAAACTTGCAGATGATTTGTTAAATGATGAAAAGGAAAGAGCCGAGCATGTCATGCTCATTGATCTCGGGCGCAATGACCTTGGCCGGGTAGCAGAACCCGGAACCGTCCAGGTAACCGATACCATGGTGGTTGAGCGCTATTCCCATGTCATGCATCTGGTTTCCAATATCACCTGTGATCTTAAACAAGGGCTTGATGCCTATGATCTCCTTAAAGCCGTTTTTCCGGCCGGAACCTTGTCAGGAGCACCCAAGATCCGGGCCATGGAAATCATTTCAAGTCTTGAGAATACTCCCAGAAGAGTTTATGGTGGGGCAGCCGGTTATATTTCCTTTACCGGAAACATGGATTTTGCCATCACCATCCGGACAGCTGTGATGGAAAACGGAAAATTGACCGTACAGGCAGGGGCAGGAATTGTATATGATTCCGACCCTCAAAATGAATTGATGGAATGCATGAATAAGGCAAAAAGTGTAGAAACGGCATTACAGCTTGCCCTTGGCAGCATGAGTGGAGGCAGATTAGATGTTGGTTGCAATGATTGATAATTATGATTCCTTTACCTTTAATCTTGTCCACTATATCCTTCATGCAGGTGCCGAAGTGGAGGTTTTCAGAAATGACAAGGTATCCATTGATGATCTCAAAACATTGAATCCCGAGGCCATTGTCATCTCTCCAGGCCCAGGCCGACCGGATGATGCAGGAATTTCCATTGATGTCATCAAACATTTTTCTGGCACGGTTCCTATTCTCGGGGTATGCCTCGGGCATCAGGTTATTGCTCAGAGTTTTGGCGGGACAATTGTCCATGCAAAAAAAATCATGC
This sequence comes from uncultured Desulfobacula sp., assembly GCA_964619205.1. Lineage (GTDB taxonomy): Bacteria > Desulfobacterota > Desulfobacteria > Desulfobacterales > Desulfobacteraceae > Desulfobacula. The sequence goes on along the minus strand of CAZUDE010000023.1, from coordinate 34,713 downwards.
ACGGAAAAACATCCATGGTCACTGCTGACACAGACCATATTTATTCAGGCATAACCAAACCTTTCAGCGTCATGCGATACCATTCCCTGGCTGTCCTGGAACATGACCTTCCATCCTGTCTCATGGTGACGGCAAGGTCCGATGACGGAGAAATCATGGGAATCCGTCATAAAGAGCACCCCACCCAGGGTGTCCAGTTTCACCCGGAATCCTTTATGACCACGGTGGGCAAAAGACTGATCCGAAATTTTATCAACAGAGCATAAGATAATGAATTTTACAGGAAATTTAAAAAAAATAATTGCCGGACAAGACCTGGATGAACAAAGCTCTGCTTCCATGCTCATGGATATTTTTTCCGGGGAGATCTCAGAAGCACAGATCGGGGCTTTCATGGCAGCGCTCGCCACCAAAGGGGAAACATTTGAAGAAATTGCAGGTGCAGCAAAGGCCATGCGACGCAAGGCCTTAAGGATTCAGACCCTTTCCAAAAAAGTGATTGACATTGTCGGAACCGGTGGTGATGCCTCCGGTTCCTTCAATATTTCCACAACAACATCTTTTGTTGTGGCCGGAACAGGAGTAACTGTGGCCAAGCACGGCAACCGGAGCATTTCAAGCCGGTGCGGAAGTGCGGATGTACTTGAGGAACTTGGCCTTAATCTGAATACCGACCCTGAAATTGTTGAGGAAGCTATCAATGAAATCGGCATCGGATTTATGTTTGCCCCTCTCTATCACGGGTCCATGAAATATGCCGGCAAAGCCAGACAGGAATGCGGCATAAGAAGCATCTTCAATATGCTGGGCCCCTTGACAAACCCAGCGGCTGCCGGGTGTCAGCTTCTCGGGGTATATGCCCCGGAACTGACGGAAATGTTTGCAAAGGCGCTTAAACTTATAGGTGTGACTAAGGCCTTTGTGGTTCACGGTCATGACGGTATGGATGAAATCACCACCACCACCTTGACCCGGATTTCTGAACTTCACGATGGAGCCATCCGGTCATTTGATCTCAACCCACTGAATTTTTTTGAGAACTATGCCGACCCAAATCATCTGAAGGGCGGGGATAAAAAAGAAAATGCCGCCATAACAAAAGCGGTACTAAAAGGTGAAAAGGGCCCCAGGCGAGATATAGTGATTCTAAATGCAGGCGCAGCACTGGTGACTGCCGATGTGGCGGATTCCATAAAAACCGGGATCAGCCTTGCCGAAAAATCCATTGATTCTGGAAAAGCGTTTGAAAAACTTGAACAGCTTGTTCGATTTACACAGGAGAACGGCTGATATGGCAATAGAAGGTTTCATAAAGCAGGTAGTGGAAATAAAATTAAAGGAACTTAGCCATGCCCGATCCAGAATCCCTTTGAAAACCATGCGGAAAGAAGCGGAAGAGGCGGTTTCAAAGGCAAGCTTTCTTCACGCTGTGAAAAATAGCGGGCCCGATGATATCGGGATTATTGCCGAGATTAAAAAGGCCTCGCCTTCCAAAGGCATTATACGAGCCGATCTTGATTCTGCCCTGTTTGCAGAATATTATACAAAGGCCGGGGCCAGAGCCGTTTCCGTCCTCACGGAATCTGAGTTTTTCAAAGGCAGTGTGAATGACCTTGAAATTGTCTGCAATGCTACGGATCTGCCGGTATTGAGAAAAGATTTTATCGTTGATGCCTACCAGATATATGAGGCAAAAAGGGCTGGAGCTTCTTCTGTCCTTCTGATCACAACCATTCTTTCAAAAGATCAGTTAAAGGATTATATCCTCCTTTTACGGGAACTTGGCATGGAGCCTCTGGTTGAAATAACGTCGGAAAAAGAATTTGAAATCGCCTATTACTCCGGGGCAAAGGTGGTGGATATCAACAACCGTGACCTTCAGACCCTTAAAACCGATCTGTCGGTTTCTAAACGTATTGCATCCATTCTTCCCAATGACATCATCCCGGTGGAAGCAAGCGGGATATCCTCTTTTAAAGATATCGAAAACAGCATGTCCTCACATATTTATAATTTTCTGGTGGGTGAAAGCATTGTGAAGGCAAAGGATACCATAGCATTTATCAGGGAACTGAGGAATGTTAAATGAGCTTGCTGCAAACCCTGGCAGACCCTGACAAAAGACCATGGATTAAAATCTGCGGCCTGACAGACCCGGATAATGCCCTTGCCTGTTCTTTGCTGAACCCGAATGCCATGGGCCTTGTTTTTTTTCAAAAAAGTCCAAGAAATGTATCCGTAAATCAGGCAATCAGTATCACAACCGTTCTGCCCCGGAATATACTGACCATTGGGGTGTTTGTGGACAATTCTTTTCAAGACATCATGGAAAAAGTCAATCAATGTGCCTTGAAAGGGGTCCAGCTTCATGGAAAAGAATCTCCGGAACTGGTAGATCGATTGAAAAAGGAAAATCTTTTTGTTATCAAGACCCTTTTTGCAGCCAAAAAACCTTATATAAGACAGGCAAAGGATTATTTAACTGCATCCGCTCTTCTGGTGGAGTATGGCCAAGGCATACTGCCCGGTGGAAATGCAGAATCCTGGAATTACGAAATATCCTGCCGGATCAATGTGAAATGCCCTGTTATAATTGCAGGAGGGCTTTCACCGGATAATGTGGCAAGAGCTGTAAAAACTGCCAGACCGTTTGGTGTGGATGTGTCTTCAGGAGTTGAAAAAACACCCGGCATAAAAGATCTAAATAAAGTCGAATCTTTCATCGCACAGGCAACTTCTATGAATGATCCATCAAAAAGGCCTGGCAGTTTTTTGTGAACAATTTATCAGGTCCTATTCCTTATATTTGAATGACAGCCTGAGGTTTGTCCTGAATGTGATGGGTTTGCCGTCTTCGATTTTAATATCCAGCTTCTGAACTTCGGCAATCCTTAAATCTTTTAGTGTGTTGGATGCTTTTTTAATGGCTTTGGCAGCCGCATCTTCCCAGGATGTCTGACTGGAACCGACAAGATCAATTATTTTGTAAACACTGTCACTCATGATACCCTCCTTGATTAAGATTAATAAAAAATAAAAAACAGCGGTGAAGCATCAAATCTTGTAATACAGGGCAGGATTTAGTTGTGAATGGTTGATTATATCTGATTATGAAGAATTGTCAAAAGCATTTTCTAAAAAAAACAATTTTCAAAGGGTCGCTGTATTTTTGATCCTGACGGACATCGCAAACATACCCGTCAAGTGCAAGATAATCATTGAATATACTCTTTGCCCCGGCAGTCAGGACATTGAATATCCGCCATACATCATCAGTCATTAAATTTATTTCGCAACAGAATATTAACAGCCCTGTGCCAATTGTCTGATATTGTCCTTTAGCTGGCTTATCTGAAATCCTAGCCCGATACATTGCTTGTTTTCCATGCAGAGATCAGCATCCTCAGGTTCAAGAAATGTTTTCAGTGCCTGATTGTCTTTCTTTAATAAAACAACCCAAGCTTTGTTGCCATTGTCAAAGTCAACTTGGATGTCAATACCGCATTTTCCCACATCCGGGTACATGGATTTTATTTTGTCGCATATTTGATTTTCCTGATACATAAAACCTCCTTCAATGAACAGCACTATAGTAAAGTCTTTCAAAAAACGCATCTGTCTTTATATCAAAAATCGCCTCATGTTCATGAATTAACTTCGAACACCCATCTGCCCAACTGCCGCAAGCCAGGACAACACTATCTCCAAGATTGAATTTTCTATTACATGCGGCACATCCTGATTCGTTGTTTAGATTTAAAAGCTCAAGGTCCATTATAAATTGGTTTTTATGACGCTTTTTAAATTTCATTATAACCTCCCGACTTTTTGTAATTAATATTTTCTATTCACATTAAAATCAAAACTTCATACCCACTCTTAATGCTATACAGATAAAGTGCGGGCTGATTATGAAAAGTCAATACAAAACTTAGGAAAGGGACATATCTGGGGAAGGCACAAGTGAATACCGCAGTGATATTGTCATGGAGGCAATTATAGATTTAATCCCATCATTTTGCTGTAAATGGCTTTGCCGTCACCCGGCTCATAAAAATCGTCAAGGACCACATCACAAACGTACCCGCACCGTTCATAAAAACTACGGGTAGTCGCATATCTCATTTGCGTTGAAGTTTCCGCATATACTCTTTTCCCATTGGCTTTAAAGATCAGGCGTTCCATTTCCGTGAGAATGGTTTTCCCCAGTCCTTTGCCCTGAAAATCCGGAGAAACGGCAATCCAGTAAATATCATAGCTCGTGAGGGTGCAGGGGATGGGGCCATAGCAGCCATACCCAATGACTTTTTCGTTCTTTGAGGCGATGACAAAATAATAACCGCTCTCTTCCGGGCCTTTTTCAAGATTCTCCTGAACAAGCTCCGCAGCGATCTCAACTTCATCCGGTCTGAAAAATCCAGTGGCTTCCACAAGATGCCTGATCTGTTTCACATCTTCCGGAACAGGTTCATATCGGATGCTCAAGTCTTTATGCCGCAGGTCATAAAATGATTTTCGGCCTGTTATCCTGAAGACAACCTCTGCCATGCCCTGAAAAAAATTTCTGGCATTTCCCCCGAGGCTGCGGGTCCTGTACCCGCCCTCCTGAACAACCAGGATGGGAAGCCCTGTCTCACCGATCATCCGGCCGTTTATTTTAAAATCTTCCGGCGAAAGAGACCAGGTACCTGTGGGGTCATGGCGGGCTGTATCCAGCCCCAATGCCACCACCAGAAAATCCGGTTTAAACTCAAAAATGCGTCTGAGTGCCTTTGCCAATTCTTTCTGATATTCCGGGCCTGATATGGATTCGCTTAAGGGGATGTTCAGATTGAATCCCTCCCCTTCATCCATACCGATTTCATCTTCAAACCCTGTAAAATAAGGATAGGCAAAATTGGGATGTCCGTGGATGGATACAGTCAGGATATCAGACCGGTTATAAAAAATATCCTGCTGTCCATTACCATGATGATAGTCAATGTCAAGAATGGCAACCCTTCCCTGCTCTCTTAAATACTGGGCAGCCACTGCAGTGCTGTTCAGATAACAGAATCCGCCGAAGGATCTGCGTTCTGCATGATGTCCGGGAGGCCGGACAAGGGCGTAAGCAATCCTTTTTCCGTCCAGTAATGCCTTTGCCGCGGTCAATGCCGCATTAACAGCACCCCTGGCTGCCGGGTAGGCATTCCGGTGAATCGGGGTAAAGGTATCAATACAATAATATCCGGGAAGCACAGCAGATTCACTTGGCGGCCGTGTCTTATTCCGGATGGGGAAGACATAGGGGTAAAGGGATTTTTTTTCATCGACTTCCTCACAGGCCCGCAAAAGAAAGGCCAGAAAATCTGCATCATGGACACTGTAAATATGACTGTCAGGAAAAGAATTTGTCTCCATACGTTCAAAAAGACCGCTTTTATCAAGGGATGAAAGAATGCTTCTGACCCTGACCGGCGATTCCACATAACCGCGTTCATGGATATGATGAATCGTATGCCGTTCATTTATGACCAAAGCAATTTTTTCTACAAATCCATTATGATTGACCTTTTTTTCGATCTTTTGGGGTTTGACATGACAAAACGGCCGTAGCTTCACAGGATTGTCCCGAATGGAACCAATTACTTTTTCTACATACTCAGGAGAACACAGGTGGGCATATTTCCGTTCCAGGATAGCCCGGACCACCCTGCGAGCATGATTTCGGCTGGGCGGCTTATCCTTGTCAAGACCGTCATAGACCAGAACGGGCATACAGGTGTCATCCGAATTAAGCGGCGCTTCATAGGCAGTCCCTATTATGGGACGGGCACCGTAGCGTTCATAAAACCTGAATCGGGCTATGTTTTCTTTCAGGACATCGGGAGAACAGGACCCCGGCGTATCCGGCAGACACTCAAAGAAAAGTCCCCGAACTCCCAATGATGAACACTCACTGCGGATGCGTTCATACAAAGTGCTGCCAAGCCCCCCTCTTAAGGTATCCTTGGCAGTGGCTATCCAGTCCAGAAAACAAAAATTAATTTCCGGTTCATGAAGGACCATGGCAAACCCCAAAACCTTATTGCGCATATTTTCAGCAACAAATAAAATAGGTCTGAATCTTAGTTTAAAAGGATTTCTAAGTTTTTCTCCGATCTGATTGATTTCGTGTTCGGAAACCTCAGGAAACCGTTTTTTCAGAATTTCCCTGACCTGACGCAGGGTATTTTTATTTACCGGAATGACATCATCAAAAATGCGTCTGATTCTAAACATATTTTAACCTTTATTTCACCCTGAAGGACCGACTTCGCTGGTTTAAAATCTGCTCTATGGCATGGGCATAAGAAATTCCTGCCCGGTCAAGAGCGGCAGCAAATCCGGCATCAGGTGAAATGCAGGGATTGGCATTGATTTCAAGAATAAAAGGGCAGCCTTGATCATCCACCCTAAAATCAACCCTGGCATACCCTTTCAGACCAAAACTCCGCCAGCAACTGAGCGCCATTGTTTCAAGAGTTGACAAGAGGTCCCTGTCTTCATCTGAAAAATCAAAGCATCGCGGCGTGTTGTGATATTCAGCAGAATCCGGCATCCATTTTGCCTGGTAACCGACAATCCTGGGTGTGTCGGGCTCAAACCCCTGAAACAGGATTTCTGCTGGAGGAAGAGTCCTGACACCGTCTTTTGTATCCAGAAGCGAAAGGTTAAATTCCCTGCCCTCTATAAAGGCTTCGGCAAAACAGGCACCGCCCATTTCAGGCTTGCAGCCGGATAAAAGCCCATGAATCTCTTTGGCGGTTCCACGAACCAGGTTTTCTTTTTCCAGCCCCAGGGAGGCATGTTCCCATAATGATTTGATGATCCACATCCTTTCATGCAGGTCTTCAAAACCGGCAGACCCAGTCCAGGGAATGCCCTTGGGAACCGGATTGATCCAGCCAGGTGTCGGCAGTCCTGCTGCCTTTAACCTTTCCTTGGCCATGACCTTATGTGAAGTCGCCAAAACAGCTTCGGCCGGACACCCGGTATAGGGAATATTCAGGGCATCCAGAAGTGTCGGAACGACATGGATCAGGCGCCCGTGTCCATCCAGGGATTCGACTAGGTTAAAAGCAGCAAAAGGGTTTATAGCCATCAATCTTGATTTCAGGTTTTCAAGATCAAGATCACAGGGCATTGGTATTGGTTTATAATTGAGTTCCAGAAGGGTTTCACAAACCGCTTCAACCTGGATCAACACATCCTGTTCGTCGGGCAGGCTGGTGTCTTTTACGGCGTTGTGTACAACCGCAATGGTCTGATTCACGAAATCCCTCGGGTTGGAATCCGTTTGGAAGCAGACTCCAAAATCATTTCAATAAGTCGGACATAAGATGTCCCAAAAAATCCGCAAACCATTGGCAGGTCTGAATATTCAGGACGAAGGCCTGCAAGGGGATTGACTTCGATAAACCCTGGCCTGCCAAGACGGTCGCAACGGATGTCGATGCGGCCCCCATCCCGGCATCCCAGAACATTCCAGGACTTTAATGCCAGTGTTTCAACCTCTCTGATTAATGGATTTTTTTCAGATCTGACCGGTCTGTATTCGACCCGGCCTTCCCAGCCTTCTTTATTTTTAAGGGAATAGACTTCTTTTTCCGCCCCGTCCAGGAGAAAAATTTCCATGGTCCCAAGAATTTTTGCTTCTTTGCCAGTGCCTGCAAGACCCACGGTAAATTCTCTGCCCGGCAGAAATTCTTCAATCAGAACCGGTTGCCGAAATAGTTCAAGAAGGGTCTGACACGCTTTTTTAAGCTCCTGCCGGGATCGTACCACTGATTTTGCCGTGATTCCGATACCGGTCCCTTCTGCTACAGGTTTGACAAAAAAAGGAGGATCAAAGGCCACAAGATCAGCATCTTCAAAATCGTGTGCCACAATAAAATCTGCCGTGACAAGCCCTGCATCGCGGATGACCTGCTTGGTCATACCCTTATGGAGACAAAGGCTCATGACAAGAGGATCTGAAAAGGTATAGGGGATTTCATACAAATCCAGAATGGCGGGCACCTGGGCTTCTCTTCCAACCCCTTTTAAACCTTCTGCAATATTAAAAACAAGATCCCAGCGTTCCCCCCTGACAAGACATTCGGTGAGCCTTCGGCCGTTGCCGATGCGGACGGTTTCGTGACCCAGGGTTGTAAGAGCGTTTTCCAGGCCCTCAATGGTTTCAATGGAATCAAATTCCGCCGTTTCCATCTCACTATATCCCATGTCCAGATAATCTTGACGCAGGTCATAGGTCAGTCCTATTTTCATTATCCTTCTCCTGATAAAAGATTACAGTCCACACAGTGTGTCTTCAAAACACACTGCCCCCGGGACGAGGATCAGGATATCTGAAACTTTTATTTTCATAATTATTCAAAATCATATCATCGGCCGTATGCCCCTGAACATAATCCGGCATCAAAGGAATTTTACCTCCACCGCCAGGGGCATCAACAACATAGGTGGGAACGGCATACCCGGTTGTAAATCCCCTGAGACCGCGAATGATTTCAAGGCCTTTTTCAATGGACGTCCTGAAATGTCCGGACCCGGTTATGGGATCACACTGATAAAGATAATAGGGCCGGACTCTCATTTTCATCAGCCCCTGCATGAGAGACTTCATGGTATCCACAGAATCATTAATGCCCTTTAAAAGAACAGTCTGAGATCCTAGCGGAATCCCGGCATCGGCAAGCATGGTGCAGGCTTTGGTAGTTTCAGGCGTGCATTCATCCGGATGGACAAAATGAAGGCTCATCCACAGGGGATGATAGCGCCTGAGCATTTTGACAAGTTTGGGTGTAATTCTCTGGGGCAGAACTGTCGGGACTTTGGTCCCGATACGGATGATTTCAACATGAGGGATACGACGCAACCTCGACAAAACCCATTCCAGCCTTTCATCGCTCAGGGTCAGGGGGTCTCCGCCGGACAAAAGGACATCACGAACCGTCGGGGTTCTGGCAATATAGTCAAGGGCTTTTTCCCACCTTGAGCGTCCGGCATGGATATTCCCGTGTCCCACAACCCTTGACCTTGTGCAATAGCGGCAATAGGTGGAACAAAAATCCAGAAGCAGGAATAACACCCTGTCCGGATAACGATGGACAAGCCCGGGTACTGGGCTCTGATGGTCTTCACCCAGCGGATCGTCAGACTCACACGGCATTTTGATCCATTCATTGACACTGGGGACAACAGATCTTCGCAGTGGTTGATCCGGATCATTTGTCGAGACAAGGCTGAGATAATATGGCGTAATACTCAAGGGAAGCTGGGTATCGCTGTTAACCAATGTTTCATTGGGTGACAAGGTCAATATCCGGTTAAGCTTTTCATAGGTTCGGATACGGTTGCTGACCTGCCATTGCCAGTCATTCCATTCCTTGTCTGCTACCAAAGGATAGAATCTTCGGCGAAAAGCCTTTGTTTCGGGGCTGGTTTTTGGGCTGCGTTGGCTGAACTGGATTTTTACAGCCTGGTTATGGGTGGTGTTTTTAAAAAAAATGGGATAGAAAGCGGCTGTTGAGGCCTGAGGTTGGTTTATGGCAACAAGCCTGCTACTGGGAGGCTCATCATCTTCCAGTGTGAGCGCTGCTGCCATGGGTGCATATTGTCCCTCTTGCATTTATTCTCCTTTTCAAATGTCTTTAAAGAGTTGAATTATCTTGTCCCAACTTAATAAGCGCATTGGCTGTCGGGCCATGACCTTAGCACACGCTTAAGCAAACATCATACCTTGTTTTAATTTTTATATGTTTGTTCTTATTTTTTTTTGGACATGCGGGAACCATAAGGGATAGCGTTTTTGAGAGTCGTTATGTCCTCCCTGTTTATGACCGGCAAAGAGAAATTGTAAGTCCGATACACAGGCCTGCTTAAGAAAATGTGGACATAAAATGTCTTTATTTTTAAAACCTCCCGGAACTTCACCGGACTAGAATATTGTTCCCTGGAAAAATAGGGGTATCGCTTGACATATTGTTCAGTTTTTTCAGAGTTTCAACACTGGTTTTATATTTCCTGCTGATACTGAAAAGCGTTTCTCCTTTTTGTACCGTATGAAATATGGGATCTTTTTTCTCCTTTTTTACAGTCTTTTTTTCAGGAACGGCAACAGGTTCCGGTGTTGATCCTGATGTATCCGGCAGAGCATCCTGTTTTGCCGTCAATTGAGCAATATGTTTTTCAATTTTCCCCATTCTTTCAATCATTGATTCCATCTTTACTGAAAATGCAGTTTCAAGCCTTGCCACCCGCTCTTCCAGTGGATTAACCCCCGCTCTTTCCTTTGCAGTACCCATGCCTTCGGGTGAAGTCGATTTTTCAATGGTCTGAAGGGTTTGTTCCATTTTTTCTATTCTGTTTACAAGTTCCGGGGAGGATGAAGCTGACGGTTCTTCGGATACAGGTGGATGAACAGGATCAGGAGTCCTGAAAAAAAAGAAAAAGACAATAAGCGTCAGAAGCAGGGCTCCTATAAGAATCATTGTAAATTCATTTTTCTTAAGAAGAGACGTATCTGGTTTTTTTTCACCATCCTGAATTTCTGATAATTTCTTTTTGTTGGTTTTGGTTGCCGGTATTTTTGTCTCAGGGGGCTCTTTTAGCATCATTACCACTCTCCTTTATTTATTTAATATACACTTAATATCATCTATACCTTATTTTTCAACCGATAAAGTCATTTTTTTGCTTAATTTCTCCATTGAACTCGGACTTGATAGTGTGATAGGGTTTAATCAAAAATGCCGGTTTAACAGGATAATGGAAAATCTTCATGAAACTTAGAAATATAATCTTAACGTACTTTTTTTTATTTTTTTATTTATTCAATTCAAGCCTTTTTGCCGAACCCACTGTTTTTACCAATAAACTCGGCATGAGATTTGTGCTTATCCCTGCCGGCAGTTTTATTATGGGAAGCCCTGAGTCTGAACAAGGACGCCAATGGAATGAAACCCAGCACACGGTTGTCCTTTCAAAAAGCTTTTACATGGGTGAAACCGAAGTAACCCAGGGACAATGGGAAAAACTGGTTGGATTTAACCCCTCATCCTTCCCGGACCTGGGAAAAAATTACCCTGTAGACTCAATTTCCTGGAACCAATGTATTGAATTCATAAGAGTTTTGAATGAATGGGAAAAAACTAACAAATATCGCCTGCCAACGGAAGCAGAATGGGAATATGCCTGTCGGGCAGGATCAACCACAGCTTTTGCAGAAGGCTCCTCAACAAATTTTTCGTGTAATGAGCCGGAACCCGCCATCCTTGAGATGGCGTGGTATTGCTATAATTCCGGCGCCCAGAATCCTGCCGGGGATTTCAAACCACATCCGGTGAAAACCAAACTTCCGAATAAATGGGGTCTTTACGACATGCACGGCAATGTTCAGGAATGGGTCCAAGACGCATGCGAATGGCGCGACCTTCTGAGCCGCAATGTCGGTGCGATAACTGATACCTACAAGGATAACATTGTTGATCCTCTGAGTGAATTAGGAACCCATCGAATCTTCCGGGGGGGGGCATGGTATCAGTCAAGTAAATACCAGCGGGCTGCCTACCGGGGATATTATAAACCCGTAGCAAAAAGAAACAGCCTGGGGTTTAGGATTGTCAGAATGCAGTAGGGTTGTTACGAGAGTCTCTTTTTAATTCTGATAAAATTGTTCAATCGATGCCCTAATACCATCAGCATCAGCCATTTTTCAAAAAGAAGTGAGATTTTTTTTTCGGAATAAGAGTAATACCCGGCATCTTCCATCTTTTTATTCATGCGGTTTATCCCTGCCTGAATCTCGCTTTCCCGGCCGTCAAGATGCGAATACATTTCAAGGGCTTCTTTATAATATCCCTGATGTTCGTACAGCCTTGCGAGTTCAAGTGTCCTGATCTCTTTACTCATGGTGTATTCCCTTTATTTTTCCGGTTTATCCTTAAACACCAGTTCATCTTCTTCAATCATATCATGTTCATGTTTTGCCAGGTGCTTAATGTATTCCATATCTGTTTTCAAGGTGTTGACTTCCTTTTCAAGTTTCAGATTTTCCAATTCAACCATCCGGGTTTGAGCCAGAACGCCCTTTTCTTTCTGCTTTATGGCTCTGTAATCAAAAACGGCATTTTCGGAAAATGCGATCAGGCATAACAGACCAACAATAAAAAATACTGCCAAATATAGGCCTGCCTTCTCAACCGTGGTCATGATGCCTTCTTTTTATTCCCTTTTTTATGAGTTCTAATTCAGGGCTTGACACTACCTGGTTGATTCCGAAATAAATAATCATTCCAATGAATATGCAACCCGTAACCCCTATCACCAATCCAAATCTTGAAGACAATAGCGGCAAAGAAAATTCTGCCGTCTGCCTGACAATCAGAAACATTATAGCAGATACAAAAAAAGATCTGCAAGCAGAAACAATAATCTCTTCTTTTCGGATATTCATCGTTCCCGGAATATTGATAAATAAAAAGACAAAACCTGCGACAGCCGAGACAGATACAGACAGGATAAGACCCTTCAATCCCAGAAAGTTCATCAGTAAAGGGCAGAGAATAAGGTTCAGACCAATGGTAATAATCCCGGAATAAAAAGGAATGGATATATTCTTGAGAGAATAATAAAGCGTGACAAACAATCTTAAACCGGTAAATGCCCATAACCCCATGGCAAGAAAAAAAAGACAGTCTGCCGTCTTTTGAACGGCCGAAGCATCAAAGGCCCCATAGCCGAATAAAATCTTGACCACAGGCTCATTGAGCGCCATAAGGCCTGCCATAGCAGGAATGGTAATAAAGAACACAAGCCTCACACCCCGTGAGAATAACTCCCCTACCTCATCAAGCTGACTCAGTACCACCTTTTTTGATATCTCCGGCAATAGAACAGTTGCAACCGAAACTGCAAAAAGAGCCAGGGGAAATTGAACCAACCGGTCTGCATAATAGACAAACGACACACTGCCTTCATCGAATTTGGAAGTAAAAAAGGATACCACCATGATATTGACCTGATAAGAGGCAGCCCCAATCATAGAAGGGATCATAATTTTTGCAACCTTTAAAACACCGGGATGGAATAAACGGGAAAAAGAAATTCTCATCATTCCAAGTCGAATCATTGATGGAATCTGGATGGCAAGCTGAAGAACTCCACCGACGGTTACCCCCACAGCCAATCCAATCACCGGGACATTAAACCGGCTTGAGATAAAAAGCGTGAATAAAATTACCGTCAGATTGAAAACCAAAGGGGCGACGGCTGGAATGCCAAAATTTCCAAAAGCATTTAATACTCCCATACAAAGCGCCGTGATAAGAATAAAGATAATATAGGGAAGCATTATCTTCAGTAATATCTGGGTCAGCCCATACTGATAAGAATGATCAATAAATCCCGGAGCGATGATTTTAATCAACAGAGGAGAAAAAAAAATTCCAAACAACACAATCAAAACACCGATGATTGAAAAAAAGAAAAAAAATGAGCCCACCATTTCCGCAACCTGAAAGCGGCCTTCTTTTTCAAGCGTTTCTGAAAAAACAGGGATAAAGGATATGCTCAGAATTCCTTCGGAAAAAAGCTTTCTCGCAAGATCAAAGGGACGAAACGCAATAAAAAAGGCATCACTGTGAGAGGATGCTCCAAAACATACTGCGATGAGAGAATCCCTTACAACGCCTAGTATGCGGCTAAAAAAAGTCAATATGCTTATTAATGCTGTCTTTTTAAGCATTCCGTTTACAAATTTTTCTTGACAAAATTCAACATAGTCTATATGTTTCCGAATTTGAAATAAGATTGAATATTAAGTTTATCACACTAATAAAGGAGATAGATCAAGTTGGCAAACCATAAATCTGCAATCAAACGTGCAAAACAAAGCCAGGGAAGACGGCTTAGAAACAGATCCGCCAAAACCACACTCAAGGGCCTGGAAAAAAAGCTTCGAGCTGTAAAAGAAGCCGGCAGTGAAAACTCGGACGAAATACTTAGAAAAACTCAATCTGCACTTCATAAAGCTGCCAAAAAGGGTATTATTCATAAAAAGACCGCATCCAGAAAAATTTCCAGACTGTTCAAGTTTATGAATGCATAAACTGTCACGTTTTTGCTTTTTCAACTTATTAGAATCCCAGCCAGGGGTTACATATATCACACAGTGTAATTCCTGGCTTCATGGTACTGTCAAAAATTACTGAGCATCCTGCTGATGATTCTTTCAGCACTTCTGGTGGCAATCTTCTCCAAAGCAGTACCTTTGTTGCTTTCATCCGTAACCGTGTCCTGAGTTGTTTTATAAGCTTCGCTTGAGTTTAAATCCGTGGCAGACCAGATCACTTCGCCCTCTTTATTCAGCATCTGAAGATCAATTACAGCAGACACCCTTCTTTCAATAACCGTTTCCACACTTGCCCGTGACACGGAGGAAAAAGTAATCGATTTGATGGTCCCTTCAAGGACTGCTGTTGCAGTTGCCTCATCTACAACTTTTGTATCCGTCTTCTGAAGAATCTCTCTGATCAGAGCGTTTGTAAATACGACATCAGCCCCTGTTTCAGAACTCTTATTCTCTAGAACTTTTACTGCAACCCGTGTTATATCTTTATTGATATACCCACCACCTTCAAATTGATACCCGCAGGCCGCAATAAAGGAAAAAAGAAAGAAAATTAAAAACTTATTGATGTATTTCATATTAGATCACTATATTTACAAGGGTTTGTTTTTTTGTAATGACTATCACTTTTTTAGGTATTTTATCCCCAACATATTTTTTTATTTTCTCATCAGAAAAAGCAGCTTCCCTGATTGCGGATTCATCACTGTCTGCCCTGAGTGTAAATGTTGATCTGAGTTTTCCATTGACTTGAACCACAACAGTGATTTCATCCGACTCAAGTGAATCTGACCTGAATTCCGGCCATGATTGCAACAAGATAGAGCCATTGTTTCCGAGTTTCTCAAATATTTCTTCACAAAAATGCGGAATAATCGGCGATAAAAGCAAAAGGATATTTTCAAGACTGAACAAAAGCACCCGTTTCAGCTCTTTATCGGCGGCGTCAAGATTAATGGCATAGATGTCATTGACAAGCTCCATAACAGCAGAAATAGCAGTATTGAAATGAAAACTTTTATCAATGTCCTGGGTAACTTTTTTAATGGTCTGATTTGCTTTTATGTATAGCGTTTTTGCCGAACCCGATACAAGATCTGAGGCCGGACCTGAGAAGGGTTCTACTCCTTTTATTTTTTCCATTGAGTCCATGGCAAGCCGCCACACTCTGTTGACGAATCTGTTGCTTCCTTCAACCCCGTCTTCACTCCATTCAAGATCTCTTTCAGGTGGTGCGGCAAACAATGAAAACAACCGGGTGACATCGGCACCGTATTTTTCAAGCAGCTCGTTGGGATCCACAACATTTTTCTTAGACTTGGACATCTTGATCACCCGACCGATTTCAACATCCTTTCTGCATTTCCCGCAGATGACCCCGGCATCTTCATTCTTCACCGCTTCTTCAGGAAAAAGGTATCCATGTTCAGGACACATCATGGTTTCTTTGCATACCATCCCTTGAGTCAATAGTCGTGTAAAGGGTTCTTTGAAATCAATCATCCCAAGGGTATTCAAAACCCGCATAAAATAACGCGAATATAGAAGGTGAAGCACTGCATGCTCGACACCGCCGATATACTGGTCCACAGGCGCCCAGTATTTTACCGCTTCAGGGTCAAACATGCCTTTATCATATTTTGGTGAGCAATATCGCAGATAATACCATGATGATTCAACAAAAGTGTCCATGGTATCTGTATCCCTTTTTGCATCTTTTCTGCCACATTGAGGACAAATGGTCACGGCAAAATAATCAAGGGTCGGCAATGGTGAACCGCCTTTTTCAAGAAGGTTTGCATCTTCTGGAAGCCTTATGGGAAGATCTTTTTCCGGAACCGGGACTACGCCGCAGTCCAAACAATGAATAACTGGAATTGGGGCTCCCCAATAGCGTTGCCTGGATATTCCCCAATCTCTTAACCGGTAGGAAATGGTTTTTTTCCCGCGGCCGTCTTTTTCCAGCCAGGTGGTTATGGCATCCATGGCGGCTTTATTGTCCATGCCGTTAAACTCACCCGAGTTCACAAGCACCCCGTCGCCTGTAAAAGCCTCAGTCATGGTTGCACCATCAAAAGCTTCACCCGGCGGCTGAACCACTACCCGAATTTCAAGCCCATACTTTCTTGCAAAATCAAAATCCCGCTGATCGCCTGCCGGAACCGACATGATGGCACCGGTTCCATATCCCATCAGCACAAAATTCGCCGTATATATCGGTATCTTTTCCCGTGTAGCCGGGTTAATGCAAAAAGCTCCAGTAAAAACACCTTCTTTTTCATATTTTTCAAGGCCTTCAGCTGATCTTTCCTGTCTGGAGATTTTCCGGACAAAAGCTGCCACATCTTCTTCCATCGGTGTTCTTCTGGAAAGGGTTTCAACAAGAGGGTGTTCCGGCGCAAGACACATGAAAGTTGCTCCAAAAACAGTATCCGGCCGTGTGGTAAAAACCTCAATGTCCAGATCATGCCCATCAACTTTAAATTTGATTTCGGACCCGACACTTTTTCCAATCCAATTTTTCTGCATGATTGTAACTTTTTCAGGCCATCCCGGCAATTTGTCACAGTGAATCAAAAGGTCTTCCGCGTAATCCGTAATTCTGAAAAACCACTGCCACAATTTTTTTTGTTGAACCGGCTGGGAGCATCGCCAGCATTTATCATTTTCTACCTGCTCATTGGCAAGAACGGTCTGACATTTTTCACACCAGTTGACATAGGATTCCTTTCTGTAAGTCATTCCTTTTTCAATCATTCTTAAAAAAAGCAGCTGTTCCCATCGATAATATTCCGGTGTGCAGGTTGCAATTTCGCGATCCCAGTCATAGGAAAAGCCCATTTTCTTAAGTTGAGCCCTCATGGTATGGATATTATTATAAGTCCAGGCTGCTGGATGTGTATTATTATCAATGGCTGCATTTTCAGCAGGCATGCCAAAGGCATCCCATCCCATAGGGTGAAGGACATTAAACCCTTTCATTCTTTTATAGCGGACCACCACATCTCCAATGGTATAATTGCGCACGTGCCCGATATGGATTTTGCCTGAAGGATACGGAAACATTTCCAAAAGGTAATATTTTTCTCTTGACAGATCTTCAGTGACTTTGAACAATTGATTTTCTTTCCAGTATGACTGCCATTTTGGTTCTACTGATTCGGGATGATACCGTTCCTCCATTGTATTAACTCCTTGTACATACTTCTAAAAAAATTGAATGATCAAGCTGATATTTTAAGTTCTCATAAATGCCACAACCAGATGTAAATAGCAAGAAAATCAATGGAATTCTATGTTTTGATTTTTCTTTTCTTGTATCATGTTTTTATTTTTGATATTGCACTCATAATCTTCTATGACTCTGTCTGAAAACAATTGAGGATGTTTTATGCAGAAAAACGGAAAATTTTCCGAAAACTCCAGAATCAATATTGTTATTGAAAATATCCTTGATGAACTTTGCCCGTTTCTTGAAGAGCAGGCAAGGGAAATATCCGAACTGACCGCCATAGGCAAGGCACTGGGCAAGGGAAAAGATATCAGCGCCCTTTTGAAAATGATTCTTTCCATTGCAAGGCGATTTTCAAAAGCTGACGGAGGGACCCTTTATCTAGTTGATCAGAATAAAAAAAAACTGGACTTCCATGTTTTTCATAATGATTCTCTCAATATTGATGGGGAGGCAGGACGTATCGATCTGAAGGGGGTTCCGCTGTACCATGACGACAACACACCGAATCTTTCAAATGTGTCCTCTTATGTTTTCCACACCGGTGAAATCGTTAATATTGAGGATGTTTATAAGACGAACCAGTTTTTGTTTAATGGGACCCGGAAATTTGATGAGGCTCTTAATTACAGGAGCAAGTCCATGGTGGTCATTCCCATGAGAAATCATGAGGATGATATTATTGGAATTCTCCAATTGATTAATTCAAAGGAGCCTTGTTCCCAAAATATTATCCCTTTCAGCAAAGATGTCCAGGAAAAAGCAGCGGCACTGGCCAGCCAGGCTTCGGTTGTCCTTACCCAGCAAAGGCTTATTGTTGAGATGAAAGAATTGTTTGAGGCCTTTATCAAAGCCATTGCCGTATCCATAGACGAAAAATCAAAACATACTGGAGGCCATATCCAGCGAGTGACGGAACTCTGTATCATGATTGCAAAGAAAATCAACGAAAACAATACCTTATTTAAAAACAACCATCTTTCCGATGACCAAATGGATGAACTCAGAATAGCAGCATTGATGCATGATACAGGGAAAATAACAACACCGGACCATATTATCAGCAAATCTTCAAGACTTGAGACGGTTTTTGACAGAATAGAATTAATCAGAACCCGCTTTGATCTCTTTAAAACCAACCTGCGACTGATGGCTGTCCAGAAAAAATTGGCTTTATTGGACCATTCTGATAAAAAAGAAGAAATGAACCGCGTTGATTCGATATACACGAAAAAAATTGAGAGCCTGGAAAAAGAAATGATGGTCCTTTCCACCATCAATTCAAGCAAGGTGCCGGTTGATCAGGCTCTCATTGACCAGCTCGAGGATATTAACGAGAAATCCTGTGAGGTATCGGGAGTCCCCTATCTCACAGAAGATGAATTTGAAAATTTATGTATAATAAAAGGAACGTTAACAGAAAGGGAGCGGGATACCATCAACAGCCATGCCCGCTTAACTGAAAAAATATTAAATAAGCTCCCATGGCCCAAAAAGCTATCTGAAATCCCTTCCATTGCAGGAGCCCATCATGAAAAACTTGACGGATCGGGATATCCCCTGCATCTGAACAAGGAAAACATCAATACCCAGGCAAGAATACTTGCCATTGCAGACATTTTTGAGGCCCTGTGTGCAAAGGACAGGCCTTATAAAAAATCCATGACATTGAGTGAAACAATTACTGTGCTAAAACAGATGGGTGAAAACCACCTCATAGATAAAGATATTGTGAACCTGTTTTTTGAATCCGGGGTACATATCGAATATGCGAAAAGGCACCTGTCTCCCGAACAAATTGATCTTTAGATTAGAGTTGATTCATTGATCCATATTGATCAAATCAGATATGGTGCCTGTTTTTTTTTATTGACTAACAAGGAGACCTTGTATGGCAACATTCCGTGATCTTCGTAAAACCGTCAGAGAGAATCTTAATGATCCGAGACTCGCTGTGGTGTTTTTTGAGACTGCAAATTCAAGTATTCATCATTTTGCAAATATTATCAATCTGGGAGTTCAAGGGGTTTTGATCGAATCCGACAAAAGCTTTCAAAAGGACACTAAGCCAAAGATCATGATGAAAAATCCGGAACTGGATCAATGGGATACATTCTTTTGCAGGGTAGCCTGGACTCAAATCACAGAAAGTGAAAAACAATATAAAACTGGTCTTGAATTGCTTTTTCCCATGGACAATGGAATTGAGCCGGAAACAGACACGAAAGGTGAAATCACGCCACAAGACATAGAGTTTCTTTTAAATTCAAAGCTGCTTAAAGCTGTCTCAAAAGATAAGTATTGCTCCCTTCTAAACTGCATGTCTCGCAAAGTCATAGATAAAGGGATTCCATTTGTTTTTCAAGAAAAACAGAATGGCCTTTACATTATCCAGAAAGGGTTATGCACGGTTAAACTGAAGAATAAAAGCAAATTTTTTAAATCTTCAGGTCAGAAAAGAAAAGGCGATATTATCGGGGAGATGGCCTTTTTCTCAGCCAAGACTTTCATATCTGAGGCTGTTTCGGAATCTGAAATGGTTGTTTGGGAATTGCCGACAGTCGAATTTGATTCGGCCTGCCAATTGCAACCCGGTCTGATTCTTTTTTTAACCGGATTATTGACGAGCCATTTTGGTAATCCAACAGATACAGAAGTAAAATGTATCGGCCGCTATATATTAACAAACCCCATTGGAGAAGGGAAAACGAGTTTTGTATATAAGGGCAGACACAAGCAGTTAAATACCCCGGTTGTCATAAAAATGATAAAACATCATCAGACTTTTAAAAAAGAAGATTTTAACGCCTTAAAAAAAAGAATCAATCGTCTTTTGAATTTAAATCACCCCAATATTGCTCAAATTTATGATATTGAAGAACAATATCGAACCGTTTTTATAATCATGGAACATATTGACGGCGACTCATTGGAATCTATTTTAGAAAGAGAAACCCCTCTTTCATCTGATAACACCCTGTTTTTTCTGGCTCAGACCTGCTCTGCTCTTGCCCATGCTCATGATCAAAAAATAATTCATAGACATCTTACGCCGTCCAATATTTTTATTTCAGAAGGCCGTGATGTTGTGATATCGGATTTCGGTATTGACGCTCCCACCCCGGAAGAGGATTTTATAGAAGATAAAAATATTTATTACATGGCACCCGAACAGATCAAGGGCGGGAAAACCGACTTTAGATCGGACATTTACAGCCTGGGAATTCTAACCTATAAAATGCTGACCGGTCAGACAAGCCTTCCCTGGAAAAATTTTTCTTTGGTAGGTATGAATATGAATTCTGCCGAAAGAATTCATTCTTCTTCTGTCAAGGCGCCTGATCTTCCGGAATACTTAAAGAACTTTATTCTCAAGGCCTGTGCAACATCACCAAATCAAAGATATGATTCAGTTCATGACATCATTGAAGAACTCTCCAATAAAAGCAGCACTTTTAAAGAAGCCCTGAACCTGAAAAAAGATGTGGAACAGGAAGTTTCCGCCCTGCTCATTTCTCATAAAAAAAATCAGCTCCCTGCCCTGTTCAGGCTTCTCGATGACTTCAGTCAGAAAGCTTTGGATCTGGAATTGAAGGTTAATATAACTGGAAAAATTCAGACCTCTGAAAACCAAAAAGGATAAAAACTGTTTTCCCTGAAAAGACTATTTAAAATTATATAAACAATGAATTTTATATGGCTCTGGAATATTGATCTTGACCCAAACGAGTTTAAATGATATTGAAGATAGTTTTTGTGCAATACCTGAAAGGCAGGAATTGCACTGGTTTTAATCCTTGCTCCGGCTTAGGGTCGGGGCTTAATATCCGTAAGGAGAGAAAATGAGGAAATACGAAACTGTTTTTATTTCTGACCCTGATATTCAGGATCAAACACGGGCTGACCTGTTTGATAAAGTCAGAAGCATCATTGCAAAAGGGAATGGTTATTTGATCGATTTCGATGACTGGGGAAACAAAAAACTGTCCTATGAAATCAAGAAAAAACTGCGTGGTCATTATGTCTGTGTTACATATGGCGGGTCAGGCGAGCTTGTTAAGGAGCTTGAGAGAAATATGCGCCTGAGTGATGATGTCATGAAATTCATGACCATCCTTCTTTCTGATCATGTTACTTTAGAACAGCTTGAGAAGGAAGCCGAAGAAGCCAAAAATAAGCCTAAAAAATCAGAAGAAACAGCTGGCATATCTGATAAAGACGACGATGCGGCTGAGGATGACACTTCTGAGGAAAATGATGACGATGCGGAAACTGATGAAGAACCAGAATAGTTAAAATCGGGAGAAAATAACCATGTATAATAATAGCAAAAAACCCCAAAAAGGCGCAGGTAAAAGCAAATTTTATCAACGCCGTAAGATATGCAGATTCTGTGTGGACAAGGAACTTGATATTGATTACAAAAGCCCCAAGGCGCTTAGGCTGTTTATTACCGAGCGAGGAAAGATAATACCAAGAAGAATCACAGGGACCTGTGCCAAACATCAACGGGAACTTACAGTTGCCATCAAGCAGTCCCGCATGATCGCACTGCTTCCCTTTGTCGGCAAACCCATGTACTGATCATCCTGAGGAACACTGCAGATGACGGGTGCCCAAATACAATCAACAGTAATAAAGGATATTCTAATCGGTATCCTTTTATATGTCTTGATCATTACCATCATGTACATCATACCGCTGACAGGTATCGCAACCTGGTTGTTTCTTCCTCTTCCCGTATTGTTTTACAGGTTGAAAACAGGCAGAAACGGCGGGATAGTGATTATTCTGGCAAGTCTTGCTATCCTCATGCTGGTTACCCGTAATATTGCAATGATTACTTTTTACTTTGGCTCCCTTTTGATGACGGGTTTTATTCTGGGCGAGTGCATTGAAAACCATCTTCCGATTGGGAAAATAATGCTTTTTACTTCCCTCATCATATTCGGAGCCTGTATTGCTGGGGGTTTTCTTTATTCTGTTGTCCTGGGTCAGGATACTCAACAGCTCATATCCGGTTATATTTCAAACTATTATGCCATGTCGGGCGAGTTTTTTTCAGAGTTGGAAAGGCTTTATCCTGAAATGAACCTTGACCGGAAGGTGTTTGAAAAGGAAAATTCAGTTCTTCTTCTTGCTGCACCGGGCATCTTTGTCAATTCATACCTGATGATGATGTGGATGAATATCCTTGTAATGAAAAAAATTTTATTGAAAAAAGGGATCATCGTAAAAACCATTGAAAATTTAAACCACTGGAAAGCCCCTGACTATCTTGTATTTGGACTGATTGCCACGGCTGTTTTAATTTTCTTTGCTTCAGGTATATTGAAATTTGTTTGTGTAAACTTGTTGATCGTTTTATTGTTTGTTTATTTTTTTCAGGGAATTGCAGTTGTATCATTTTTTTTTCAAAAAAAGAGGACGCCTTTTGCCATCAGATTTTTTTTTTATTTGCTGATCGCAATTTTTCCTCAGTTCCTATTCCTTGTCATCGGATGCGGATTATTTGATACCTGGATTAATTTTAGAAAACTTGATACAGCTACATCATAGAATAAAAGTCATCCCCACGATATGAGATCTTAAGGATGTACTTTTTTGGAGGTATAAATGAGAGTGATATTAAAAGAAACCATTGACACACTTGGAATTGCCGGGACGGAATGCACTGTGGCCGAAGGGTATGGCCGCAATTATCTTCTTCCCCAGGGGAAAGCCATTATTGCTACTCCCCAGAACAGAACAGTCATGGCACAGGCAAAAGCAAAACTTGAGCTCCAGATTGCCAAAGAAAGAAAAATTGCTGAAGAGCTTGCAGAAAAAATTAAAACTGTTGTCATTACCATCAAGGCCAAAGTCCATGAAGATACCCTCCTTTATGGTTCAGTAACGACCCATGATATCAAGGAGTCGCTCAACAGCAACAACATTGAATTGGAACGCCGTGCCATTCTTCTGGCTGAACCCATTAAGGAAATCGGTGAATACAAAGTCGCCATTCGTCTTTACAAAGACGTTGAACCAGAAATTACGGTTAAAGTAATTGCTGAAGAAAAACAAGAAAATTAATTTTTAAAACATATCCGGAAAGATATCTTTAACATCTTTCCGGATATGTTTTTTATTATTTTATGGCGGTAAAAAAGACAAAAATATCAGAAGATTCGCTTCTCAATAAAACTCCGCCTCAAGACATAGATGCGGAACAATCCATATTAAGCGCCATCTTCATCAATAACGACAGTCTTCATGATATCATCTCCATCTTATCCCCGGAAGATTTCTACAAGAGCTCTCATCAAAAAATCTACCAGGCCGTAATTGATCTTGCACACAAAAGCGAACCCGCGGATCTTATCACTATTGTCAACCGGCTGAAGGAAAAAGACGAGCTTGAAAGCATCGGCGGTGCCTCATATCTTGCAGCGATTTCAGATGCAGCCCCGGTTGCGGTAAATGCCGTTCATTACGCAAATATCATTAAAGGTAAATCCTCACTTCGGCAATTGATCAGTGCCTCTTCCGGAATTATCGAAAAATGCATGAAAGATCAGGGTGACTTTGAAGATATTATTGATTTTGCAGAATCTTCCATTTTTAATGTTTCTTCTAAAAAAACAGAAGGCGGCTTCAAAAGCCTGGGGGAACTTATCAATTTGAATATTGATAAGCTCGAAGATCAGCAGGGCAAAGAAGGCGGCCTTTCAGGACTTTCGACAGGATATGTCAGGCTCAATAAAATTACATCCGGACTTCAGAAATCCGACTTGATTATCCTGGCGGCAAGGCCCAGTATGGGAAAAACCGCTTTTGCCCTGAATATTGCCCGAAATGTGGCGCTTCATGAAAGAAAAACCGTAGCTGTTTTCTCCCTTGAAATGTCCAATGAACAGCTTTCCATGAGACTTCTAACATCAGAAGCAAGGATTGATTCAAACAGGCTTAGAACAGGCTTTATCAGCCAGGAAGACTGGCAGAACGCAACCGATGCCGCAGGCATCTTAAATGAGCTCTCAATCTTTATTGATGACACCCCCAATATAACGGCCATGGAGATACGTGCAAAAGCTAGAAAGCTATATCAAAAAAACAATGAACTCGGCCTGATTGTCATAGATTATCTTCAGCTCATGAAACCGCCATTTCGAACAGATCGAAGAGACCTTGAAATTGCCGAAATCTCAAGATCATTAAAGGCCTTGGCCAAAGAACTGAAGGTTCCTATCATTGCTCTGTCCCAGTTAAACCGAATGCTTGAACAACGCTCAGATAAACGCCCCATGCTGTCGGATCTCCGTGAGTCAGGCGCTTTGGAACAGGATGCAGATATTGTCGCCTTTATTTATAGGGATGATGTTTATAACAAGGAACCTGATAATCCTAAAAAAGGCTTGGCTGAAATCATTGTGGCAAAAAACAGAAATGGTGCCACAGGTACTGCCTTGATGCATTTTCGGGGTCAATACACACGCTTTGAGGAACTCTCGTCAGACTCTTTTCAGGAATTTGAATGAAAAAACAGCTATATGGCGATACTGAAGGCCTTAAAAACACCCAGATCATACTCATTGAAAACCTGTACCAGTACAAAACCCAGCCGGACTATATTGCCGACCCTGATCTTGTCCGGGCTTTTGTGATGCTTTCCCATGAAATCAATCGGCAGATAGGAATCCTGATTGACCGGAATGGAAAAATTACCCATGTCATTGTAGGGGATTCCCAAGGGATTGTCATTCCGGTAATCTCTGATTATATGGCTCACCCCGGTAAATTAAAAGGACTTCGGCTAGTTCATACACATTTAAAAGATGAGCCCCTGACAATAGATGATCTTACAGACCTTGCCCTCTTGCGCCTGGATTATATCACGGCAATATGTATCATGCCGGATGGTGAACCAGGACGCATTTATTCCGGCCACATTCTTCCGGATGAGGATTCGGATCCCTACAAGATAATCGATCCGGTTGTCCTTGAAGATCTGAAGACCAATTGTCTTTCTCAGATTTTAGCACTTGAGTCTGAACTGACCCGAAAAAATTTTTTATACAGACCTGAAACAGGTAAAGAAAATGCGTTTCTGATCAATGCCGTGACTCTGGATCAAAAAGATGCGGCCGCTTCCATGGATGAGCTTAAGGAACTCTGTAAAACAAGCCATATCAATATCATTGGAACCGCCATACAAAAAAGAAAACTGATAGATCCAAAATATGTCATCGGAAAAGGCAAATTATCCGACATAATTATTCAAGCTATTCAAAAACATGCTACCTTGTTGATATTTGACAGGGAATTGTCTTCTTCACAAATCCGTTCCATAACTGATTTCGTTGAAATGAAAGTAATTGATCGTACCCAGCTGATTCTGGATATCTTTGCAAAACAGGCAAAATCAAGGGAAGGTAAACTCCAGGTTGAGCTTGCCCAGTTGGAATATATTCTGCCGCGGTTAATCACAAAAAATACCGCCATGTCTCGCTTGACCGGTGGTATCGGTGGCAGGGGTCCAGGTGAAACAAAACTTGAGATTAACCGGCGACGGGTCAGAGAAAGAATTGACCGCCTTAAAAAGGAAATTTCAAAAATCAGAAAACAACGGCAACAGCAAAAATCCAGGAGAAACAAAAAAGGTCTGCCTGTGATCTCCATTGTGGGCTATACCAACGCCGGCAAATCTACTTTGCTCAACACACTGACCCAAAGCAGTATAATTTCCGCCGATCGCCTTTTTGCGACCCTTGATCCCTCCAGCAGACGGTTAAGATTCCCAAAAGATATTGAGGTCATTATTACGGATACAGTGGGCTTTATCCAGAACCTGCCCAAGGATTTGATGGAGGCTTTCCATGCTACCCTGGATGAACTTGTCGATGCGGATGTAATCCTCCATGTCATTGACATCAGCAATCCTCGTTATAAACAACAGAAAGAGACAGTTGAACAGATCCTTAAAAATCTGAAACTCAATACCATTCCAACTCTTTTTATATTTAACAAAACAGATCGGGTTGAGCTTGATACTTTTGATGATCAATGGCTCTTAACCCAGGGGATTTCAATCTCCGCAACGCAGAAACAAACTTTAAAACCTCTTGTTGACAAACTGGAGTCAATGATCAGTATTTTAAAATAAAATAGGGGTTGACCTAAGGATATTTTTAACTTAAATAAGAAAAAAATTAATCAATTTATGGAATGAATATGGAAATTAAAAAATTAGAGCAGATTATCATCACTACTTCAGCTAAACAAGACTCCATAGACATGCCGGATTGTTTTGGAGAGTTTAATAAAAAAAATAAGCTTTGTGCAAAATATTGTTCAATATCCATTCGATGCTGCGTCATGCGAAGCCGAAATCCAAAAATTGATATTTTGGAAAAACTTCTAATACACAACCATTATGCCATAAAGATGAATTGATCCATTATTTACCCTTCAGGATTAAAGAGTATTAAAATTAAGATATAGATATTAATCAAATATTTTATTTGGATTTAATATATTCAGAGGATCAAAAACTTTTTTGATCCCTCTCATCAATTCAATTTCAGCTTCTCCGATTTCATTGGGTAAAAATCTTTTTTTGGTTATTCCCACCCCATGTTCTCCTGTTATGGTGCCCCCAAAACGCAAGGTTTCGCTAAACAATTCTTCAACAGCCCTTTTTGCCCTTTCAAGTTCATCCTTATTTGATTTATCATACATGATATTACAATGGATATTTCCATCCCCGGCATGACCAAAGCTCACAACTTTCAATCCGGACGCTCTTTGAATTCTTTGTGTCACCTCAACCATATCTGGAATTTTATTAATTGGGACCACAATATCCTCATTGATCTTATTGGCTGCAATTTTATGTAAAACAGGAGATAATGCTTTCCTTGCTTCCCAAAGGGTTTGAGATTCTGCCGGAGTTTTGGCTGTTATCACATCAAGGGCATCAAAGGAAAAACATAATTCCCTGATTCGTTTTGCATCCTTTTCAACCGTCTCACGATCGCCATCCAATTCAATAATCAGGAGAGCCTTAACATTGCCGTCCACTTCAAAACTTAAATGATCCCGGATAAGATAAAGGCATTCTTCATCAAGATATTCAACACATCTTGGAATCACAGCATTTTTCATAATCCCGGATACGGTGCGGGCAGCTTTTGTCATGCTGTCAAAGATGACAGCCATGGTTTTTACTGCTGCTGGTTTCGGCAAAAGCTTTAACGTGATTTCCGTTACTACTGCCAGGGTGCCTTCAGACCCCACAATCAGGCGTGTTAGATCATACCCGGCCACTCCTTTTGCCGTAGACACACCGGTTTGAATCACCTTGCCTGAAGGCAGGACAGCTCTTAATCCAAGGACATAGTCACGGGTAACCCCATATTTTACAGCCCGAGGCCCCCCTGCACATTCTCCGATATTACCGCCAATGGTGCATATCGATGAACTTGACGGATCAGGAGGATAAAACAGCCCCTTTTCTTCCACAGCCTTATGAATATCAGAAACGATAACACCGGGTTGAACCCTGATAATAAAATTTTCATCATCAATGTGGATTATCTTATTCATCCGGGTTGTGACCATCACAAGGCCGCCTTTGACGGGCACAGACCCACCCGTCATCCCGGACCCGGTCCCACGGGGAACAACGATCAATTTTTCTTTTGAAGCCAGTTCCAATATCTTTGAAATTTCAGCTTCTGATCCCGGGAAAATAACAAAATCAGGCAGGTAGGATATTCCGGTTGCATCATAGGAATAACAGAGCAACTCTTCTTTTTTATTTGTTACATGCGGTTTTCCTGATATTGTTTGAAGTTTTCTATAAACAGATCCGAAAACTTCCATCTAAAGTTTTCCTGCTTCAATTTTCTTTGAAAGATAATTGATCTGTTCAAAAAGAACGCTTTTTTGTTTTAATTCCTTTTCAACCGAGTTAATGGCATATATGGCAGTTGCATGGTATCTGTTAAAGCTGGCGCCAATGGTTTTAATGGGTTGATCCGTGTATTTTCTGGACAGAAAAATAGCTATCTGCCGTGGCTTTACAATTCTCTGTTGTCGGGAAGCTGATATTATTTCTTTTTCCGATATGGAAAATTCATCACATATCAGTTTTTTAATCGACTCTATGGTAATTCGTTTTTTTATATTGATAATATTTGCCAGAACACTTTTTGCAAGCTCAATGTCAATATCATATCCCATAAGCTGCCCCTTTGCTGCAACGCCGAACAGACCGCTTTCAAGCTGTCTGACATTATCACTCAATTCCTGGGCAATATATTCGGTCACTTCTTTTGGGATGGCATAACCAAATACCTTTGATTTCCTTTTTAAAATTCTGACTCGGGTTTCATAATCGGGTGGTGATATCTCAGTCACTAGACCCAGAGTAAGGCGTGATTTCAACTGATCATTGAGTTTGGGAATATCATCCGGGAGTTCATAACCGGATAATATGATTTTCTTATCTGCTTCAAATAGATAATCAAGTGTAATGGCAAGTTCTTTCTGGGTTGCATCCTTCCCTGCTAAAAAATGAATGTCCTCCAGAATGAGGACATCACATTTTTTTCTATATCTTTCTTTGAATTGATCGATTGTGTTTGTTTTGATTGAATGAATCATTTCATTGGTAAAATCCTCTGCAGTCACATAATAAACACTTTTGGACTGACAGTGGGTAATGATGTGATGCCCGACAGCCTGCGACAGATGGCTTTTCCCAAGTCCTGTTTTTCCTAGAAGATAAAGAATATTTGAACCGTTCCGTTTTCCATGGGCAAGAGACAAGGATGCAGAATATGCAAAATCGGAATTTTTACCGACTACAAAATCATCAAAGGTAAAACCTTTCTTCAGCAGCCGCCCATTATTAAACCTCATATTGAGTCCAGGCAGATGCATCTGTTTCGAATCCTTTGATTTAAATGCCAGCGCAGCGTATGACCCTGATTTTTTGGCATTTTTTCTTAAACTTTCTTTTTCAGGGGATGTCACCTTGAATTCGATTTGAATATCATTATGACCCAGCTTCGAAAACTCATCTTTGAATATCGGAAGATAATTATCTATCAAACGCCTTATGGAATACGAATTCGGGCTGGACAGCTTAAGAAGATGCCCGTCATGCTCGAGAAGTTCCACAGGATCAATCCACATTCTATAGCTGTGATCCGGTAATGATTTTTTAATTTGACTTTTTACTTCTTCCCAGAACAATTCTAAATTTCCCAAAGAAACCCTCTTTCCTTCAATTACAAATTGAGACACTGGTTAATAAAGCAAAATTAATTTAATTTTATCGGAAAACAACTGATAATCAAAAAGTATAGCTTTTTTTATTTAAATATCCGTCATCGGTCAAACCTGATCTTAAGTGTTATCAAAATATAGAATCCATGTCTGGCATAATTTTTTAATTGTTTGATTTTATTGAATTTTAAATGTGAAACAGGCAATTTTTTAGAGATTCCAGCAACTTCGGCAACTGCTTATTTTTTCAGGGCTTTTTAAAATTTTCAAGCCTGTTCTCATTTTGAGGAAAAAATTTTTACTCTTATTTTCTACGATTTACTTCTAATTACTCCAAATTTAATAAAAATTTCAAGTTTTTTTTAATCTGAATTTAACAATAGTTTCACAATTTCATAACATAAATTATGTTTACTCTTTATTTTTCCAATAGTATATTAGCCGTAAATTTTTTTATAATTTCGATTCTTGGTAACTATACTTCAATTATGAAACATAAATCCTTGCCGGTTATCGGTATTACAATGGGGGACCCTGCCGGAATCGGGCCAGAAATCATCATAAAAGCTTTAAATAACCCTCAGATCCATACCATCTGCCGGCCTCTGATCATAGGAGATTCCCATATTATAGAAAAAGCTTTGAATCTTCTTTCCGTTAAACATCAGATTCACATTATTGATGATCCTGAACAAGGATATTTTAAACCTAAAATATTAGATATGATTAATGCCTCTTTTATCAATATTAAAAAATTCAATCCGGCAATACCCTGTATTGAGACAGGCACTGCCATGCAGGAGTATATCATCCGAGGGATTGATCTTGCATTAAATCATAAAATTAATGGTATAGTCACCTGTCCCATTACAAAAACAGCATTAAAGCTTGCCGGTTCCGACTTCCATGGACATACGGAATTGCTGGCCCACAGAACCGACACAAAAGATTATGCCATGATGCTGGCTGGAAAAACGCTTCGGGTTGTTCTTGTGACCATCCACATCCCCCTGGCGCAAGTCCCTTCAAGTCTGACCTGTGAAGATATCATTAAAAAAATTAGATTAACCCATGTTTCTCTTAAGGAGCGTTTTAATATCAAGAAGCCGAGGATTGCAGTAGCCGGATTAAATCCGCATTCAGGGGAGGCATCCATGTTCGGTCATGAAGAAGAAGATATTATTGTTCCGGCAGTCAGGCTCTCAAAAGAAGCCGGAGTTGATGTTTATGGGCCTCTGCCGCCGGATACAGTTTTTTATCATGCTTTAAAGGGATGCTATGATGCCGTGGTCTGCATGTATCATGACCAGGGGCTGATTCCCTTTAAACTCATTCATTTTAAAGATGGTGTCAACACAACCCTGGGACTGCCCATCATCAGGACATCGGTGGATCATGGAACCGCATATGATATTGCATGGAAAGGGATTGCCGATCCTTTAAGCCTCATAGAGGCAATTAAAATGGCTGCGTTTCAGGCAGATAGTCAAAAAAGACAATTAAATGAATCCTGATAAAATCATTATTCAAGGTGCCCGGGAACATAACCTTAAAAATATTAATGTTGAGATCCCCAGGAACAGTCTCACTGTTATTACGGGACTTTCCGGGTCAGGCAAATCCACACTGGCCTTTGATACTTTATTTGCAGAGGGCCAGAGAAGATATGTAGAATCTCTTTCCACCTATGCCAGACAATTCTTAGGGCAGATGGACAAACCCGATGTAGATGCCATCATCGGGTTAAGTCCGGCCATTTCCATAGAACAAAAATCAGCCGGACATAACCCCAGATCCACTGTTGGGACCGTCACAGAAATATATGACTATCTCAGACTTTTATTTGCAAGAGTTGGCAAACCCTATTGCCATCAGTGCGGTCTTCCCATTTCATCCATGTCCATAGATCAGATTACCGACAAGGTGATGGTCCTGGAAGAAAATTCAAAAATAATGATTTTATCTCCTTTGATTTTCAACCAGAAAGGTTCCCATGAAAAACTGATTTTAAAAATTAAAAAAGAAGGATTTGCCAGGGTCAGGGTAGATAAAAAAATTTACCTGATTGAAGATCTCCCAGACCTTTTAAAAAATAAAAAACATACCATTGATGCCGTGGTCGACCGGCTCGTGATAAAACAGGGAATAGAAAAACGTCTTTCCGACTCTCTGGAGCTTGCTTTATCCTTATCCGAGGGGCAGGTTATCATCCTCGATTTGAGTCATAAAACCGAAATTCTTTTCAGCGAATTAACATCATGTCTTCATTGCGGTATCAGTTATCCTGAATTTAGCCCGGCCTCTTTTTCATTTAACTCCCCCCAGGGAGCCTGCCCCAAATGTGACGGTCTTGGCACGGTAACAGAAATAGACCCGGATCTCATTGTTCCCGACAAAACGCTTTCGTTGCGGCAAGGGGCCGTTCTTCCATGGGAAAACCGGGATTCAGTTCAGTTGATGGAATTTCTTGATGCACTGGTCACCCATTATAAGGAAAACATTTACAAACCCTTTCACGAGCTTTCACCTCAATTTCAGGAAGTCCTGCTGTATGGTTCAGGTAAAGAGGAGATCCCCTTTTATACCGAGAGGGTGGATAAAAAAATTCTTTATAAAAAACCATATGAAGGGATTATCGGGATTTTAAAAAGACGTTACATAGAAACAGAATCAAGCTCTCAAAGGGAAGAAATCAAAAAATTCATGAATTTTAAGGCCTGTCCCTCATGTAATGGTACAAGGCTGAATAAAGCTTCGGCATCTGTCAAGGTAGGAGACAGGACAATTTTTGAAATCACTTCTCTATCCATTCAGAATTCTTTTCAGTATGTTTCATCTCTTAAATTAAACAGCAAGGATCGACTTATTGCTGAAGGAATCCTTAAAGAGATAAAAGACCGGATAGGATTTTTACAGAATGTCGGTCTTGAATACCTTACACTTGACCGATCTGCTGCCACACTTTCCGGTGGAGAAAGCCAGAGAATTCGTCTTGCCACTCAAATCGGGTCAAAACTGACCGGAGTTCTCTATGTTCTTGATGAGCCCAGCATTGGCCTTCACCAGAAAGACAACGCAAGGTTATTAACCACTCTGATGAATCTTCGAAACCTTGGCAATACTGTACTGGTGGTGGAACATGATGAAGAAACCATTCTGTCTGCCGATCATGTAATCGATATGGGGCCCGGTGCCGGGGTTAATGGCGGAGAGGTGATGTTTTCAGGCAATCCGGAAGCACTCATGAAAAGTAAAACCTCTTTAACCGGGTTATACCTCGCAGGGAAAAAACGTATCCATACCCCGGGAAAAAGAAGAAAAGGGTCTGGCCAATCGCTTATCCTTTATGATGCATATTCCAATAATTTGAAACATATTGACGTTGCTTTCCCTCTAGGTTGCTTTATTTGTGTAACAGGTGTTTCAGGGTCAGGAAAATCAACCCTTGTGCTTTCGACCCTGTACCAGATTTTATCTAATCGAATCAACCGGTCAAGAAAGGCCGTGGGACATCATAAAGAGATAAGAGGGCTTGAACATCTGGACAGAATTGTCCATATTGATCAGTCCCCCATTGGCAAAACCCCGAGAAGCAACCCCGGTACCTATACTCAGGTTTTCAACCATATCAGGGACCTGTTTTCCCAAACAAGAGATTCAAAAGCAATGGGATATGGCCCGGGCCGATTCAG
The DNA here is from genome assembly GCA_964619205.1 of uncultured Desulfobacula sp. Lineage (GTDB taxonomy): Bacteria > Desulfobacterota > Desulfobacteria > Desulfobacterales > Desulfobacteraceae > Desulfobacula. Next base: position 1,361 of record CAZUDE010000023.1, on the reverse strand, counting down.
CTTCAATGTCAAAGGCGGTCGGTGTGAGGCCTGCACAGGAGATGGAATCATTAAAATTGAAATGCATTTTTTACCGGATGTTTATGTTGTCTGTGATGTCTGCAAAGGAAACCGGTACAACAGGGAAACCCTGGATATCACCTATAAAGGGAAAAACATCGCACAAGTGCTGGATATGACAATTTACCAGGCTCTCCGGTTTTTTGAAAATATCTCTTTTATCAGTACCAAGCTGAATACCCTGGTGGAAGTGGGTCTGGGATATGTGAAACTTGGTCAGTCCTCAACTACCTTATCCGGAGGAGAAGCCCAAAGGATAAAACTGTCAAAAGAACTATCAAAAAAAGGGACCGGAAGAACCATTTATATCCTTGATGAACCGACAACAGGGCTTCATTCAGATGATATCAACCGGTTGTTATCTGTCCTTAACAAACTTGTTGACTCAAAAAATACAGTGGTTGTCATTGAACATAACCTTGATGTGATCAAATGTGCAGATTATATAATTGACCTTGGGCCTGAAGGCGGAGAAAAGGGTGGCGAAATAGTTGCCTTTGGGACCCCTGAAGAAGTCTCGGAAAACAAAAAGTCTTATACCGGCTATTATTTAAAAAAAGCATTAAATAAAGCGGAAAAGAAGAGCTGATCTTTTTTTATTCAAAAATAAATATATCAGTATCGCAGGGGCAAGACCCATCGACTTCACATGCAAAAGCTATTTTTGATGCCTGATCGAAAACCGAATCGTGAATAGGTTTAAATGGGAAAATGTCCCACTCTTTTTTAATTTTTTCTTTATCTGGAATACAGTCCAAACCAGTGGCAATTATTTTTCCGGAATCACCATCGATAATCTCTGCATCCTCTCCATTGGTAATCACGACAAATGGAATTTGATAAGGACTGACTAATCTTGACAAAGCAAGGGTTGAAAGTCTTCGGGTTACAAGAGAGCCGGGTGCATATTTAATCAATCCCACTATTTTTTTTTTATGAAAAATCAAAAATTCTAATTTAATTCTGGCTTTTTTCCCACCAGTTGAAATTTCAATATTGACATTGGCTTCTATATCTTTTTTATCAAATTTATTTTCTAGAACTAATATTCTGGCAATTTTCTGTCGATAGCGTTCATCATGAGTATCAGATATTAATGCTCCAGACAAAAAATCTTTTAATTCACCTAGAACAAGATGGTGTGGATTAGCACTTGGTTTCATTGTTTTAAGTATCGCTCCCTTTTTTTTCTTATCATAATGCAAAATATAATTATCTTTTGATAAAAAAAAAGTATTCTAAAAACAAAAAGGCCCTGATCGATGAGTTCATCGATCAGGGCCTTTTAAGAGGATTAATCC
>CAZUDE010000022.1:0-75664 GCA_964619205.1 uncultured Desulfobacula sp. | reverse complement strand
ATGACACGCTTTCCGGTTCTGATGGTGATGATCACATTGAAGGCGGGGCCGGCAATGATACGCTGACCGGGGGAAAGGGAATCGATACCCTGATTGGCGGCACTGGCGATGATACACTCATGGGCGGCCAAGGCTTTGACACCTATATCTGGAACCCCGGCGACGGCAATGACACGATTATTGAAGAGCGGGACGGTGACGGCCTTATCCGCGGTGTGATTAAAGACCGGGCCGGCAACATTATCAGCAAGGGTGTATGGAAGGAGACAGGAGCCGGCACAGGGATCTACATCAATGCAGAAACAGGCGACCAGGCGACCATGAACTCTCCTTTTACCCTGCAGATGGATGGCGGGCAGATTATCATCCAGGATTTTGAGAGCGGTGATTTCGGCATGACCCTGGTGGACCATAAAGACCCTGATCAGGCCATTGTGGTGCAGGGTAATGACTTTGCCAATGTCCTGCATGACAATCACACCATGCCGTTTGACAAGACAAGGGATATCCGGGGAGGCGGGGGAAGGGATAAAATCACAGGAGACATTGGGGATGATTTTCTATCCGGTGGTGAGGGAGATGACTGGATTCTCGGTGTGGGAGGAACTGACCGCATTGATGCAGGAGCAGGTAATGACTATATTAGCTGGATTACTGACGGATCTGTGGTATACGGCGGTGAAGGCGATGATATCATCACGGCCTATTCCAGGCAGGGACTTACTATTGATATCCCATATTCACCATTAACACAGGACGTGATTTGGACCGACCTTAGCCAACACTGGAAATCCTGGCATGCCGACAACTTTTCTCTGGATGACAACGGCTATCTGTCTCTCAGCATTTCAAGCGGTGTAAAACACGGGACTTACACCGGTGCGTCCATCATGGGTGGAGGCTGGACCTATGAGTTCACGATCACTGCGCTTAATGTCTTTGAAATGAAATATTTCCATCCAACAGAGGCTCCAAGTGGAATGCGTCCCGCATGGAACTTGTACTATCAAATAATACCGGAACCCATTGCGGACAAAGGCGTGGTCCTGCTGGGCGAAGGCGGAAACGATGTATTGATCGGACACAACCAGGCAGACTCTCTTTCCGGAGGAACGGAAAAGGACATCCTGATAGGGAACCGCGGCAATGATATCCTGGACGGCGGGGCCGGGGATGATAATCTGGCAGGAGGAGAAGGCAATGATACACTCCTGGGCGGGGCAGATAATGATCAGCTCTTTGGAGAAGCAGGATCAGATGTGCTGTATGGAGAAGCAGGAAATGATTATATCTGGGCCGACTCCCAATCTCCCCAGCTCGCTTCCCTGGACGGGGATGACTATGCAGACGGCGGCGCAGGGGATGACCAGATCGTTGGACAGGGAGGGGATGACATATTATTGGGGGGCCAGGGCAATGATGTGATTTTTGGTGATAATGGCGACTTCGCCAGCATTGGCGGTGCAGATACCCTTTATGGGGATGAGGGTAATGACATATTGTATGGTGAGTCAGGAGATGATTTTCTTTCAGGAGGGGATGACAATGACCAGCTGGAAGGGGGGAACGGAAATGACACACTTTTGGGCGGACAAGGAAATGACACGCTCAGGGGTGGCACAGGCAATGATATAATGGATGGCGGCGCAGGAGATGACACCTATTACATCTCCCGCGGGGATGGCATCAAACATCTTAGGGACAGTGGCGGCAATGACCGGCTGGTTCTGGACGGCATTGCCAATGCAGGCTCAATTTACCTTCAGTTATCCAATGGATCCCTGATGATAGGTGACAGTGACTCCGGAGATGCGTTTTATTTTGACGGCGTGGATCTGAATGATCTTGCAGGCACCCTGCCGGTGGATGTCATTAAATTTTCAAATGGTCAGACCCTCTCTATGCCGGAGATGGTTGATATGCTGGGTATTGAAATTGAAGCGGCTCCCGGTGAACAAACCGTAACCGGCACTTCAAGCCGGGATTTCATTATGGGCTCAGACAATGGCAATACTATCGATGCCGGGGCCGGAAACGATGTTATTGTTCTTGGGGGAGGAAACAACACGGTCCTGGCCGGTGACGGGCATGATGTCATTGCCAATGCCGGGGGCAATGATGCCTTGACCGGCGGTTTGGGGGACGACAAATACCTTTTCATTCAGGGAAGCGGGCAGGATGTAATTGATGACTATGATAAGGAATCCGGATCAGACGCACTGATGTTTGGTTATGAGATTGGAGAAAAAGAGCCTGTGGCCTTAGAGGATGGCATCATTGATACGGATGTGCAGGCTTTTCAAGAAGGCGACAACCTGGTGCTCAAGGTGAAGGGCACTGATGACCAGGTCAGTGTGACCGGTTATTATGCGGAAAATACATTTGTTAACGGAAATGCTTTTGATCATAAAATAAACAGGGTTGAGTTTGCCAATGGCGCGGTCTGGGATCAGGCCATGATCCAGACCATGGTTGACCGGTCGGCCAATAACCAGGCGCCGGTGGCCAACAGCCCTCTCCCGGCCTTGAAGGCCTGTGATGGTTTTACCTTCACCTATGTCATACCGGAGGACACCATTATTGATCCGGATTCCTGGGATTTCGTTACATACAGTGTCAGGATGGCAGGGGGTTCCGAACTGCCGGAATGGCTTTTTTTTGATGCGGAAACCCGGACACTTTCCGGCACACCGTCTGTCAATGATATCGGCAGTCTGCAAGTAGAGCTGTGGGGAATGGACAGCTATAATTTGTCGGTCAGTGAGATCGTGACCCTGAATGTTGGAATCAACGAGCCGCCGGCCATTGAAAACGCTCTTCAAGACCAGATTGCCCCCCTTGATGGTCCTTTTTTTTATTCGGTTCCTGAAACGGCTTTTAATGATCCCGATACAGGAGATCAACTCAGTTATTCCGCCACCCTGGCTGACGGCAATGCTTTGCCTTCCTGGCTGAATTTTAATCCGGACACCCGGATGTTCAGCGGAACCCCGCATGATATGGAAACTTTCAGTGTCCGGATAACTGCAACGGATAGAGGGAATTTAAGTGTGTCTGATACTTTCGAACTCAGCGTCGAGGTGCAGGACATGACAATTAACGGCACTCCCGAAAATGATATCCTGGATGGCTCGGCCGGGAATGATACCCTGAACGGATATGAAGGCCATGATACCCTGAATGGCGGCATGGGCAACGATATCCTGAATGGTGGAGCCGACAATGATATACTTAACGGTGGAGCTGGCAATGATACCCTTGATGGTGGGGACCAGAGTGATATTCTCAATGGCGGTGCCGGGTCTGATATTATGATCGGGGGCAGGGGCAATGATATATACTATGCAGATAATGTCAACGATACGGTTATTGAACTTGAAAATGAAGGAAGGGATAAAGTAGAAAGCTCCGCCTCATACGTTTTGGCAGCAAATGTCGAAGATCTTAATCTTACAGGAACGGATAATCTCAACGGCACCGGGAATGAATCGGACAACTGCATAACCGGGAATCAGGGCGCAAACACGCTTGCCGGAGGGGATGGAAATGATTTCCTTGATGGTGGGGAAGCCGGGGACTGGTTGTTTGGCGGAGAAGGCAATGACACCTTGATCGGTGGCACGGGCGACGATCATCTGTATGGCGGCAAGGGGTATGACAGCTATCTTTTCAGGTGGGATGACAGCAGGGATATCATTGTTGAAGAACGGGACGATAACGGTTCCATCCATGGCGTCATCATAGATGAGGATCACCATATTATCAGCAAAGGACTTTGGCAGGAAACAGGAGCCGGCACAGGGATTTACACAAATGCAGAAACCGGCACCCAGGCCACCATGGATTCATCTTTAACTATACAGTTTGACGGCGGTCAGGTGGTTATCCAGGATTTTGAGAGCGGGGATTTCGGCATGACACTGGTGGACCATAAAGATCCTGATCAGGCCATTGTGGTGCAGGGTAATGATACTGCCAATGTTCTGGATGACAATCACACCCTGCCGTTTGACAAGACAAGGGATATCCGGGGAGGCGGGGGCAAAGATAAAATCACAGGAGACATCGGGGATGATTTTCTTTCCGGCGGTGACGGCGACGACTGGATTGCCGGTGCAGGAGGGGCGGATCAGGTTGACGGGGGGGCCGGCAATGATTTTATCTCCTGGATCGGCGGCGGAACCGTTGCAGCCGGTGGTGAGGGAGATGATATCATCACGGCGTCTGCCGGACAGCAACTGGTTATGGATATGCCGAATTCTCCATTGACAAGGGATGTGATCTGGGCTGACCTGAGTCAACACTGGCAGTCTTCGTATGGTGACGGATTTTATCTGGATGAGAACGGGTATCTGGCCGACTGGTTCTCAAGTGGTGTCGGCAGCCAAGAAACGTTTTCCGGGGCGTCAAGCCTGGGCGGCGCGTGGACATACCAGTTTGCAATCAATCAGGGAAGCCTTGAGCTTAAATACTTCCACCCCACAGAAGCGCCCGGGGGGATGGATGCTGCAATGGGTCTGTCCTACGGCATGATGCCGGCGCCTGATAGGGAAGAAGGCGTGGTGCTGATGGGTGAAGGCGGCAATGACCTCTTAATCGGCCACAACCAGGCAGACTCTCTTTTCGGAGGAACAGAACGGGACATCCTGATGGGAAACGGCGGCAATGATATCCTGGACGGCGGTGCCGGAGATGATGATCTGGCCGGAGGACAAGGAGACGATATTGAGTTTGGCGGAGACGGCAACGATCAGATTTTCGGGGAATCCGGCTCGGATATACTGTATGGTGAATCTGGTGACGACATATTGTTTGGCGGTGATGGCGACGATCTGCTTTCAGGCGGCAAGGGCAATGATATTCTCAATGGCGGAGCGGGTGATGATACCTATGTTTACAATTCTGGAGATGGTGTTAAGATCATCCGTGACAATGATGTTGCAGGAACGGACACCATATCTTTCGGCTTGGGTATTGAATTTAAGAATGTCATTCCAGTGATTAATGGAAATGATTTGGTTTTCATAATTAACGATTCAAATAACCAGAAGATCATATTTGAAAATTGGATAGACGGTGAACAAAACCAAGTGGACTATTTCAGGTTTAGTGACGGTATTGTGAAAACCTGGGCAGAAATGCTTGAACCTAAGCCGGTATCAATTAAAGGTTCCATACGAAATGATGTTATTTATGGCCAGGAAGGTGCTGATAATACCATTACCGGGAATAATGGGAATGATGTCCTGATCGGTGATGCCGGCAATGATACATTATACGGTGATGCTGGACGGGATTTGCTTGAGGGTCATGGCGGAGACGATACCCTCAATGGTGGCGGTGATGATGATGATTTAATCGGCGGGGAGGGGAATGATATCCTGGTTGGCGGTTTGGGTGATGATACATATTATTATAACCTTGGCGATGGCCAGGACAGTATCCATGATTATGACAAGGCGGATAGTTTCGATCGATTGATCTTTGGTGGAGAGATGGATGATATTTTTGACACTGATGTTTTGACGATTAGAGACAATAACGATCTGCTGTTTAAGCTAAAAAACAGCGACGGCGAATTGCGTATAACCGACTATTATGCGGAAAATATATCTGTTCTTGGTGGAGAAACTTTTGATCACAAAATTAACATGGTTGAGTTTTCGAACGGCGTAGTATGGGACCAGGCAATGATCCAGACCATGGCTGACCAGGCAGTAAATAACAATGCGCCAACAGTCAACAGCCAACTGCCAACGCTGGAGGCCCGTGCCGGGGAACTTTTCACTTATGTCGTGCCGGAGAACACGATTACAGATCCGGATCCTTTGGATTCCATCATTTACAGCGTCAAGATGGAAGATGGGTCTGATTTGCCGGAATGGCTTTCCTTTGATGCACAGACCCGGATGCTATCCGGCACTCCGGATGCTGACGATGCTGGCAGCCTGCAATTTGTGCTGTGGGGCACGGATGAGTATAATCACTCGGTAAGCGAATCTGTCACCTTGAATGTTGACCCTTTGAACCAGGCACCAGTCCTGGAAGCAGCACTTCCTGATCAGACGGTGTCCCTTGATAGTTTATTCAGTTATTCGATTCCTGACTCAGCCTTTACAGATCCTGATGAAGGTGATGTCCTAAGTTACAGTGCCACTCTGGGTGATGGCACTGACTTGCCGTCCTGGCTTAATTTTGATGCAGTAACTCAGACTTTCAGCGGCACGCCGCCTGATCCTGGAACACTAATCGTTCAGGTGACGGCCACAGATACAGGAGGTTTGAGTGTATCAGGCATTTTTAATTTATCTGTCAGTGTTCAAAACCTCACCATAAAAGGCACTCCAGGGCATGATATTTTTAATGGCGGGGCCGGAGACGACCTTTTCCTGGTTGAGGGCACTGATGCGGCATATGATACCTTCAATGGTGGTGATGGTTTTGACAAGGTACTTGGCAGTGATGGGGATGATACCATCCGGCTGAATAACTTCAGCGGAGCCAATACCGTTGAAATGATAGACGGAGGTGCCGGCACCAATATCATTGCCGGCACTGATGACGGCAACCTCATCGATCTGCGTGGGACCACCCTGGTGAACATAGCGCAGATAGAAAGCGGTCTTGGCAATGATACGGTAATCGGCTCTGTCGGCAACGACACCATCATCGGCGGTGAAGGAACGGACAACCTCCAGGGCGGGGCCGGCAACGACCTGCTTTCAGGCGGTAGCGGCGATGACTCTTATCTCTTTAATCAGGGAGATGGTGTGGACCGGATCACAGATTCTGGAGGAATGGATAGCATTCTGTTTGGCGACGGTATCAGTTCCGATTCCATTTCCCTTGGCCTTGGTTCGCTGATGATCCGGTTCGGCGGACAGGAAGATGCAATTCACATCGAGGGCTTCAATCCCGATGATCCGTTCAACACTTCCGTAATAGAAACATTTCAATTCAACGACGGCTCAGTGCTTGGTATCTCCGATCTGCTCCAGAAGGGTTTCGATATCCAGGGATCAGGCGAGGACGATTTGTTGACAGGAACGGCCATCAATGACCGTCTTACGGGTGGTGCCGGTTCCGATACACTGTGTGGCGGTAAAGGTGATGACACACTGACCGGGGGAAGCGGCCATGACAAATATGTGTTCAATATCGGTGATGGAGTGGATACCATTGAGGATGTATCGAGTACGGCAGAAGGGAATCTTATTGCTTTCGGCCCAGGTATTGGGACGACTGATCTCTCTTTCGAGCGGGATGGCGGTGATCTTATAATTCAGGTTGGTTCACAGGGTGATGTCCTGCGACTCAAGGATTTTGATCGCTTCGGCCCCAATGGCTCTCTGGTAGCGGACACACTGCAATTTGCAGACGGAAGCCAGGCAAGCCTGTTCCATCTTACCAACAATGCGCCGGCAGTGGGTATAATGCCGCAAGATCAGTCAGCGGTCGAAAATGCGGCTTACAGCTATACGATTCCTTCAGACACCTTTACCGATATTGATATAGGGGACTCTTTAACCTATTCTGCAGCACTTGGAAATGGAGAAACTCTGCCTGGTTGGCTTGCTTTTAATCCGGAGACACTTACCTTCAGCGGCATTCCAGGAAATGAGGATGCTGGAACTCTAAATGTGGTCGTGATCGCCACCGACACGGCAGGTGCTGCCACAGTTGTTGATTTTGTCCTGGACATTGCCAACCATATTGTCGGCACTTCATCAGGTAATAATTTGATAGGCACACCCTTGAACGATGTGATCGAAGGGCTTGCAGGCAACGATACCCTTCAGGGAAGGGACGGCAACGACATCATCATCGGCGGTGCAGGCAAGGACAAACTAAAGGGCGGGGCCGGAGACGATATCTTCCTGATCGAAGGCACGGATACCGCATATGATATCTTTAACGGCGGTGACGGGTTTGACACGGTGCTCGGCAGTGATGGGGATGATGTCATCCGTCTCCATCATTTCAATGGGTACAATACCGTCGAGATGATTGACGGCGGTGCAGGAACCAATATTATTGCCGGCAATAACTGGGGCAACCGTATTGATCTGAGCGGCACCACCCTGGTGAACATTGCACAGATACAAGCCGGCCTTGGCAATGATACCGTGATCGGCTCTGCCGGCAATGACGTCATCATCGGCGGTGCAGGCAAGGACAAGCTAAAGGGAGATGCAGGTAATGACACCTACATCTTCAACATGGGTGACGGAACTGACATCATCAACAACAATGATGCTGAGGGTTTTGATATTGTATCCTTTGGTCTTGGCATCGGCCAGGCCGTGGGGTTGTTCAGGAAGGGCAACGCCCTGGAGATCGGTTACAGCAACACCGACAAGGTCAGCGTCAGCAATTTCTTTACCAGTGCCAATTATCAGGTGGACCAGGTCAAACTTGAGAACGGTTCATATATCACTGCTGCCGACATTAACCAGATTATCCAGGACATGGCTGCCTATGCGGTCAGTGAAGGGATTACCCTGGGTTCGGTAAATGATGTCAGGAACAACGACCATCTGATGACAATGATTGCCGGTTCATGGCATGCATAGCTGCATGATGAAAACACTTCCGGGAATTGTTTTCCTTCTTGTTCTGGCATTCATGGTCACAGGACAGGGGCAGGCCCGGGATCTGAATTTTTCAGAAATCCTGGCGCAGGCCCTTGTCCATTCCCACGATCTTAAGATGGCCGGGCTGGAAAAAGAAATCAGCAAAGAGAGACTTACAGAGGCCGGGGCCATGTATTTTCCGAACCTCTCCCTGCGCTTCACCAATGAATATATTGATGACCTTACCAGGACTGGGGCCAATACCGTGTCTGTGGGCGAGACGATCATTCCGGGAAGTCAGTCGGCGTTTCAGCACTCTGTGGCCCTGTCGGCCCAGTATCTCTTGTATGACTTCGGTGTGAGAGAAATGACATACAAGAATGCCGAGCGCGGTGTTAGCCTTTCACAGTACCAAGCTGCCCAGCGCCTTCTGGATCTCAAGGCCGAGGTGCTTTCCCTTTTCGGAAGCGGGCTTCAGCTTCAAAAAAAAATGGAGGTGTGGTCTGCCCTGATAGGTCTTAGAAAAGAAGTGTATGGGTTCACCCGGCGGCTGGTGATATCCGGCAGCAGGGACAAGCCGGAACAGGGCATTGCCGCCATTGCCGTGGCTGAAGCAATGCAGAACGGAGAATCGCTGCAGCGGGAGATGGCCGGGGTTCTTGAAAGGCTGACCTATTTTACAGGCAACCGCTACCCAATGGCCGGGGTGCGGTTTACGGATTTTCCGGAGCAGACCGGGGCGGCTGCGGCGGTTGATGTTTCAAAACTGCCGGAGATCAGGGCCTATGATGTGGCCATTGAGCAGAAAAAAACGGAGGCTGACATTGCCCTGCGCCACTGGCTGCCCACCCTGAGCCTCTACTCGTCTTTTCGCATGTATGGAAATGACAGAACAAGTTTTACCGGCTCCCTTGAAAATCTGGAAGAAAGAAACGCAGCCGTCGGCCTTGTTGTAAATATGAATCTGTTCAACGGCTTTGGTGATGAGGCCAAGGCAAGGCGGCTGCAAAAAGAGATGGAAAAGTTGAAAATCGAAAAAGAAAAAAAGATGGCGGAAAATGAGCAGAAAACGAGCACCCTGGCAAAGAGAAATATAATATTTGAGCAGGGAATGGAGAATTCAAGCTCCTATTGGGCGGCTTTAAACGACCAGAGAACCATGGAAGAAAGGCTCTCCGAAAAGCAGATCATCGACCGGATCAGTTTCTTGCAGCAAAAGGAAGCACAGATGGAAAAACAGTTGACACTGGCGCTGGCTGATGTAGATCGGCGTGTAAACGCCTTGCAGTTAAGGATACTGGCCGAGGGGGCCGTTGAATGAACACCGCACTTGTGGCACTTGAAATTGTGGCCCGCCTGAACCAGGTTGATTTTGATGTAAGGGCCGTCAGCCGGGAGTTCGGCATTACCGAGGCTGAGCTTTTACCCGAAGAGGTTTTACGGATCGCCAAAAAATATGGTTTTCGGGCAAAGCAAAAACACCTGACCCTGGAACAGATCGCAGGAAAATACCCCTTGCCTTCCATCCTGATCTTAAAAGGCGGGAGCTATGCCGTCCTTTTAAAGATAGCCCCTGAGGATAAAAAAGCCCTGGTGGTTTTGCCGGCTGAGAAAAAGGCAGAGGAGAAATCCTTTGCCGAACTTGAGGAAATCTGTACCGGCAGGGTTATGATTGCAAGACACCGCCTTCTTTCCTCCCAGGCTGCATTCGGGTTTAAATGGTTTTTAACGGAAATGGCCAGATACAAACGGATCATCGGCGAGGTTCTGCTGGGGTCCTTTTTTGTCCAGCTTTTCGGCCTGATCACCCCGCTCTTTACCCAGGTGATCCTGGACAAGGTCATTGTCCACCGCAGCATGACCACCCTGGATGTGCTGGCAATTGCGTTTCTGGCCGTCACCCTGTTTGAGCTGCTGTTGAATATCTCCAGAAATTATATCTTTATCCATACGGCAGGCAAGCTGGATGCAAAGCTGGGCGCAAAACTGTTCCGGCATCTTCTGGCCCTGCCCCTCATGTATTTCGAGGCACGGCAGGTGGGCAATATTGCGGCCCGGGTCCGGGAGCTGGATACCATCCGGGAATTTATCACCAACAAGGCCGTGTCCGTCCTGATTGATCTTTTTTTCTCCCTTGTGTTTGTGGCGGTGATGATGCTTTACAGCACCCTTCTCACCCTGGTAGTCCTGGGATTTGTGGCGGTCATTGCTGTCATCTATGTGACCATTACCCCGGAGCTCCGGCGGCGGCTTGAGGATAAATTCCAGATGGCGGCAGCTTCCAATTCCTATCTTGTGGAATCCGTCACCGGTATTCAAACGGTGAAATCCCTTGCCATTGAAGGCTCCATGCAAAAGCGGTGGGAAGACCGTCTGGGCCATTATGTCCGGGCCGGGTTCCGGCTCGCAGCCATGGGCAACATCTCCGGAGCTGTGGCCGGGAGCATCCAGAAACTGATGACCATTTCCATCTTGTTTTTCGGGGTAAAAGCCGTGCTGAATAATGAACTGACCATTGGTCAGCTCATTGCCTTCCAGATGTTTGCCGGACAGTTTTCAGGCCCGGTTCTGCGGCTTGTGAATCTTTGGAACGAATTTCAGCAGGCGCTTCTTTCAGTGGACCGACTGGGAGATATCCTGAACCACCCGGTGGAGGTCTCTTCCGACAAGGCCATCACCCTGCCCCAGCTTTCCGGCCGCATCAAATTTGACAAGGTATCCTTTGCCTACGGCCCCAATGCCCCCCTGGTAGTGGACCAGACCAGCTTTTTTGTGAATCCGGGCACCAGCGTAGGCATCGTTGGCCGTAGCGGCAGCGGCAAATCCACCATTGCCAAGCTTTTGCAGCGGCTCTACCTCTGCCATAGCGGGGCCATCTATATTGACGAAGTGGATATCCGCCACATGAATCCCATCTGGCTGCGCTACAATATCGGGGTGGTACTCCAGGAAAACTATCTGTTCAGCGGAACCATCCGGGAAAACATCGCCCTGCCAAGACCCGACGCCCCCATGGAAGTGATCCTCCAGGCCGCCCGCATGGCCGGGGCCCATGAGTTCATCGCCCAGCTTCCGGAAGGCTATGACACCCTGGTGGGAGAACGCGGCTCCAGCCTGTCCGGTGGTCAGAAACAGCGGGTGGCCATTTCAAGAGCCCTGATCACCAACCCGAGAATTCTGATTTTTGATGAAGCTACTTCGGCCCTGGATTATCAGTCGGAACGGATCATCAATCAGAACCTGGCCCAGATCAAAAAAGGACGCACCACCATGATCATTGCCCACCGCCTTTCCACCATCAAAAACTGCGATCTCATCATTGCCATGGATAACGGGACCATTGTGGAGACGGGCACCCATGAACAGCTCCTGCAGCAGCAGGGATATTATTATCAGCTCAATGCCTTACAGGAATAATATATGTCGCAACCCAAAGATGACAGTCATGAGTTCCAGCCGCTCCTGGCCGAGATAGAGGATGAGCCCGTAAACCCACTGGGGAGAAGCATATTCTGGATCATTATTCTGGCTATTGTTTTTTTCGGGGGCTGGATGGTTTTCGGCAAGGTGGATGTGGTGGTTTCTGCCAGGGGCAAGGTGATCCCGGTGGGGGAAATCAAAATTCTTCAGCCGCTTACCACAGGATCGGTCAGCAAGATCCTGGTAAAGGAAGGCGATTTTGTAAAAAAGGGTCAGGTGCTCATGGAGATTGATCCCTCCGGTACTGAGCCTGAGCTTTCCTCCATGCAGGAGGATGCGAAACTCCTGGAACTTGAACTGCTTCGCCTGGATGCCGTTTTTCATCAGAAGCCGTTCCAGCCGCAAACCGACCGTTTTGGGGCAGCCCTTACCACAGTGCAGGAAAAGCTCTATGCCTCCACCATGGCCCGGCTGCAAAAACAGACTGAGGCTAAAAAAGAAGAACTGGAGCAGATCAAGGCACAGCTTGCCGGAGCAGAGGCTGACTGCAAGAGAATCCGGGACCTCCTGAAAATTGCCGGGGATAAACTGGAGAGGCTGGCGCCGGTGCGAGACCTTGTCAGCAGGGATCAGGTTGACCAGGCTGAAAGCGAATTTAAAAACTTCAGTGGCAATCTTGTTTCTGCCGAGCATAAAATAACGGAATTACGCGCCGCTGCAAAACGTGTTCAAAGTGAGCTCAGGGTCATCATTGAAACCGAGCAGGACAAAAACCTCCAGGAAAGCACGGAAAAGAAAAACAGACTCAATTACCTTCTGGCCAATATCAAAAAAACCACTTATATCAATGCCAAGCAGCAGATCATCGCACCGGTAGACGGATTTATCAACAAGCTTTTGATCCATACCATCGGCGGTGTGGTGACCCCGGCGGAAAAACTGATCGCCCTTGTTCCGGCTAATTCGCCTCTCATTATGAATGTTCTGGTTCAGAACAAGGATATCGGCTTTATCTCAAAGGATATGGATGCAAGTATCAAAGTGGACACCTTTAATTTTCAAAAATACGGTACCATCAAAGGGCTGGTAATCCATGTGGCCCGGGACAGCATTGAGGACAAGGAACAGGGCCTGGTTTATGAAGTGCATGTGGATCCCAAGAAAACCTCACTCATGGTGGAAGGCGCTTTAACCCCCATCACCACCGGCATGAGCGTGACTGCGGAAATCAAGGTGGGCAAACGACGGATCATTGAGTTTTTTATCTATCCTTTGATCAAATACCTGGATGAAGGCATCAGTGTGCGGTGATTCCGGAAAACAACCCTTCATCTTTTGGTTGACAGAAGGAAAAATACTATTCTAAACAGGTTCTGATATGTTTCTTTCCATTGGAGATCTTAACATGAATAAAATAATCATCCCTCTTGCCCTGGCCGTGCTGTTTTTGACAACCGGCTGCAGTTATTTTTCTTTTCCGGGCCTGGGCCAGTCACCGCAGACCAAAGCCGGGATCAAAACGCTTGAAGAAATTATACGGCAGGGCAATCCGGAGGATCTGGATGCCTTTGGCAGGGATATCAGCCCTGCGGTCAAAATTGTTCTGGACCTTGGCGAGTCCGCCATCCCGACCCTGAAAAAAGCCCTTTATGATCCAAAAGCAGAAATACAAAGATTTGCTTCACAGGCCCTGTTTTTCATCGGCGGCGAAAAGGCACGGGATACCCTGAAGGATGCCTATGATAAAACAAAAAATGAATTTGTTCACATGTGCCTGTGTCTGTCCATGGCCTCGACCGGAATGCCGGGAGATATCGATTATCTCATAAAAACCCTGGAACCCGGAAATGATAAAGACAACAAAGCAGCGGCAACGGGCGCTTTTCTGTCCCTGGTTGTCCTGAAGCCGGAAAGACTGTTCAAAGACGACACTCAAATGGATTCAAAATGGAAGGAACTGTTTTTGTTGTCATTGGATCTTGCCTCTGAAGACTCTCCGCAGATGAAAACCGCCGGGCAAGAAGACAACATCATCCTCTCCCTGTTCAGATTCGGCATTCCCGGAACCGATCAGAGCCCTGTTTTCCTTGAGGCGGGAAAAGAAATAACCTGGAAACTGGAAAAAAAGGCCTGGTCTTCCTTTAAAGATAATAATCCTGAAATCTACCATTCCAAAGAGGTACCAGACCTTTATTACAAGCCGCCATACATTGAATTTGAAACCCATATCAACTCAGCCGGAACAAAGGCCCTGGTCAGAACCGGGATAATATTCGGCAAAAAATCAGGACACGGGTATTCCTTCATCCTGAAAAATATCAAAGGCCAATGGAAAGTTTTCGGCATGGCGCTCACCTGGATATCTTAGAAAATCAAATTCATCTGCTTTCCGGATCATTTCATGATTTTTTCCACCATTTTGATATTCAGTGATTCAAGGCCCTTGAGTACAGGTTCGTAGATTTCTTTTAGAATGGGAATCTGAACCCCTGTGAGATTGATTTTTCCCTCAGCCATCAGCTTAATTCCGATGGCCAGGGGAAGGCTCACGGTTCTGGCCATGGAGGAATCGCCATGGGGGATGCCGTAATCGATCATAGTGGAAGTGATCTTTGTTTCTGTCTTGTCTTGATTTTCAACCACAAAAGTATGGCGCAGCAGGAGCATGTCCCGTTCGCCTGGTTTATAATTCAGTTTTTCAAGGAGTTTTTGGCTTAAAATGTCCAGGCGGTTATTCTGCGCCGGAACGGGGTCGTTACTGAAAAGACCAAGCCAGTCAAGGTTCTGGATGACAAAATGATTCTTTTCAAGTCCGGCCTTTTTTGCAACAGCAGCCATGACATCATCGGATTCGGATACACCGGCAATATCCGCCATCATTTTTTTATATGTTATATTGGAGAGCCCGGGCTGCGGGGTATCATCAATCAGACCCAGGTCGACTATTTTTTTAAGCGTGTCGCACCAGCCAAGGTTCCTATAGGTGCCTCTCATGACGGTGAGGGCGTCTTTGAGGCCGTAGATCTCTTTATAGGGGATGGAATCCCTGTTGGGATAAACTTCAAATTTTCCCAGGCTGTCCACTTCTTCAATGCGGTAGTTTAAAAACAGGTCCTCGCCCTTGATATTGATCTCTTTTCCGTTTTCCAGAAACCGAGCGGCATTCCGGGAAGCCAGGACCACACCCCTGGGACTCCAGGAAAATTTATACCCAAAGGGATTGTCATTGTCATCCGGCGCAGGCAGGCCGCCGCAGATGGAGTAGAAATGGCGTATCTTTCCTCCCTTTGAATGGATATCATCAATGATTTTCATGGCAGACATGTGGTCCATGCCGGGGTCCACACCGATCTCATTTAAGAACAGCAGGTTTTTGGCCTTGATGTCTGCGTCCATGGCCCTCATGTCCTGGCTGACATAGGAGGTCGTGGCCATGGGTTTATTGTTTTTAAGACAGCATCTGGCAACAATGGTGTGATGGGTCCAGGGCAAAAGGCTGACAATGATATCGTTTTTCTTTACCAGCGTTTCAAGGGCTTCATTGTTTTCGACCAGAAGCTGGGCAGCCGTGCCGTTCTCAAACCCCTGAACAATTTTCCGGGCTTTTTCAATAGTCCGCGATGCCACGGTGACAAAAAATTTGTTTTCAAGCAGAAAAACCACGCCCGGCCTGCTCACAAGACCGGCACCCAATATTAATATCTTTTTCATCTTAAACTCCTTATATAAATTGTCTCATATATTCATAATCCGGCGTCAACTGTCCGTTGTGAAGGATCAATGCTTTTTTTACGGGATAGGGCAGCGCAAGCGCAGCAAAGGATTTTCCAAAATCTGCCGTGACAATATCATGGACAAACCCCTTTAAAATGTCTGAAAAAAACATGGAGGCTTCCTTTGGAAACTCACAGGGCAGGTTGTCAATGGCCATGACGGTCACGCCGGTCCGGCAGATCTTGTCTTCAAACCGGTCGGTTTCGGGAAAATAGGTAAAACAGGCATGATCCGGCATGGTTGCATCTTTGGTGATCTCAATGGACCCTTCGATATCGCAGCTGATATCGCCGATGACGGAGGGCCTTTGAGTTTGGTTTGCTGCCGCCTGTTCTTTGAGCCAGGCCCTGGTCACAAGCCGGGGATATTTTGCAGTCCAGTAGATGCAGTTCACCAGGATGTCGATGTCGGGCAGATACTGTTCCATGACCGATGTATATTTTTCCGGGTGGTCATAATAGTCCTGAAGATCAAAGGCCCCGTTAATCGGTTTGACCATGTCCTGTTCTTTAAACACCACTTTGTAAAGATGGCGGGTGTCCTTCACATCCTGATTCCGGATTTCTTCAATCTGGCCGGGCGCTATGGTCCTGACCGGCAGCAGGTCAAAAATCTCCTGGGCTCCTTTTGATACATTGCCGTATCCGGCAAAGCCAACGATCAGGGGGCAGATCTCCTTTGGCAGGCCCTGTTTTGAAATTTCAGCGGCAATCCCCCGGACATGGTCTTTTGCATGTTCCAGGGACTCATATTCATAGGCCTGCCGAAGCTTTGCAAGGGGTGTGTCAATGTTCTGAAGTTTCATTTTCCGGGCAAAGGCAAAAATGGTTTCGATGATCCCTGCATACCCTGCATGGGCGCCAAAAAAAATCAGGCGCTGGTTCTTTTCATTGACAATGCGCTCATAGTCGATGAGGTTGCATTTCAGCGCCATCAACTGCCTGAGCATATCCATGTTATAGTGCTGCCCCTTGATGGTATGGGAGAAAAAAATATATGTTTTCCCGGCAGAAAGCAGGCGGGTGGGGATCTCTTTTACGGCAAATATGGTTTTTGCACTGCCCAAATCCTCGTCCACCACAGCCATATTTTCTTTAAATGCATCATCCGGATAAATTCTCAGGGCTGAGGGCTGAACCACCACCCGGATATTGAATTCTTTATATAGTTTTCTTACATCTTCCGGGATAATCGGAACCCTTCGTTCCCATTTATTCTTATCTTCCCTTCGAATCCCTATTATATTTTCCATTCTCATCTCTCTTAAAATTGTTAACTCCCGCAGGTATTATTCCCTCCGGCATTGGGGAAGGCCACATGGCATCACCATGCCAAAACAGCAATTTTCTTTCATAACAGATATAAATTATGAATTCAATCATTAGGATGAGAACTAAATTTTCGCAACAGGGAGAAGATTACCCTGTTATAATTCTGTCCCGGCCCTGTGTCTTTGCAAGATAGAGTCGCTCGTCAGCTTTTCGGATAAGGTTTTCCACCGTCATTTCCAGTCCTGTTTCACGGGTATTGGCGACCCCGGCGCTGAAAGAAATGCTGATGCGCTTTCCGCTGAAATGAAACACATGATCCTTGACTATTTCCCGAAGCCTACCAAGCATGTTCAGGGTTTTTTGGATATCAATATTCATGGCCACAACCACAAATTCTTCTCCGCCATAGCGCCCCACAAGGTCATAGGGCCGGAAAGACCCGGACAAAATTGCTGCAAATTCGCGCAAGATGAAGTCACCGGCCTGATGGCCGTGGGTATCATTGATTTTCTTGAAATGATCCAGATCAATGATGGAAAGAGAGAAATGCCTGACCTCCCTTTGATATTCATTGACTATTTCATTAAGCCGCTCAAAAATATACCGTCTGTTGCAAACGCCGGTCAGATGATCATGGATGGAAATCCGGTAGAGTTCTTCCTGGACTATTTTTCGCTCGGTGATATCCTGCAAAAACCCCTCGTAATAAAGCAAGTCACCCTCATCATCCCTTACAGTCCGGGCATTCATGGAAACCCAGATGGGTGTGCCGTCCTTTTTTAACAGCTGCGTTTCAAAGGCATGGATAAACCCCTGTGTCTCAACAACCTTTTTAAACCTCTCCCGGTCTTCCGGGTTCAGATACTGCTGCTTTCCGATATCTTTAAAATGCTCAAACAATTCTTCCTGTGAAATGAATCCGAAAATCTCTAAAAAGGAGGGGTTCACGGAAAGAAATCTTCCCTCCGGCGTGGTCTGAAAAATGCCTTCCACAGCATTTTCAAAAAGAAGACGATGCTTTTCCTCACTGATCCGCAAAGCCTTCTCCGCCTGCTTTTGCGCCGTGATATCCCGGATATTGAATAAGATGAGTTTTCTTCCGCTTAAAAAAATCCGGGTAACATAGACTTCCGCATCAAAGAAGGTCCCATCCTTTGGACGCCGTGCCTGCCAGGTAAATAAGATGTCTTCTCCGGCCAGGACCCTCATCCTGTTATTTTTAACCTCAGCCATGCTGCTTTCCGGTCCGGTATAATCTTCAATTGTATAGGCAAGGGCCTCTTCCCTGGATACACCAAACATCTTCAGCATGGTCTTGTTCACATCCATGAGTTGACCATCGGGTTCATGAATCAAAACCGCATCATAGGAATGATCGATCAGGGTCCGAAACCGCGCCTCGCTTTCTTTAAGTTCCTCTGCTGAACGTTTTCGTTCAATGGCCACGGCAATCTGTTCAGACACAGCGCATAAAATATCCACATCCCTTTCATCGAACAACTCAGGGTCTGAATAGCTCTGGATAACCATAACACCGATGGGGTCGGTTTTTATCATTAACGGGATACCGAGCCAGATCAGGGGAACGGTTCCAATAATCCGTTTTTGCTCGGCCCGGATATCCAGATCCTTTTTTTTCATAAGGATCGGTTTACGAGCCTGGAATACTTCGCTGGTCAAAGAATCGGCCTTGAGATCAGAGACATCCCAAACGTCGGTACTGTCACATTCATCCCGATAAAATGGAAAACTGATGCTGTTGGTTTTTTTATCATACAGACCGATATAAAAATTTGAAACATCCCAGATCCGGCTCATTGTATAGTGAATTTTCTCAAACATCTGGTGAAGGTTTTCAGAGCTGTGAACGGCACTGGTGATCTCAAGCAGGACCTGGTTTATATCATCGCTTTGCTTCCGGGCGATTTCCACCCGTTTTCGGTCAATAGAAACGGCTATGAATTCCGCCACAGAGTTTAAAAGATCAAGATCTGTTTTTTTAAATGCTCCCCTTGAACGATAACTCTGGACAACCAGGGCACCAAAGCATCGGCCCCTGATTTTCAGGGGCGCGCCTGCCCAGACCTTACAGGTCGTCCCGATCAGCGATTTTTCCTGACCTGCGGTCATCTTTTGGATGTCTTCTTCAAAAAATATCAAAGGGGTTCCGGTATTTATGACCCGGGCGGACAGGGATCTTTTCCTGCTGATGCCAAAGATTTCACCCGGGTTTTCATCCATTTCATCCACAAAATAAGGCAGCGTGATGGAATCTTTTTTTTCATGGTACAGGGCAACGGCAAAATTTTCCAGGTTCAGGATTTTATTCAGGGATTCGTGAACAGCCGCATACAGATCACGGGGGTTGTCTTTTGTATTGACTGCACGGGATATTTCAAACAATGCCCTGATTGTCTGCGCCCCATTTCCGGCATGTATTATCTTATCCATAAAAACCCTTTTCTTCACCAGAGTAATTTTTCAGACCCATGGTACCAGGAACCAAAAACCATGTAAAGACGTTATGAGGCCGGGGCCTTTTCAAACAGGTCATTGATACGGTTGTTATAATCTATGTTTTGACTGGGTTTTGACAGATGTTCGACAAGGCTGTCGTTCTGTTTCAGATCCTTGAAGGATTTAAAAAAATTCAATATTCCCGGAAATAAACAGGATGGGGATGATTTTGTACACATCCATACCGCTGATCTCTCCGGGCAGGCATAATCCAGACTGACCAGATCATAGGTATTTCTCCAAAAAAGATCTTGGGCTGGGTAAGATGAAGGGCCGCATATTCAAATTAAAAAAAATTGGAAAAGGCTTGATCCATATGAAATCAGCTTAAATTAAGGAGACCAAACGTGTCTGCAGTCTCCGGTTCGTGTTCATCCATAATGGCATTCAATTGTGTCTGATAGGCCGGAGTTTCAACTTCCCGGATCTTGTAAAATTTAGGAAAATGAACAGACACACATTGAGGACAAACAGAATGCATTATTTCAACTTCATGATATAACGCAATAACTTGCTTTAATTGAATTCCTTTACTGCCGGGACTTCCACAGTGGCTGCAGTTTGTCATTGGAATAACCCTCCTTTAAACCATGTTTTTTTCATGCATTAAGACATCTGCTTTTTTATTAATAAGCGCCCGCAGTTTTAAAAATTCTTCACTGCTGAAGTCATTACAGTTATCAATAAAATCATAAACTTCAAAAAACCTGGTTTGATTCATTTTCCGGATATCTGTCCAGCGTTTTTTCATTCCGCTTCGACTGTCTTCAAAAGGTATTTTCATACATATCCTCCTTTTTTTATATCTTCAAGGATGGTTTGATTTCGGTCTACCGATGCTTTTGCCAAGCTATCAAGTGCTTTTTTAAAGCTGTTGATTATCGCCTTAAATATGCCTTTCATGATTTTACCCCCCGTTCCCTATGCAAAGTTTGTAATCGCCTCTTATTTTGAATTCAGCCCCAGGTGCCAGCAGATGACTGTGTGAAGAATTTGAATATCCTAAATATTTTGGAAAGAAACCTGATCCATAAGAAAGCAAATTGCATGCCAGATTTAATAAAATTTGAGGTATCGAAAATTTATCAATAGTTTCAGTATATTAAAATTCTCAAACCAAAGTGATGGCAATGTGCACGGCACATGTTGTGCCATTCCGGAGTGTGCCGCGGCACAGCTGGAAATATAGAATTGATTATCGGATGGAATGCTCTTTAAGTTTGCGATAAAGGGTTCTTCGCCCCATATTCAGTAATCCGGCAGCCTGTGTTTTATTCCATTGAGTGTTTTGTAATGCGTTGAGGATTCTTTCCCGTTCATTGTCCTTTATTGATGCAGCACCGGATTCATTCCTATCTGATAAAACAAAATCATCCGGCAGATTCTCAGCTGTAATAACCGAAGTTTTACAAATCACCATGGCATTTTCTATAATATTTTTTAATTCACGGATGTTTCCGGGCCAATGATAGGCCATCATTATCCTGTATACATCTTCTGAAGCACTGGCGATATTTTTTGACATGCCGGTATTGAATTCGGCAAGGAAATGATTGACCAGCAGGGGGATATCCCCCTTACGGTCCCTTAAAGGCGGCAATTTGATTTCTACAACCTTGAGCCTGTAATAGAGGTCTTCACGAAAAGCCCCGTCCCTTACCTTTATTTGAAGGTCCTGATTTGTAGATGCGATGATTCTGGCATTCATCTTTATGGTTTTGGTATCGCCTAACTGCTCATATTCCCTTTCCTGAAGAACTCGGAGCAGGCGTTTTTGAAAATGCAGACTGACATCTCCGATTTCATCCAGAAGAATTGACCCCCGGCCTGCCTGCTGGAATCGCCCGGCTTTATTTTTCTCTGCTCCTGTAAACGCCCCTTTGACATGGCCGAACAATTCGCTCTCCAGAAGATTTTCAGAAAGGGCGGCACAGTTGACTCTGACAAATGGCTGCTTCTTCCTGTTTCCTGAAAAATGGAGTGCTTCGGCGACCAGTTCCTTTCCGGTTCCGCTCTCGCCGATTATCAGAACATTTGCATTTACATCCGACAGCTCTTCAATCAGTTCATATATTTTCTGCATCTGCTCATTTTTTCCGATAATATTCCGGAACCGGTGTCTTCGATTTGATTCGTCCGCAATCTTTGCCAAGGTCTGCTTACTCTTCAATAGCTCCAGGGCCTTGGCATCCAAGTCTTTTTTCAATTTATCATGATATCCTTTGAGTTCGCCTTCTATCCTGCAACGATGTTCAATTTCTTGTTTCAGCTTTTTGTTAAGAGCGGCTGAATTTTGGACCTGCTCATTAAGGTCCCTGTAAAGTTTCGCATTTTCCAGCGAAACCGAAATCTGAGCAGACAGAATTTTTAACCCTTCAAGACTGTGGGAAGTGAAGGTTCCCGCAACCAGATTGTTTTCAAGATAAAAAACCCCCACAAGTTTTGATTTGTACTGCAGCGGAAAGCACAAAAAAGATTTCGGGCGGTGCTTGGTGATATAGGGATCATTATTGAACAAAGGATCATTCTCCCCATTATTAAAGAGGATGCTTTCCTTCATCCGCTCTGCATATCGGATAACAGACATGGGAACGTTTGAACAATTATCCATACCGGTTGGATTTATTATTTGTTCAGGTGCGGCCGGATAAACAGCCGCCTCTTTTAACTCATTATTATCCCGTAAAAAAAGGACGCCTCTTTGAGCGCCTGTGTTTTTGATAATAATCTGCATCATTTTTTCCATAAGCTGTTCAAAATGAATTTCACTGCTGATGGACACTGAAGCTTCAAGAACAGCATCCCAATCGAGAATTTTCCCTGAAGTGCTGATAATCGTCTGGGTGGCTGAATCAAAAGAAGTTTTTACAAATTTGGGATGGGATTGGAATACATCCGGATAAGAGTCCTCCAATCGGGAAAGTTTTGCCACTGCCCCCCATTTGAAATACTCATGCCAGGCCTGTTTCAGGTGATCCCGGGCCTTACTGTGGTTATTCCCGGTTAAATAAAACCGGGCTGCAAGTTCATTGGCAATGGCAGCCTCCTGAACATATCCGTGTTCTGCCGCTTTTTTGATTGCCCTGTCATATAAGCCGGCTGCCTTTTCAGGCTTGTTCTTGACACGGCTGTATTCTGCCTTCACAAGCAGGTATTTGTGCTCATAGTTCATGGGCGCGCTTTTGGCCCATTTTTTCATCTTTTTCTGATTTTTTTCTACCTGCCTGAGTCTTTTCGTCTTTTGATTGTCTGTGTCCAGATTTGCAAGATTTGATAGAGATGAGTAAAAACAGTATTCTACATCATCTGTTGCGGCCCTTTGACTGAAAAGATATTTCTCTGCCGCAGATATGTTTTCCAAGGCTTTTTGCGGACAGTCAAACAGAAAACAAAGTATGGCTTTTTGCAGATAAAAATTGAAGAGCGCGCCTGCATCACCGGCCTTTAAGTGAATGGGCAGCATCACGTCTTCATCATAATAGGCCCCGGTGAGTTTATGGGGGGCCTCCCTCTTCTCCCTTAAATTGCTGACTGTTTGTAAATGCATGTTTTGATACTGATGCATTGTTTTTTGTTTAAGCCTTTTGATTATTTCTATATTGGCCTGTCCTCTTTTTTTAAGTTCTGAAAGATTTTCTCCCATAAAAAAACGATAATAGGAATCCAGATGTACTGCAATTGCCGTGAACTCAAAATCACCGGTTTCAAGTCCTTTTTCCCGCGCTTTTTCCAATAAAGGCAGTACATTTCTTAAATGTTCTTTCCAATGAATCGTGAATGTTGAGACCGTCACCAGTATTTTGGCCCCCAGATCACTGGTGTTAAATCCTTCCAGCATTTGGACGGCCAGACAACCAAACTGATACCCTTTTTCAAGATCCCCTATAACACCGCATAAAATCATGCCATAGCCGGCAAATGCAAATGCAGAATCTTTTGTGCTGCCATGGCGGATTGAAATCCGTATGGCTTTGAAAACAAGGATGGGGAACAGATCGGAATTTACATAATAGGAAGGTAACAGCGTGTTGCGCATTATGTTCAGAATTATCAATTTTTCCGAATCTGTTGCCGTTGGTATCTGGGCCAGGCTGTCCATTGATTTGCCTGAAAGACGGAACCGGGTTTTCATGTATTCCAGGGCTATTTCCCATTTTTCCGGTTTGCCGGAAATTTGTATCCCTGTCAGTCCAAGGGCATAGAGTGATGTGGCAACAGCTTCTTCCATCAGATTCAGCGCATAACAGGCCTGCACTTTTATACCATAATAACAGAGTCGATCCGTCAAACCCGCGGCATTGGCAAGAAAAATTTTTCCCAGCCTTTCGACCTCGTCAAATCGAGTACTCAGATATGCTGTCTCAATTGCGCCAAGGTAAAGAGTGTGGGTCAATTCATAGGATTCCTTCCAATGATTCGTATCATATTGTTTGTTTTCCTGATTTTGATCACTGGCTGATTCCAGCAGATTGATTCCAATCTTATAATAGGTATAGGCTTGATCAAAGGCGGCAGATGTCTTTGCTTTTTGGCCTGCCATAAGATTGTATCGAGCCAGTTCCTTTTGTTCCGGACCGTAAAGGAGAAGGCTTCTGCCCTTATTAAGATGATTAACGATATCAAAGATCCGGTCATCCCTCTTCCAATCCGGCAGCTTTCTTAAGAGCAGCCGGCCTGTCTGCAGGTGAATTTCCGGTTTCTGATCCCTTGGCATAAGATTGTATGCCGCGCTGTGTATCCGATCATGAACAAATTTATAAATATTTTCTTTAACTTTAATTTCATTTTCAGAAACTGAGTTGAAGATATCATCCATCAGCAGAATCAGCCCGGCTTCCACAGATTCTTTAAGAGACGCAAGGATATCTTTGCTGGGGCCTTCACAGACTATCGTCAAAGTACTCAGTTCAAAAACATTGCCGATACAGGCGGCCAGCATCAAAACAGTCCGGGTGTAGGGAGAAAGACCCTGGATTTTTTTTGCCAGCAGTTTTGTAATGCTGTCCGGTAAAGATAAGACCTGGATTTCCCTTAAGTCCCACTTCCACATGCGCTTAGGTATATCGTAAACCAGTTTTTTCTGATCATTGAGGGCGGATAAGAGTTCTTTGCTGTAAAAAGGATTGCCAAGGGATCTTGTATGAATCCATTGTGCCAGGGGCCGGGCGTTATCCCCTGAACAATCCAGACATTCCGCGATCAATTTTGAAATATCTGATAAATCCAATGGGGCAATCCCGATGCTTTGATAGGCAGCATCTTCTTTTTTAAGCAGTTCTATCATTGCCTGCAAAGGATGTTCGGCATCCACCTCATTGTCCCTGAACGCACCGAGAATATACATGGATTCAATAACGGATGAGGACATGATCTGTTTGACAATTTCCAGAGACGAAGGGTCAGCCCACTGCAAATCATCCAGGAAAAGCACCAAAGGATGCTTTTTTTTTGCAAACACACTGAGTAAATTTTCAACCATCAAATAAAACCGATTTCTGGCTTCATATCCTCCCTGCTCTGATACCGGTGTTTTCGGTCCGAGAATTTTTGTAAATTCCGGCACGAGTTCTATTATTTCATATCCCTGATTTCCAAGGACGCTGTCTATTTTTTTCTGCCAGTCATCCAGTTCATGATCTCTTCTGATCGACAGATGGCGGGCCAGCTGCCCGAATGCCTGAAGAATACCTGTATAGGGGATGCTTTGCTGCAACAGATTGAATTTTCCTGTGATGAATATACCATTATACCTGTAGACATATTGTTCTATTTCCTGTATCAGCAAGGTTTTACCGATACCGGCAGGTCCTTTGACAAAGATGATCTGTTTTTTGCCTGCCAAAACCGCTTGAAATGCTGATTTTAATATTTCCATCTCTTTTTCCCGGCCAATGGGCTTCTGAGGGAATTTAAGCGTCCGGCCCATGTCTTCAACACCAATAGAAAATGAAAATTCCAGATCTCCATTTTTAACCCGATCCAGACATTTTTGAAGATCTGCCCTGACACCTTTGGCAGTAGCATATCGTTCGTCAGGATCTTTTGACATAAGCTTCATAACTATTTCGGATACGGCTTCCGGGATATCGGTACAGATACAGGACAGGGGTATGGGTTCTTCGGCAAGATGACAGTGGATCAAATCCATATGATCTGTCCGGTTGAAAGGAGGCTTTAGCGCCAGCAGTTCATAAAGTGTTGCCCCAAAGGAATAAAAGTCTGCCCGGTGATCAATGGCTCGGTTTATTCTTCCTGTCTGCTCGGGTGCAATATAGGCTAATGTCCCTTCAACGATATTGGAATCTTTAATACCTCCTTTTTCATTTTTGATGGGAGATGCAATACCAAAACCGATAATTTTTACCTGTCCGGTATCCGGATTCATGACAATATTGGATGGGTTGATATCCTTGTGAACAAATCCGGCAGAATGGATTTCATCCAGGCCCTGGATGACTGAGACAGCTATATTTAAAACCTGCTCAAGGGAAAAGCGTGTTTGATTCAAAAGCAGATCAAGGGAAATACCCCCGAAATCTTCCATGAGTATTACAAAACTATCATTGAACCGTTCAAGTCCATATGTGTTAATAATTTTCGAAGAAGAATGAAATGTGTGGGTAATATCATGCTCGTTGTGATACCGGCAGACTTCTTCCCTGTCATGTAATCCAGGTTTGAGAACCTTTAATATCAGCGATCCTTTATTTTTTTGACCGGCCCGGAAAACAAGTGTGCTGTGGCTTTCATAAAGCTTCTGATGAACCTGATATTCAAAAATATTCTCCATGGTCCATAATCCACTGTTAAACTATAAAAACAGGAAGTTTTACAGGCGAAAATACATATTGATAATAGAGAGAACTATAAGAGGTACTGATAGAGAAGTGTGGTAAACTTCATGATATAGTTTATTATAAACCGGGGAAATATCAATCAGGAAAAGGCTTATTTATGCAATCCTTTTATCTGATATTAGAATTAAATATATCTTATTCTAATGTCCTCCTCAGTCTGAATTTTTATTCAATTCTTTTTGAATCAGCTCTTCTTTGATGTTTTTAAAACCCGAAAATATAAAAACACTCAACCCATGAAATAAAAGACCAATTCCCCATCCGGACAAGGGCCATATAAACCACATGACTTCACTGGATCGCATCAGATTGATGGCGACCAAAAGGCCATTGACCAGAACATACACAGCCAAATGAATATAAAAACCAATTTTTGCTTCTACTCTTTTTTTTGCCTGTTCATATTTTTTATCATCTTCCATTGATATGCTCCCTTTGAATGCAGTATTTAATCTTTTCCCTTTATGAAATGATTCTAATGCACCAAATCACCGGCTTCAATTGAAATGCGACAGACAGTGGAAAACAGCAGACGAAACAGCAATAGACTATGATCAGCTGCAAGTTCAAAAAATAAACGCTTATTTGATGAAGTCAGGGATATCATGAGATGAAACATCACTCTTCATGCATTGCCCTGATCACGCCGGAACGCGCCGGGGTTTGAACAGGGCAAGGAAATTGCCGCCCACTACCAGAAAAAGCCCGGCAATGGCATAGATATTCCAGGCATAGCCTTCAAAAAAAGAAGACAGGATCAGGGCCACCACAGGGACGATCATGATGGCATAGGAGGCTTTATCTGCACCAATGGAGCCGATGAGGGTGAGATAACTGTAAAAGGCAATGATGGAACCAAAGACAGAGAGGTATACAAGGGAACCCATATAGGGAACGGAAACGGTAAAAGTAAACTCTTTTCCCATAAAAAGGGCAATGACTGTGAGGAGAAGCGCCCCGTATCCCATGCCAAAGGCATTGGCCTGGATGACCGGGATCTTGTTCTTCGTGTTCCGGGCTGAGGTGATATTGCCGAAGGAGGCCAGGAGCACACTGATAAACCCGATGAAAAGCCCGAAAAGCCCTTTGTCGGACAAGTCAAAGGACTGTATTTCCGGCATGAAAATCATAATGATCCCGATGATGCCGAGAATAGCGCCGGCTACCATTTTCTTTTCAACCGCAGTGCCGAGAAAAAAGGAGCCGTTGGCAATGTTTAAAAATACAATGGAAGAAAAAAGAACAGCCACAAGACCGCTGGTCACATAGACTTCTGCCACATAGACCAGCCAGTAGTTTATGGAGAAAAGAAGTGTGCCCAGAAGGGCCATGAAAAAATGTTCTTTTAGGGAAAATTTCAAGGACAGGCCTTTGATGCGGCAAAAAATCATTAAAAGAACTGAGGAAAGGGCAAAACGGTAAACCACCGACACCATGGGGTCTACAACCCCCAGCTGATATTTGATGGCAAGCCAGGTGGAGCCCCAGACAACAATTGTGATCACATAGAGAATGATATTTTTCATTTTTCCCTTTTTCTATAATTTTGACAATGCCCTGGTCCGGGCATCTGTAAATGCTTTTATTGACATATGGACATCTTCTTTTGTGGTGGCCCAGGAGCAGACGCTGATCCGGATCACGAATTTTCCCTGCCACACAGAGCCCCCGCACCAACAGATGCCGCCGGATTGAATTTCCTTAAGGACGGCCTGGGTCAAAGGCTCAGCGTCACAGGCTGCCAGGATCTGGTTAAAGTCAATCTCATTTAATACACAAAACCCGTTTTTTTCAAGTTCTCTGGCAAACAGGCGGGCATTTTCGCAGAGACCGTCCACAAGGCTTTCAATCCCTTTTCTGCCAAAAAATTTCAGTGTGGCCCAGAGTTCCACAGACCTGGCCCGGCGGGACATCTCAGTTGTGTATAACATGCTGTCCCGGTTTTGCCCGTACTGGATATAGGCCCCGGTGTTCTGAAGTGCGGCCACGAGAGCGGATTCATCCCGGCAGAGCACAATGCCGCAGTCGTATGGTGCATTCAGGGTTTTATGGGCATCCACCGACCAGGAGTCGGCTTTTTCAATACCGGAGGCGAGATGCTTTTTATTTGCAGACCCCTTGGCCCAGAGGCCGAATGCGCCGTCAATATGAACCCAAGCTCCGGAATCTTGCGCTTTGTCACAGATATCGTGAAAGGGATCAAAGGCACCGGTATTGACATTCCCGGCCTGCGCAATAACAAGGGTTTTTTCGTCCAGATCCGGCAGATCTTGTGCCATCATTCTTCCCTGACGGTCTGTCCTTACCCGGATGAGATCGTCAAAACCGAACCCGAGAAGAGACAGGGTTTTGAACACGGTTGAATGGGCTTCTTCTCCCAAGACTATCTTTAATTCCGGAGCATTGAACATCCCTTTTTTATAAACATCCCACCCTGCCCGTTTCAAAAGAAAATTCCGGGCCGCAGCAAGACCGCACAGGGTGGCTGTGGAGGTGCCGCTGACAAAACCGGCCTTGGTTTTTTCAGGCAGTTCAAACAGATCGACCAGCCATCTTTCACAGACTGCCTCCAGGTGAGCGGCAATGGGAGACATGACAAAAAGACCGGCATTCTGATCCCAGACATCGGAAAGCCATTTTGCTGCAACTGCCACAGGGGTAACCCCGCCGTTGACAAAGCCGAAATACCGGCTCCCGGTCTGGGCTGCAGTGGCCGGAGATCCGTATTGGTGAAGCAGGTCAAGAAATTTTTCCGGGTCACCCATTTCCAGGGGAAGGGGTTCGTCAAACGCAGACAGGTTCTCAAGGGTTTTGGGAAACGGAAAAACCGGCCGGTCATGGATAGTGTCCATATAGTCAAATGCATGGGCTTTTGCCTGGTTAAACAAGGCTTTGCTTTTGATCTGTGCCCTGATGATATTGCCTAAATCCGGTTTGCCGATCATTATGTTCATCCTTATTCATATTGCTTTTTTTGAAAGTATATAATAAAAAATCCATAATAACAGATACAGAAGCAATAAAAAACAATCATAACAGATGAAACCAAATCATGAGCTTATCATCAAATTTCCAGTATGTGGCCCTTGCCGATGAAATCGAAACCGGCATCATAAAAGGCCGGTTTGAACCGGGTGAAAAACTGCCTTCACTGCGAAAACTTCACCTTCGAATGGGTTTAAGCATCTCCACGGTTCACCAGGCCTATATTGAACTTGAAAAACGGGGCCGGGTAGAGGCAAAGGAAAAATCAGGGTTCTATGTCCGGACCTTGAACGGAAATCCCATGAAACGGCCTCCCCTTTTGAAAATAAAGGCCGAACCCTGCCGGGTCATGGTCAATGACCTGGCAAAAACCATTATCCGCGACCTCCAGTTCGACGACATCCTGATGCTGGGGGCGGCCGTTCCGTCAAAGGAGCTCATGCCCTTGAAGCAATTGTCCAGAATCATGAAATCCATGCCGGCCGACTCGGTGCAACACCATATGTCCAATTATGATCTGTGCGCCGGAAACACCGATCTTCGCGAGACCCTTTCCAAAAGGATGCCGGGGCCGGTCTTTTCCCTGTCAGCCGAAGATATAATCACCACCGGCGGCTGCCTGGATGCCGTGAGCCTCTGCCTGAGGTCCGTTGCAGGGCCGGGAGACGCCGTTCTGGTGGAGTCTCCTGCATTTCACTGCTTTTTGCAGCTTATTGAAGACCTGAACATGTATGTGGTGGAAGTGCCGGGATGCCCGGACACCGGGATCAGCCCGGAAACCTTTAAAGAGACCCTGTCTTCCCATAAAATAAAGGTCTGTCTCTTGAATTCCAATTTCCAGAATCCCCTGGGATCGGTCATGTCCTCAAAAAACAAGGCTGAAATCCTCTCCATTGCCGAAGAATATGGTGTCCCTATTATTGAAGACGACATTTACGGGGATCTGTTTTACGGTGATAAACGGCCCTCCACCTTTAAAAGCATGGATAAAACCGGCCATGTACTCTATTGTTCATCCTTTTCAAAAGCTCTTGCTCCGGGCCTTCGGACCGGCTGGACCGTCCCGGGAAAATATAAGGATGCCGTGCTGCGGATGAAGCTTAACACCACCATTTCAGGCCCGGGCCTCATCCAGGCCGTGATTGCCGAATTCATCAAAACCGGGGCCTATGACCGGCATTTGAGGCAGCTTCGAAACAAGCTCAAAAACCAGGCTTCCGCCATGGCCATGGCTGTATCCCGGTATTTTCCAAAGGACACGCGCATAACCTTTCCCAGGGGCGGTATGTTTATCTGGGTTGAATTGAATAAAAGATACGACTCCCTTGAAATTTACCAGAGGGCCTATCAAAAAAAAATATCCATCCTTCCGGGCACCCTGTGCTCTTCTTCGGACCGGTACAAAAGCTGCCTGAGGATCAATTGCGGGCTCAAATGGAGCCCCAGGCTTGAAAATGCCATCCAAACCATGGGTGACATCATCCATAAACTTTCATAAAAGGAAAAACCAATGACAGGCTTTCAAGGATTTCCCAAAAAATTGCCCTACTTTTTATCCCGGCTCGCGAACAACAATACGGTTGCATGGTTTTCAGCCCATAAAGAAGATTATGAGACCTTTGTAAAACATCCGTCCCAAGAATTTGTCTGTGCCATGGGAGAGGCAATTCAGGACTTTTGCCCCGGCATCAACGCTATCCCCAGGGTCAATAAAAGCCTTTTCAGGATCAACCGGGACATCCGGTTTTCAGCAGATAAAAGCCCTTACAAAACCAACCTGGGCATCTTATTCTGGGAAGGGCCGGGCAAAAGAATGGAAAGTTCCGGATTTTATTTTCATCTTGAAGGAGACATGATGATGCTGGGCTGCGGGCTGTATATCTTTCCAAAACCCGTCATGCAGAAATTCCGGGAAACCGTCATGGATAAAAAGAAAGGAAAAGAACTGCAAAAAATAACTGAAGACCTTGTTTCAAAGGGATATGGCATGGCCACAAAGCATTATAAAAAAATCCCCAAAGAGTTTTCCCCTGTATCGGATTTTGAAAAAGAATTTCTTCTTTACAACGGGTTAAGCACCTATATTGAATTTCCCATACCGGATATTTTATTTTCTTCGGAAATTATTGAATTCACGATGAGCCATTTTAAAAAAATGAACCCTCTTCACAGATGGATAGTGAAATACCTGTGACCCCTATCTGAAAAGGGTCAAAAGAAAATAATAGATCAAAGGGATAAACACTGCCGGAAGCATGTTCCCGACCTTGATTTTCTTTTCCCGGAACATGTTGAGGCCAAGACCCACAATAAGAACTCCGCCTGTGGCCGACATCTGGCTGACTACGGCCGGGATGAGCAGGGGTTTTAAAAGTCCGGCCAGAAGGGTAATGCCTCCCTGGTACAAGAGTACGGAAACCGAAGAAAACAGTACGCCGATCCCAAGGGATGAACCTAAGATAATCGAAACAATACCGTCTATGGTGGCTTTGGCAAAAAGCGTAGCATGATTTCCCGTAAGACCGCTTTCAAGGGATCCCACAATGGCCATGGAGCCCACGCAGTACATGAGAGAGGCGGTCACAAACCCGGATGAAAATCCTGTGCCGGTACCGGCAATTTTTTTCTGAAGGAAATTGCCGATCCTCTCCAGCAGGTTCTCAATGCCGATGCGTTCTCCGATCAAAGACCCCAGGGCGCAGCTCATGATGATGATAAGAAGATCATCGCATCCCAAAGCGCCTTTTACACCGATGATGATAACGCAAAGGCCCATGGCCTGCATTACGGTCTGGTTATATTTTTCAGGGATTCCTTTTTTGAACAAAAGCCCCACAAGGCTGCCGCCGACAATGGTCAGACTGTTTACAATGGTTCCGAGCATGCTTACCCCAAAAAGAGCTAAATCGTTTATGAATGACGGGTTGTTTTAAAGACCGGCCTCTATGATATAATCCACTGCATTTTTAAACATCCTGACACCGACGGTCATCTCATCCTTAAGATTTTTTCCCTCTCGTTTGAGACGCTCTGCCGTTCTTGTCCAGTCCGGGTGATTGGTAAAATGATTATACGCCTCTGGGTGGGGCATGAGGCCGAATATCCGGCCGGTGGGGTCGCAGATACCGGCAATGTCTGCCATGGAGCCGTTGGGATTGTCCGGAAAAACCCCTCTGGCCGGAATTCCATTGGCATCGGCATATTGAAGCACCACCTGATTTTCCAAAACAAGGCGGTCAATCACAGCCTGATCGGCAATCACTTTGCCTTCGCCGTGACGGACCGGGTAATCTGCAAAACTGATCCCTTTTGTAAACACGCAGGGGCTCTTTGGGTTTGCAGCCAGCCTCACCCACTGGTTTCTGAAATTGCCGCAATCATTATAGGTGATGGAGACGTTCCGCTCTGTATAATCCCTGTCAAACCCGGGCAGGAGCCCGATATTGATCAGGGCCTGGAAGCCGTTGCAGATACCGATGATAAGCTTTCCTGCATCCACAAAGGACAAAAGATCTTTTCCCGTATGGTTTTTCATCTTTAATGCCTGGATGACACCGGCGCCATGGTCATCTCCCCAGGAAAAACCCCCTCCAAGGGCAAGGATCTGGAAATCCTGAAGCTTCACCTTTCCAGACACCAGTTCGTTAATATGGACTTTATGGGAAACCGCTCCGGAAAGCTCAAATACATGGGCGGTCTCGTCATCGCAGTTCAGCCCGAACCCGGTGAGTATAAGTGCATTCACCTTTTTCATATCATATCTCCAAAGGTCTTGTTAAATGCGGTTTCAAGTTCTCCCGTGGATAAATCCGTCACGGATTTTTGATTAATGCCTGTAATTTTGAGATGATCGTGCAGGTCTGTGACAAAACCGATGCAGGCTGCGGGCATGCCCTTGAAAAGCTTTTCAAAAAGGGGTTTGTTTTCAGGCGGAAGGGTTACGATAAACCTGCCGGCAGACTCTGAAAACAAAAGGGCTTCATTATTCAGCCCTCCGCGGCCCATATCCATGGGCAGAACCGACAAATCCAGCTCCATGCCAAACCCCCCGGCCATGGCCATATATGACAGGTGGACACCGAGCCCGCCCCTGGCAACGGCATGACAGGAGGCCAACAGCCTGTTTTCAATGGCGGTCTGCAATGCTTTGTATACCACCTTGAATTTTTCAAAATCCACATGGGGAACATTCACGCCGATTTTATCAAAAATTTCATAATATTCCGAAGCACCCAGTTCATTGGCGGTCCTGCCCAGAACATAGACAAGATCTCCCGATGCCTTAGGGTCAAGGGTCATGCAGGTTGAAATATCCTTAATCACGGAAGTGGCCGAAAACTGAACCGTTTCCAGGGCAGATACCTTGATACGCTCTCCGAATGCCCCTTCCAGATGACCATCCACATACATGCTGTCTTTTCCGGACAAGAGCGGAATTTCGTATTTTTCGCAGGCCTCTTTCAGAGCCCGGCAGGCCCTGACAAGCTGGGCTGCCTTGAATGTTCCATCCGGGTTCTTCTTTTCATCAAACTGGATATTGGGCCAGCAGAAATTGTCCACACCTCCGATATGGTTAAAATCCCCGCCAACGGAGAGAAGCCGCCTTACTGCTTCATCAATTGTGCAGGTCATCATGTGATAGGCATCAATCTGTGAATACCAGGGCAGAAGACTCTGGGAAAAGGCCAGACCTTTTTGTGACGACAGCACCGGACGGGTGACACAGGCATCGGACGGAATATTATATTTCACACCGGACAGCGGTTTGATGACCGAGCCGCCCTTGACCTCATGATCATACTGGCGGATGATCCATTCTTTTGAACAGATATTGGGCCGCGAGAGCATATGAAGCAGGAGTTGATTAAAATCAGAAGGTGAACTGATGACCGGTTCGGTCATGCCCCTTGCCTCAGGGGAGAGCCAGACGGCATCAAATTCCCAGGCCGGGAACCCTTTATCCAGAAGATCCATGTCCACATAGGCACAGGTCTCTCCCTTATACCGGATGTGGAGCTTGCCTGAATCGGTATATTCCCCTATGACGGTGCTTTCCACTTCGTGCCGGGCGGAAAGTGCCATGAACCGTTCCAGGTGCCGGGGTTTGACGGCAATGGTCATGCGTTCCTGGGATTCCGACACCCAGATTTCCCACATATCAAGACCTTCATATTTCAAGGGCACTTTATCGAGATCCACAACGCAACCATTTGAAAACCTTGCCGATTCACCGATGGAGGAGGAAAGCCCTCCGCCGCCGTTATCCGTAAGATAGTGAACCAGGCCTTCATCCCTGCAGATCAAAAGAAAATCATGCATTTTTTTCTGGGTATAGGGGTCACCGATCTGGACATGGCCGGCCGGTGTATTTTCCGAATAGCTTTCAGATGAGGCTGTGACGCCATGAATACCGTCTTTTCCCACCCGGCCGCCGCTCATGATGATGAGATCGCCCGGATTGGTTCTCTTTTCATGGCTGGGTTTCCCATTTATCTGATCCGGCATGATACCGAGAGCTGTCACAAATACAAGGCTTTTTCCCATGTACCCGGGGTTGAACAGGGTCTGGCCGAAGGTTGTGGGCACACCGCTCTTGTTGCCCCCATCTTTTACACCTTCGATGACCCCGTCCAGGAGTCGCCTGGGGTGAAGCGGGGGTTTTAAGGGGCCGTCATAATTCACATCCCCGACGCAGAATCCGAAACTTCCCATGAAAAGTTTTGACCCGAGCCCGGTTCCCATGGGATCCCGGTACACGCCTACGATCCCGGTTATGGCACCGCCATAAGCTTCCATATTGGAGGGTGAATTATGGGTTTCGCCGGTGATGACATAATTGGTTTGTTCATCAAACCGGCCTATGCCGGCATTGTCCCAGAGAACAGACACTACCCAGTCTTTTTTATCCTTGAGTCTCAGGGTCGGCTCCTGGATATAGGTTTTAAACAAGCTGTTTTCAACAACCGCTTCACCTGTCTCAGCGTCCTTGTACCGGAAAATTCCCCGGAATGTATTGTGATTGCAATGGTCGCTTCTGGCCTGGGAGATATATTCCAGTTCCACATCCGTGGGTTTTGAAAGATTTTTATGTTTTCTTTCTTCAAGCACACTCTCGGAAAGAAAATATTCCCTGATCACCGGGATATCCCTTGGGTTCAGGGCCAGGTTCCGCTCATGGGAAATCTTTGCCAGGGCGGCATCGGAATCAATGCCGATAATTTGAAAACAGGGGGTGCGGTCCAGGATGACCTTGGCTGGTTTTACATCTGCACCTTTGGTTTTATCCCATTGATCCTTTGAAAAAATCCTGAACTGCTGGATGATGCTGTTGGATAAAAGTTCGGCAGCGAGTTTTTCCACGTCCTGCCGGACAAGCCCTGGTCCTTTCAGGCAATACCGTTTCGAGGTATAAATGCCTTCATCAGGTCCAAAGGATTTACCTAAATGATCCTGGATGACCTCCATGGCTGTGGCACCGGGGTTGTCTTTTACTCCGGGTCGAAATCCCACCCAGATGCACCAGTCAAATTCAATATCCAGGGGGTCCAGACTCGACACCTGGGTAACGGGATTGGTAAAAATTTCATCTTTTGCCCGGTTAAGTGCTTTTTTATCAAGATCCGATTCAATGGTCACGATATGGATGCATCGTGCTTCCTGAATGATAATCTTGAAATAAGATTCGGCTTTTCTAAGCAGGGACAGGCCTTCGGCATCCCTGAGTTCCTTTTTAAGGGCAATTTCAATACATGAAATCATATTATCCACCATTGAACATTCTGACGATGTCATTGTAAAAAACAAATACCATCAGTGCCACCAGCACTGCGGCCCCGAATTGAATCAGTTTTTCTCGCAATTTTTCACTGACCGCCTTTCCGGTTAAGCCTTCAATGGCAAAAAACATGAGATGACCGCCATCCAGAACCGGAATCGGGAACAGATTGATAATCCCGAGGTTCACGGAAAGAAGTGCAATGAACCAGGCAAAATTGGTAATACCGGCTTTGGCCTGCTCTCCTGCCATCTGGGCAATCATGATGGGGCCGCCAAGGTTATCAGCGGAAATGGATCCGTTGATCATTTTCCCCACTGACAGGATTGTCAGCTTTACAAGCCCCCATATATCATATAGAGACCTGCTTAAGGCCTCAATGGGGTTTAGACCGACATGATAGGTTTCCCCATTGCCCACAATTCCGATGACATATTTTTCAATGGGCTCGCCAAAGGCATTCTTTGCCGGAGAAAGCGAAGGGGTAACCGTGATTGCAAGCCTCTGGCCTTCACGTTCCAGAATCATATCCAACTTTTCCCCTTTGCCTGAACTGATAATCCGTGAAATATCTTCAAAGGATTCAATCTCAACAGCGTTTACCTCTTTGATGATATCTCCCGGCTGTATTCCGGCAGTTTGAGCAGGTGAATTTTCCATGATTTTACCCACAATGGGTTTTGACAGATAAAGCCCGGAAAACTGGTACAGGACATAATAAACAAAAATGGCCAGGAAAAAATTGAAAAAAGGTCCTGCCGCAACAATCATGCTTTTACGGAACAAGGACTTGTGAGTAAAGGAAAGATGCAAGTCTTTGGGATCAAGCTCTGCTCCGGGCTCCTCACCCACCATTTTAACGTAGCCGCCCAGGGGTATGGCAGACAGGCAGTACTGGGTTCGGCCAATGGTTTTTTTCAGAATTTTCGGCCCGAACCCAAGGGAAAACACATCCACACCCACACCAAAAAACCTTGCAGCGATGAAATGCCCGAATTCGTGGATGAAGACAAGAATACCAATAACAATAATAAATGCCATGAGAGAATATCCCATAAAACCTCGCTTTTAAATCAGGGATTGTGCTTTTTCACGTGCCCAAGAATCCGCTTCAATAATACTAGAAAGATCGGGATTGTCAATCCGTGTATGAGTTTCCATTGTCTTTGAAATGATCCTGAAAATATCCTGAAATGTGATCCGCCTTTCAAGAAAGGCATGGACGGCTATTTCATTGGCTGCATTCAGGACAGCAGGCAGGGTTCCCTTTTCTCTGCAGGCTTCAAAGGCAAATAAAAGAGAGGGAAATTTTTGTAGGTCCGGTTTTTCAAATGTTAGAGAGCCAAGCTTTGTAAAATCCGGAAAATCCATTTTCAGATCCAGCCTTTCCGGATTTGACAGGGCATAGCTGATCGCCCCTTTCATATCCGGCCGTCCCATCTGGGCCATAATAGTACCGTCTTTAAACCCCACCATGGAATGAACAATACTTTCCGGGTGAATAACCACTTGGATTTGTTCAGAGGAGACGTGGAATAAATGAAAGGCTTCAATGACTTCAAGACCTTTATTCATTAAGGTAGCCGAGTCGATGGTGATTTTTTGGCCCATATTCCAGGTGGGGTGATTGAGCGCATCATCCAGTGAAATACGGTTGAATTCATGAAAGGGTGTTTTTCGAAAAGGTCCGCCCGATGCAGTGAGAATCAATTTTTTGATATCTTTTTTTCTGTTCCCTTGAAGACATTGAAATATGGCGCTGTGCTCGCTGTCCACAGGCATTATGGAAACACCGTTTTCCAAGGCTTTGGCCATGACAATGTCTCCTGCCATGACAAGGGTTTCCTTATTGGCAAGGGCAATTTTTTTTTTTGATTCTATGGCTGCAAGTGCTGGTTTAAGACCAGCCGCTCCCACCATGGCCAGAAGAATCATGTCACTGTTTTTATAGGATGCAGCCTCTGAATATCCTTCTTCTCCAAAAAGAATTTCAGGCCGGCAGACTCCGCTCAAAAGGCGAGACAGTTCAAAGGCTCTTTTTTTGTCAATCACTGCAACAATTTCAGGCTTGAATTCTTCAATCTGTTTTGCAAGACATTGCATATTATGGGCGCCGGTCAAGGCTTTGACCTGGAACCGGTCCGGGTACATCCGGACTATATCCAGGGCGCTTGCCCCGATGGAACCGGTCGACCCCAGAATGGACAGGCGTTTCATAAAACAAATACCAGATAGGCATACAGAACCGGGATGGCCGGCAAGAGCCCGTCAATCCTGTCAAGCATTCCGCCGTGACCGGGAAGAATCCGTCCGGAGTCCTTTATTCCCGAAGCCCGCTTCATGGCGGATTCAAACAAATCACCAATCTGTCCCGCAGCAGCAAGCAGGATTGATCCGGGTATGGTCAGAAATGAAAGGGACAAATCATTAAAAAAAATCTGGCAGAAGATAAACCCGGCAATGATGGAGGCGCTGACTCCGCCAATCGAGCCTTCAATGGTTTTTTTCGGGCTGATATTGGGCGCAAGGAGTCTTTTTCCAAAAAAGGTGCCCGTATAAAATGCCCCGGTATCATTGGCAAAAATGACAATTAAAAACCAGATAATCCAGAAGGTTCCGCCTTCCAGTTGCCGGACAAAAATAAGAAGACACAACGGCAAAGGAATATAAACAATACCCAGCACCTGCTTTGAAATGCTGTTGAAAATGGTCTGGTCCAAAGCAAAGCGAGACAATACAAAAATGGCCAATGCCATGAGATTCAGGGCAAGAATGAGAACCAGAATTTCCCAGGACCCGAGACAGGCGCCCACGACGAGCAATACAGAGGCGATATAGGAAATGATTTTGATGGTATTGGAGACAGGCTCTTCAGCATTGCCGAAGATGATTCTTAAATATTCCCGGACCGAAAAGACGGCAACCGCAGAAACGAGCACGGCAATTGTGATAAGGCTGCCTTTTACCAATATCCATAAAATGAGAGGCCCTAATATAAGAGCTGTTAGCCACCGTTTGATGTGCTGCATGACACCTTCCCGAACCGCCTTTCCCTGTTTTGAAAATTTTTCAGGATTTCAATAAATTCCTCTCTGGTGAAATCCGGCCATAATGTATCGGTAATATAGATCTCGGAATAAGCGGCCTGCCACAAAAGAAAATTGCTGAGCCTGTATTCACCGCTGGTCCGGATAATCAGATCAGGATCAGGCATACCGGTTGTATAGAGATGAGCGGTAATAAGATCTTCGGTGATGTTGTCCGGGTTTAAATCCTTTGCTGCAATTTTAGCGGCGATCTTCTGCACGGCCCTTGTAATTTCTTCCCTTGAACCATAGCTTAACGCCAGGTTCAGTTGCATCCCGTCGTTTTTACTGGTCAGCTCAAAAGTGGTATCCAGTTCCTGCAGAACATCGGGCGGAAGTCTGTGTTTTTGACCGATGACATTGAGCCTGAGATTGTTCTTTTGGAGATCTTCCCGTTCTGTGATGATAAATTTTTTCAAAAGCCCCATGAGAGCTTTGACTTCTGATTCCGGCCTTGCCCAGTTTTCCGTTGAGAATGCATATAAAGTCAGATATTTTATCCCGATTTCCCGGCAGACAGTAACAATGGATCGAACCGTATCAGACCCCTTCTCATGTCCTTTGACACGATTCAAAAGTCTTTTTTTAGCCCACCTGCCATTGCCGTCCATGATAATGGCCACATGGGTTGGAAGCATCTTAAGTTCAGTCCCCCCACCCTGTATCAAGTTAGACTTCAAGAATTTCCTTTTCTTTTTTTGCAAAAATTTCGTCTAACTTTTTAATATGCTGATCTGTTGTTTCCTGGATCAGTTTCTGGGCCTTGAAGCTCTCGTCCTCAGAAATATCGCCTTCTTTCTGAAGCTCTTTAACCATTTCATTTGAATCTCTTCTGATATTTCGAATGGCTACCTTATATTCTTCGCAAATCTTGGATGCACTTTTTGCAATCTCTTTTCTTCTTTCTTCAGTCAGGGGCGGTATGGATATTCTGATCATTTTCCCGTCATTGGATGGCGTAAGCCCGAGATTGGCTTTTAAAATTGCCCTTTCAACCTCATTGATCACGCTGACATCCCAGGGTTTAACCGTAATCATCCGGCTTTCCGGAATGGATACGGTGGCCATCTGCGGAAGAGGTGTGGGCGTTCCGTAATAATCCACCCGAACCCCATCCAGCATTGTCTGGGAAGCCCTTCCGGTGCGTACCTTTGATAATTCCTTTTCAAAAGCCTTTTCAGACTTTATCATTCGTTCCTGATTTTCCTCTAGTACTTCATTAATCATAACAATATATCCTCAAATGAACGGTTGCCTATTTGTTATAAATCCGAGTACCGATTTTTTCCTGCCCCATTACGGCTTTATAGATATTGTCTTTCTTGTGAAGGTCAAGCACCTGCAACGGCAAATCCTGCTCCATGGCAAGGGAGATGGCTGTCATATCCATGACGTGGAGTTGTTTTTCAATGATCCTCATATAGGAGATTTCATCGAACATGACGGCATCATCGTGAACCACCGGGTCTTTGTCATATACACCATCCACCTGTGTGGCTTTAAACAGGATTTCAGCCTTTATTTCATGAGCCCGCAAGACTGCTGCCGTATCGGTTGTAAAATAGGGGTTTCCCGTTCCTGCCGCAAATATGACCACCCGGCCTTTTTCAAGATGCCGGATAGCCTTTCTTCTAATAAACGGTTCTGCAATCTGCTCCATTCGTATAGCAGACTGAACCCGTGTCGGAACATCGCGTTTTTCAAGCGCATCACAAAGAGCAAGGCTGTTGATGACCGTTGCCAGCATCCCCATGTTGTCTGCGGATGATCTGTCCATGCCTGCCGAGCTTCCGGCAATCCCCCTGAAAATATTGCCGCCGCCCACCACAATGGCGATCTGAATATTCAAACGAAATACCTTGGCAATTTCCTCTGCAACATATTGAATCATTTCAGGGCTAATGCCAAAGCCCTGATTTCCCATCAGGGCTTCTCCGCTCAGCTTGATCAAAATCCTTTTAAATTCAGGCTCTTTGTTCAAGAATTTATTCTCCTATCTTGAAACGTGCAAATCTTCTTATCTGAATA
Source organism: uncultured Desulfobacula sp. (assembly GCA_964619205.1). Classification (GTDB taxonomy): domain Bacteria; phylum Desulfobacterota; class Desulfobacteria; order Desulfobacterales; family Desulfobacteraceae; genus Desulfobacula. The sequence goes on along the minus strand of CAZUDE010000022.1, from coordinate 34,378 downwards.
TTTTCACCAATTTTCCCAATGGTTTCTTTCAATACTTCGGTGATTGTCTTCTGGGGATCTTTTACATACTGCTGACTCATCAGGCAGACATCCTTGTAGAATTTTTCAACTTTTCCATCTACAATTTTATCAATGATGTTTTCCGGCTTTCCTTCTTCAAGCATCTGAGCCCGATAGATTTCCCTTTCTTTTTCGATTATTTTCGGATCAACATCTTCGGGATTCAGACCTGCCGGATTTGCGGCAGCAATATGCATGGCAATATTCTTTACAAAATTCTGAAAATCATCTGTCTTTGCCACAAAATCCGACTCACAGTTCACTTCCAGAAGAACTCCCAGTTTGGCACCGGTATGAATATATGAACAGATCATGCCTTCGGAAGTGGAACGGCCTGCTCTTTTGGCTGCCTTTGCAAGTCCTTTTTTTCTTAAAAGATCAACCGCTTTTTCAAAATCACCTTCAGCCTCTGCAAGAACTCTTTTACAATCCATAATACCGGAACCTGTTGCCTCGCGAAGCTCTTTTACCATCTCTGCGGAAATTTGCGCCATTTTATATTACTCCTTATCTTTAGTCCATGTCTTCGATTGTGTCTTCAACTGAAGCTGTCCGTCTTTTTATTTTTTCGATAACAGGACCATCCGTACCATCGGAAACGAGTTCAATTGCTAGTTTTTCACCTTCAAAATCCTTGTCGTCTTCAACACCGGCCTTATCGGCATTGGCCCTTATTTTTTCATCATAGACGGATCTTCCTTCAAGATATGCATCGGCAATACGGGAGGTAAAAAGACGGATGGATCTTATGGCATCGTCGTTTCCCGGGATGACGTAATCAATATCATCGGGATCACAGTTTGTATCAACAACGGCAATTATGGGTATTCCCAGCCGTTTGCCCTCTTTAACGGCAATGGCTTCGTTTTTGGGATCAATAATAAAAATCGCCCCAGGCAATTTTTTCATATTGCTGATACCGCCAATGGCAAATTCAAGCTTTGCTTTTTCCTTAAGCATTTTTGCCTGTTCTTTTTTCGGATAGTTTTCAAGGGTACCGTCATTTTCTATGGTATTATAAAAATGAAAGCGTGCAATATTATTTTTAATGGTCTGAAAATTGGTCAGCATTCCGCCCAGCCATCTGTTCTGAACGTAAAATTGTTCAGCACGGTTTGCTTCTTCATAAATAGCTTCTGATGCCTGTTTTTTTGTCCCGACAAAAAGAACGTCCTGACCATTAGCTGCAATATCCCTGACAAAGTCATGGGCTTTTTTAAACAATTTTACCGTCTGCTGCAGATCAATAATATAAATTCCATTTCTTGCACCAAAGATGTACTTTTTCATCTTTGGGTTCCAGCGCTTTGTCTGATGTCCGAAATGAACACCAGCTTCCAGAAGTTCCCTGATTGTAATGTGAGCCATTTGTTCTCCAGTTTTTTTAATGGTTTTTCCACCATCCGGATCAACCCTGAAATTCAACTTTTTTCAAAGCACCTGATTTCAAGTCCCTGGATGTGAGTTTTTATTTCTGTCTAAAAAAAATCCTAATTTATATATCAAACCTGTTTATTATTATCAATTGATTTTTTAATCTTTGCCACCCTGTTATGCCCGGAAAGGTCTTTTATAAATTCAATGGATTCATATTCAGGATGCAATTTTGATAAATTTTCCAAACCTTCTTTCTGATCAAAGCCCATTTCTAGAAGGAGACTCCCGCCTGGCACAAGGTGGCGGTGGGCATCCTTCAGAATGCCTCTGAAGCACAAAAGCCCGTCATGGCCTCCGTCAAGGGCGGTTTTGGGTTCATACTTTCTTATTTCGGGAGCAAGACACTGGATATCCGCCAAAGGAATATAGGGTGGGTTTGAAACAACCAGATCAAACCCTGGTACATCTTTTAATGAAGAAAACCAATTCCCTGCAAAGAAGCAGATTCTGTTGCCTGCTATCCGGCAGGCATTTTTTTTTGCAATTTCAAGGGCAGAAAGAGAAATATCATTGGCCATATAAAGATGACGGGGCGCTGCCTTTGCAAGTGAAACAACAATCGCTCCGGAACCTGTTCCAAGTTCAAGGACTTTTTTGCCACGGACATCAATGGGGTCATGGGCTAATAGTTTTAAGGCTTCTTCGACCAGGATTTCTGTTTCGGGCCTGGGAATCAACACATGCTTTGTCACCTGAAAATCAGATTCAAAAAATCCTTTCTCCCCGATTATATAGGCCACAGGTTCATGTTGGACCCTTCGCCGGATAAGAGCCTTATAGTCCAATAATTCATCATTCTGCAGCGGCCGGTCGTATTGGAGATACAGATCAAGCCGCCTTAAATCAAGACTGTGAGCCAAGAGGATTTCAGCTGTCAGACGCGGACTGTCAATGGAATGCTCCTTAAAATAAGATTCCGTCCGGGAAAGAATCCCCATGATGGTCCGGTCAATCAATTTCCTTGAGTGCCTGCGACTGGTAATATGTTTTAAGCTCGTCGATAATGTCCTGGATATTGCCCTCCATGATACTGTCAAGCTTGTAGAGCGTAAGCCCGATGCGATGGTCCGTCATTCTGCCCTGGGGATAATTGTAGGTCCTGATTCTGCCACTGCGGTCACCTGAACCGACCTGACCTTTTCTGTCGGCAGCCCTTTTTTCTTCTTCTTCCCGGATTTTAGCGTCCAGAACACGGGCTTTCAAGACGTTCATGGCTTTGGCCTTGTTTTTATGCTGGGATTTTTCATCCTGGCAGGTGGCTACCATGCCGGTGGGGATATGGGTGACGCGAACCGCTGAATCGGTTGTGTTGACGGATTGTCCGCCAGGCCCGGACGATCGGAATATATCAACCCTTACATCGGCCGGATTAATCTCGATATCAATATCTTCTGCCTCCGGAAGCACTGCTACGGTAACAGCTGATGTATGAATCCTGCCCTGGGCTTCTGTTTCAGGTACCCGCTGAACCCGATGGGTCCCGCTTTCATACTTGAAATTGCTGAAAACCCCCCTCCCTTTCACAACCGACACGATTTCTTTAAATCCGCCGGAACTGGAGTCGGTTTTTTCTACAAGCTCCATGGCCCAGTGTTTGGATTCAGCATACCGCGAATACATTCTAAAAAGATCCCCGGCAAAAAGGCCAGCCTCTTCGCCACCGGTTCCGGCCCGGATTTCGAGGATTACATTTTTATCATCCCTCGGATCCTTGGGCATTAAAAGAATATTAATTCTGGATTTATGCTCTTCGATTTTCTGTTCAAGCGCCGGGACCTCTTCCTTGGCCATGGAGCGGATCTCAGGATCACTGTCCCTTAAAAGGTCTTTTGCCTCTTTCAGTTCTTCAAGAAGGCCCTCATATTCCCTGAACACGGGAACAATCTTATTAAGCTCTCCGTGCTCAATCAGATACTCCTGGTATTTTTTCTGATCTTTGATAACCGCAGGATCACTTAAAAGGTGCTCAACCTTGATAAATCTTTCTTCAATGCCTTTTAATTTTTCTATCATAATCCAAAACTCAAAAGGGGCTCTTGTAAAAAGACCCCTTTTTTAATAACCGGATTGTAAAAAAAGTTAAACCAGTTTTGATGCGTCAAACCCTGCATATTTCCTTTTGAAGCGATCGATCATTCCGGCTGAGTCAACAAGTTTCTGTTTCCCGGTGAAGAAAGGATGGCATTGGGAACAAATTTCCACTTTAATATTCTCTCTTGTTGAACCGACTTCAAATGTTGCACCACATGCACAGGATGCAGTTGATTGTTTGTAATCCGGATGTATGTCTTTTTTCATTTTCTTTAAAACTCCTTACCCTGCCCTTTTCAGGCAATCAATAAATATTTCTTCAATATTTTTTCTTCTTTTTATGAATTCATCATATTAAGAAACTCTGCATTATCCTTTGTTCCTTGCATTTTTTCAAGTAAAAACTGCATGCTGTCAACAGAATTTAAACTGGACAGTAGTTTTCTTAATATCCACACACGGTTCAAAACCAATGGATCAAGAAGCAATTCCTCTTTTCTGGTTCCGGATTTATTCATATCAATGGCTGGAAAAATTCTTTTGTCGGCCAGTTTTCTGTCCAGAACCAGTTCCATATTGCCCGTACCCTTGAACTCTTCAAATATAACCTCATCCATACGGCTTCCGGTATCCACCAGGGCCGTGGCAATGATGGTCAGGCTGCCGCCCTCTTCAATGTTTCTGGCTGCCCCGAAAAATCGTTTGGGCCGGTCAAGGGCATTGGAGTCAACTCCACCGGAAAGGATCTTGCCGGATGGCGGCATGACGGAGTTATAAGCCCGGGCAAGCCTTGTAATGCTGTCCAGAAGGATCACAACATCATGACCCTGCTCTACGATTCTTTTGGCTTTTTCAATCACCATTTCAGCAACCTGGACATGGCGCTCGGAAGGTTCATCAAAGGTTGAACTGACCACTTCGGCATTCACGGAACGCATCATATCCGTGACTTCTTCCGGGCGTTCATCAATCAGAACAATCATGGGAATGATATCTTTATGCGCTTTTATCATGCTGTTGGCTATGTTCTGCAAGAGCATTGTCTTACCGGCTTTAGGCGGGGACACGATCAATCCGCGCTGGCCGAATCCGATGGGAGACATCAAATCAATAACGCGCATGGAATAATTGTCGGATTCAGCCTCAAGGTTCATTTTCCGGTCCGGATAAAGGGGCATAAGATTATCGAACAGGATGGTTTCAGCAGCCAGTTCCGGATTCTTGAAATTCACCGCCTCCACCTTCAGCAGCGCAAAATACCGTTCTGAATCTTTCGGCTGGCGGACCTGACCGGAAATGGTATCACCGGTTCTAAGGTTAAACCGCCTGATCTGTGAAGGTGATACATAGATATCATCCGGTCCGGGAAGATAATTATACCCCGGCGCTCTCAAAAATCCAAAACCATCCGGGAGAATTTCAAGGGTGCCTTCGCCATAGATCTGACCGGTTTCTTCGACGTTTGTCTGGAGCAGCGCAAAAATCAGCTCCTGCTTCTTGAGTCCGCCGATCCCCTGGATTTTATGCTCCTTAGCAAGCTTGGTAAGCTCACTGATCTTCATCTTATTTAATTCTACAAGATTCATTCATTCTCCCGAATTTTTGTTTATTATCTACAGGCTTAAATTTGTTCTGGGGTACACCTTTTTGAAGTCTGAGGCCAAAAATGACATGAAAAAACAGACGGATAGTTGAAAAAAGGTTAATAATTTTTGATAAATAAGGTAAAACACTTATCTTGTCAAGAATTCTTTTTGGATTTTATTAAAGAGAATATCAACAGATTCAAAGAGCTTAGCATTTGTCCCTGTATTAAACAAAACATGGTCTGCCCTGGCCATTTTATCTTCCTGGGGCATTTGAAGGCTCAGCATCTTTTTTGCATCCATTTCTTTGACCCGGTCCCGCTGGGAAATTCTTTTTGCAAGATCCTGATCCCTTGCCACGACCGTGATGGTAATATCAAAAAATTTATCCATGCCGGATTCAAACAGCAATGGCACCTCAACGGCAACCGCTTTAATGTCCTTATAATCCGCAGCGTTGATCTGAAGCATCATCTGTTCAAGGATTCTCGGATGAAGAATTTTTTCCATTTGTTTTCGCACACCGGGATCATTTAACATCAGATTTCGCAGCTTTGACCTGTCCAGTCCGCCACTGGCTAAAATCACATCCCGGCCGAACAGCTGAATGATGTCTTTAAACCCGGCTTCTCCCGGTTCTACTACCTGTCTTGCAATGATATCACAATCCAGGGTGATGAGTCCCAGTTCTTTGAACCTTTTGCAGACAAGGCTTTTGCCTGAGCCTGCCGACCCTGTTACTGCAATTTTCAGAATTGTCATATCCATTATAGTGGGCGCATCCTTAAAATCTTTCTATTTGAACCGAATCCGAAGACGTTGACTATAATACGGTTCTATGATAGTTTTCAAGACCGTTTTAATATTAACTGAAAGGACACGGATTGTGGAAAGAACATTATCAATCATCAAACCCGACGGGGTTGAAAAAAACGTAATCGGTGAGGTCGTCAAAAGATTTGAAACCAACGGCATCAGAATCGTTGCCATGAAAATGATTCAATTGAGCAAACCACAGGCCCAGGGGTTTTATGCCGTTCATAAGGAGCGCCCCTTTTTCAACAGCCTGACGGATTTCATGACCTCAGGACCCATTGTGGTAATGGTTCTCGAAGGCAAGGATGTCATTGCAAAAAACAGGGAACTCATGGGCGCAACCAATTTTAAAGAAGCCAAAGAAGGCACCATCAGAAGGGATTTTGCCACGGATATTGAAAAAAATGTGGTTCATGGTTCAGATGCTCCTGAAACAGCCGCCTTTGAAATCAAATATTTTTTCAACGACCTTGAGATCCAGAAAAGATAACCCGGCATTTACAACCGATAAAAAACCGCAGCCTGTTTTTTCCCGACTGCGGTTTTTTATCCTCTTTATCATGGAATCAAGAGACCAGACCCCGGCCTCAGAATATTTCATGGTTCATCTTCCCTGTTTTATATCCATCCCTGTCAATGATGACCTCTTTAAAACCGATACCTTCCAAGACCTTTACAACATTCCGGTTGATGTCGTCCTTTAAAATAACCCTTACAAGATCCGGTTCAACTTCTATTACTGCTGTTTTTCCATGGCATCTCACCCTGACCTGGTCAAATCCCATGCCCTGAAGAAAAGCTTCTGCCTGATCCACTCTCAAAAGATTCGTCGCATCGATCCTTACATGATAGGGAATCCGGGTTGCAAGGCATGACTGGGAGGGTTTATTCCAGGTTTCAAGTCCAAGTTGCCGGGAGCACTCCCTGATATCTTTTTTTGTAAACCCGGTTTCCACCAAAGGCGATAAAAAGCCAAGCTCTTCTGCAGCCTTTAATCCAGGGCGGAAATCATTTAAATCATCCAGATTGACGGCATGAAGCAAACATTTAACTCCTGCCCGCTCAACTCTCGTCCGAATCAAAGAAAAAACCTGTTTTTTGCAGTGATAGCATCTGTCCCGGGTATTTAGAACCACTTCTTCATTTCCCAGGATATCTGCTTCAAGGCAAAGATGATCAACCTTCAGCGATAAAGCCATCTTCTTTGCAAATTCAATTTCCCTTATGGGCACAAACTGGGAAGATACCGTGACGGCAAACAGTTTTTCCAGGTTTATTTTTTTTGCCGCGGCCAATAGAAACGAACTGTCTACCCCGCCGGAAAAGGCAATGACAAAAGATCCCAGTTCCCGCAAACGGCTCTCAAGGGCTTGAAATTTTTCTTTGTGCCCTGCTGTTGCCATTTCACTGTCCATGTATTTCATTATCCAGCTATTAACAGATTTTTGCAGCAAGGTGAAGCTTTTCCATTGCAAGATCTTTTTTTCAAACCCGTATGAGCCATATAATTCCGAGATAATTCTTGACTAAGCGCGAGTCTTGATATATAAGCCAACCATTATTCAGCAGGCTGTCCCTTACTGGGTGATCGTCCAACGGTAGGACTACGGACTCTGACTCCGTCAATCGAGGTTCAAATCCTTGTCACCCAGCCACTTGAAAGACAAAGGTTTTCGGGTTTTAACTTGAAAACCTTTTTTTATAGTGAAAACCGAAATAGATTGGAAAACAAATGAAATCCCTGAGGAAATTGTATGACTGGATGCTGCACTGGGCTGATACGCCATATGGGGCGGCTGCCTTGTTTTTGCTTTCATTTGCGGAATCTTCTTTTTTCCCCATCCCGCCGGATGCATTGCTCATTGCTCTTGTTCTGGGTGCCCGGGCCAAAGCGTTTAAATTCGCCCTGAACTGTACCATTGCATCCGTATCCGGGGCTATACTGGGGTATGCCATTGGATATTATGCCTGGTGGGGAACACAAAATACGTTCTCTCCTGTTGCCCAATTCTTTTTCCATGTGATTCCCGGCTTTACAGAAAAATTATTCTATGACATCAAAACAATGTACGATCAGTACGATTTCTGGATTATCTTTACAGCCGGATTCACCCCAGTCCCCTACAAACTTTTTACAGTAAGCAGCGGTGCATTTCAGATTGATTTCATCATGTTTATCGTTGCCTCCATTGTCAGCCGCTCGGCCAGGTTTTTTCTTGTGGCTTTTTTATTATGGAAATTCGGAAACCCCATTCGCAATTTTATCGATACCCATTTCGACAGGCTTGCCATTCTTTTTACGATTCTTTTGATCGGAGGATTTGCAACCGTTAAATTTTTCTTATAATTTCCTTTTCCATTTATCTGTTATTAATGATAAAGATTTTAAAACCTCAACCATATTGGATATGAATGATGGACACCACGAGCTTGAAGAAAAAAAATCTTATCGCACAATGGGCATTTGACACCCGCCCCATTCTTGGAAGACTGCATCTATGGCTTGAAGATGTCAGCATTGAGTGGATCAAAGGAGGAACCGATGATGAACTGAATGATTCCATTTCCTTTGTTGATCACAGAACGGAACGGATGCTCGCCATGACATCGGCGGTAACTGCGCTAGGGACGCGTCTGTTTGGACGTTTCGGGGAAGGTGCCGGTCTTGAAAAAAAAGATCTCAATCAGGTTAAAAAAGATGCGGATGCCATTTCCGCCTATGCCATGAGCGAAAGCCTCTGGTATCTTACCCGGACCCTGCCGGAAAACCATGCCATCATGGTTTGTCTCGGGGAAGGTCTCATGCCTAAATCCGGGGAGACCTCTGAAATGGGCGCCAATCCCCTCCTGGGGTTCGGAAGAATCTATGCGCGGCCCGGAGTTGCCAAATTTCTGGAAGGCAGCGTTCTGAGGCTGATCAATGACAAAGCCTATACCTGGGAAGACTTCAGACATGATGTGGCCTTGAAGGATATCACGGTCTGGGGGGCTGCCATTGATACCCTTGAAAATACGTCCCGGTTTGCCAAAGGCAAGGAGACCGGTCCATTGACCGTGCTTCACCTATTTGATCAACCCCTTGCCATTACGGATCAATATGAAGGCTACATAGGAACTTTAATTCTTCCCAGAGCGGTTATTGAAAAAGCTGCGGATGAATCCCTCCTGGTCAATTATTTCACGCCCAGAGAAAAAGTGGTGGATGCAATCAAAATGACATATCCGGGGATAAAACCGGAACATATCCATGTATGGACCCTTCAGGGAAAAAGCCGGGAGAAAAGGATCGGAAAACTATGGCAGCAATGGCAAAAAGCCGGTGCCCATCTTGTGGATGAAAATTTCATCCTGCCCACGGGATTTCATCCTTTCACCGATTCCGGGACCTATGCACCCACCTTTGCCGTCACAACCTGGCAGGATGAAAACAATGCCCCCCATCTTTTCCTTGTTGACGGTTATGCAGCCTCTGCAGAAGCCATTCAGGCGGCAAGCCTTTCTTCGATCCTGGATATCGAAGTCTCCATGGCGGTATTATCCTCAAAATTCGCACTGACCTTTGATAAAGATGCAGCCAGCATGAAGCTTGACCCGGATGCAGAAAATTTTTCCCATTGCATGAAAACCGATATCCTGGAAGAAGATGCAGATGATGAGTTCATCAATTCCTACCGGGAAAGCATTCTTTTGGCCCGCAATGCAGGAATCCCTCTTAAAAAAAGAACCCTGTCCGCCGATGATCTCATCGCTGAAAAAAAATGGCGGGCCATTGCCACATCCGGTTATATTCTTACTGATCCATATTCCGGGCATCCCGGCGTCAGCAAAATTTCAGAAAATACTTATTCGATCACGGTTCGAATGAGCTCAGAAACGGCTGACAAAAAAATAACCTTTGCCCTGAGGCTACTTGAAACCCGTGAGGAGAGCAAACTTGTTTTCAGCCCGCTTCTGAACCGGTTTCTCAAGGGAGAGGACTTTAAAACCAGGGCTGTAAAAATATCAGATTCAGGCAGGATCAGAAATGAACTTCAAACGCTTTGTACAGATGCTTTGGAATATTTTGGAAACAAGGTTTTCCTGGAATTTGACAAAATACCCAAGGCTACTATTTCCAGAGAAGAACAGAAAAAGCTGAAGAAAATCCTTTTGTGGTATAAAAAAAATTATCCCATCTGGTTTGAGTGGCTTGAACTCAAATAAATAATGGAGAAAACACATGAGCGCCTTTAAAGTCATTTTTCCCGGAAACAAAAAAGTCGATGTTTCATTTAAAAATTTTGAGATTAAAACCGACCAGACCGTAAAAAACGGCGGAGACGAGACTGCTCCTGAACCATTTGCAATTTTTTTGGCCTCTCTTGCCGCCTGCGCAGGCATCTATGCAAAATCCTTTTGTGATACAAGGAGCATTTCAACGGACAATATGCAGCTTTTCCTGGATGTGTCGTTTAAAAAAGGCCAAGCCTATATGGAAGAGATTACCATCCGCCTTCAGGTGAATCAGGCTTTTCCAGAAAAATACATCAAACCCATTATCAAGGCCATGGAAGGCTGCGCTGTCAAAAACCAGCTTCACCCGGACATCCGGACAAATACATCTGTCATTTATCCGGATCAGACATAATCTTTAACGGTTCCGTTTTGATCTGCATTCTCAAGCAGGTCCAGGGCTGTTTTCAGGATATGGGTCTGTCTTTTTTCATCAAAAGGCGTGCCAAACGGTCTTCCTAAAAGCTCCGGGGTCAGCAGCACCCTTGGCAGGGACATCATTCGCATCCGGCGTTCAAAGGATTTTACCGCAACGACCACGGTGGCGATTTCAATTTCTTCCAAAGCTCTTGCAACATGTCCCACGGACATGTGACATACCGGTCAGACCGGTGCCAGCACCATGGCATCAACCCCCAGGGCCTTTATTTTTTCAACCCATACCGGCAGCGCATGTTTCAGTAATCTTTTCTGGGAGCAGGCCCCAACAAAAGAATAGGCGTTTGATGTCAGCTTTTTGAACGCGCCCTGTTCCTTCAGCTTTACCATTCTCTGAAAAGGAAATGACACATTAGGGTCTTTCAATGCCGCCCGGATATCATATCCGCCATGACGCACCACAAGATCGGCAGGATTTGAATCAAATGGAATTTCCGACAGGTGGGGTTCTTCTTTTAAAAAATCAAATACCCGGCGTTCGGCTTCTTCCTGGGTCATCTGTTCAACCCCCAGGGGTTTTGGATCATGCCCTTTTAAAAAATGGCCGCTGGAGGTGAGAAGGGACAATGTCAGGGAGGGCAATGGTTTTTTTAAAGGATGGAAGGGTCCGTTATCATATTCGAAATTCTTCTGTTCCCTGTAACCCTGTATCTGGCCTTGCATCATTCTTCGCTTAAGCCGGGAAAAGTCTTTGTCATCAAGGGATTCCATGATATCCCAAAAAAGGCTTTGAATAAATAGTGAGGCCTCATCTAAAGAAAGATCAGACATGAATTTAAAGGACAGGTCTGATCGTTTTCCATAAAAAAAGGATTTAATAAATGCTTCAAAAGTTTCTTTTGGTTCCTCTTGTTCCATTCAAATCTTCCTTTAATGCATGGGTTACCCCTGTTTTCTTAAGAAACTGTCCAGGGCTTCAATGAGAATATTGGAAAGGGTTGTATTTTTTTCATCGGCGAGTTTCTGAACTCTTTCTATCATGGCACACGGAAGCTCAATGGTCATGCTCTGTGTTGAGTCACTGCATTCATTTTCGATTATGTTTTTGTCCATCTTTTTATTATCACTTGATCCGCTTGATTAATACCGCCCGTATCGGTTTGGCGGCATTAAATGGTTTTTATGTTCTTTTCCCTGAAAATTCTCTCAATGCTGATGACGGCATGTTCTTTTACATTTGAAATATGCTGTTTTAAAACCGTTATCGCACCGTCAAGATCTGAACCGGCGATGCAGTCATATAGTTTTATATGCTCTGAATCAACGGTTTCCATGGGGGTCACAAAAAGAATATTACCCCGGTATTTGAGGTATAACAGATCAAAAAGCGATTTCAAGGTATTGATCTGTATGGTGCAGCCTGAAAGCTCTGCAAGGGCAAGGTGAAATTCCATATCCTTTAACAGGCGCTCTTTTAAATAGATATCCCTGACAGCCGCAAGATGGTTGTCCAAGGCTTTTTTCAGCGTCCTGAGGCCTTTTTGTCCAATCCTGGGAAGGGTTTTTGATAAAAGTGAGGTTTCAATCAATTCCCGAAAATCATAAATTTCAATAATTTCCTTAAGGCTGATATTTTCAGTATAATATCCGCGGTTGGGCTCATGCCGGACAAGGCCCTGGAATTCCAGCCGTTTCAAGGCCTGGATAACCGGTGTGGTACTCATGGCCAGACGCTCTGCAAGATCTCCGTATGAGATCTTCTGTCCGGGGATGATTTCATTCAAAAAAAACATCCGGCGGATCCCCATATAGGCTTCCTGGGTGTAATCCTCCGTGCTTTTCTTTTTTTCTCTCATATTCCGGCCCATGAACAGAATGAATATACCAAGGGGCTTATAAAATCAACCGGAAAAGCATTTTATTTTGCATTCCGTCACCCGCACCATCCTTATGAGCAGACAACAATATAATATTGACATACAGGTTTCAAAAAGATATTTTTCCAGAAATTTGATCAAATATAAAATTTTATGATCCCCTGAAACCGACGGAAAATTTACAGTTTACCCCGGGAGAAATGAATTTTTCATATGCCATTATTCAACCTTACTGCTCTAAGAGTTTTTTTTCCGTTTGCCTTTGGATATTTTTTATCCTACCTGTTCCGGGTGGTCAATGCGGTGATCGCCCCTGACCTTGCCGCAGATCTTCATATCGGACCTTCCCAGCTCGGGCTTTTGACCTCCACCTATTTCATTGCCTTTGCCTCCTCCCAGTTGCCCCTGGGTATTTTCCTTGACCGGTTCGGCCCGAGAATTGTGGAATCCTTTCTTCTCTTATTTGCCGCGCTGGGAGCCTATATTTTTTCATCATCCCAAACCCTGACCGGGATGATCATCGGCCGGGCATTCATCGGTTTCGGGGTTTCAGCCTGCCTCATGGCGGCATTCAAATCCTATGTCCTCTTTTTCCCTGAAAAAATGTGGCCCAGAATCAACGGTTTCCAGATGGCAGCCGGCGGGCTCGGCGCCCTCTGCGCCACCACGCCTGTTGAAGTGATGCTCAAGATAACGGACTGGAGAGGGCTGTTTCTAACCTTGTCGGTGATTTCCCTAGGCACTGCTCTGGCTGTTTTTCTGATTGTCCCTGAAAAAAGGGCAAAGGCATCCCAGGAGAGCCTATCCTCACAGGTTGACGGCGTTAAAAAAGTTTTTAAAAACACGCATTTCCTGAGGGTTGCTCCCCTTGTCACCCTGTCCCAGGCCGGATTTTTGTCCCTTCAGGGCCTCTGGTCCGGACCCTGGCTGAGAGATATGGCTGGAATGTCCCGACCGGAAATTGCCGATGTCCTCTTCTGGACCGCCTTTGCCATGATATCCGGGTATATCCTGTTTGGGCTTCTGGCTGAAAAGCTGTCTCAAAAAGGATTCAGTGTTCATTCCACTGCCGTTGCCGGAATGACTCTGTTTATAGGGGTTCAGGCTCTGATTGTCTTCAATCCGGGTCTTCCGGCCCTTCTTTTATGGATATTGTTCGGTTTTTTTGGAACCTCGGGAGTTCTTTCTTATTCCGCACTTTCCTCCAATTTCCCAAAAGCTTTGTCCGGAAGGGTTACAACCAGCATTAACCTTCTGGTCTTTGTTACCGCCTTTATCCTGCAATGGGCTGTGGGCGCCATCATTCATCTCTGGGACATAGGCCCTAGCGGGAACTATCATCCCTTAGGGTATCAGGCCGGGTTTCTCACTGTTTTTTGTCTTCAGACAGCCGGGCTTGTCTGGTTATGGCTTTCAGGAAAATTCATGCCAACTTGAAAAATCTCCTTTTAAAAATTGACAACCCTTTTCCAAATGCTCAGTATCTATGGTGTTTTTAGATAATGATACAAGGCTTAGGAAAAGGATCAAAGGGTATGAAAACCAGGAAAAAAAAGGTTTCATCGGGAATAGGCGGGCTGAACCGAATGCTCAACGGTCTTTTCATCGGTGATAATGTGGTGTGGTATGATGATGCCGGAAGCCTTGCTTCTGACTTTTCCATGCGGTTTATCAAAGAATCCCAGAAACAGAAACGGTCCATTGTTTATGTGTCCTTTGACCGTTCTCCCAGGAATTTGATCGAAAAGCTCGGGCCTCTGTCGGAAAACCAGGACCTCGTCATCCTGGACTGTTTTACCAATGGCAAAGGCGATAAATCAGACGTTTTTAATAAATTTTATGAAAAAGACGGGGCTCAATGGCCCCATAAAGTCATCAAAGTATCACGGCCTGAGTCTACACAGGCCGTATCCGAAGCCATTCTGGGGCTTCACAAGACATTGACCGGAGATGTCCGGTTTGTGTTTGAAAGTCTTACCGGCATGGCGGATTTATGGAAAGGAGAAGATCATATCTTAAAATTTTATTCCCATACCTGTCCCCAGCTTTATGAGCTGGACACCATTGCCTACTGGATGATTGAAAAAGATGCCCATTCCAGTAAATTAAAAGCCCATATCAACCAGATCGCCCAGGTTGTGATTGATCTTTCCATAAAACAAGGGAAAAAACGAATCAAACTCCTGAAAGCGGAAAACAGATTTCCGGCAGGCCTTGGGAAATTCTTTGGTTATACGGATGCCGGCAGCGATATCCTGATTGAGGGGGAAAAACCCCGGGCTATCCATACTGATATCGGCTCTGCCGTTAAAACCTACAGAAAACTCCAGGGCATGTCGCAAAAGGAATTATCAGAGCTGGTGGGTGTGACATCCAGTAATATCTCACAGATTGAAAGCAATATCATTTTCCCTTCCATACCGGCATTGTATAAACTTGCCCAGCACCTTTCCGTTGATGTGGGATCATTTTTCCAGGAAAAAATTACCCCGGAAAAAATTGTGTTTAAAATGTCTGACGGGGTTAAGATCAATCTTTCAAGCAGTGATAAAAAAAATCTGGAAATCATTCAACTAACGCCCTTTGACATACAAGGCAAGGCTGACCTTTTCAGGGTCAGCATTTTTCCCGGCAAAAAGCTGTCTTCCCATTTTTTCCTGTTCAAAGGAGAAGAAGCCGGCCAGGTGCTGTCCGGAGAAATCGATATGGTCTACAAGAATCAAACCTATTCTCTTCAACCAGGCGATACAGTATATCTCAATGCCTTCAGTCCATCGCTCTGGCAGAACAGAAAACAAGAAACAGCCATCCTTTTATGGATCAAAATCAAATGAACAGGGGCCGGTGAACATAAATCAAAGGCCCCTGTTTTCACTTATTTTTCTATAATGAATTCAGTATTTTTTTAGCACTTTCATTATTGACATCCGTTACATGGGGGATGCCTGTTTCACGGGCGGTTTCCCTGTTGCCTGAAAAAATTTCCTGACGGGTGATCTGGTTGAGGGAAAATTTTCTTGCCCCTGCCATGAGCTGCTGCAGGCCGCAACCCAGTTTGTCTGCCAGGGTATAAAAGCCTATTGCGCCGTAAGGAATTTTTTTCATTTCATCCTTGCCCAGTTTTTTCTCAAGATCATGGTATCCGGCAAAGATCTCATCCACTGCTTTTCCAACTTCCAGAACAGTTTTCGGCAGTTCATTCCAGTTGCCGTTTACTGATGCCCGTCTCTCAGGATAGATGGCGCCTTCGATATTGGCACCTAAAAATCCCGGGATCATGATGGCTCTTCCCATGCAGACAAGTTTTGTATAGGGAGCGCCCAGGGCCAGGGCCTTGAAAATATGGTCTTCAAGGGCAAACCCGCCGGCAAAAGACATATCCACAACATTTTTCCCTTTTGCAGACAGGATGCTTGCATATTCATGGGCTTTTGAATGCAGATGGATGGAAGGCACGCCCCAGCTCTGCATCATATTCCAGGGGCTCATGCCGGTGCCGCCGCCGGAACCGTCAATGGTCAGAAGATCCAGCTCCGCATCTGTGGCAAATTTAATAGCCATGGCCAGCTCTTCCATGCCATAGGACCCGGTTTTCAGGGTAACCCTGTCAAACCCGATACCCCTGAGATATTCCACTGTATTCATGAAATCATCCCTGACCTTGCTCACTGTATCAAGATCGGTTCCGCCAAGACGGCTGTGGCGGGCAAAAGACTTGATGGCCCCCAGCTCAAAGCCCTGCTGGACTTCGGGCAGGGACGGGTCAGGGTCCACCACATAGCCCCGATCCTTGAGAAATTTTGCATATTCAATGCTTTTGACCTGGATTTCTCCGCCGATATTTTTTGCACCCTGGCCCCATTTCAGCTCAATGATGCATTTGTCTCCATATTTATCCACCACATACTCTGCCACGCCATTACGGGTATCTTCGACATTGAGCTGGACAATGATGGCGCCGTAACCGTCAAAATACCTTAAATAGGTTTCGATGCGGCGGTCCAGCTCCGGAGCTTTAATAATTTTACCTTTTTTATCTTTCTGGGGGCTGATCTCGGAATTTCTGTCCACACCCACGACGTTTTCACCGATTACCACGGGGATGCCCACCAAAGCACCACCGATGGCAAAGGAATTCCAGTATTTTTCCGCAATAAAGGTTGACCCAAGAGCACCCGTCATCAAAGGCATCCTGATTTTTGTCTTGTTCTTTTTACCAAAGGAAGTCTCCAGGTTTACATTGGGGAAAATGCAGTCATCCGGATTATGGGTCATGTCCCCGGTGATTCCGCTTGATCCATAGGCATAGCCCTGGATTCTCAAAGAATTATAGGATACCCCCACATGGTTGGTATTGTTGGCACCGGCTGTTACAAGACCAAAGCTCCTGGGATAAAGCAATTTTCTTCCCACCATGCTGGACTGCCATGTTTCACATTGCCCTTTACAATCTGCACGGCATAATGAACAAAGACTTGATTCACAGATATCTCCCCGGTTCTTAGTTCCCAGGGCATCGTTTCCTTTTGAAAATCTCATTTCCATTTTTCAATCTCCTTTAAAAATTCATTTTTTCCTTGTTACATTTCGCCGTTGAAATGAGTTTTTGAAAATAAAAAAGGCGTCTTGTCCGGGGAAAACCCGTACCAGACGCCTTTGTCCTTTTTGATCATTTATTTTTACGCCATTGTAAAAATAAACCAGAATTCAAAGTGAGAATTATCTTGAACAAAATTTAATGTCAACTTAATTTTTTAAAAAAAATTACTTTTTACTTATCTAAAACCACAGCAGGTTTTAATATGGATCTTGTGAAAAAATCTTGACACAGAAAGGAATGATTCCTAAAACATAAAAAAAAGTATAGTCTTTGATGACCTTAAAAAAAATCCCAATGACAGATAACTCAATAACAGGTGATGCATGAAAAAAAATCAAAGTAGCGGGTTCCTCTTTTTTATTGGGATCTTATCCATGGCATGGGTCCTTTTTTCCTGTGACAAGCCCAAGGAAAATCCAGCCTCAAAAGGAGCTGTCCCACCGGTTGAGGTATCTGTTATAATCATTCAGCCCGAACAGGTGGCGGTTACCACTGAACTGTCCGGCCGGGTTTCAGCCTGTCTTGTGGCCGAAGTCAGGCCCCAGGTCGGCGGAATCGTTCAAACGGTCCTGTTTACAGAAGGGTCAGAGGTCAAGGAAGGCAGTGTCCTTTACCAGATCGATCCAGGTCTGTTCCAGGCGGCTTATGACAGTGCAAATGCAGCCTTGGCCCGGGCCGAAGCCCTTCTTTTTCCGGCCCGGGCCAAGGCTGAACGATACCGGCAGCTGGCCGGATCAAATGCTATCAGCAGACAGGATTTTGATGATGCAGAGGCAGCAGGCAAAAAGGCTGAGGCTGATGTCATCTCAGCCAGGGCCGATGTGGACAGGGCGCGCATCAATCTTGCCTATACCAGTGTCAAAGCCCCCATATCCGGGCGCATTGGAAAATCTTCGGTAACCACCGGGGCGCTGGTGACTGCTTTTCAGCCATCTGCCCTTGCCGTCATCCAGAAACTTGATCCGGTTTATGTGGATGTAACCCAGTCCAGCACCAGTCTGCTTCGCCTGAAACAAAGCATGGACAAAGGATTGATCAAAAAAGACGAGGGCCATCAGGCCAGGGTGAAAATGGTTCTCGAAGACGGGACGCCTTACGACCGGGAGGGAATCCTCAAATTCTCCGATGTCACGGTTGACAGCGGGACAGGATCTGTGATTCTCAGGTCTGTCTTTCCCAACCCTGACCTGACGCTTTTGCCCGGCATGTTTGTCCGGACCCTGGTTGAAGAAGGCATCTATGAAAACGCCATTCTGGTTCCCCAGCGCTGTGTGACAAGAAATGCCAAAGGCATGCCCACGGCAGCCGTTGTAAAACAGGACGGCGTGGTTGAGATCAGAGAACTTAAAATTGACCGTGCGCTGGAAAACAGATGGCTGATCAGCGCCGGACTTGCTGCAGGCGACTCCGTCATTGTTGAAGGTCTCCAGAAGGCCCGCCCCGGATCCACTGTCAAACCCATCCCCTTTGAAGCAGAGAGATAGAGGAGACACCTCATGGCCCATTTTTTCATCGACAGGCCCATCTTTGCCTGGGTTATTGCCATCATCATCATGCTGGCCGGCGGACTGGCCATAAAACAGCTGCCCGTTTCCCAGTACCCGGCCATTGCCCCTCCTGAAATCAGCATCACGGCCGTCTATCCGGGTGCGTCCGCCCGAACCCTTGAAAGCACGGTGACCCAGATCATTGAACAGAAAATGAAC
This sequence comes from uncultured Desulfobacula sp., assembly GCA_964619205.1. Lineage (GTDB taxonomy): Bacteria > Desulfobacterota > Desulfobacteria > Desulfobacterales > Desulfobacteraceae > Desulfobacula. The sequence continues at coordinate 15,615 of CAZUDE010000022.1, read as the reverse complement.
GGGATCGACAACCTTAATTATATCACATCCACCAGCGATTCCTCGGGGATGGTCAATGTCACCATGACCTTTGCCTCGGGAACCGACCCCAACATTGCCCAAGTTCAGGTCCAGAACAAACTCCAGCTTGCCGTCCCCCTTCTTCCGCAGGTGGTTCAGCAGCAGGGGCTCCGCGTGGCCAAATCCACACGGAATTTTCTCATGGTGGTGGGGTTTGTATCTGAAGACGGCAGCATGAGCCGCTATGATCTGTGCGATTATGTGGCCGCCAATATCACGGATATCATCAGCCGTCTTCCCGGTGTGGGGGATGTCCTGCTTTTCGGGTCCCAGTACGCCATGCGGATCTGGATAGATCCGGTTAAACTTCTGAGTTACAATCTTACCCCGGCAGATGTAAAGGCTGCCATCAAAGCCCAGAATATACAGGTATCCGCAGGGCAGCTGGGCGGTACGCCGGCTGTTTCGGGTCAGGAGCTGAACGCCGTCATCACGGCTCAGACGCTTTTAAAAACCACGGAAGACTTTGAAGGCATCCTTCTTAAAATCAACCCGGACGGATCTTCGGTTCATCTGGGCGATGTTTCACGAATCGAGCTGGGAAGTGAAAACTACGACTCTGTGGCAAGGTTCAACGGGAAACCTGCCGCCGGGATCGCCATCAAACTGGCGGCCAATGCCAATGCCCTTAAAACAGGGGATATCATCAAAGCCAAACTACAGGATCTTTCAGAATTCTTTCCCCAGGGCATGAAATTTGTATTTGCCTACGACACCACGCCGTTCATCAAAATTTCCATCGAGGAAGTGGTAAAAACCCTGGGTGAAGCCATTGTTCTGGTTTTTTTGGTCATGTACCTCTTTCTTCAGAATTTCAGGGCCACGCTGATTCCCACCATTGCCGTTCCCGTGGTGCTTCTGGGAACCTTTGCCGTTCTATCGGCCTTTGGCTTCTCCATCAACACGCTCACCATGTTTGCCATGGTTCTGGCCATAGGCCTTCTGGTGGATGATGCCATTGTGGTGGTGGAAAATGTGGAGCGTGTCATGACCGAAGAAGGATTGCCCCCAAGGGAAGCCACACGAAAATCCATGACCCAGATCACGGGGGCACTTGTCGGGATTGCCCTTGTTCTGTCAGCTGTGTTCGTTCCCATGGCATTTTTCGGGGGTGCCACCGGTGTAATCTACCGCCAGTTTTCCATCACCATTGTGTCTGCCATGGTCCTTTCGGTCCTGGTGGCCCTGACCCTTACCCCAGCCTTATGCGCCACTCTGTTAAAACCCGTTGCCAGAGACCATCGGCCATCGGAAAAGGGGGTATTCTCTTTTTTCTTCAAGGGGTTTAACCGGGGATTTGACACCGGCAGCACTTTTTACCAATCCCTTGTTGGAAAAATCCTGAAAAAATCCGGGCGATATCTTGTCATTTACCTTGTCATCATTGCCGGGATGGGGTTTTTATTTTTCCGCATGCCCACATCATTCTTACCGGAGGAAGACCAGGGCATCCTTTTTTCCCTGATACAGCTCCCGGTGGGGGCAACCCAGGAGCGTACCATCGCTGTATTAAAACAGGTGGAACACCATTTTCTCGAGGAGCAGAAAGAAGCGGTTAAATCCCTGTTTACCGTTGCAGGCTTCAGTTTTGCCGGAAGCGGGCAGAACATGGGGATCGGTTTTGTTCAACTCAAGGATTGGGATCTCCGGCAAAGGCCGGATCTCAAAGCCAAGGCCGTGGCAGGCAAAGCCATGGGAGCCCTGTCCCGGATAAAAGATGCCATGATTTTTGCCTTTCCTCCACCGGCTGTACTGGAACTCGGAAATGCCACGGGGTTTGACTTCCAGCTTCAGGACCGGGCCGGTTTGGGCCATGAAAAACTCATTGAAGCCCGGAACCAGCTTCTGGGTATGGCAGCTCAAAACCATTTTGTTGCCGGTGTCCGGCCCAACGGCCAGGATGACACGCCTCAATATAAACTGAACATTGATTTTCACAAGGCCGGAGCACTGGGGATTGCGGTTTCCGATATCAATGACACCCTCGCCACGGCCTGGAGCGGTTCCTATATCAACGATTTCATCGACAAAAACCGGGTCAAAAAAGTGTATGTGATGGGCGACGCGCCGTTCCGTATGAACCCAGGGGATCTGGATTCATGGCATGTGCGCAACAATAAAGGGGGAATGGTGCCCTTCTCCGCCTTTGCCTCGTCACAATGGACCTATGGTTCCCCCCGGATTGAACGGTTCAACGGTATGCCGTCGCGGCAGATTCTGGGTCAGGCTGCCCCGGGAAAAAGCTCGGGTGATGCCATGAAAGCCATGGAGGAAATGTCGGCCAAGTTGCCGCCTGGAATCGGGTTTGAATGGACCGGGGTCTCTTTTCAGGAAAAAATGTCCGGATCACAGGCACCGGCCCTCTATGCCCTGTCGCTCCTTGTGGTCTTTTTGTGTCTTGCTGCCCTGTATGAGAGCTGGGCCATTCCCTTCTCCGTAATGCTGGTCGTGCCCCTTGGCATTATCGGAGCCCTCATCGCAGCAAATCTCCGGGGTATGTCCAATGATGTTTATTTTCAGGTGGGGCTTTTGACCACCATCGGTCTTTCCGCCAAAAATGCAATTCTCATCGTGGAATTTGCCAAGGAACAGATGGAAACCGGTGTAGAACTCATCGAGGCAACCCTTGAAGCAACCCGTTTGCGTCTGAGGCCCATTCTCATGACCTCCCTTGCCTTCATACTGGGGGTCCTGCCCCTTGCAACAGCCAAAGGAGCTGGATCGGGAAGTCAGAACGCCATTGGCACAGGGGTCATGGGCGGCATGATGTCCGCAACCTTTCTGGCGATCCTGTTTGTTCCCTTGTTTTTTGTTATCGTGAAACGGTTTTTCAGAACCAGGCAGATCAATGATCCTGCTGATTAAAAAAATTATTTAATCGGCTGCGGGTCACATACATCTTCTTTTTTAACAGTACCTCTGCCACACCCGCCGCAAAAAAACTCGAATTTGGCCACTTGGGGTTTGCAAAGATGTTTTTTCTTTTTTGCCTGCTGTCCGCAACTTTCACACTTATATAGTTTTCCGGCTTCTGTCGGATCGCATAAATGGCCGCTTTCAGATGATATTTTCCCACAGGTTTTACATGTATAAGAAGTCATTCTTCCTCCTTGATCAAAAAAAAGTTAACTGCAGAATAAACAATATAGAACCTTGAACCAAAGATATGCAGCTATACTGTCAAAGTCAAATAAAGGCCTCTATTCCAACCATCCCTTGACAACCCGCTTGGATAAATATAAATATGCCGATAAATTTTAAAGACTTATAAAAAGGATACCCATTATTTTGCCCTTTGCCGAAACAGCAATAAATGGGGAAAAACCAGAAAAGGGCTATAATGCCGGCATTGATAATACCATACCATCAATTATCCCCTGAAGCGCTCAACGGTGTTATCCAAGAGTTTGTAACCCGTGACGGCACCGACTATGGAGAAATTGAAGTTTCCATTGAAACAAAAACAAACCAGGTACTGGGCCAATTAAAATCCGGTAAAGCAATTATCGTTTTTGATCGGGAATCTGAAACCTGTAATATCTTAAAGAGTGATGATCCTGTCGTGAAACTTCTTAAGGACTTTGGATGAAAATAAAATACAATGCCCCGGTAATTTTGACCTATGCTTTAATCTCACTCTTTGTTTTGATGGTTTTAAGCAATGAAATGTCAGCAAAATATTTTTCCTCTCCGGCTCATTTATCCTATTCAAATCCTTATTTTTATCTCAGATTGTTTTCTTACATTGCAGGCCATGGGAGCTGGAATCATCTCATCGGAAACCTGACGATCATCCTTCTTGTGGGCCCGCTGCTTGAAGAAAAATACGGCTCCAAAAAGCTTTTGGAAATGATTTTGATTACTGCCATATCCACAGCATTCTTAAATGCGTTTTTATTCTCTAACTCCCTTATGGGAGGAAGCGGAATAGCATTTATGCTGATTCTGCTCAGTTCATTTTCAAATATCAGATCCAGGGAAATCCCCCTGACCTTTATCCTCATTGCCGCCGTTTTTATCGGCAGTGAAGTGGTCTCAATCCTAAAACCGGACAGGGTTTCTCAATTCAGTCACCTTGCCGGAGGTCTCATCGGGGCAGGGTATGGATATTTTCGAATTTGAAATCCCTTTTCAAAAACAGCTTCTGGTATTTTTACATTTTGATGTCTATCTGCTTAAATGCCTTGCCCGGAAAAAAACAATAAGGACATTCTTTCGGGGGATCAATATCATAATGAACATGGCCGCAGATCCGGCATCGCCATGTTTTCCCTTTTTTATCGCCGGCAGCAGAGGTATCATGGGGGTTCTGTTCATAGTGAAGAGCCAGGTCTTCCAGAGACGGCATGGCGGGTTTGTATCCGGTCATGATATACCCGGCAACAACCATTCGCTGTATTTCACTTGTTCCCTCATAAATCCTGAGGAGACGGGTATCCCTGTATAGTTTTTCAACCGGAAACATTTTTGTATATCCATATCCGCCAAGAATCTGAAGGGCCTCATCAACCACCTCAATACAGGCTTCTGTGGCATAAAATTTTGAGATGGATGCATTCAGCGTCGGATCCATTCCCTTGTCGGACTCCCAGGCCGCCTTCAAAACCAGAAGCCTTGATGTTTCAACCTTTTGATACATTTCAGCAAGCTTGAACTGAATCGATTGGTTGTTTCCGATTTTCTGACCGAATGCCTGGCGTTTTTTAACGTATTCCATGGCATATTCCATGGCGGATCTGGCCGCTCCAATAGCAAAGGCCCCTATAACCGGTCGTGTGCGGTTAAAGGTGTGCATGGCAAGAAGAAACCCTTCACCCGGTTTTGCAAGGATATGGTCTTTGGGGACTCTGACATTGTCAAAATGGACCCCGACTGTGTTGGAACATCTTTGACCCATTTTGGGAATGTGTCTGCCCACTTTTACACCAGGCCATTTTCGATCGATAAAAAAGGCACAGATTCCTTCATGCTTTTTTTCCGGGTCAATGGTTGCAAAAATGCTGTAGTAATCTGCAATTCCGCCATTGGTAACCCAATATTTTGTCCCATTTAAAATATAATCCTGCCCATCCGGCTTGGCGATACACCGGATAGCGGAAACATCAGACCCCATCGTTGGTTCAGAAGTGGCAAAACTGATTAGCTTAAATCCCTTTGCAAACCGGGGCAAATATTTTTTTTTTAAATTTTCATTTGATGACAGGATAAGGGGTTCCATTCCCAGAGAATTATCAAAAATGGAGGTTGCCATCCCTGGGCAGGCCGCTGAAATTTCTTCTGAGACAATACATCCCTCAATGATTCCAAACCCTTTTCCACCGTATTGAACCGGAATATCACCATGGGACAGCCCTTTTGCAAACGCCGCTTTCAGAATATGCACCGGAGTTTCATCTTTTGCGTCATAATACCAGGCTTCCGGCAGAACATTTTCAACGGCAAAGGTTCTGGCTTTCTTCTGCAGTCCAATCTGTGCTTTTGTAAGGTTAAAGCTTAACATAAAGGGTTCCTCCTTTGCGGGTTAAAATTACAAGGATAAAAGCTGAAATGTTTACAAATAAAATACGATACCATCGAAAAATTAAATCTGAAAGCTGAAAAAAGAAAACACGCTCCCCCATTACTATTTTTGCTTTGTTTTTTAGACAAATCCATTGAGAACCGGAACAATTTTGGCTATTAATAATTGTATTGGAAAAAATAAAACCCCAGATCAAGGAGATTCACTTGAAAAAATCAAAAATAACAACCCGAAGGTGGCGCCGAGAGGACATCCCGGAGATCATCGAGTGCAGCCGGGCAACCTACCATGATTATTCTGCTGAATATATTTATTCGGAACGGCATTACGAAATGCAGTTTGCAGCCTTTCCCCAGGGCCAGGTGGTCGCTGTCTGCGATAAAAAAATCATTGGATATGCAACCAGCCTGATTGTCAGCATTGATGACGAGTTCTGGTATGATGTGGATGAACTGACCGGGGCTGGAACCTTCAGCACCCACAACCCGGACGGTGATACCCTTTATGGTGCGGATATTGCCGTCCATCCCGATTATCAGCGCCGAGGGGTTGCAATGTTGCTGTATCAGCAGCGGAAAAGCATTTTGAAAAAATATAACCTCAGACAAATGATCGCCTATGGAAGGCTTCCCGGATATAAGAATTACGCAGGGAAAATGAGTGCTGAACAATATGTGGAAAAAGTGACCAAGGGAGAACTCAAGGACCAGGCCTTAAATGCCCACTTGAAAACCGGCTATCATGTCAAAAAAGTCCAGCTGGACATTACGGTTGACAAATCCAGCCTGAATTACTCGACCTTTCTGGTCATGCCCAACCTGGAGTATGATCTGGCCAAAAAAAGAATTTCCTCCGCTGTTTTCCCTAAAATTCAGGCCCGCAGGGTCCGGGTCTGCGCGGCCCAATACCATATGCGGCCCATCAGCTCTTTTGAAGACCTTGAGCAATCCGTTGAATTTTTCGTGGACACGGCAGATTCCTATCATTGCCACTTTCTGATGTTCCCCGAATATTTTACCTATCAGCTGTTAAGTTTCCAGAAACGCCTCTCCATGAAAGAGGCCGCCGGTGTGCTTGCCGGCTATACAGACAGGTATATTGAGATGTTCAAACGATTTGCGCAAAAATACAATATTTATATTATTGGCGGTTCCCATCCGGTAGAACGGGACAGTCTTTATTACAACACCGCCCATCTGTTCACGCCTTCAGGCAATGTCTTTACCCAGGACAAGCTTCATATCACCCCGGCGGAACGAGATGGCGGCGGTATCGAACCCGGCACCGGCATCCGGATTTTCAACACCCCTTTGGCCAGGATCGCCATCCAGGTCTGCTATGATATAGAATTTCCAGAGGTGTCCCGCCTCCTGACCCTTGCCGGGGTGGAAATTATTTTTGTGCCTTTTTACGCGGAAGAAAAAAAGGCCTATTATCGAATAAGACATTGCGCCCAGGCCCGGGCCGTTGAAAACTATATCTATGTGGCCATGACCGGAAATGTCGGCAACATGAAGACCAAATCCGGTTCCTTTATGAACTACAGCCAGGCAGCCATACTCACACCCAGTGACTTCTCCTTCCCGGAAAAAGGAATCGAAGGGAAAGCCGACCCCAATGTAGAAGCGGTGGTTGTATCGGAGCTTGCCCTTTCATCCCTGTCCCAGCAGCGGCATGTGGCAACGGTCCGTCCCTTGCATGACATGCGGCTGGATCTGTATGAGCTTTGCCCTAAAAACAAAATTGAAATTATCCGGGCCGAGTGAGCCACCGGCTTCTTGCGGGCCCTTAAAACGAAACAGGTTTTTAAAAAAAATACTCGAATCTTACGCTTCTCTCTTATGGCAGCGTCTGCAGCTCTGGGGCAGGTGCCGGAGGTCAGTTGCGCGTTGTTTGATAAAGGAATCATGCAAATTTCTAAACTGATGATATTCCTTTTTATTCCAGATTTGAGTCAGGCTTTCATGGGCGATATTGCCAAATGACAAAGGGCGGCAGGGTTCGAATCTATCTTGAAACATATGAAACAGGGGATGGCGCTCAGTTTGCCCGTTGTCTTGTGAAAGAGTGGCTGAGGTAAAAACACAGGGCCCGACTTCTCCCGTAACACTGACAACGCATGACCGGGAGATGTTCTCGCTGCAATTCCCTGTGGTTTGGCCCTTCAATACAGGATTGGCAAATGCAAACACCAGGTTTTCTCTTTGCGCTTCTGCAGCTGCTGCATCCAGTATGCCGGTGAAATGCTGCTGTTCATCTTCCCGGTTGAAAAGCGCTTCCGGCCTGAGAGTTTCATGCAGGATCAATGACAGGTTGCTGCATACAATCTGATCTGCTCCCAGTCTTTTGGCCAGTCCAACCACATCCTGCAGTTCATTAAGGTTTGAAGCCAGCATGAGATAGGCAAAATGAATGGCAGGATGCCGCACCTTCTTTTTTGCCCTGATCTGCTGCATGTATTCAAGATTTTCAATGATTTTATCAAAATCAGTCCCTTTTCGTATCCGGTTATGGGTTGCCGGACTTGTTCCTGCAAGGCTCACGCTTATGATATCGGTTCCAAGGTCAATAATCCTGTGGATTGTCTCGTTGTCAAGCAACATGCCGTTGGTCGTGAAGCCCACACGTTTGCCTTTTGCCTTGCAGGCCTGGATCATGGAAAAAAGATCCGGATTCAGGAGGGGTTCTCCCCAACCCTGGAGATAAACAAGTTCTGTGTAACCAAGATAAGGAAGAAGGGTTTTAAAAAGCTCAAAGGACATATGCTGCCTTTGGCTGAAGAGGGGCTGCGGGCAGTAGATGCAGGCGGCATTGCATTGACTTGTGACCTCAACCTGAACCCAGTCAAGCTCAGGGCTGCCGATCCTGTCAAGGATTCTGTTCATCCACCCGGGCATAGTGTGTCTTCTCCTGAAAATCTTTGATCAGAAGGGTAATATGATATTCAATGAAAAATACGGGCTGCCGCCTCTGTGCGCAACCGCCTGGATTCGGATTCTATCCTGGCAATGATGGCGGCAGTGCCTTCAACCTTTTCCATCAAGGGTTTGAGGGCCGTATAAAACTTATTTTCCGCATTGTTCAATTTCTCCATTGCCGCAAGAAAGCTGCTTTTTTTACCATAAGCCCTGCGGACAAGGGACTCGAAGTCGTCACCATCTGCAGCCAAAAGATTGATATAAAGGGAGGAAAGGGTTTTAATCCACACCGCATAGGGCTCTTGAAGCGGTTCAGGAAGATTTGCATATGGATTTGCAACGTCGGTTTCCGCCGGTCCGCCTGGGGCTGAAGAACAAAAAGCGGTTTCCATGGCCTCCCGCCTGGCAGACATAAAGTCTTCACTGAATTTAATGCGATCTTTTTTAAATTTCTGCATTCTGAAAATAAAATACAGAAAAAGAAACGGGATAAAAATCATCCAGTAGCTGACCCTGGGCTTTTCAAACAAGGCTGCACCAATCTCATTGGCAAAGGTCAACTCTCGGCTGAGAATAATTTCCTTTTTTCGGATTAAGTCTTCTTTGGTCACGGTTTAAAATCCGGTCTGTAATCGAGACTGTCGCGAATGCTTTCCGAGCCTTCGGCAGGCTCCTCAAAATCAGTGTAATAAATGGCAGTGGCCCTTAAATTTCGCTCATCAATCACCCGGGCCATGTGACGTGCACCCGGGATCAGCTGGGCAAGGGATCCGATTCCAAAAATGAATATCAGAATCAGTGCGATTCCGATCATCAGTTTCAGGACTGGATGAAGCCCGGTCTGCGGGACGGTGTCTTCACAGACCGGGCCGGGTGTGTCAGTGTCTTTGGCAGGCATCTATCAGATGGCCGCCGTGATTTCCGGGAACACAATATAGAACATGATATAGGCCACAATCAAGGTCAGGATAAGCTGGAAGGACTGGCCGAACACATACAGGGTGATGGGCTTTCCTCCCTTGAAATAGGGTTTGAATTCCTTGAAATTGGTTTCAAGCCCGATGGAGGTAAAGGCCAGGGCAAAGAACCATTCCCGCGCAATCCTGGTAAAACCTCGCAAAACGCCGTGATCGATCATGACGGCACTCAGATCCTTGCCCATGTTCTGGTCCAGGATGGAGAACAGGATTGAAGCAATGATGAATCCGACAACGAATTTCGGGAAACGATACCAGATTTCCCACCAGCTAACGGTCTGGCCTTCTATGCATTCCACCCTGGCGCACCAGTAAACAGCCACACCAAATGCCGTAACGCCGATGAGAACATTCTGGATCATCTTGATGGTGGCGGCAACATAAAGCGCCTTTTCCCCATAAAAAGCCCCGGCTGCCGCAACAGCACCCGTGGAATCAATGGTGCTGCCCATCCATGCGCCGGCCAGAATTTCAGGCAGGCCAAACAGTTTGGCAATGGCGGGCTGTCCCACCATGCAGATGGCGGTAAACACCATGGAAAGGCCTATGGCAAGGGTCAGCTCCTCTTTTTTTGCCTTGCACGCCGCTGCCGTGGCAATGGCAGCCGACACGCCGCAGACCGACATGTCGGCGGAAATGGTGATGTTGAGGGTCTTGGACGGCATTTTTATGAATCTCTGACCGACCCAGTAGGTCAGAATCAATGTGATGGGTGTGCAGATCCAGGCAACAAAGATGCCGGGCTTGCCGATGGCAAGAATCTTGTTGAAAAGAATTTCAGCCCCCAGCAGAACAAGACCGGTCTTGATGAAAAATTCAGTGGCAACGGCCGGCTCTACCCATTTGGGTGTTCCAATGGTATTGCTGATTAGAAGACCGAAAATGATGGCCCACAGCGGAAAACCAAACCCCCAGTATTTCATTAGCGCCTGGGTTTCAGCCATGTAGGCCAGGACCGCGATAAAGAATACGACAAAAAATCCCACAAAAAATTTTCCGAATGACTGCCCCATGATGGCTTTGCCAAGACCGAAAAAAGCCCCCAGGATAACACACAATCCCAAGAGATAGGGAATCCGGTTAAACGGTTTTATGGATGCTTTGGCTTTGGCTTTGGATGTTTTCCCTTTTGCGTTCTGCCAGGCCTTAATTTCATTATCAGCCTTTTCGTTTAATGCAGAATCCTTGAATGACGCTCCTGCCGCTTCTGCCTGGGCCATCTTGGCCTTGTCAAGGGCGACGCCTTCTGCCTCCTTGGCCTTGTCAAATGAATCTTTGGCAGATGCATTCATGGCATCTGCGGTCTCTTTGCTTCGATACAGGGCATCGAGAGGATTGTTGCTCCAGTCACTGGGAGCGGCCAGAAATCCGGAGATGGTTTTGGCATACTCCTGGTTGGTTGCTCTGATCCCTTTCTTGGCCGATGAGGCATTATGCCATTCGATGGTTTTGAACGGCGCCTTGGCAGCCTCTTCCTTTAGGACGGTATTGTACTTGGTCAAATCCTCTTTCAGGTTTGCCGGAGGGTTGGGCAGAAAAATCATCAGCCCCACGATGAGAAGTAAAAACCCCATCCAGATGGCCATCCAGTCTTCCTTGGTGTAGAGATCCCTGAGAGTGGTTTTCCCGCTCTCAATAACAACATAATCTGATTCCTTTGGTGATTTTGCAGCGTCTGCATTCATATTTTCCTCCTGCCCGAGTGGGCCTATAGGGTTATGGCTGAGACACATTAGGACAGGAATTACTCATTTGTCAAGAAAGACAAAAAAAATAATTCCTGTTTTTAAATGCCACGTGGGCAGAGTCATGACAGCAGCCTTGACGCATCAGGAGTGAGACCCTGCATGTTTTCGCCATCGCAGATGGAACTTTTTCAGATCATTGGACTTCTATGCCTTCAAGTTTCCAGGCCCGGCTCCCCGCAGGAGTGGCAAAAGTCCACGCTTCCTCAAATTTTACAGAATTTTCATTATCTCCCCGTACGATCTTTCCGGATTTTTCATCCACAGTATAATCCAATAGGTTGGCGGTAAATCGAACCGTGACAAAAATTTCCCTGTCCTGAACACCGGCAGCAATCAATTCGACATTCCGGACCGCAATATTTTCCAGACGATTCAAATGGCCCTGTTGTTTAAGTTCATCAAAGTGCTGCGTATATTCATCAAGCAATTGATCCCCCACAAAGGGTTTCAGGACAGATGTCTCCCGACGGGTCCATCCGGCTTGAATTTTAAAAAACAGATCCTGTGCCGCCTCTTTAAATGTATCGGGGTCAAAACCATCGTCAACGGCCCATATTTCCCGAACACCTGTTACCAGAGGGTCTTCCGTATTAATACTCCGAGACTCTTTTTGAGTGCCGGGACCTGAAAAAAGCCGGAAAGATGAATCCCCATCCTGTGAAAATGCTGAACCTGTATTACCAGCCAGAGCTTTACGACGGGCAACCCATCGATATATGAAATAGCCAAGCCCTGCCAGGAGCAGAATCTCAAAGAGACCGAATCCGCTGCCCCCAATTCCGCCTGTGCCAGCGCCATGGGCCATTCCGCCAAAAAGCATGCTGCCGAGGAATCCTCCCATGACCCCGCCGGCCAGACCCCGCGCAAAGGAGCCACCTCCCACCGGGTTTGCAACGGCTTGGGGAGACTGGGTTTGAGCGGTCGGCTTTGAAGCGGCCGGGGCCTTTTTAAACGAACGCCCGCCGCTTTTTGAACGGGCGTCGGCCGTTTCCATAATTCCAGCCACCATGAAAAACATCCATATCATTAAAATTGTCAGGATCATTTTTGTTTTCGAAACCATCAGCATTTTTATTTTCTCCATTGTTATATTTTTAAGTAATCCAATATCCCTTTTTCCAAATGACAAAAAATTTATTTCCATCAATGAATCCGCCTGCCGGATATTTCTTTTTGTTCCAATTGCCTTTTCACCTCTATCTGACGGCTGACAAGAGAAATCCCGATAGAGGTGAAAATAATTGTCCCGATAACCCCTAAAGAAACCGGCGTGGATATGTGTATCGCTTTGAGCAGAAGCATTTTAATGCCGATAAACACCAGAACCAGGGACAGTCCGAATTTCAGGAAACGAAAGTATTCCATGGCACCGGCGAGCGCAAAATAAAGGGATCGCAGTCCCAGAATGGCAAATACATTGGAGGTGAATACAATATATTCCTTTGTAGTGATACCAAAAATTGCAGGAATGGAATCCAGGGCAAATATCAAATCCGTGGTTTCCACCATGATCAGTACCAGAAACAGCGGGGTCAACATGCGGCGGCCATTGACGGTGGTGATGAAATGTTGGCCGTCATATGAAGGCGATACCGGCAGGAATTTCCGGGTCAACCTCATCAGGATATTTTTCCCGGGTTCTACACTTTCTTCTTTGGTCAAAAGCAATTTGATTCCGCTGAAGACCAAAAAGCCTCCAAAAACAATCAGGGTCCATTCAAACTCACGCACCAGGGCAGCTCCGACCCCAATCATTATTCCACGCATGATAAGCGCCCCTATAATACCCCAGAACAAGACACGGTGCTGGAAGGCTGAAGGCACCTTAAAATATCCGAAAATCAATGCAATGACAAATACATTGTCCATGGACAGGGACAGCTCCACAATATAGCCTGTTAAAAATTCAAGCGCTTCTTCCTGCCCGCGAAAAGCAGATAGCCCCCAGGCAAATCCCATGGCCATTATAAACCAAAGCGATGTCCATAACAGCGCTTCTTTGAATTTGACTGAATGGGCTTTCCGGTGAAACACACCCAAATCAAGCGCCAAAAAAAGAATGACGGCTAAAACAAATGCAGCCCAGTGAATCCATGTGATCTCGGCAATCATCGTTACAATCCTTTAAAAAATAGTTCATATATTCCCTGTCCAAAATAAAAAAAGACCTTTATCCATGGCATGATTGCCAGGATAAAGGTCTTGTCTGCAGGATAACTGTCCCGGTTCCGGGTCTTTCGACCGTGTTGACGGATTCCGGATCGACCTTTTCTCCGGCCGATAACTACTCCCCTTTAAGTGAATGGAAAGTATCTTGTTCCGGTATGATTGTCAAGTAATACAAGAGATGCTGTGCGTTTTTTTTCCGGTCTGAAAAATCTCATGCAATCGATATAAAATTCTTTTGAAATTCCGTCCTGGAATCTTCAAGAAAATTTCAATTTTTTATTATTTAAGAACACTATGGTAAAAGCCCTAGAATGAAACTTGTCGGGAAATATAATTGAACGTTGCCTCTCAGGAGCGATGCGTCAGTGACGTCTCTCTGAAAGGACCAGAACTCTCACTTTACCTTAATTCAATAGGAATAACGAACCTCGATGTAGTTTCCATTATCATCATGACCGCCGAACCAAGCGTTTCGAACCTCAGAGCAATTATCCCAATTCCAAGGGACATAACTTTTGTGCCTTCCCTCCCCATTCGGTGGCACTTTGATCCAATCCGACTCGACTATTCCTGTTCCGGGTCGTTTATAGACACCAGTATCACAGACGAGGAAGTACTGCCTCTCCTTGAAGACAACTCCAACCCCATTGGTTTCCTTAAACACTATGCTATAATGGTCACCGGGAGAAAGTATCTCTGGTACCTCTGCTACAATAACCGCCTTATGTGCCTTGAGTTGTTCCAAGTTGCTGAGGGCTTTTGGTGAAAACTCGCAGTCAGGGTAAGTCTGAAGAAAACTTCTATAGGCGTAGGATTTATTCTCCAGAAGAGTCTTTTTCCAAGCATCTCTGGCCATGGTAACGATCTTGGCATTGGCCTCGACAGTGAACTCGGAGTCAGGGTGACGCCAGATGAAATTTCTATAATCGTCCACTCTATCACTATTTTTGATTCTCTCCCAATCCTCTTTCCCAAGGGCCGCTATCCGGGCTTGGGCGTCTGCGGAATATTTGGAATCAGGGTGTTTTTGGAGAAAAGCCCGATATGCAGAGGAATTACCGGAACTAGTGGCAAAGTCCCAATCTTTTTCAATCGATACACAACCGGCTGTGAAAAGGATGAGAACAATAATGAGCAGGGAGAGTTGGTTTCTCATGCGGCCTCCTTTAAAAATCGTTTTGATAACCAGATTGGCGAGCTTTTTGCCAAGTCTGCGTTCATTAAATTGTTATGGAAATTATTTGCACAATAGCTCTTCACCTTCCTTCAGGAAATATAATCCGCCTACTACTATTTGAAATATAGGATGTGGCCAATGCTCATAAACGCTACCGCCAGCAACTACTGGACAACTGGATGTTTTATATAAGTTTTCTTTGTCTAATGGCATCATTTCCATTTTGTAGTGTAGTGGTCGAGGAAATGGATTTTTAACAGTAAGCATCATACCTGTGCCATCATCAATATCAGTTGCTTGCTCCAGATGGAAAACAATTGTATCTTCTGGATTTTTATTTTCGAGTACTTGTTTGAAATTGACTGGATGATCACCGTCTACATCTGCTTCGATAAAGATCGTTTCACCGGAATAAATATAAATAGCAGAACCCTGTACTGCTGGTGGTAAAAGATCAAAAGACCTTTCATAGTATTTCCCATCAGCTTGCTTTAACTTGATAGTTAAATTCTTTCTGCACATTGCGATTTTACAATATTCAATGAAGCCCTGAATGCTGGCTTCTTTTTCCGATGATTCAGCCGCGAGTAATGAAGTGCAACCAAAAATTGAGAAGAATAAGATTAGTATTATCAGTTTTTTCATTTTTTCACTCCATAATCGCGGTGCTGGCCGGCACCGTGTGCTGATCGAGCAAACGCAGTTTGATTGATCGGTGTACGGTGGCCGATCAAGTTCCTTGTTCAGGCGCAAGGCGCCTGGGCAAGGGGCTGGACTTTAGTCAACACCGCGATTCACGGCGGCGCAGCCGCCGTGAAAGTTAATGTGTGGTTCTGCGTATCTTGAAAATTTGAATGATATCCGACCAAATAAATCATAAAATACATTCTGGAAATCCATATCAACATCTTTGAAGGCTGTAAATATATTTCAACACATCAGCTTTTGTGAAATATAATTTAATAAGGAAAGACTTAGCAAATTAGATTTTATTGGAGTTATGTTGCGAGTGGCCTTAACTATCTGAATTTATAACAGATTTTCA
>CAZUDE010000021.1:0-89317 GCA_964619205.1 uncultured Desulfobacula sp. | reverse complement strand
AAAGGAACTTGGGATTCTTGGTGGGATCTCAGGTAAATTTTCGGGCTTCTTTACATTTATAGCTGCTTCGGAAGAGCCCTTGGCCACACCTGCAAGAACAACTCTCTCTTTACGATTTGACACCGACGGCTTGCTTTGGAGAACCGTCTGGGAAGCAACAGAATCTTCACTATAAACGCAAGCGTTCAAGGCAGATACAGCCGCCATACCTTTTAAGAAATCTCTTCGTTTCACAAGAAAACTCCGGATATTATTACATATTGGTTATTATCTCATCAAATTTTACATATCAACTTGAATATAGTGCTTTCCTGCACAACTCGGAAGGAACCTAACGTTAAAATCGCCGGTTAATTCAGTGCTTTTTTTTTGCGTTATACATCAAATCCTGCCCCTGGGAGTTTTACTTAAGTTTAAAACTGGCGGCAACTCTCTTAAAGATGTCTATTACGTTCGCATGGCTGGCTGATCATTGTTTCTCCTGCCTTCCGATTATGAAATGCCACGTGTTAATCATCGTGCATCGGTTGCAGCTACCGACCAAACAAACTAAAAAATCTGACTCAAGAAATTACGTATCAACATTTCTAAAGCCTGTAAAGAAATTTCGACAAATCAGCTTTTATGGGGAAAATAATTTTGTAACATTATAAAAAAATTTCATATGTTTATTCCAATTCCTGAATTAATTCGGGATAAATGCAAAAACAAAAACTATTAAATTTATCAAATGGATGATATTAAAAATTTATTATTTACTTGAACAGACGTCATTTAAAAAAGTCAGGAGGATTAATGACACAATCAAATGGAATAATTGGAAACAAAGATAGAAAGGTCAAGATTCAAACCATGGATGGAAAAATCATTTCAGGATATATAAACATCCTTGGTTTTGACAGATTATCCGATTATCTTCTCCATCATAACGAAGAATTCATCATGATCTATAACGGTGGTATAGATAACAAAAGAACAATATTTCTATACAAACCCAATATTGTGCTGATAGAGGATTCTACTGATGCGAAAGGGTAGTTAATACTGAAAACACTTGATAATTGCTGGTCGGGATGAGAGGATTTGAACCTCCGACCCCAGCGTCCCGAACGCTGTGCTCTACCAGACTGAGCCACATCCCGACTGCAAGAAAGCGTTATACACAAAAAAAAATCAAAAGTCTAATTGAAAATGCTCTCTTTTATTATTGTTGCTTCCCGACCAGGTCCGACAGATATGATTTTTATTTTCACGCCTGATAGTTGCTCGAGCCTTGCCAGATATTTTTTAGCATTTGTGGGAAGATCGTTAAATTCCTTTACTGCCGTTATATTCTGTTTCCATCCAGGAAGAGTCTCGTAAACTGGTGTGCATTCCCTGAGAAGTTTAATTTCCGCAGGAAAATCTGTAATTGTTTTTCCTTTGTATTCATAGGCTGTGCAGATTTTAATCTCATCCAGATCATCCAGAACATCCAGCTTTGTTAAGGCAAGCCCGGACAGGCTGTTTAATTTTACTGCATTTTTGAGAACCACCATATCGATCCATCCGCACCGTCTTTTTCTTCCGGTTGTAGCGCCGAACTCAGAGCCGGTTTTTTGAAGCGTCTCTCCGATCTCATCAAATAATTCCGTCGGGAACGGACCCTCGCCAACCCGTGTGGCATAGGCCTTGACAATGCCGATGATCTCATCAAAACATGCCGGGCCGACACCGGACCCATTGGCAGCATTGCCCGATACCACCGAGGATGAGGTTACAAAGGGATAGGTCCCGTGTTCAATGTCAAGGTGGGTTCCTTGAGCGCCTTCAAATAAAAGCGTCTTCTTGTTTTTTATTCCCTCGTGGAGGATGACGGATACATCGTCAATATAGGGGATCAGCCGGTCTTTGATCTCTCTGAACTCATGGATCACGGTATCCGGGTCAAGGGCTTTGGTTTTAAAATAGCGGGTAAGATAAAAATTTTTTTCTTCAAGGATGGCATTTACTTTTTCCTTGAACAGGTCAAAGTCGAGCAGGTCACAGAATCTTATTCCTCTGCGGGCGGCCTTGTCTTCATAGCAGGGGCCGATGCCTCTGCCGGTGGTCCCGATTTTCTGCGCACCTATTTTTTCTTCTCTGGCACTGTCGATCATTCGGTGATAAGGCATGATGATATGTGCCCGGTCGCTGACTCTCAGCATTTTCGGGGAGGCATCAATCTGGTTTGATACGAGGTAATCAATCTCGTCCAGCAGGACAAAAGGGTCAACCACAACCCCGTTGCCGATAAAACATTTTTTCTGCTGGATAATACCGGAAGGAATCAGGTGACTGATGATTTCTTTTCCATTGACAACCATGGTATGGCCGGCATTGTTGCCGCCCTGGAACCGGACAACAAAATCTGCGTGCTCACTTAACAGATCAACTATTTTGCCTTTTCCCTCATCTCCCCACTGAGTGCCGATAATTACTGTATTTCCCACTATATGCTCCTTTTATTGATGAAAAAATCCTTGATAAGATGTCTTGTCTGCTCTTCTAAAATTCCTGAAACGATTTCAGGATGATGATTCAGGCGTCTATCATCGGCAAATTGGTACAGTGAAACCGCCGCCCCCCATTTCGGGTCTTTTACGCCGAACACCACCCGCCTGACCCTGGCATGTATGATGGCTCCCATGCACATGATGCAGGGCTCAAGGGTGACATATAAGGTAGTGCCCACCAGCCTGTAATTGTTCATGGTCTTTGATGCCATTCGAATCGCATTCATTTCTGCATGGCTTGACGGGTCATGGGATGTTATGGGGCAGTTATAGCCTTTGCCGATAATCTGATGGCTCTTATCGATCATAACAGCGCCGACAGGTACCTCATCCGATTCAGAAGCTTTCTTTGCTTCACTAATGGCAAGGTTCATATAATATTCATCATCCATAATCCAAGGTATACTTATATAAATGTTTTTTCTCAAGGTCAAATTAAATGAAGTCTTTTCTCTCAAATCCGGTGAGAGCCATAAAACTCCTTGAATTTGTTTGGAACCTCTGGTATAAAGCCTTTCATGTTGCGCGCCCGTAGCTCAGCTGGATAGAGTATCTGACTACGAATCAGGGGGTCGGGGGTTCGAATCTCTCCGGGCGCGCCACTTTTTTTCTCCGGGCAGGCAAATGATAAAATCATTTTAATCTATTACTAAAAAAATGACCAAAGACAAACCATTTGATTTCTGGAACGACCACTCTCTTGAATTTCTTGAAATGGCAATGAAAAGGGATTATCAGGAAACTGTTCAAACCTGTGACGGTTATGGCAGAACGACAAGAGACTGCGGGGATACGATTAAATTTTTTCTGAATAGAAAAAATGACATCCTCAATACCATATCTTATGACCTGAAAGGGTGTATTTTCTCCCATGCCTGCGTCAATACCATTATTCTGCTGGCGCTTAACAAATCCGTTGAAGACGCAAAGCATATTACATCTGAAGATATCCTTCTGTTTTTAAAAACCCTCCCTGTAAATGAAGAACATTGTGCAACCCACGCCTTAAATGCCTTCCGGATGGCCCTTGAAGATCTTGCCGACAAAGAAAAAAGCTGATTTAAGAATCTGCAAGCCTCTGGTCATACATGGAGCCGACACCGTATTCATTGCGCCGCATGAATTTGTCAATTGACGGTGCAATTAGCTGCATTTCAGGGTTTTGTTTCTGAACATCCTGGGCAATCCTGATTTCCTTGGTGCATCCGGTACTGTAAGTGGAGTCCTTGCCGATCCATTCGGGCGGCACTTTTTTGTTGAGCAGTGCAAACGTCTCGGCAATGTCTTCGGATGTCTGGAACCTCCAGATATCGATATGGGAGCTTCTTTGCACAATCTCCCACATATACATGAGATCGTCGGCATCCATACCCGGCTCATAATAAAGAGAGGGATTGATAATAAAAAGATTTGTTGATTGTCTTTGGAGATAGTCAATAAAGGTTGTCATGATTTTTTTTGCCACGTCTATTTTTCCGGGGATGGAGCCGATGATACCGCTGTAAAACATAACCGTCATGCCTTTTCGTTTGGCGGTTTTCATCTGATCAATGATTTTATTGGCTTTGTCCTCCAGAGCCTGATGGGAGAATTTGATAAAGGCTTCATGTCTGGGTTTATAATTAATAAAGAGGGATTTTTTGATTACGCTTATATTGATTATGTTTTGGGTAAATTTGAAATGGGAATCAATAAGTCTTTTTTTTTGTGACCGGCCACGGGAAATGACACAGTCCACCTCTTTGAAAATCCTTGAAAAACTGGTTGAGACAAGCAGCAGGTTCAGGTTTTCCCTTGTCCCGTCTGATATGACATAGAGATTTTTGTCGTGTTTTAAAAGTTTGACCAGGTTGTTTTTACTGATGGTTTTTTCATAAATATAATGTGCATTTTCCAGTTCCCGCATAAGGACGGGATCGGTTCTGGTATCTGCCAGACATATTTTCTTAAAGAATGGGGATTCTTTTACGGCAAAAATAACAACATGACCCAGCTCTGCTAAAAATTTTGCAATTGAAAGGTCCATGACAGCATCGCTGGATTCATCAGCGAGCCAGAGGATTTTCTGTTTTTTGGCCTTCATGAGCGCGATCAGGTGTGAAAGTCCGTCTCCCATGATGGGGGTGCTGAAAATTTTTTTTATTTTGCTCAGGGTGGGTATTTTCTGATTTTCATGGGTCCACAGATGGCTTTGGGTCAGGAGCGTGAGTCGTCTTACAAATTCAATTTCCTTTATTGTTTCCCTTAATTCGATCAGGGTGATGTCAGAAGAGAGTTGCAGGGAATCATCAACCTGATTTAATGCTTTTTTAAGAGTTTCAGAGTTCAGGAATTTTTTTGCATTTTTATTAACGGCTTTTTTCTCCTGCGAGTATGGGTTTTCTATGTGGGTGCGGCTTAAAAAGATTTTATGCAGCCTTTTTTCAAGCCTTGAAGGAATGAGAAGGCCTGTACGGATTTCATCATCATATTTAATATCAATCAGGGTCTTTAAATATTGTTTGTCATAGTCTGAATCTATCAGTTCATCAATCATGGCCATTATTTTGTCATAGACCTGCATATACCGCTGTTTTAAAAAGGGAGTGTATTTTCTTGACATGATGACATTGAACATCTTATCGGAGCAGGGGTAATATCTCTCTCCATTTTCAGGGAAGACCATGAATTCGATCTGTTCCTTTGATCCGACTTTTGAGGGATAGGCAAAGGGGTCTATATGATTTTTAAGAAAAAAAGCAGTAAACCAGGCATCAAAATCAGGATTTTTTCCAATCAGAACAGGATTGTTTTCTTCATTTTCCATAAAATCTCCGTATGTAAATATTAAATGTGGCCATAAGCTATCATTTCAGTATTAATATTGCAATTGAATAGCATGGAATAATGGCATGAAAAACCCTTGACACCCTCTTTTTGGGGGCATAGTGAATATGTATGGATAAAAAAACAGCTCTTGGGCTTTTAGGCCTTGATGCCGACGTAACTTTAGCTGATGCGAAAAAAGCATATCGGAGTTTGGCAAAACAATACCATCCGGATGTAATGGGTGAAATGTTTTTTGCAGGAAAAGATACAGAAGCCCGGATGAAAGATATTAACCTTGCCTATCGATTTATTGCCCCTTTGTTAAAGCTGAATGACCCTGTTAAACAGGAGTTGAAAACCAAACCGCAAGACAGCCCTCCTGAAATCCGGTCACAGAATGCAAAAAAGTCGGGATGGGATTCGTTTATTACAAAATGTGAAGAATTTCTGGCGCAGTTTTTTATAAAAGAGCAAGCCGAGGCTTTAAAAAAACAAAACCAAAAATCGTCCCCGGAACAAGGACCAGAAACGCACAAAGACCGGTTTCGTGATGTACTGGAAAAAGTTTACGCCATGCCGTTTGATTTTGAAAAAATGAAAACAAGAATTACAAAGAAAAAACTCCCGTCAAAAATTCGATCATTTAATGATTATCAGAGATATCAGGAGTTGAAGCAAAAAATGAAATCCGGGCGGTCCCGGGAAAAATTCAACATGTCTATCGGCAGGGTAACAAAAATAGAGCCGGTTAGCCGGGTTGGCCCTGTCAAGAGAGATTGATATTTGCATCGGCAATCGTTTTTTAAAATTGAATGGATATGAGGTTTTTCCCGGTTTTGAGTTCGATAATGCCGGCTGATGTTTTATCAATGAAACCGTAGGTTGATGTTCCATTTCTAGGGGAGGTTAAGGAACCGGGGTTTATGAAGAGCTGTGAGCCTTTTTTTTCAAGTGAATAAAGATGGGTGTGGCCCTGGATTATTATATCATCATTTTCAGGCATTGCCGGGGAATGATGGCCATGGGCAAGATATACTTTTTTATTGAAAACATTGAACCTCATTTCCTGATAATATCCTGGAAAAAAAGATGGACTGTCGCAGTTGCCATAAACATAATAAAAAGGATGTTCAAGCCGGAGGAGTTCCTCCCTGATGGAATCCGGCTGAAAATCAGGGTTAGAAAAATTACCGAATCTTGTATCATAAAGATCCCCTGCAATGACAAGCTCATCGTCACGTGTCAGAAGATTTTTTACAGTCAGCCAGGCAGCGTAACTGCCATGAAGGTCCGCCGTAATAATAAGGCTGTTCATATTTATCAGTTTCCCCTTGTTAAAAAAAATAAAATTTCATAGTATCGGGTTCAAATCAATATAATTTATATATTACGCTATGGATTTTAAACTAATCGATAGAATTTTAGCCCTCAGCAACCTGATCGGCCATGCAAGGCTTGCATTCATAGAAGCAGACAATGAGATGCGCGTTTCTTCATGGAATCAGGGTGCAGAAGCCTTATTAGGCTATACAGAAGATGAAACCATGGGGCGGTTTTTGAACGAGCTGATTCCGGTCAGCCGGCGGGATTTAATAAATTGCAAACAAACACAGCTTTTAACCTGCTCTCACGTCAACAACAAAAATGAGGAAATCCAGTGTGATATTTTTTATGCCCCGATCATAAGCACAAAAGGTGAGAAAATTGGTATTGCCGTCCTTGCCAGTGATATTTCCGGTCGATTAAAAGACAAGGCAAACCTTAAACAGCAGGAGCAGCATCTTAAGGATATATTCGGTTTTGCCCCCATAGGGATTTACCATGTTGATCTGGAAGGGAAAATCATTTCAGCAAATCCTGAGTATGCATGGATGTTGGGATATATGTCTGCAGAGTCGGTTGTTGAACAGATAACAAATTTTTCATCCCAGGTTTTTTTTGATAAAGAAAAAGCAGACGAATTCATGTTTGGTGTTTATGAAGCCGAAGAAGTAATAAGATTCCGCTGCCGGCTCAAAAGAAAAGACAATTCATTTGTATGGGCCCTGTGCTATGCTAAGGCAACGTATGATGAATCAGGTCGCAAGAGCGGATTTAACGGGTTTTCCATAGATATCAGCGAGACAGTACGGGCAGAGCAGGAATTAAAAAAGATAAATGAAAAACTGAAAATGCTTTCCGTCATCGACGGGTTAACCCAGATCCCCAACCGCAGAAGATTTGATGAATGTCTCGATTCGGAATGGAAAAGACATTACAGGAATAAGGAGTCATTGTCTGTTATTATTTGTGATATTGATTTTTTCAAATCATACAATGATACTTATGGCCATCAGGGTGGTGATGAATGTCTTCAGAAAGTGGCCTGGGCAATCCATGAGTGTGTACAGAGGCCGGGAGATCTGGCTGCAAGATATGGTGGAGAAGAATTTGTGCTTGTTCTGCCCAATACAGATGCAAAGGGGGCGCTGGTTGTTGCTGAAAAGGTCCGTATGAGCGTTGCAGGTCTTCAGATCCCGCATGAACAATCCAAGGTTGACGCGTACATCTCTTTAAGCCTTGGCATCGCTGCAATGGTACCAGGGAGCGATAACTCTGCTGAAGACCTTGTTAAAGAGGCAGATGAAGCCCTTTACCTGGCCAAAGCCAACGGCCGTAATCAGTCTTTTTGCAAGGGCTATACCATTTAATATCCAGAAAAACCAATGATCCTTTCCCAACTTCAACCCCATCGAGAATCTTTTGAATATCATTTTTTTTCACCCCAAAAAAATTTAAATATTCGTTATGGGGTGATGAATGCCCAACAAGAGACTGCAAAAGGTGTCTTTCTTCTGCTGCACGGAAGATCTGAATTCATTGAAAAATATAAAGCCGTAGCAACCCGGTTGCAGAAGAAAGGCTTCAAGGTTGTGAGCCCTGACTGGAGAGGGCAGGGGCTGTCTACGCGGGAGGCACAAAACAGGCATAAAGGCCATATTGACAGTTTTGATGACTATGCAGAAGATCTGCGCGCATTGTATTCTGAAGTCATTGAGCCAGGGCGGCTGCCGGTTTATATCCTCTCTCACTCCATGGGTGGAAATATTGCCCTAAGATTCATGAGTCAGGACTCTTTTGAAATCAAAAAAGCGGTTCTGGCTTCTCCCATGGTTGATATTGCCCTTCCCGGAGTGATATATTCTGTTTCAAAATATATTTCAAAACACTTGGCCACATCTTTTTTTTCAAAAAAATATACCATGGGTTCAAAAAACTATTCTGTAAAATCAGCGAATTTTAAAGGGAATATTCTGAGCCATGATCCAAAGAAATACAGTATTCTCCATGATGAAATCAAAAAAAACCCGGATTTGGCCATAGGAGGCGTAACCTGGGGATGGCTGAATGCTGCTTTTGAATCTATCGAAACCTTGAAAAAAGATGATGTGATTAAAAAAATTCAAACACCGATATTGATGATCGGCGCAGAAAAAGATGCTGTTGTCTCCCTAAATGCGCAGATAAAACTAAGCAGGAAATTGCCTTTTTGTGATTTTCATACAATTAGTGGCGCATTTCATGAATTGATGTTTGAAGAGTCTCGGGTTGATAAGATATTCTGGTCACTGTTCGACCGGTTTATTTTTGACTGATCAATTGGATTTTAATGCATTAATTCTCTCCCAGAGGGGTGGGTGAGAATAGTTTAGAAAAACATAAAACGGATGGGGTGTCAGGTTTGAAAGATTGTGAACAGACAGTTTTTTCAGGGCACTGATCAACGGCCTGCTGTCACTAAGCGTTTTTTTTGCAAATCGATCCGCCTCATATTCATTTTTTCTGGAAGATATCTGAAGAAAGATTGAAATAAAGAGATCAATGGGGCTGTATAACAATCCAAAAAAAACAAGCCCTGCATAAATGGAACTCTCTTTCATGAAGAAAGCATGGAATAACCCGTTATGTGAGATCGCTATGGAAAGAAGGAAAAAAATAAAACCCATTTGAATGATCCCCAGAGCCATTCTTTTAATGAGGTGCTTCTTTTTAAAATGGCCCATTTCATGGGCAAGGATTGCCACCAGTTCATCCTTTGTCTGCTCTTTTATCAGAGTATCAAACAATATAATCCGTTTGTTTTTACCAAACCCTGTAAAAAAAGCATTGGATTTGCTGCTTCTTTTGGAACTGTCCATGACAAAAACATTGGAAATCGAAAAATTAATGGACTTGGCGTAAGTTGTGATTGCTTCCTTTAGTGGTCCGTTTTCCAGGGGTAAAAATTTGTTAAACAGCGGCAGAATAAAGACAGGGACAATATATTGAATAGCAATGAGAAAAATAATACCAGAGACCCAGCATAGAATCCACGCATACTGACCGCTGAATTCCAGAAAACCAAGAATTATTGATAACAGCAGGCTGCCAAGAATAGAGGAAATGATAATTGATTTTATCAGGTCCATGATGAATAGCATTGGTGTTGTCTTATTGAATCCGAATTTTTCTTCAATTACAAAAATTGAATAAATATCAAAGGGCAGGGCGATTAAAAGTTTTAAGCTCAGAAGAATGCCTATGTAAAAAAGGCCTGAAAGAATGGAATGGAGATCAAAGGATCTGACAAAACCGTCAATATACTGAAACCCGCCTGAAAACCAGAACAGCAAGAGGATAACAAGATTGGTTGTTGATGTTAAAAAACCAAATTTTGTGGTTGCTTTCAGATAGTTCTGTGATTCAGCATATTTTTTTGAATCATAACAGTCGTTAAACTCATCTGGAAGTGATTTATTCAGATTCTTGATATTCAGCAGGTCGGCAAGACCGTCAATGAGATAGCTGCCGATGAGGGTTGCAAGGATGATAAAGGTAATGAATTGTTCTTCACTGGGCATTATGATTTACCATCTATTTATAAAATTACCTGGGAAAATACTTTATTTCCCTCTTGTTTGTCAAGCAGCGGGCTTACCCTTATGCGCAGCTTATAAAAAAGAGGACCTGAAGCTTAAAACGATTCAGATTTTTGATATGGTTTCCTTATATGACAGGCGATTCCATATTCCGGGTTTTGTTTGGGATTGTTAATTTTCAGAATGTCTGCTATTTAGTTACGACGTAAGGCAATGAAAGACAATTCAATACTTTTTATGAAAGTCAGGAAATTCTGACTGATTGATTTTTATGACGGAGCAGATAAAAATGATAACTTCGCTGACAGCCCTGGATGGCAGATATGCTTCCTTAACAACCGAAATTGCTGAAATATTTTCTGAATATGGATTAATCAAACATCGGGTTTTTGTTGAAATGGAATGGCTCAAATTTGTATTGGCCGATCTTAAGCTTTTTAAGGCTGAAAAGTCGGACATTGAGAAGCTTAATCAAATTTCAGAACAATTCAACACAGAGGATGCTCATAAGATTAAAGAAATAGAAAAGAAAACAAATCACGACGTAAAGGCGGTTGAATATTTTATCAAAGACAAACTGGATCAGGCAGGGCTTTCCGGAATTAAGGAATGGATTCATTTTGCGTGTACATCAGACGATATCAATAACACATCCTATGCTCTGATGCTGAAAAAAGGCAAGACCGAAACAGTTGTTTTGCTGAGGCAGCTTATTTCTGATCTGGAACAAAAGGCGTTGCAGTATAAAACAGTTCCCATGATGTCAAGAACTCACGGCCAGCCGGCCACTCCCACAACAGTTGGAAAGGAACTCATCAATTTTGCCTGGAGGATCAGACAGGAGGCTGATATCATAGATCAAAAACAAATCCAGGCAAAAATGAACGGTGCCACCGGCAATTATAATGCACATCATTTTGTATACCCGGAAATTAACTGGATTGATGCATCGCAACGATTTGTTTCCAATCACTTGCAGCTTGACCCCATTCTTTTCACAACCCAGGTGAATCCGAATCATTCCATCGCTTATATTCTGCATGCCATGGTCAGGGTCGCGGCGACAATTATTGATTTTGACCGGGATATGTGGGGATACATCAGTCTTGGGTATTTCAAACAGAGAATTAAGAAAGGCGAGACAGGATCATCTACCATGCCCCATAAGGTCAATCCCATTGATTTTGAAAACAGCGAAGGGAACATGGGGATGGCCATATCCTTGATGGAACATCTTGCGGTCAAGCTTCAGAAATCAAGATTCCAAAGAGACCTGAGTGACAGTACGGTTTTAAGGAGTCTTGGCTCGGTTTTCGGATATTTTGTTATTGGCGTGAAAAACACATTAAAGGGGCTCGGCAAGGTTGAGCTGGATAAAGGTATGATACAAAAAGATCTTGACAATAATCCTGAACTTCTTGCAGAACCTTTTCAGACAGCAATGCGGGTCTTTGGTGAAAACAATCCTTATGAAAGGCTTAAAGACCTGACCCGGGGGCAGAAAATCACTAAAAAAGATCTTTATGGGTTTGTTGATGGTCTTGAAAAAGTGCCTGAAAGGTTTAAAGACCGTATGAAAGAATTAACCCCTGAAACATACACCGGTTTGGCGCAAGACCTTGTTGATGCTTATTTTAACCAGAAAAAAGGGTAATAAGGTATGTCATTCCAATCAAAGGGAAAACCGGAAGACCTCCTGATATTTGCAGAGGAAGATGCAATAGTCACGAAAACAACCCCTGTATTTAAAGGAAGCCCTTGGAAGCTTTTGATTGTTGATGATGAAGAAGATGTCCATGAGATCACCAGGATTACCCTCAGAGGATATAGTTTTGAAAACAGAGGGCTTGAGGTCTTAAGTGCCTATTGTGAAGATGATGTTAAATCAGTTTTCAAGGCATATGACGATATAGCGCTTGTTTTGCTGGATGTGGTTATGGAAAAAGAGGATACGGGGCTCTGTATTGTTGAATATATCAGAAAGAAAATTAATAATTCATCGGTCAGGATTGTTCTTCGGACGGGTCAGCCGGGGAAAGCCCCGGAGCAGGAAGTGATTCGAAAGTACGATATCAACGACTATAAAACCAAACCTGAGTTTACAGCCCAGAAGCTTTTTACTACCGTCACTGCCTGCTTGCGGGCCTATGGAAATCTCAAAACAATCGAGAAAAACAACGAAGGGCTTGAGAGTGTCATCCGTTCTTCGGCAGAAGTATTTAAAAATCAGTCCTTTTCTGAATTCGGTGAAAATGTTTTGCTTCAGTTATTTGAAATTCTGCATCTGGGCATCAATTCAGGGGTTGACTGTGCATATCTCATCGGGATGCCGAACAGCAGTGTGGTCCTGATGGCGGGAAGCGGTCAATATAAAGATAAGATAGGAAGCCCGCTTGATGATTCCATGCCTCAATTTGTGATTGAAAATAGTCAAAGATTTGAAAAGGCCGGCGGGGAAAGCTTTTCTGAAGATGAATATGTCGGCGTTTTCAAAACCATGGAAGGATTTGGGAGTATCTTATATTTAAACGGTTGGAGCCATTTTTCTGATATTGAAAAAAAGCTTATCCGAATCTATGCGAATATTATTGCCATCGGTTTTGATAATATCAGCCTGGCCCGGGAAATTATTAATACGCAGAAGGAAGTCATCCTTACTTTAGGAGAGATAGTTGAAACCCGTTCTCAGGAGACTGCCAACCATGTTGCACGTGTGGCTGAGATCTGCTATCTGCTTGCAAAAAAAAATGGGATAGATGAAAAAACATGCGATTTGCTAAGGCTTGCCACGCCTATGCATGATGTAGGGAAAATTGGTGTTCCAGAAGCCATTTTAAACAAACCCGGAAAGTTGACTGATGAGGAGTTTGAGGTCATTAGGAAACATGCACGAACCGGCTATGAGATTCTGAAAAAGTCCAATCGGTCTATTATGAAAGTTGCTGCGATAGTCGCCTTGCAGCATCATGAGAGATGGGATGGGTCAGGCTACCCCCAGGGTCTTTCAGGGGAGAATATTCATATTTACGGCAGGATAGCTGCCATCGCTGATGTATTTGATGCACTGAGTCACAAACGATGTTATAAAAACGCCTGGGAAATGAACCAGATTGCCGATCACTTTAAAAAAGAATCCGGAAGACATTTTGATAAAACCCTCATAGAAATATTCCTGTTTAATATAAATGAATTTGAAGCGATAAACAGGCGTTTCCCAGAATAAAACGATTTTTTTAAATCATAGCCTCATCCATTTGGTCGGTATGTGGATTCTATTGTTACCACTGGTCTGTTATATTTCCATTTCCATCTGCGAAAATGCGCGGATAAATAAATATTGGTTCAAATAATTTCCATGTTATATAAAGAGTGCTTCCCGTGATCTTTTCGTCATGATTTATTAAACAGAAAATTTTAATAATTTCATATGGTTATCATTTTTTATTGTTTAATTTCGTCAGTGGCAAGGTATTTGCTAAATAACAGCATGGAAAACAAAAATGAATCGGTTGGTTTAAAAATTTTTACACCACTAAATTAAGGAGCTAAGACTATGATTGTAGGAATTCTTAAAGAAATCAAACCCCAGGAAAATCGCGTATGTATGACTCCATCCGGTGTTGACATGATGAAAAGAAAAGGCCATACGGTTTATGTCGAAAAAAATGCCGGTAACGGGTCCGGCTTTGAAGACAATCAGTATATTGAAGCCGGCGCAACCATTATGAATACTGCAAAAGAAATTTATGAAATTTCTGATATGGTCATGCATGTTAAAGAACCTCAATCATCAGAATTTGCAATGATAAAAAAAGGGCAGATTGTTTTCACATACCTTCATCTGGCGGCAGACAAAGACCTCACCCTTGCTCTTTTAAAGACAGGGTCAATCGGTATTGCTTATGAAACCATTGAAGACCGAAAAGGTAGTTTGCCTCTGCTTGCACCAATGAGCGAAGTCGCCGGAAGACTGGCGACACAGCAGGGAGCGAAATACCTTGAAAGAACGTTTGGTGGAAGAGGGTTGCTTCTGGGTGGTGTAACAGGCACGCCATCTGCGAATGTGCTGGTAATCGGGGGTGGGGTAGTCGGTATCCATGCCGCAAAAGTTGCCTGTGGTATGGGTGCCAATGTTACCATTCTGGATATGAATATTGATAGGCTGCGATATCTTTCTGAAGTAATGCCGGCCAATTGCCAGTCATTAATGTCGTCCCCGGCATTAATCAGAGACCTTGTGAAAAACTCGGATCTTGTTATTGGAGCAGTTCTTGTGGCTGGTGCAAAAGCTCCGAAGTTAATTACACGGGATATGCTTCAAACCATGAAAAAAGGATCTGTCATTGTTGATGTGGCCATTGATCAGGGCGGATGTTTTGAAACCTCCAGGCCGACAACACATAGTGACCCTGTCTATGAAATTGAAGGGGTGATTCACTACAGTGTCGCCAATATGCCCGGAGCTGTCCCATTAACATCTACGATGGCTCTGACGAATGCCACTCTGCCATATGCATTGAAAATAGCTAATAACGGATGGGAATCTGCCTGTGAAGACAAGGGATTTGCAAAAGGGATTAATTATATCGGAGACAAGCTTGTGTGCTTACCGGTTGCAGATGCATTTAACCTTGAATATACATCGCTTGATAGTTTGATATAATTTAAGGATTCAATAACCAAATAAAAAAAGCGTACAAAAGAATGTACGCTTTTTTTATTCTGTATGTTCGATTAATATGCGTTCGTGTGGGTTTTGGTTTTAAAACCACTCAGATACCAGGGCGCGGATTTATATTCCAGTTGACTTAAACCTTTATTTTCAAGTGAATTAATAGCAAGCTGAAGGGTGTGATAATCAATTTCAATATCATTCCATCCCAGATATTTAAGCCTTTCATTTGCTTGGCCGTGGGACATATCCGGATCAATGAGACAGGCATTTACCAAGCTTCTGATAAATCCTGGAATTAAGGATGCCTCAACCCCGTTTTCAATTAGTTTGTGTATCAGTTTTTTATCTACCAGTGTTGCCATATCATACTCTCAATTAAAAAATTTACTGAGCAGGTTTTATCAATAATAAAGCGATAAACGTGCAAAGTTACAATAGTCATCAATCATAGTTAAGTCAATCCGGGTTTCCGTGAAATTTTTTAGCATAAGAATTTTATGAAGCCTTAAGATCATTGTTTTCACAACAAAAAATAGATTTAGCAAACAATAATGCTTTAAATTCCGTTGAAATTTGTAAAATCTCTTCTTATTTCTCTCTGAACATCTATGAATTCCTTTTTTGAAAAGGGTCTTACAGATAGTCATAAATATTTTAAAAATGCTGTCTGTATTATTTTTTCCGCCAATGATATGCTTGGAAAAAATCGTTTTGATGGGGGCTGCAAAATGGAAAAAAGCATATCGGATGATGAGGGGAAACTATTGTTAAAACTTGCCAGGAAAAGCATACTTCAGGAATTTGATAAAAAAGGGGATGAATTTCTTGCAAGAAGTCCGAAGGCATACCCGGATGTTTTAAGACAAAATCGCGGTGTTTTTGTAAGCCTGCATAAGAAAGGTGATCTAAAAGGGTGTATTGGTATTATTGAGCCTGTTAAACCTTTATTTAAAGGGGTTATAGAAAACGCAAAACACGCAGCTTTTGAGGATACAAGGTTTGCTTCATTGTCGCTTGAAGAGTTCAAGGATACAAAAATTGAAGTCAGTGTTCTTACCTGCCCGGGAAAGGTTGAATACAGGGATGAAAGGGAATTGCTCAGCAAAATCAGACCTGATATTGATGGTGTTATCATCAAAAAAAATTCCCTCAGCGCCACTTTTTTGCCTCAGGTCTGGAAACAGCTGAAAAACCCTGAAACTTTTTTCAAACAGTTGTGCATAAAAGCAGGGCTGCTGCCTGATGAATGGAAAACTGGCGACCTTGTTGTTTCTACATATCAGGTTCAGGTTTTTAAAGAAGAATAGATTCTTGTTCTTTAAATACAAGGAAGAAAGGGTTATATATGAAAGTTAATCCGGAATTATTGAATATTATTTTTAAAATTGACAGCCTTGATGATTTGAATCATCTTTTTGAAGATATTTTCACGCCTGCTGAACTGTATGATATTGATTTAAGGTGGAGACTTCTTAAAGACCTTCATAAGGGAATGGCTCAGAGAAAAATCGCAGAAAAATATGGTATCAGTCTGTGTAAAATTACGCGCGGATCAAGAATTTTAAAAAAAAAAGATTCAACCGTTCTGAAAATATTAAATGCTCAGCAATAGGATAATAGCCGAAGCGCCAGAGTCGACCAAAGTTCCATATTGAGCCGGTCTAAAAATTCTGTGTCAGACCATGCAAATCCAAACAGCTCGTTACCGGGCAGGTATTTTTCCGGGGATTCTGTAAGTATTCTGAAAACAGCTCCGAGATGTACTTTCCCGACATCAGTAATATCCTCACTGATCACACCCATGAAGACAGGAAATTCATGGGCAGGTTTTTTTATAAGTTCTTCATTTAATTCTCTTTCCATGCCGGTTATAAGAATTTGTTGGAAAGAAGAGTTCTGGTCATCCCTGTCGATGGGATTAATATGCCCGCCGATACCGACAGACCATAAATCGTGAAGCCGCTTTTCACTTCCCCGGCGGTTGTATATGGCGGTTTTTTTCAAATCTTTGGTTTGAAGAACAATATAGGGAATTATCTGCTTATATGCAGGGTTTTTTTCCGCATCATTTCGGTCTAAAAATTTAAAACCGGCTTTTGAACAATTTTCGATAAAAATACTACCATCTACAGGGACAGCACTTTGGAGGAGCAGCCAGGATTCCGGGAGATCAGTTCTTTTAATACATAATACAGATTCTTTCCCTGCCATAACAATTCCCTTCTGGTTAGTGTATGATAATACAATTGCAATTGTATTATCATACCTGTTACAAGAAATGAACGATGAATTCTTCAGTTTTTTTTGAGATTCTTCCCCTTCTGTGGTATGTGATAGGTGAAAACAACTAAAAACAGGGGTGCATATGATATTTATAAACAAATCAGAAATACAGAAACTGAATCAGAATATTATTCAAACATCTGTTGAAAAAGCTTATAAAAAAGCACTGAGCAAGGATTATTATATGCCGGACAGGATGCACACATCAGATGGCCGGAATTCGCTTTTATTAATGCCGTGCTTTTCCGGACAATATTTTTCAACAAAACTCGTTTCTGTTTTTCCAGAGGCTGTAAAACACGGGCAACCGGTTATTAATGGCATTATGGCACTCTTTGATAATATTTCGGGACAGCCGCTGGCAATCATGGACGGTGCCGCTGTCACAGCCCAGAGAACAGGCGCGGTCGGCGGCCTGGGGGTAAAACTGCTTACCCCGGAAAAACTCAGGACAGCCGGAATTCTGGGTGCAGGTGTACAAGGGTTCAGTCAGGCCCGTTACCTCATGTTTAATCGCAGGATAGAGACTTTATTTCTTTATGATTTGAACCCGGAAGCGGCAGAGAATATGATAAAAAAAATGGAGCAGGAATTTCATGGTGTTGAATATATCATATCAAAAACTACAGAAGAACTGGTTGAAAAATCAGAAGTTATCATCGCTGCTACAACCGCTCATATTCCTCTGTTCAATGCAGAACCTGAAACCATCCGGGGTAAAACGTTTATTTCAATCGGGTCATATCGGCCGGATATGCAGGAGTTCCCGGATACAGTGATTGAATCTGCCGATGTGGTTTTTGTCGATACTTTTTTTGCCATGGATGAATCCGGAGATATTGCAACACCGTTAAAGAAGAAGGCAGATCTTAAACATAAGATAAAAGAATTCTCAAGCATTTTTGAAAGGAACCCTTATGCTGAAGATAAAACAATCTTTTTTAAATCCGTAGGGATGGGCCTCTTTGATTTAACCGTATCTTCAGCCATATATCAGGCGGCATTAGAAAAGAAGTTCGGTCATGTGATTGATTTTTAGATGGTACAAAAAATGGAGCGGGAAACGGGATTTGAACCCGCGACTTCGACCTTGGCAAGGTCGCACTCTACCACTGAGTTATTCCCGCTCAGTGAAATTTTGTTTTTCTACTTTATACGATTGTTTTTGTCAAGAAAAGATTCTTTTGGGCATTCATTCGAATTTATGCAATAAGGATGGAAAGTGGAAATGAAAAATGCACTTGTCACAGGCGGCGGCGGTTTTTTAGGAAAAGCGGTTGTTAAAAAGCTTTTGGTGAAAAAATATAAAGTCACCTCTTTTTCAAGAAATTTTTATGGTGACCTTGACAATATGGGTGTTGTTCAGATCCAGGGGGATCTTTCAGATGCAAGCGCTGTTTTAAATGCCTTTAAGGGAATTGATTTTGTATTTCACGTTGCAGCAAAACCCGGAATATGGGGAGATTATAGTGATTATTTCAGGGTCAATGTGACGGGAACGGAAAATGTAATAGCCGCATGTTTTGAAAATCATGTCAAACAGTTGATCTACACCAGTTCTCCCAGTGTGATATTTGATGAAACCAATATGGAAAATGTGGATGAGAGCATTCCTTATCCGGAAAAATATCTTGCATCCTATCCAGAAACAAAAGCAGCGGCTGAAAAAAGGGTACGTGAGGCTGCAAAAAAGGGATTAAATACCATCATCATCCGCCCTCATTTGATATGGGGTCCATGTGACAATCATCTTGTTCCCGGGATTTTAAAAAGAGCTGGCCGGTTGAAACGTGTGGGACGAAGAGATGACCTTGTGGATACGATTTATATAGATAATGCTGCCGATGCCCATGTGTGGGCTTTGGAAAAGCTTATTTTAAATCCTTCTCTATCCGGAAATGTGTATTTTGTCAGCCAGGATGACCCCGTGTCCAAGTGGAAAATGGCCAATGCCTTTCTTAACGCTGCGGGGTTGTCGCCTGTCAAAGGACATGTTTCAGGAAAAACCGCTTATATTGCAGGGGCGTTATTTGAAATTGTTTACCATCTCTTTGGCATTCAAAAAGAGCCTCCGATTACAAGATTTGCAGCAAAAGAGCTTTCAACCTCTCATTGGTTTAATATATCCAGGGCAAAAAAAGATCTGGGCTATTACCCGGCGGTTTCTACAAAAGAAGGACTTGATAGATTAAGAGAATGGCTTTCAAAGGGAAAGGGGAAATGGTGATGCAATTTTTTCAGACAGATGTCGTATTGTCTTTTAAGCATTTTTATAAAGTCATTGTGTCTGCTGTTAAAGAATTCGGGAAAAACCGGTGTGACCTTCAGGCATCTTCTTTAACCTTGTTCACTCTTTTATCAATCGTCCCGATTATGGCCATGGCTTTTGGTATTGCCAAGGGATTCGGGTTTAAGGAATTTCTTGAGCGTTTGATTCTTGATCTGTTTGCGGGTCAGGAGCAAGTGATGCAGAATATTTTGTCTTTTTCAAACAACCTCCTGGAAAGAACAAGAGGGGGAATGATGGCAATATTCGGGGTTATTCTGCTATTTTACGCCTTGATAAAGCTTGTCGGACATATTGAAAATGCATTTAATAAAATATGGTGTATTTCGGATGCCCGGCCATTGATTCGAAAACTAACAGATTATGCAGCCATTTCGATAACAGCGGGGATTCTGGTCATTTTTTCAAGTATTGCCAATATTTTTATTACAACCTATCTCACAAGCTTTTTAGATTATGTGAACCTTTCTGTAAATTTTGAAAAATGGATTTCACTGGGCTTTAATTTTTTTGCTTTTTTCACAATATGGCTCTTGTTTATATTTTTTTACCTCTTTATCCCAAATAAGAAAATAAACATTACAGCCGCAGTAACAGGAGGATTGATCTCGGGAACCATATATCAAATTGTCCAGATAGCCTATTTTAAATTTCAGGCGGGTGTTTCAAATTATAATGCGATATATGGCAGCTTTGCTGCTCTTCCATTATTCCTGATCTGGCTCCAGACATCATGGGCAATATTCTTATTCGGGGCTGAGATTGCATTTTCCTGGGAGAATCAAGAAGCCCTGGAATTTTCTGACATTGAATATGATAAGATCAGTATCCGTTTGGAAAAACTAATTGCTTTACGGATTGTACATCTCTGTGTAATCCGGTTTGCAAATAAGAAAATTCCCGCTTCCGATCTTGAAATTGCTTCTGAGATAAAAATTCCATTAAAAATTGTGAAGGTGCTGCTGGAAAAGCTTTTGGAATGCCATATCCTCCTTGAAACCAATATGAAAAGCAGAATCGGCTATGTCCCGGCACAGGATATTGAAACGCTTACGATTTTTGAAGTATTGTCTTCATTTGAACAAAGAGGCGAGAATAGAACTCAGGCATGCAAAACAGTGGAGTTTGAAATCCTGGAACAAAGCCTTAATGAGTTTGCAAATGCCTGCAGGGCCTCTGCCGGCGAAAGGCAATTAAAAAGTATCTAAATGAGCTTATGATTCTGTCGTAATTTTAAAGAATTCTTTGATTTCGTTTTCTTTTCGTCTTAATTGATCAATTACGAGTGTTAAAACAGATGGATTCAGACCGATTTTTTTAGGAGAGTTTTTAACCGTCATCGGAACCGGATTCCCACTGTGTCCGATACCGGCCTTTTGGGTGAGGTAATCGGCAAGATTAATAATCAAAGAATGATGTCTGAATTTTACTGGGGCAGATTCAGGGCTGTGATGAAACCTGCATGGGAATAATATGGATTCCGGAAAATTCCAGCGTTTCATTAAAAGAGCAGACAGAATGGCATGATCCAGCTTGAAAATTGTATTTTCAGCAAAATACAGGGGTTTTTTGCTTTCCATGGCAAGCTGCCTTACTTTCCTGTACTCATCTTTAAAATATATTGAGAAAATAACCTTGCCCATATCATGGAGAAGGGCTGGAATAAAAATTGTATTGGCGATACCCGGGTTTGTTCTTTTTGCAAGTTCCTTGGATACGGTGGCCACTCCGATGCCGTGAATCCAAAGCGCTTTCATATCAAGGCTCAGACCGGATTTGTCCGCAAAAGAAGAAAGTATCCCCATGCCAAGGGCTATTCCGATAATTTCATCAAACCCGATGACGGTAATTGATCTCTTAATGGTTTCAACTTTTGTTTTCTGTGCATAGTAAATGGAGTTCGCAAGTTTTAAAAGTTTATTTGTCATACCCTGGTCATATGAAATTACCGCTGCAAGATCTTCTGTCGTTGTTTTTTCATCTGATGCCACGCTGATGATTCTATCGATCACAATCGGGAGGGTAGGAAGATCGCTATCCTTTTTCTGGATCATTTTGAGAATTTCAGCTTTTATTTCCATTTAATCCTTTATGCTGTAAGCATTAAAAGAAATTTTATGAAACTGCAACGTATCTTTTTTGTGCCCGTTTTTTACTTCATCAGGATATCCTATCGCAATGATGGACTCAACCATTATATTATCGGGTATATGAAGAAGTTCTTTAACATAAACATCTGCAGTTTTGGAAGCCGTATGTTCTCTTTTCCTGATCTGTATCCAGCAGCTGCCAAGGCCTACATCATGGGCGGCAAGATGAATGAACACAGAGGCGATGGAAGCATCTTCAACCCAGACATCACTTTTTGTCGGATCGCCGCAGACGACGATGCCAAGCGGGGCGTCCTTAAGAAAACTTGCGCCATGGGGTTTGGCTTTGGAAAGAGCCTCAAGGATTATGCGGTCTTCAATGATAATAAATCGCCAGGGGTTAAAGCCCCTTGAAGACAGCGATCTCAGGGCAGCTTCGATGAGGATGTCTATCTTTTCTTTTTCAACCGGCCTGGGCCTGAATTTTCTGATACTTCTTCGGCTTGAAATCAGATCTAAAAACATGGAGTGGCCTCCTCGATTCAGTGAAAGCGCGTTATATTGATATTTCCCTGTAATTGCATTTCATCGAATTTTTTTCTCAGCATTCGTTTGAATTTATTTCGCGTTACAGGCCATAACAAAAGCAATCCCATCATATCTGTGATAAAACCGGGAGTGATTAATACCACACCTGCGATAAATATGATGACGGCATCAAGCAGTTCTTCTGCGGGCATGAGGCCCTGCTGCAGGTTCATCCTGAGTTTCAAAAGGGTGTTCATGCCTTCAAGTCTTGCAAGCCATGCGCCAAGGAACCCTGAGATAATGACCAGCAGGATTGTGTTGAGTCCGCCGATAACTGCTCCGACTTTTATTAACAGGTAAAGTTCAAAAACAGGTATCAGGGTAAAACATAAAAATAATTTTAACAGCATTTGGTTTGCCCCCTATAAGCATTTAAAATACAAAGATAATGATGCTGATACCATTTTTGTCAAGTTTCCCGCATTATGCTTTGAATTGTTTTTTCAAGTGCCCGTGGTTCTTGGATATAACCCAAGCGCCTGTAAATATCATCATGAGACAGAGAATTTGGCCCATGGTAAGAAAATAGGCGACAAATCTCAAATGATCATCGGGTTCACGGAAAAATTCAATAATAAAGCGTATTAGGCCATAGCCTGTGAGATATAAGCCGAACATCCGGTGTTCAAGGCATTTTGCTTTTCGAACCCACCAGAGAATGGCAAATAAGATGATACCTTCAAAAAAAGCTTCGTAGAGCTGGGAAGGATGCCGTAATGTATGTGTCGGGTCAGTCGGGAAAAACATCCCCCACGGCATAGAAGTGGCCCTCCCGTAAAGTTCGGAATTAAAAAAGTTTCCCAACCTCCCAAAGGTATATCCCAGAGGCACGGCAGGACATAGGAGATCGGAAAATTTCCACAGGTTCAGTTTGTTTTTTTTTGAAAAAAAATAAACTGCGGCCATCACCCCCAAGAGCCCTCCATGATAAGACATCCCGGAGATTCCAGTAAAAGTGAACCCATTGGAAAAACTGAAAGGTAAAAAAATGGAAAAGGGGTTGGCCAGATAAAACTTCAAATCATAGAAGATGACGTATCCGAGCCGTCCACCCAGAAGGACACCTGCGGCTGCCCATACAAGGAAATCATCCAGATGAATGGCTTTAACGGGAAAGTCTTCTGTTTTTAACCGGTATTTTATCAGAAAATAAAAGGTTGCAAAGGCCAGAATATACATCAGGCTGTAATATCGAATTCCGAATCCATTGAATTGAATCAAATACGGGCTGATTTTGTATGGTATTGTGTTCCAGAAATTCATGTCAAAAGCTTAACACATTCCCTATAAAATTAAACTATGATTTATCTGTTTAATGATGGGAGTTATGGAACCATCAGAAGGGTTTTTTGATCCCATATATTTTGGATGTCCTTTCTTTTTATGGATTTTTGAATGATATCAAGATAAGAATTCCTTGAAATTTCATTGGCTCCCATGCTTAAGAGATGGTTTGTAGTGACCTGGCAGTCAATCAGATCAAACCGGTGCTGTTTTAAATGATTCGCCAGGGCGGTCAGGGCGATTTTTGATGCATCATTTTCAAATGAAAACATGGATTCTCCAAAGAAAATTCCGCCGATACAGAGTCCATACAATCCGCCGACAAGTCGATCTTTTTTCCATGCTTCGACAGAATGTGCATAGCCGAGTTTATGAAGATGAACATAGGCATCAATCATTTCTTTTACGAGCCATGTACCTGCATATTCTTTTTT
Source organism: uncultured Desulfobacula sp. (assembly GCA_964619205.1). GTDB lineage: Bacteria > Desulfobacterota > Desulfobacteria > Desulfobacterales > Desulfobacteraceae > Desulfobacula. The sequence continues at coordinate 65,436 of CAZUDE010000021.1, read as the reverse complement.
CCTTGGTTTTGAGCAGGAGAGAATTGTTTCTTCAAATGCCTGATCAATAGTCAGACGAAAGGAATTTTGTTTTATTTTTTTTTTCAGGCTTTTTGAAACATTGATGTTGCCGGGAAAAAGAACAAGCCTTGGATCCGGTGACCACCAAAGGATGGGTTCATTTTCCGAGAACCATGGAAATATTCCGTTTTCATAGGCAAGCATTATCCTCCGGGCAGACAGGTCTCCACCGATGCACAAAAGTCCGTCAGATCTTGCAAGCCACGCAGGTGGAAAATCCAATCGTTCTGATAACCGGAAAAGGGGCATTCAGCTCTTAAATGAAAAATTCAACTTTTTATTCCTGATTCCTATGGAGACCTTGCCTCCTTTTTCGAGGCTGCCAAAGAGGATTTCATCTGTGAGTTTGTCTTTTATCCGGGTCTGAATAATCCTTGCCAAGGGTCTTGCGCCGAATTTCGGGTCATATCCTTCTTTTGCAAGGTAGGATCGAACTTTGTCCGAATAGGTCAGCGCAATATTTTTAACCTTGAGCATGGATTTAAGTTCTTTCATGTTTTTGTCAACAATCATCCCCATGACCTGAGTGGATAGATGGTTGAACTGGACAATCCCGTCAAGCCGGTTTCGGAATTCAGGACTGAAAGCCCTTTCAACTGCCTTCATGCCTTTAAAGTCGACATCTGCGGATTGGAGTCCGAATCCAATGGAATTGGCACTCATTTCTCTTGCCCCGGCATTGGAGGTCATAATGAGGATGGCATTTCTGAAATCAGCTGATTTACCGTTGTTATCTGTCAGAGTTGCATAGTCCATGACCTGGAGAAGAATATTGTAAAGATCTATATGGGCTTTTTCAATTTCATCCAGAAGAAGGACACAGTGGGGATGTTTTCGAACACTGTCTGTGAGAATACCGCCTTGATCAAATCCGATATATCCCGGGGGCGCCCCGATAAGTCTTGAAACCGAATGTTTTTCCATGTATTCGCTCATGTCGAATCTTAAAAATTCTATCCCCATGTGGTGAGCCAGCTGTTTTGCAACTTCTGTTTTTCCAACACCTGTCGGGCCCATGAACAGGAATGACCCAATGGGTCTTTCCGGAGCGGAAAGACCCGCTCTTGATCTTTTTATGGAGGTGGTGAGCAATTCAATGGCATTGTCCTGGCCAAAGATGACGTTTAATAATTTTTTTGGCAGGGCTTCAAGGTTTACTTTGTCCGTTGACGTCACACTTGTCATGGGGACTTTGGCAATTTTTGCAACAATTTCTTCAATATCAGCCAGAGTGACAGCCTCCTGATTTTTATTACCCTTTAACCTGAGGTAGGCGCCGGTTTCGTCAATCACATCAATGGCCTTGTCCGGCAAAAGGCGGTCATTGATATATTTATCGGAAAGATAGGCTGCCGCTTCTATGATTTCTGCAGGATAGGTTAGGCCATGGTGTTTTTCATAATAGGGTTTGAGTCCATTCAGGATTTGTGTTGTTTCTTCCACAGAGGGCTCTGACACCTCAATTTTTTCAAACCGTCTTGAAAAGGCCCTGTCTTTTTCAAAATGATTTTTATATTCTTCATAGGTTGTCGTACCGATACATTTGATATCACCTGAAGAAAGCGCCGGCTTTAATATATTTGAAGCATCCATGGAACCGCTGGTTGTTGCTCCGGCACCCACAACCGTATGAATCTCATCTATGACAAGCAGTGCGTTTTCTTTGGACTCAAGGGCAACAATAACATCTTTGAGCCTTTGTTCAAAATCTCCCCGGTATTTTGTTCCTGCAAGCAGGGCGCCCATATCAAGGGAAAAGAGTTCACAATTTTCCAGAAGATCAGGAACCTGCTTGTCCTTTATTTTCAGTGCAAGGCCTTCAGCAATGGCGGTTTTTCCGACTCCCGGGTCACCCACAAGGATGGGATTGTTTTTACGTCTGCGGCAGAGAACCTGCATAACCCTGTCCAGTTCACTGACTCGTCCGATGAGCGGATCTATTTTATTATCGAGCGCCTTTTGTAACAGGTTGGTGGTGAAGGCTTCCAGGGGGTCTTTTTTCTTGACGCGTTTTGTTTTCAAGTCCGCTTGTCTGAACATGTCCTGCGATGGATCAAGGGACTGCATGTCTTTTTTCTCATGATCAGCGGCATGGGAAATGTATTTTAAAACCTCCAGACGGGTGATCCCTTCCGACTCAAGGTAAAATGCTGCGTGGGAATCTTTTTCCTGGAAGATGGAAGCAAGAATGTCTCCCAGATTGACCTCGCTTTTTTCAGCGGATCTGGCCTGGTTGATGGCCCGCTGAATCATCCGCTGGAAGCCAATGGTCTGTTGTAATACATATTCTTCTTTTGAATCGATCTTGGTTAATTTTTCATTAAAAAATTTTTCAAGCTCTTCTTTTATCTGTTCAGGATTGCCGCCGCATTTTTCAATTGTTTCGACACCTGTCTCATGGTTAAGGATTGCATAAAGAACGTGTTCAACACATACATATTCATGCCTTCTCTTTTTTGCCTCTCTTACGGCAAAACCGAGAGCGGTGCTAAGTTCTTTGCTGATCATACCTACTACTCCTTTTCCAGTGTACTCTTTAAAGGAAACCCCTTGCTGCTTGCCAGATGGTGTACTGTTTCAACTTTCGTTTCCGCTATATCCCGAGGATAAATTCCACAGATATCTTTTCCTTTATTATGTACATTAAGCATTATTTGCGTTGCTTTTTCAAGTGATTTTCCAAAAACGTTCAAGAGAATTTCCACAACAAACTCCATGGTTGTATAATCGTCATTATGCAAAAGGACTTTATACATCGGCGGTTGATTAGTTTTTGATTTTAATGAACTATCTGTTTTTGTTTTGGAATCCGTTGATGTCATTGATGTAAACTCCTAAATTCCACAACATCTCTTATATTTTTTCCCGCTTCCGCAGGGACACGGGTCATTTCTTTGTACTTTTTGTGATGATCGTTTAATGGGCTGTCTTATACTCGCACCGTCGGAATGTGAAAAAGTAAGGTTTTCCTGTTCTTTTCTTTTCAGGGTATCTACCTGGGATGGGCTTGAAATCTGGATTTTAAATAAAATTTCAACAATTTCATCCTTCACCCTTTCCATGAGCCCCTGGAACATTTCAAAGCCTTCTTTTCTGTAAATTCTTAAGGGGTCCTGCTGTGCATATCCCCTGAGGCCGATCCCCTCTTTTAAATGATCCATGGATAAAAGATGTTCCTTCCACCGGGTATCAACCGTTTGAAGGATGATATGCCTTTCAATTTCTCTTGTTATCTCTTCCCCATAGGCTGCTTCTCTTTGATTGTAGATTGTTTTTAAGTTTTCAAATATGAATTCAGATAATTTCTCGGCAGAATCATTATGTGCGGCAGCTTCTTCAAGATTCGGGCTGTAATTGAATGCCTTTCGAAACCTATTCTTAAGGCCCTCCAGATCCCATTGAAGGGGCGGTGTTTTTTCAAGGGCAAATTCATCCACGATATCATAGGCCTTGTCTTCAACCATTTCCATCACCAGGGGTTTCAGGCTTTTTTCCACTAAAGCCTTGCGTCGCTGCTGATAGATCACTTCCCTTTGCTGGTTCATGACATCATCATATTCGAGCAGATGTTTCCTGATCTCGAAATTATGACCTTCAACTTTTGACTGGGCGTTTTCTATGGCTTTGCTGATGAATCTATGTTCAATATGCTCGCCGTCTTCGATCCCGAGTTTATCCATAACGGCATGGATTCTGTCCCCGCCGAAAATTCTCAAAAGATCGTCTTCCAGAGACAGATAGAATCTTGAGGATCCCGGATCACCCTGTCTGCCGGAGCGGCCCCGGAGCTGGTTATCAATCCGCCTGGATTCATGCCGTGAGGTTCCAAGGATATGAAGACCGCCAAGCTCTATGACTCCTTCCCCCAGAACAATATCCGTACCCCGGCCCGCCATGTTGGTGGAGATGGTAACGGCACCCTTCTGGCCCGCATTGGCAACAATTTCAGCCTCTGCCTCATGGTGCTTGGCATTTAATACGGTATGAGGGACACCTTTTTTCTTGAGTTTTTCACTCATATCTTCGGAAACATCAATGGAAATTGTTCCCACAAGAACCGGCTGCCCCTTTTTATGAAGGCGGATGATTTCCTGAATGGCGGCATCATATTTTTCTTTTTTTGTTTTATATATTAAATCAGGATGATCCATACGGATCATCTTTTTATGGGTTGGGATTTCAAGGACATCAAGGGCATAGATTTTCTTGAATTCAGGCGCTTCGGTCAGCGCGGTTCCAGTCATGCCGGATAATTTATTGTACATCCTGAAATAATTCTGGAAGGTGATGGTGGCAAGGGTCTGATTCTCATTTTCAATTTTCACATTTTCTTTTGCCTCAAGGGCCTGGTGCAACCCCTCGCTGTATCTTCTTCCGGTCATCAGGCGTCCTGTGAATTCATCAACAATAACAACCTGATTGTTTTGAACAATATAGTCCGTATCCCGCTTAAAGACTTTATGTGCTTTTAATGCCTGGTTTAAATGGTGCAGGATTTCAATATTGGCCGGGTCATAGAGGTTATCAACGTTTAAAAGCTTTTCCCCCTTGGCAACACCGGCTTCGGTTAAAGCGACGGACTTGGACTCTTCGTCAAGGGTATAATCCGTATCTTTTGCAAAGGTTGGGATAATGGTATTGACCTGGCTGTAAAGATGGGTTGATTTTTCAGCCGGGCCTGAAATGATCAATGGCGTTCGGGCCTCATCAATGAGGATACTGTCCACTTCATCCACAATGGCAAAATTGAGTTCTCTTTGGGCAAGAGAGTCTTTATCAAATTTCATGTTGTCCCGCAGATAATCAAATCCGAACTCATTGTTTGTGCCATACGTGATGTCACTTTTGTAAGCTATTTTCCTTTCCTGATCACTTATGTTATGAAGAATTACACCGACTTCCAATCCAAGAAAATGATAGATTTTTGACATCCATTCGGCATCACGCCGGGCTAGGTAATCATTCACCGTGACGATATGGACACCTTTTCCCGTCAATGCATTCAGATAGGCAGGAAGGGTTGACATCAGGGTTTTCCCTTCACCGGTTTTCATTTCAGCAATGGTGCCGTTATGAAGGGCAATTCCGCCGATAAGCTGAACATCAAAATGACGCAAGCCAAGTGTTCTCACAGACGCTTCACGGACAAGGGCAAAGGCGGATGGCAATAGATTATCAAGTGGCTCACCGTTTTCAAGGCGCTCTTTGAATTCCGATGTTTTCTGCTTCATTTTTTCATCAGACAATTGCTTTATCTGAGATTCAAATTCATTGATCTCTACAATAAACGGCTGGAGTTTTTTCAAAATTCGGTCATTGCTGGATCCAAAGATTTTAGTAAGATAATTCAGTACCATTGGATAGTTTACCTATTCTAATAAACACGGTTAATAATTCAATTGAAACATATAAGCATTAATCTTATAAATCAAAATAAAAAAAATAATATATTGGCCTGGAAAGAAATAAGGATAAAAGGACTAGTTAAGAATATATTTCAATGGATTGACAGGGGTTCCATTGATTAAAACTTCGTAGTGCAGATGAGGCCCAGTGCTTCTTCCGGTATTGCCCATCAGAGCGATGACATCCCCTCTTTTTACTTCCTGGCCCGGGTTGACAAGGATCTCCTTTAAATGGCCATATTGGGTTACACGTCCGTGGTCGTGATCAATGACTAAAAGATTTCCAATATAAAGCTTTTCTGAAGCAATTGAGACCCGGCCATTGGCCGGTGCAATGATTTTTGTCCCGGGCGCATTGGCAATATCCAATCCTGAATGGAATTCCTTCTGACCTGTAAAAGGTGATATTCTGTTGCCGAATCCTGAAGTGACCCAACCATTTACCGGTCGTATGGAGGGTGTGGCTGATAGAATGTTTCTTTTTTGTTCGAGCTGTTTTATTAATTGGTCAAAATCAAGGGCGTGTTTTTCTGCTGCAACCTTAGTCTGGGTGACCTGCTGATGCATTTCACGGATCAGGCTGTTGTGTTTTTGTGTTAAGGGAATATCAGGGTCAAGTGTATCGGCTGGGATGCTTCCGATACCGATGAGTCCGCTGGAGTCGCTGGTTTGTTTGATATCTGCGATAAGCCTGACCTTGTCCTCAAAAGTGGACAGGGTGACCACCTGCTTTTTCAGTATTTCAATTTCTCCGGCAAACCGCTGGATCTGCTTTCTCTGACTTGTGATCTCATTGTTTAAAGAGTGGACGGTATGGCCAAGACCATCGTGGTTGAATGAGAACCTTTTCAGTTTGATATAATCATATCCGATAAATGACGTACAAATAATTGAAACCCCGGCAAAGACAAACAAGAAGGTGCATAGAATCCTGGGAATCGAGAATTCTTTGATATCAGATGTGGCACCTGAATGGTACCATATTTTAACTCTTTTTCTCATGGTCCTTCTTTTTTATTCAGATATTATCTATCTGTCAAGTACAATATTCCCTATAATGGCACCTGGGTCGAATTCAGGCCTGTTTCATCATTCAGGCCGAACATGATGTTCATGTTTTGGACAGCCTGACCTGCGGCACCTTTTAAGAGGTTGTCAATGGCAGAGATTAACACAATTTTTCTTGTCTCAGCGCAAAAATGAATTCCAATATCACAGGAGTTTGTCCCCTTGACATGCGAAATTGCCGGAAAGTTGTTCTTATTAAGTATCCTTACAAAGGGTTCATTTTTGTAATATGAAGCAAATGCTTCCCGTATTTTGTTTTCATTTGTATCCTCTTCTGCATCAACATAAATTGTTGACAGCATTCCTCTTGTGAGCGGCAAGAGATGTGGAACAAAGGTAATAGAAATTTTCTTTTGTGACTGGATGCTCAGGACTTCATTGATCTCCGGTGTATGCCTGTGGTTTCCGACCTTATAGGGTGCAAAGGATTCGTTGACTTCGCAGAAATGAGAAGAAAGAGATAAAGATCGGCCTGCACCGCTGACTCCGGATTTTGAATCTGAAATAATCCCGGAAGTCTTGACCAGATTTTCCTTTAAAAGAGGAATTAACGGCAAGAGAATGCTTGTCGGGTAACAGCCAGGGTTGCCGATGAGTTTTGCATTCCGGATTGCATCCCGGTAGATTTCACTGAGGCCATATATGCTTTCTTTTAATAAATGCTTTGCCGTATGTTCCTGATAAGCAGATTCATAAGCAGATGCATCTGTAAACCTGAAGTCTGCCGACAGGTCAATGACCTTCATCTTGTGTTCAAGGAGCTGTGGCACGTGCTGCATGGAAACTTTGTGGGGTAATGCCAGAAATATGACATCCAGTTTCTTTGAGAGTGATTGAGCTGACAGGTCTTCACAAATCAGGGTTTCAAACCCTCTCATGGAAGGGAAGACGTCTGTTAATGCCTTTCCTGTATAACTGTTTGAACTCACGGTGCATAATTTTGTTTTCGGATGATTGGAGATCAGTTTGACAAGTTCAATCCCTGTATATCCTGTTACGCCTGCAATGCCTGCCCGGATCATATGGTTCCCATCAATTCATTCATTTTTTTCATATCCAGCAAGAGTATCATTTTTCCTTTGCAATTCTTTAAGTTTTTAATTCTGCTTATCACTACTCAGTTAGTTTTTGCAAGACCTGTTCTGATTTTTGCCATGGAATAAGAGCCTTTTTTGTCGTCCATTCCGATCCTTAATCTCTTCCATTGATTATCACTGGCAGAATGCAATAAATATTCCTTATGGCAGAAAAATGACCAGATGTCTGTATATTTTTTTCAACTCATTGAGAATAAAGAAAATTAAGGCATAAATAATTCATTTGGAGACAATACAAACGTTGAATTAAGTGTCAAAAACATTCCATTTTTTTTGAGGTCGGCAATAATATCCATATTGATCTTTAGAGCCATTATTGCTATTGATTCTGCGTCGGATTTCAAACGGGTTGGATTATTATTACAGGATGGAAAATGAAAATTACAAATAAATTTAAAATAGCTTTGATCCAACACCCGCCTGTATTTTTAAATTTTAATGAAAGTCTTGCGACAGCGGAAAAATTGATTCATGAAGCGGCTGAGAATGGGGCAAGGGTGGTTGTTTTTCCTGAAACCTGGCTGCCGGGCTACCCTGTCTGGCTGGATAATGCCAAAGATGCAGCCAGATGGAATCATCCAGGTGCCAAAGCGTTGTACCGGATTCTTTTTCAAAACTCACTGTGCATCGGTTCAAAGGCATTTTGTCAACTGTCTGCGTTGGCAGGGGAAAAAAAAGTGACAATTGTGATGGGGTGTCATGAAGCAAAGGGGAAAACTCTTTATAATTCAATGGTTTTCTTTTCTGAAAAGGATGGAGAATATACGCTTCACCGGAAATTGATGCCGACCTATAATGAGAAAATGATCTGGGGAACCGGGGATGGCAGTACATTGAATACAATTGAATCCGATTTCGGTACCATGGGTGGGTTGATCTGCTGGGAACACTGGATGCCTCTTGCAAGAGCGGCCATGCATGCAAAAAAGGAAAGCCTTCATATTGCCCAGTGGCCTTCGGTTATAGAATTACACCAGATTGCTTCCCGTCATTATGCCTTTGAAGGACAGTGTTTTGTTGCAGCCTGTGGAACCACACTGTCAAAAAAAGACATCATGGATGGATTTGATTCTCTTGGTATGCACGAGCCTGCTGCCCGTGATATGCTGGACAGTGTTACAAAGAAAGATGAAGATTTTCTGATGACAGGCGGCAGTTGTGTCATTGGCCCGGACGCAGGATATCTTGTCAAACCCGAATTTTTGACCCGGGCAATTATTTACTCAACACTTGACTCAAATCTGATCCATGAATCCTGCATGGTTATGGATACAGACGGGCATTATTCAAGACCTGATGTTTTTTCGTTAACAGTTAATGAAAGATCCATGGATAATGTCAGGTTTGCTATTAATACAGAATCTGACTGAGAAAGGTTTTTGTTCTATCGTTCTGGGGATGGTTGAAAAAATCTTCAGGATTGTTTTCTTCAATAATTTCTCCTTCATCCATGAACAGAACCCTGTGCGCAACGCTTTTTGCAAACCCCATTTCATGGGTTACAACAATCATGGTCATCCCCTCCTGGGCAAGACTGATCATAACATCAAGAACCTCTTTTACCATTTCAGGATCAAGTGCTGAGGTCGCTTCATCAAAAAGCATAATATTGGGTTTCATGCAAAGACTGCGGGCAATTGCCACTCTCTGCTGCTGTCCACCGGATAATTGCCCGGGAAATTTTCTGGCCTGTTCTGAAATCTGGACTTTCTTCAGATAATACATGGCAATTTCTTCAGCTTCCTTTTTGGGTGTTTTTCTGACCCATATCGGCCCCAAGGTTAAATTTTCAAGAATGGTAAGATGGGGAAACAGGTTGAAATGTTGAAACACCATGCCGACTTCCGACCTGACTTTTTCGATATTTTTCAGATCCTTGGTCAGTTCAATGCCATCGACAATGATCTGTCCTTTCTGATGCTCCTCAAGTCTGTTGATGCATCTTATCAGCGTTGATTTCCCTGATCCGGAGGGCCCGCAGACAACGATCCGTTCTTTTTTTTTAACAGAGAGATTTATGTTTTTTAAAACATGAAAATCACCAAACCATTTGTTCATGTTTACAATTTTAATGATACTGTTTTCTTTGGAAATATCCATGTCATTTGTTTTTTCTTTGTTCATAAATAATCGCTTTTTAAATTTTGTTTACAAAAAATTATTCCAAACTCGTATTGAGTTCTTCCTCCAATTTTCGGCTGTAACTAGACATGAAAAAGCAGCATCCGAAATAAATGATTGCCAGAAAAATATAAGCTTCAGCTGAAAAGCCATTCCATCTAGGCTCTGATAATACTGCTTTTGTTGTTTTTAAAAGGTCATATAGGCCAATGATAACGACAAGGGATGTATCTTTAAACGCGGAAATTAATACACTGACAGAAGGCGGAATAACTATTTTTAATGCTTGGGGCAGGATAATGAGTCTCATGGTCTGTGAATAATTCAACCCCAGAGAGTCAGCTGCTTCATACTGACCTTTATTCATCCCCTGTAATCCGCCCCTGACTACCTCTGCAATATAGGCTGCCGTGAACATGATGATGGCAACCTGAGCCCTTAACACTGCATTAATAAATACCCCTTCAGGCAGAAACAAAGGGAAAACCACGGAAGACATAAAAAGAAGGCTGATCAGCGGGACCCCCCGTATGAATTCAATGTAGAAGATACAAAAGGTTTTAATCATCGGCATTCTTGATTGTCGTCCCAATGCCAGGAAAACACCCAGAGGATATGCTGCCGTGAGACCGAAAACAGACAAAAGTAATGTCAGGATAATGCCGCCCCATTTTTCAATGTCAACATTATCAAGTCCAAAGATGCCTCCTTTGAGCAGTATTCCCATGACCACCAATGATATAACCCAGGCATAAGCAAGAAATGAATTCCAGTAATTTCTGTTTCTGCTGATAAAAAGCAATATGACAAGCATAAAAATTGCAGTGATGGGGCGCCATAAAATATTCTGGGGATAGAAACCAAACAGAATTATTTTATAATTGCTTGAAATGATCGACCAGCATGCGCCGGTTGATTCCCTGCAGTTTGCATCGGGAAGCCATGAACTGTTTATGAATGCCCATTTCAAAAAAGGGAAAAAGGAAACCCAGAAGAAGCTTAGAATTATAATCGTCAGGATGGTATTAAAAGGGCTGCTGAATAAATTCTTTCTCATCCATCCTATAATACCAATGCTTGCAATCGGAGGTTTTACTGCTGCTTCAATTTTATTTGCGTGTGATTCCATAAAGTTTTTAGCATTACCTTTCGACAATGGCCATTTTTTTATTGTACCAGTTCATAAAGGCAGAGGTTGACAAGCTGAAGATGAGGTATACAATCATAATTAAGAGAACGCCCTCAATTGCCTGGCCGGTTTGGTTGATGACCGTTCCGGCGACAGAAACAAAATCCGGATATCCAATGGCCACGGCAAGGGAGCTGTTTTTTGTCAAATTGAGCATCTGGCTTGTCAGGGGTGGAATAATAACCCTTAGCGCCTGGGGCAGGATGATGAGGTTTAACAATTGTCCGGGTTTTAAACCAATTGCCATTGCAGCTTCCGTCTGGCCTTTGGAAACGGATTGGATTCCTGCCCTGACAACCTCGGCAACAAAGGCAGCCGTGTATAAGACAAGCCCTAACAGAAGTGCTGTGAATTCAGGACTGATTCCGATCCCGCCCTTAAAATTGAACCCTCTCAGTTCCGGGATATCCATCTCTGTGGGGGAACCCCCTATTAGCCAGCATACCAGGGGAAGACCCAGGATTAATGCTGTGGAAGTATAAAACACAGGAAATATCCGGCCTGTAGAATCCTGTCTTTTGGCGGCCCATTTTTTCAGAAGAATAATGATGACAACAGCAATGATAACGGCAATTGCCATATAGCCATAAACAGGATGGGATTGCGGAATTCCAAAGATCAGGCCCCTGTTACATAAAAATAATCCTTTGAAGGGACTGATGGCCTCTCTTGGGGAAGGCAGCATTTCATAAAAAAAAGCATACCAGAAAAAAAGCTGTAATAAAACCGGGATATCCTGAAACAGCTCAATATAAACTGCGGCGCATTTTTTAATGAGCCAGTTTTTTGACAGTCTTGCAATGCCGACAAATGTTCCGAGAATTACCGTAAGGACGATGCCGATAAAGGAAACAAGAAGGGTATTTAAGAAACCCACAGTAAGAGCCCTGGCATACCTGTCGGCAGCAGAATAGGCCATTGGTGACTCTCCAATTTCAAAACCGGCCTCCTTGTTTAAAAAATCAAAACCAGTGGTTATGGATTGCCTTTCCAGATTGTTCATCGTGTTGGAAATCAGATACCATGCAACAAAAGCAAATAAACAGGCAGCTCCAACCTGATACAGAATGGATCGTTTATCAGGATCATACCAGAATGATATGGAGTCGGTTTTTTTATGATGGATCATGGTCATGATGGATTTTTACTTTGTTTTAAAAAATATGGTTATGGCGTAATATTCACACCATAACCATTGGGTTTATTTAATTTTATTTAAATGGGGGGGAATACATTAAGCCGCCATTTTTCCAGAGCGCATTAAGCCCTCTTTCTATCCCAAGCTGGGTATTTACACCAACGTTTCTTTCAAAAATCTCCCCGTAATTCCCAACCATTTTGACAATGTTGTAGGCCCATTTTTCATCAAGGCCAAGGGCTTTTCCATTTCCGGCTGTAACACCTAAAAATCTTTGAACTGCCGGATTTTCGCTCTTGAGCATTTCATCCACATTTTTAGATGTGATCCCCAGTTCTTCAGCTTCTATCAAAGCATAAATTGTGTAGGTAACTATATCTTTCCACTGGTTGTCACCGTGTCTGACGGCAGGAGCCAGAGGTTCTTTGGAAATAACTTCAGGAAGGATCATGTAATCAGCCGGGTTGGGTGCTACGGCACGTATTGCTGCAAGCTGAGAGGCATCTGATGTTAAACAGTCGCATCTTCCTGCAAAAAAAGCCTGATTGAGTTCGGCATTGTTTTCAATGACAACCGGTTTCATGGTCATTTTGTTTGAACGGAAATAATCGGCAACATTCAATTCCGTTGTCGTCCCGGGAAGAACACATACGGTTGCGCCATCAAGCTCTTTGGCACTTTTTACCTTAAGCTTTTTGGGAACGAGAAATCCCTGGCCGTCATAATAGTTCACCATGGCAAAATCAAGACCCAGCTCTGTGTCCCTGCCTAATGTTTGGGTGGCGTTTCTGAAAAGCGCATCAATTTCACCCGACTGTACTGCTGTGAATCTTGTCTTTGCTGTTAGCGTTGTGAATTTTAATTTTTCAGGGTCTCCAAAAACAGCAGCAGCAAGAGCCCTGGCACAATCCACATCTATGCCTCTCCAGACCCCTTTGTCATCGGGTTTTCCAAATCCGAAGAGTTCACCGTTGACGCCTACCTGGATGAATCCTTTGGCTTTTACATCCTGAAGTGTTCCAGCCACGGATAAAGTGGAAATTGACAGTACAGTGATACAAACAGCCAATACTTTTAAAAATTTCATAGATACTCCCCTTCATCTACATTGATTAATTGATCCGGGATAATTCTCTACTGAATCATCCGCGCCCTTGTATTTCTAAATCACTTGCAATAATTAACACATCAGCATTTTTTTTCAAGAAGTTTATTAGAACATGCATCATTTTCTAATTGGTGTTCAGGTAAAAGAAGTGTAATACTGAAAAACAACTCTTTGCAATATAAGGAACATACCTTAAAAAAAAATATGATTTCATGTGTAAAACTATTTCGGGAGCCGGTGAATGCAATTTCCCATATGGCCGGGGCAATTGCCTCAGCTGTCGGGTTGACGCTTCTCATCGTTTTTTCTGCCATCCGGGCCGATGCCTGGCATGTGGTTTCTTTTTCCATTTTCGGAACCTCGCTGATTCTGATGTACACTGCAAGCTTTCTTTACCACGGGCTCAGATTATCAGAAAAAGCGCTTCTGGTTTTCCGGCGCATTGATCACATCATGATTTTCGCGGTTATTGCAGGGTCTTATACTCCCATCTGCCTTGTTCCGCTCCGGGGGCCCTGGGGATGGAGCGTTTTTGGGACTGTCTGGGGCATTGCTTTGATTGGAATGGGTCTGAAAATTTTTGCCATGAATGTTCCTCGATGGATTTCAACCTTGATCTACCTCATCATGGGGTGGTTATGCGTGATAGCAATTTATCCTCTTTTAAAAACCCTGAGCCCGGCCAGTCTTTTCTGGCTGGCCGCAGGAGGATTTTTTTACAGTGTTGGTGCCGTTATTTACACCATTAAAAAACCTGATCCCTTTCCCGGCGTTTTCGGATTCCATGAAATATGGCATATTTTTGTCATTTTGGGAAGCGCCTGCCATTTCTGGCTTGTATTTCATCATTTGATGGATATCGGTCCTGTTTAGCCTCTGGGCTTTCTTTCATTGATAAAAAAAATAATTTTGAGTAGTATTTTTTCCTTGCATGGTTATTGTGGGTCAAGGAGATGGAATGAAAATCAATTGTGTCAAAAAGTTAACGGCTTTTAAATTTCTCAATCTTTTTTCTGTGAGCTATAAGGACAGGGCAAAAAAGAATAAGGAATGGATTTTTGCTTCAAGGTCATCCCGGTTGAATCCCCTTGAGGAGGATCAATCCGATGTAGATGCCGTGGTTGTCGTTCCCTATCATAAAAAGGAAGAGAAACTTGTTTTGATAAAGGAATTCAGGGTGGCCCTGGGGGATTACCAGTATGGGTTTCCGGCAGGCCTTGTGGATAAGGGAGAGTCGGTTGAAGAAGCTGGAAAAAGAGAGCTTTTTGAAGAAACCGGACTGACTGTGACAAAGATCATCAATCAAAGTCCTGCTGTTTTTTCATCGTCAGGGCTGACTGATGAATCACTTTGTCTCATGTTTGTCGAATGTGAAGGCATTCCCTCAACCCTTTATAACGAGGCATCAGAGGATATAGAAGTCGTCATGGTGTCAAGGTCAAAGGCGATGGAAATCATCAAAGGGGAAGGGATCAAATTTGATGTAAAGTCCTGGATTGTGTTAAATTCCTTTGCTGTCGGGGGGATAGTATAGATGTTTTCCAATTTATTGTATTTTCTTGTGGCCCTGGTAATTTATTCCACTTCAGAACTGTTTAAAAACGTTGATACCTTTAGCGGTAATTCAGTTTTTAGCGCCCTTTTGATCAGTGCCGGATTTTTCGGGCTCTGTCACATGTCTTTTAGGCGGATTGGAAAATTTGCCTCTGAAAGACCCTATGAGAACATTGACCATTTGATTCAGAACAGAATATCCCGTTTATCCGTATCTGCCTTGATTCTTTTTGCCGTTAATATTTACGGGTTTAAGCTGACTTTTATTTTCTCCGGCATTTCTTTTTTTGAGATCCTGCCTACCTTTAAGGCTGTTTTTTTTATCGGGCTTTATCTATTGTACCTTCTCATGATATGGAATGCAGCCTACCCCGCACAATACAGATATTTTACAGGAAATGTATCCAAAAAAGAGTATCTTTTGTCGAACATCTCTTTTTCCCTTCCCGCGCTTCTGCCGTGGTTTTGTTTGTCATTAGCAGCGGATTTTCTGAACCTTCTGCCCTGGAAGCCGCTTAAGGATTTTTTAAAATCTCCGGCCGGAGAAATCGGGTATATTTCTTTTTTCCTTTTTTTCATTGCTGTTTTCGGACCTGTTTTCATTAAAAAAATCTGGAACTGCAAACCACTGGAACAGGGCTATAAACGATGGAGAATCGAAAATGTCTGCAAAAAAGCAGGATTGGCCTATTCCGATATTCTAAAATGGGACCTGTTTGGTGGGAACATGATGACGGCCGGTGTTATGGGTTTTATCGGCAGATTCAGGTATCTTCTGGTTACACCGGCATTGATGAATGTATTGACCGATGAAGAACTCGATGCCGTGATGCTGCATGAAATAGGCCATGTCCGGAAATATCACATGGTTTTCTACCTTTTGTTTTTTGCGGGATTCATGGCCTGCAATTTTATTTTTTTTGAACCTGTGATGCTCTTATTATATCTGTTGGAGCCTGTGTATCAGATATTTTCATGGCTCGGGATTGAAAGGGCCACAGCCCATCCGATATTGATCAGCATGACCTTGATCGGGTCGTTTATTCTGTATTTCCGGTTTATATTCGGATTTTTCATGAGAAATTTTGAGCGCCAGGCAGATCTCCATGTCTATGAATTTACCCTGGACGCATCAGCCCTTATTTCGACGTTCCATAAAATTGCTTCTTATTCCAGGCAATCCATGGATAAGCCCAACTGGCACCATTACAGTATTGGTCAGCGCATCGGGTTTCTGGAAAAATGTGAAAAAGATCCGTCTTTAATCCTATCCCATCATTCAAAGGTTAAAAAAATGATTGCAGTCTATCTGATCGCAATTGTCTTTCTTTTCGGAGCAGGATATTCCATCAGTTCCGGGGTGGGAAAGGAAAGGTTTGAAAATTTCATCGCAGAAAGAATTCTTTTAAGGCATTTGGAAGTTGACCCATCGAATTCAGATCTTTATACGCTTGTTGGTGATTATTATTATGGCCAGAAAAATTATGCACGGGCCATTGATGCATATGAAAATGTCTTGAGGGTTGACCCTGTAAACGTCCATGCACTGAATAACCTGTCCTGGCTTTTTTCCACCTGTCCTGAAGAAGCATACAGGGACAGGGAGAAAGCTGTAAAATATGCGCTCAGGGCCCTGGAACATAAAAAAGAAGCTTATATTCTGGACACTTATGCTGAAGCACTTTTTGCTAACAATGACATAAAAGGCGCAGCAGCAGCAGCCCGGGAGGCTTTGAAACAGTCAGGAGAAAAAAAAGATTATTATGAGGGCCAGTTAAGGCGGTTTGAAGAAATGCAAATCCGGTAAAAGATTAGAAGCCTATGGGAAGAAAGGCCATACCCGTAAACAGGACTACCTCTTTGATGATTCTGCCTGTTTTGCTGGACACGATCAGTGCCATGGTGTCCTGAAGACTGATGAGTTTACCGAAAATGCGCTCATAACTCAGGTTTTTTACTTCACCTTCAAGGCTGTTGGTGAAGATCAGGGGCTGTCCGTCTTCTTTCACCCTAGTACTCAGCCGCCAGACAAAGATTTCAATATTACGGGCACTGTTATACAGGGCTTGTTCGTTTAGAGAGTCAGGTATGAAAAGTTCGCATTTGGAGTTATAGGATTTGTGGATCATGGTATATAGCCCATACATCATTGCAAAAATCCTGTCACCATTATACTCCGGGTCAAAACCCAGCAGAATGGCATCGGAGCTGTCTTTATTGTCAAGCTCTATGATATTCCTGTCCGGCGGACAGGTGAAGATCCGGTTAATTCGGGTTTCAATGGTCTGACCCTCATTTTTTTTCAGTTCAGCCGGATTTTTTTTGTACAATTTCTCGGTCAGATTCTTTAAAAGAAAAGCGACCTGTTGCATATGTATTTCAGAGACGTCGTCAATATCGGTTTTAGCCAGATTCTTGATATGAAAATCGCCAGAGGAGCTGCAGCCATATGAAAATATAAAAAGCAGGCAGATGGCATATAATATCTTTTCTTTTAGAAAACTGAAAATGAACACCCCTCTTTCCCGTTAAAAATTCCATAAGCCCCATCCCCCATCTCAGGAGATTTTTTACGCGGGTATTTTGCTTTTATATTCCAAAATACCCTTGTGCATGGTTTTAACGGCAAGCTGGATACAATGATGCTTTTTTTCAGGGATATTTTCAAGTATTTTAAAAACATCGCCGTCATTTATTTTCAGAGCATCGTCAATGGTTTTCCCCTTGACCAGATCCACGGCAGCCATTGCAGCGGAAATTGCCCCGGCACAGCCAGTGATTTCATACCGGGCATCATTTATGATTTTTTGGTTGTCAATTTTCAGGTAAATTTTCATGGTGTCTCCGCAGGAGCCGACGTTTTCAGACACCTGATCAGCATTTTCAATATGTCCCATATATTTTTTTTCAAGATAGTAATTGATTGCCGGATCAGCATATCCTGCCTCTGAGAGCATTTTCCTCTCAGCACCGGATGAAACGAGTATTGCCATGGTTTTAAGTCTTCCTTTATTTGAACCCTGTAAAAAAAGAATATTGTATCGGGCTGTGATAAGAATATTCTAAAAAAAATACAAAATACGTGTCCTAAAATAATTAATTTCTTTTTTATGTCAAGCAAAATGGATAAATCGTGTTTGACATATCTGTTTTTACGGATTAAAGCCTTAGACTAAGGAAATTCGTAAAGGAGGGGGGAGATCATGGGTAAAAACGATGTAACGAACAAAGAAGTAAAAGACCGGATTATCAGGATACGGCTTGCCGATGGGACCATGATCAGTGGCCAGATCAATATCAACAGGGACCATGGATATGACAGACTCAGCGATCTTGTTGCAAACTACAGGGAGCCTTTTCTGATTGTTTACAATGTCACGGTCCACCTTGTTCATATGGATACGCCGTTCAGGCATAAGACCCTTTTTATCAACAAAGATCATATTGTCTGGGCTGAACCGGATGAAGACCAAAAATAAAAAAAGTCAGATGGAGGAATTTTCAATAATTAAATTAATAAATAGTGCTTGAGATTATTATTCGCTGTGATATTCTGACTGAAATTTTTCCGGTTTGATTTACCAAGAGATTCAACGATTATGGTAATACTTGTTGTAGCTCGTATTATATTTCTTCTACCATCTGACAGGTAAAAAGGGAGAACAGATTATGAAAGACTTGATTAAGTACATTGCCCAGGCATTGGTTGATCATTCCGATCAAGTTGAAGTCAAGGAAATCAAAGCCCAGCAGACTCTTGTCCTGGAACTAAGGGTTGCAAAGGAAGACCTCGGAAAAGTTATCGGTAAAAAAGGCAGAACAGCCCAAGCCATGCGAACCATTTTGTCCTGTGCATCTGCAAAAGAACAAAAAAGGGTTATCCTCGAAATAGTGGAATAGGCCCTGCCAACTGTATTTAGTTTTAAGTGCTTTGAAGTTGATTGTTTTTTTGAGTTTGTCCGTGGTATTTCAACACGGACAAATCCGCTTTTGAGCCTCCCTGATATGAAAAGGTTTTAAAAAAAATCATCATAGACGCCGCAGTGAGCTTAAGCTCTTAAAGGTACAGTTTGAGTCATTCTGTATAATTTTCCGGTTGCAATTTCCTTTCTTTTGAATCTGTAGGAAAAATCTGCCGTCCGGTTATTATATTGAAAGAGGGAAGACCGGTAAACTTTACAGCTCCCGGTCTTCGGTCTCCTATTTTTTTGATCCTCTCAGTTTATCTGAAATAAAATAAAATGGATAAAGCATAACGTAAAGAAGCATTCCAGGGCTCAGCGCCGCTCTTAAAAAACCGCCGAACTCACCCGGGGTGATGTACATTTTTGCAGGCCAGGCACCCATAAGAGCACCGGTGATTTCAATACTGTTCCCTTTTCTTCTGATCCTTGAGACAACCATCATGGGTGATCCCTTATCTGAAATAATTGTCAGTTTCATAGAAATCCTTAATTTATCTGTCCCACCATTTTTTCTTCATCTTCAAATCTTCGGCTATGACCTGCACCGCATTATAACCGCATGCGCCGCCGATACTCCCGCTTGGGTGAGTACCTGCACCGCACATATAAAGATTCTTATATGGAGTTTTGTATGGAGCAAATTCGACGAACGGCCTGAATACGCCCATCTGATCCTGTGTCATCTGCCCGTGGTTAAACCCTCCATGAACCATGGAAGTCCACTTGCGCTCGGTATCCCTCGGAGACATGATATATACTTTCAGGATCGCTTTATCCATATTTGTGACATAATCCCCCCACACCTTAATGCATCTTTTTGAGAAATCCTCCTTTACATCGTCCCATTCGTCCGGTCCCTTGCCTTTAAGTTTATAAGGAACATACTGCCATCCTATTGCCGTGGCTTTACCGGCCGGTGCTTGTGTCGGGTCAATGGCTGTTGGATACGCCGTGAACATCCGCGGGTAGGAGGGCAGCTTCTGCATACTGATCTCTGCAAAATCATCATAGAGCTCCTGCGGATTGTCCACAAGGAGAACGCCTAAGCATCTGTTGATATCCGGATTAAACTCTGCACATTTCCATTTCAACGGCTCATCAAGGGCCAGGTGGGTTGTGAAGAGAACTGTGTCTTCGGCTCGCCACCGTTCCACTGATTTTTTAAATGCAGGTTCAAGCTTTTCATTTCCGATAAGATCGATAAAGGTTGTGTGCGGCTCAAGATTTGTGATAACCATTTTTTTGGCAATTATCACTCTGCCGTCCTGAAGCTCAATACCTGTTGCCACATCCCTGTCAACAAGGATTCTTCTTACCTGGGCGTTTGTCATGAGGGTCCCGCCATTATCCTCTAGGCATCTTACAAATGCATGGCCGAGATTTCCAGACCCTCCTTTGCATATTGTCCATCCGTGCGGATCATGTGTTTCCCCCAGCATCATCGGCACAAATACACCGAAACCGAGTGTGTCGGGCGCTCCTCCAAATTCTTTGATAAAGGCAAGGAGGAGTGATTTAAGTTCATTGGATTCAAACATCTCCTCAATTACATTTTTCGGGCTGGACAGCTGCATTCTAAGCATATTAAGGCCTTCAACGCTCCCTTCCATTGCCATTGCCGATATTGAATTCGGCTGAGGGGGGTTGAAAAACCATGGCCCTATCATATTGTCGACAAGCACTCTGAAATTCAATGCCAATGCCCGATAAGTCGTTGCATCCTTTTCAGAGAAACGAGCGATTTCTCTGCATGTCTTATCAATATCCCTGTAGAGGACGAGACAGCGGCCGTCCTTAAACACGGCACCGACCTGTGCATCCGGCCAGATATACTCAGCTCCGTATTTCTCAAGCTGGAGATCTTTGTATACAGGTCCCATGTGGAGGATTCCATGAAAGAGGGAAGCCAGGTTGTGTTTAAATCCGGGAAGGGTTACCTCCTCAGTCCATGCACCTCCTCCAGCTTTGGAAAGACGCTCAACAACCAGCACTTTATAGCCGGCTTTCTGGAGATAGCATCCGGCTGTAAGGCCGTTATGCCCGCCACCTACAACGATTACGTCATAATTATCTGTCATTTTTATGCTCCTTTTTTTAATTTATCCCATAGTGATTTTATGAGATAGGTTCAGATAGAGTTTATAATAGATAGGAGCGCGTGACTTCACCCGTATGGGTGATATTGAAAAAAATGCAGATTTTATTTTTTTTCGGTTTTTTCCATAAGCCGGTATATTTTTGATACAAGCTGTGTTCTTGAATTGACATTTAATTTCAGAAAGAGATTATCAATATGTCTCTTGACGGTGTTGACGGAAATTCCCAATTCAGATGCGATTTTTTTATTCTGCATTCCGTGTTCAACCAACTGAAGGACATCGACTTCCCTGTTGGAGAGGATGCCTCTGAAACGGGTAAACCTTGCAGGCTGTGGTAATTCATCGAGTATGATTAGAGACTGTTTTCCGGTAGATCCGGGGATTGGACAATAGCTTGCGCCCAGAGTATCTCTTACGGCTCGGCCGACGTCTCCTTGTTCCTGACTTCCCTTGTTTAGAATAAGTTTGAGGCTTCCTAAAGGGTTTTCACTTCCCAGATGACGCCTTGCAATCTCCTTTGCAGCAGTATTGGCATATTGAGGGGAGAATCCGGAATCTGTAATAATTATCCCCTGCCTGACCCGATCTATTGCACGGCAGAATTTTTTCCGGTGATCTGATCTTTTTCTGCAACCGAGAGAATTGGAAATAGAGATACCCATAAACTGGCTGATAATTGAAACCGCTTTAAGATCATTCTCGGTAAAGGGGCCTTCATGCACCGCTCTGCCAAAATTAAGCGTTCCTATAATATCATTATCAAAAAGTAACGGAGACTGCATGGCAAAATCAATGGATGCTGTTTTTACAATATTATATACAGGATGGTGCTGCCATCCTTCAAGTCCCAGCAGCAGTTGTGACAAATAGGGTGTTTTTTTTGAAGTGATCCAGCCTCTCAGCGGATCAACCTCTCTTCCTTTTGACTCATAAAATTTAATAAAATCGGCGTCCACTCCGCTGGCTATTATGCGAACCGGTGTTTTTTTTTCAGGCTTGAAAAAATAGAGTGCTTTCGCATGAGCAGGGATCAGACGGGATATTGAGTTGAAATACTTATCCTCAATCTCCTCAAGCGCAAGAGGGGGTAATATGGATGCTATGATTTCATCCAGAGCGGTCAAGACATCGGGCCGTTCAGAACTGTCAACCTTAAAATTCATGATCCCCCCCTTAAGGGTATTTATTGATAGTAATAGGGTATGAAGCTGTTTTTTGTCAATTGAAATATATAAAAACCAAGCACTGGAACAGTCAGCAAACCCGGCAGGATTTTAATTTTTCTGATTTCAGATGGGTTTTGAGAGAACCATTTGATTTTAAGATTAGATAGATATGGCGGAAGTGCATGGGAATCGAACCCACCCGGGACGGTTCTAGCGCCCCACATCGGATTTGAAGTCCGAGGGCCCCACCAGTGAGCCGCGCACTTCCTTCTATTTAGGTGTAGAATAATAAAAAAAAATTTAGTATATAGGATTTCTTTGATTTGTCAAGATGATTGGTTTTGGTTATTATTCGTTAAGGATGTAAAAAATGATTAATTCACGGAGACTGGCTGAACGATTCAAAACCCTGTGTGAGATTGATTCTCTTTCCCGGCACGAACGGGATGTGGCTTTGGAGATAGAAAAAATATTAACCTCAATGGGCGCTGAAGTCAGTTATGATTCGGCAAAGGAAAAAGTGGGAGGTAATTGTTCCAATCTTGTGGCCAGATTCAAGGGAACGGTTAATGCCGCCCCTTTGTTTTTATCCGGTCATATGGATACGGTGGGACCGGGTGAGGGAATTAAGGTTCAGTTTGAAGACGGGGTATTCAGGAGCGACGGGACAACCATTTTAGGGTCTGACGACAAATCGGCCATCGCCATTATCCTCGAAGCCATGGAGGTCATCATTGAAAATAAAATCGATTACCCGCCCGTTGAGATTGTTTTTACGGTTTGTGAGGAAATAGGCCTTTTAGGGGCAAAACATTTTGATTACAGCCTTATGGATTCCAAGTTCGGGTATATTCTGGATTCAACCGATACAGAGGGGATTGTTACCCGGGCGCCTGCTGCAAACAAAGTTACAGTCAAAATTTATGGAAAAGCCGCCCATGCCGGGGCAGAACCTGAAAAAGGAATCAATGCAATCCTTATTGCCTCCAGGGCCATTTCAAGATTGCAGCTTGGCCGCATTGACGGGGAAACCACCTGTAATATAGGAACAATCAAGGGCGGGGTAGCCACCAATATTGTTCCTGAATTTGTTGAAATTCACGGGGAAGTCAGGAGCCACGACATTGAAAAATTAAAAACCGTAACCCAAAATATGATCAAGGCATTTCAGGATGCTGCGGATGAATTTAAAACCAGCGGGATGAATCCAAGAATTGAGATCCTTGTGGATGACGATTTTCCCCTTACCCGGATTCCTGAAGACCACAGGGTTATCCGGCTTGCGAAGAAAGCGGCGGCCAACCTTGGCATCGCCCTTGCCTGCAGAACCATCGGCGGAGGAGCCGATGCCAATATTTTTTTTGGCAAAGGCATTATCGCCGGGGTTCTGGGAACCGGCATGACCGATGTCCACACACTGAATGAATTCATTCGTATCCGGGATATGGAAAAGTCGATAAGGCTTGTCTTGGAAATTTTGAAAGTGCATGCATCCGGAGATTTTGCATAGATGATGCTTTATGTGGACATGTTTTCCGGCATCAGCGGGGATATGATGCTGGGGGCATTGATGGACCTCGGGGTGCCGGCGGACTGGCTCACCAAAGAATTGTCACGGTTTCTGGATGGCTTCAGGTTAAGGACAACACATGTCTACAGACATCACCTGAAAGCCACAGACCTTATGGTGGAAACCGATGAGGGCAGGGGAGTATCAAGAAATTACCACGATATCAGGACCTTGATCGAAAATGCGGTATTGCCTGAAACGGTAAAGCAGAACAGCCTTCTTGCATTCCAAAAAATTGCACAGGCTGAGTCCGGCATCCACGGTCATGATATAGAAACAGTTCATTTCCATGAAATCGGCGGGATAGATTCCATTGTGGATATTGTCGGGACCTTTCTTAGTGTGGACTATCTTGGGATCGACAGGGTACATGCATCTGTTGTCCCCCTGGGATCAGGGGTTGTAAGCTGTTCCCACGGCATGTTGCCCGTTCCTGTCCCGGCCACCCTGGTCATTTTGCAGGATACGCCTGTCAAATCTTCCGATGCCAGAACGGAAATCGTAACCCCCACCGGAGCAGCTATCATTACCACCCTTGCCTCGTCTTTCGGCCCCATGCCGGGCATGAAAATAATAAAAACAGGATATGGCGCAGGAAAAAGAGAGACCGGTTCATCCCTTCCCAATCTTCTGAGGGTCATCATGGGTGAAAAAACAGAGGATGACGACAACACTGCCATTCAAAAAGAAACCATTCATGTGGTCAAAACCAATATTGATGATATGAGTCCTGAAATTTCAGGCCATCTCATGGAAATCCTTTTGGAGAATAAAGCCCTGGATGTTACCTTTGCCCCGGTCCAGATGAAGAAAAACAGGCCTGGTCTTCAGATCGAAGTTCTTTGTAAAAAAGAACATCTTGACCCCATTATCCGGCTTCTTTTTTTAGAGACCTCCTCCCTTGGGGTCAGGGTGCATGAATGTGACCGGTTTTTTCTTTTCCGCGAGCAAGTGCAGATACGCACTTCGTTTGGAAATCTTCAGGTTAAAAAAATAACGGGTCCGGACCATCGGGTACGGTTTGTTCCAGAGTATGAAACCATAAAAAAAGCGGCAAATGAACATCATCTTCCCCTTCAAGAGGTCTACAACCGTGTCCTATGTGATATCAACACGCTTGACAGGGAATGATTCAGAATATAGATAGGCTAAATGACTTTTTCCCAGAAAATGATTTTGTTTTTTGCCACAGGCTTTTTTTCCGGCAGACTGCGTTTTGCTCCCGGAAGCTTTGGAACCATTGCCGCAGTTCCCTTTGTATTTGTTTTTGAGTTTATGCCAATGCCGTTTCATGTCGTTTACAGCGTGGGGTTCATCCTTGCGGCTCTTTTTCTGGCAGACAGGGCGGCCCTCATTCTGGGTGAAAAAGATCCTGCCTGTATCGTGGTTGATGAAATGGCAGGATATATAGTGGCTCTTTCCCTGGTTCCGGTTCAGGCATCCACCCTTGCGGCCGGATTTTTTATTTTCAGGTTTTTTGATATTGCGAAACCAGGGCCTGTAAGATATTTTGAAAGAAATTTTTCAGGAGGGGCCGGCATTGTGCTGGATGATGTAATGGCAGGCGTATTTACCGCATTTGTTTTGAAAATCATATATTTATCAGGGGTATTTTAGGAGAAACAGGATGGAGAAAAACTCAGAAAAGGACAAGGCTGTGCAGACAGCCATGAACCAGATTGAAAGGCAGTTCGGTAAGGGATCGATTATGAAACTCGGCGGAAGGCCCATTGAAGCCGTGCCTGTTATCCGGACCGGGTCCCTGGCTCTGGATAAAGCCCTGGGTGTCGGCGGGTATCCAAGGGGGAGGGTAATTGAAATCTATGGCCCTGAATCCTCCGGAAAGACAACTCTGGCACTCCATGCCGTGGCGGAAGCCCAGCGGAACGGGGGCATTGCAGCCTTTATAGATGCCGAGCATGCCCTTGATGTAGCATATGCCAAACGGCTGGGCGTGGATTGCGATGAACTTTTGATTTCCCAGCCCGATACCGGAGAACAGGCCCTTGAAATTGCAGACATGCTGGTCAGGAGCGGTGGAATCGATATCATGGTAGTGGATTCCGTGGCTGCCCTTGTGCCCAGATCTGAAATTGAAGGTGAAATGGGGGATTCCCATATGGGTCTCCAGGCAAGGCTCATGTCCCAGGCTTTGCGGAAACTCACCGCAACCATCGGGAAAACAAGCACCACCATTATTTTTATCAACCAGATCCGGATGAAAATCGGTGTGGTCTATGGGAATCCGGAAACCACAACCGGCGGTAACGCCCTAAAATTTTACGCATCCATGCGGCTTGAAATCCGCCGGGCCGCCCCCATCAAAGAAGGTGAGAATATTGTCGGTAACCGGACCAAGGTCAAGGTTGTTAAAAACAAACTGGCGCCTCCGTTCAAGGATGTGGAATTTGATCTCATGTACGGGGAAGGAATATCCAGAACAGGGGATCTTCTCGATATGGGGGTTGATCTTGGGATTGTGGACAAGAGCGGCTCCTGGTACTCATTCGGCGGAGAGAGAATCGGCCAGGGAAGAGAAAATGTAAAGGTTTTTCTTCTGGACAATCCGGACATATTCGGGAAAATCGAAGCCAGCGTTCGTGAGAAACTCGGCATGACGGCACCTGCTAAAAAAGACAAGAATGGCAACGCCAAGGCATAACGGATTAGTGAATGAGGAGCTGCAGCATGACAGGCAATGATGCCAGAAAAATTTTTCTAGACTATTTTAAAAAAAAGGGTCATCATCTGGTTCGGTCTTCCTCCCTGGTTCCCCAGGATGACAAGACCCTTATGTTTGTAAATGCCGGTATGGTCCAGTTTAAACGCGTGTTCACCGGGGATGAGAAAAGAGAGTATTCCACTGCGGTGACGGCCCAGAAATGCGTCAGGGCCGGCGGGAAACACAATGACCTTGAAAATGTCGGATATACGGCAAGGCATCATACTTTTTTTGAAATGCTGGGTAATTTCTCATTCGGCGATTATTTCAAGGAAAAAGCCATTGAGTTCGGCTGGGATCTTCTGACCAATGGATACGGGTTTGACAAGGATAAACTCTGGGTATCGGTGTTTCATGAAGATGATGAAGCCTTTAATATCTGGCGGGATCAGGTGGGCGTACCTGTGGAACGCATCATCCGGCTGGGTGAAAAAGATAATTTCTGGGCCATGGGGGACACCGGTCCCTGCGGTCCCTGCAGTGAGATCCATATTGACCGCGGTCTTGAATTCGGCTGCGGGAACAAGGATTGTGCCGTGGGATGCGACTGCGACCGCTTCCTGGAATTATGGAATCTTGTTTTTATGCAGTTTGAAAAGGATGAGCAGGGCAATTTGAATCCTTTGCCAAAACCCAGCATTGACACGGGTTTGGGACTCGAACGGGTAATATCCGTTCTCCAGGGCGTGCCCACAAATTATGACACCGACCTTTTTATTCCCATCATGGAAAAAGTCGGAGAGCTTTCCGGCAAAAAACGCCACGAGTCCGGAGAGGTAGAAGTGGCCATGAAAGTCATTGCCGATCATTCACGGGCCGCTGCCTTTCTGATCTGTGACGGGGTCCTGCCTTCCAACGAGGGTCGGGGATATGTGCTCCGCCGCATTATGAGACGGGCTATCCGCTATGGCAGAAGCATCGGTCTTGTGAAACCCTTTATGCATGAAACGGTTAAAACGGTTTTTTCCATCATGGACGAGGCCTACCCTGAATTGAAGGAATCCTCCGCCTTTATTCTGAATGTGGTGAAAAATGAAGAGGAAAAATTCCTTGAAACCCTGGAAACGGGCATGAAACTTCTGGAAGCCACCATTCAGGAGATAAAATCCGTAAGCGTCGGGCCAAAACAAAAGTCCGTGATCCCCGGTCATGTGATTTTTAAGCTTTATGATACCTTCGGGTTTCCCGTGGATATCATCACCGATCATGTGAAAGAACTGAAGATTGATCTGGATATGGACGGTTTTAACCTTGCCATGGAAGAGCAGAAGGCAAGATCCAGGTCCATAAAAAAATTTGCCGGGATCGGCGAAGCTTATAAAGCTCTGACATCTGAAGGGATAAAGACATCTTTTGAAGGATATGGCGCCATTGAAGGGAAATCAAAGGCGCTGATCCTGGTTAAAGATGACAAAGAGATTGAAACAGCCGGCCCCGGTGACAGCGTTGAAATTGTCACAGAGGCAACGGTTTTCTATGCAGAATCCGGGGGCCAGGCAGGAGATTCGGGCAGGTTTGAAAATGAAAACGCTATCATTGATATTTATGACACCGTAAAAAATCCATCAGGGATCATCATCCATAGGGGCATGGTCAAAACAGGCAAAGCCAAAAGAGGAGACTTTTTTACCCTTAAGGTGGATGAGGAAAAAAGACAGGCCATTGCATGCAATCATACCGCCACCCATATCCTGCATTCAGCCTTGAGAATAATCCTGGGGGATCATGTTAAGCAGTCCGGCTCCCTTGTTGCGGACACAAGATTAAGATTTGATTTTACCCATTTTTCCTCCATTTCCGGTGAAGAGCTATTGGCCATTGAAAATGAGGTGAATTTCAGGATCAGGGAAAATCATCCCGTGGAAACCAGGGAAATGAACATGGATGAAGCAGTCCGTGCCGGTGCAACTGCACTTTTTGAAGAAAAATACGGGGAGGTGGTCAGGGTCGTGTCCCAGGGCGGTTTCTCCAGCGAGCTTTGCGGTGGAACCCACACCCGACGCTCCGGGGATATCGGATTGTTCAAGATTCTGTCCGAAACCGGGATTGCCTCAGGTATAAGGCGGATCGAGGCGGCAACGGGGCAGGCGGCCCTGGATCATATCCACAGGGAACAGGCCCTCATCGAGTCAACTGCCGGTCTTTTGAAAGGTGCAAAAGAAGATGTGACAGGCAAAGTCGAAGCCCTGTTAAAGGATAAGAAGGCACTTGAAAAAGAACTGGACTCCCTCAAGGCAAAACTTGCGACCAAATCCGTTGAAAATTTGGCTGACGAGATCAAAATGGTCAATGGCATCAAGGTGATTGCAAAACGTGTGGATATTGAAAATCCATCCCAGTTAAGGGATCTTGCAGACAAATTCAAGACAAAGATCGGCTCCGGGGTCATTCTTTTGGGCGCTGAATCCGACGGAAAAGCCCTGCTCATTTCATTGGTAACACAAGATTTGACTCAAAAATTCAAAGCCGGTGACATAGTAAAAGCTGCGGCTAAAATAGTCGGCGGCGGCGGCGGCGGTCGTCCGGACATGGCACAGGCCGGCGGCACACAGCCTGAACACCTTGACAAGGCTCTTGAATCGGTTTATCAGACCATGTCATGACCGCTTATTTCATAAGACGATTGCTCCTGGTGATACCGACCTTTATCGGTATCACCATCATGGTCTTCACCATCACTCGTTTTGTGCCGGGCGGCCCCATTGAAAGAATCATTTCCGATACACGGGCCATGCAGGCAGGCCATGGCGGATCATCCTCCGGCATACCGGCAGGTTCCGGCTCCGGCCAGCCCCTTTCAGAAGAACAGATTCAAAAACTAAAAGCCTATTACGGGTTTGACAAGCCTTTGCTCACAAGCTATTTTATCTGGCTCTCAAAGGTGCTGCAAGGAGATCTCGGCATTTCCACACGATATCAGGACCCGGTCTGGGACATGATCAAAGAAAAAATTCCCGTGTCCCTTTATTTTGGAATCCTGAGTCTTTTCGCAATTTACGGGGTCTGCATTCCCCTTGGCATGGCAAAGGCTGTCCGGCACAAGACAGGCTTTGATAATATTACATCCATGATCATTTTCACCGGATATGCCATCCCAGGGTGGGTGGCCGGGGTTTTTATGCTGGTTCTTTTCTCGTCCCGGTTTGATGTGTTCCCTCTGGGCGGCCTTGTGTCGGAATTTTTTGATGACATGAGCCTGTTTGAAAAATCCATGGACATTCTTTGGCACACCTTTCTCCCCATTATTTCCTATGTAATCGGCTCCTTTACCGTAATGACGCTTCTGATGAAAAACACCCTCATGGATCATCTGTCTTCCGATTATGTGAGAACCGCAATGGCCAAGGGGCTTTCCTTTGAAAATGCCATACTGAAGCATGCCCTGCAGAACAGCCTTATCCCCATTGCAACCAGTTTTGGAAACAATATTTCCATTCTCCTGACAGGATCTTTTATCATTGAAAAAGTGTTTAATATCAATGGGATGGGGCTCCTTGGATATGAATCCATTCTGGACCGGGATTATCCCGTGGTCATGGGAATTCTTGTGATTTCATCGTTACTCTTTCTTTTTGGAAACATCCTATCCGATATTTGCGTGGTTTTTGTTGATCCCCGGGTGAGGTTTAAATGATGCCGATCAATCCTGCCACTCAAAAAAAAATCCAGAGATTCATGTCTGTGAAAAGGGGATTTGGGTCTTTTATGATTCTTTTATTCATGATCTTTATCTCATTTTTTGCTGAAGTTTTTATCAATTCAAGAGCGCTTCTGGTGTATTATAATGGTAATTTTTATTTTCCCACCTATTCAAACATGATAAAAGGATCTGAATTCGGGCTCGGGTATGAGTATGAAACCAATTACCGGGAGCTGAAAAAAGAATTACAGGAAAATGGCAACCAGGGTTTTGTAATCCTTGCCCCGGTTCCCTATAACCCCTATGAAAATGATCTGAAAACTAATGCATATCCTCCCTTTGCCCCTTCCTTAAAGGAAAGGCATTTTCTCGGCACCGATAATGTGGGCCGGGATATTCTGGCACGCCTTGTTTACGGGTTTCGAACCGCCATTGTATTTTCCCTTGTACTCTTGACCTTAAATTACACCATAGGCATCACCCTTGGCTGCGCCATGGGATATTTCGGGGGAAAGTTTGACCTTTTTTTTCAGCGGGTCATCGAAATATGGAACAATATCCCGTTTTTATATGTGATCATGATCATCGCTTCCGTTGTGATTCCAAGCTTTATGATTCTCCTGCTCATCATGGCTTTTTTCGGGTGGATCGGCATTACCTGGGTCATGAGAACCATGACCTATAAGGAAAAGGAAAAAGAATACATCCTGGCAGTCCGGTCTCTGGGCGCCTCCCATGCAAGGATCATTTTTCGGCATATTATCCCCAATACTCTTTCCGTTATTGTCACCTATGCGCCCTTTGCCGTTTCCGGCGGGATTGTGGCGTTAACCTCCCTTGATTACCTCGGGTTCGGACTGCCCGCCCCGACCCCGTCCTGGGGAGAGCTGCTGTCCCAGGGCTGGCAGAGCATGGAAGCCTGGTGGATTGCCGCTTCTGTGACGGCAGCCCTTGTCATTACTCTGATGTGTGTCACCTTTATCGGCGAAGGCGTCAGGGAAGCCTTTGATCCGCGACGCCATACCACCTATGAATAGTTAATTAATACACCTTCCGGGTGGAAAAGCCCTTACCCAATACATTGAATGTGTTTTCCGTGATCAGGAAAGCATCGGGATCGATGTTAAAGGCGATTTCCTCCACCCTTTTGATCTGGTAATTGTTGACAACGGTCAGAATGATCTCTTTTTCTTCACCCGTGTAGGCTCCGGCTCCTTTGAGGAGGGTTGCGCCGCGTTTAAGTTTTTCAATGATTTCATTTGCAATTTTTCTCGGGCTGCTCGAAATAATGAAAATCATTTTTCTCTGGTTGAACAGGGTCATGAAATATTCCAGCACCTGGGAGGTGATATAGCTCATAGCCATGGAATAAAGGATCATGTCTGTTTCAAGAAGGCCGAAACTCAAAAAGAACAGGAAAAAATTAAAGGAAAAATTATAGGTTCCGATGCGGATGCCGTATTTCTGGTTCAGAATGATGGAGATGATGTCATTTCCTCCGGCAGAGCCAAGGGAGCGGAAGATGATGCCGGAACCTGCACCGATGATGGTTCCGCCGGCTATGGCGGCCAGCATCAGATCCTTGACCGGCATTTCAAAGGGGACCAGATCAATGACAAGGGTCAGAATGATGGTTCCGTAAAGACTGTAGAATAGAAATCTGCGGCTGATAAAAAGCCATCCTGCGATGAAAACAGGGATGTTTAAAATAAAATACCAGATTCCGGGGGTAAGGATTTTTGTATAATAATAAATCAGGATGCCGGTTCCTGAAAAACCGCCAGTGATCATACCGTGTGGAATTACAATGGCCTTAAGACCGATGCCGGTTATGACGCTGCCAAGGGTGATCAAAAATAAATTCCACGGAACCGAATAGCTGATTTTCTGAAAATTCATGGGTGCACCCCTCATTTAATAAAAAGTTATCCAGATAATATAAAATGGATATTAATGTAAAGCTTTTTTAAAAGCGAATAAAAATAATTCTATCCCATATTCGGTTTTCCATGGTATTATCACAAAATTATCCAATCTGTTATTATAATAATAAACAAAAGAGGAAAAACCATGGACAATAAGGACTTTAGTTTTTACAGCGGCGGGCTTAAGGGCGCAGAGGAAACATTTGGCGAATGTGCTGAAAAATTTGGAATTAATGAAATCAATTTTTCCTTTGAAGGCCATGCACTTTCAAGAAATAAGAATGTAACAATGCTCAGTGACGAGGAACTCAATAAGGGGAATATCAGCATGGAGATTGTTTCAGTCCGGATGGGCAGACGATATGCACAGGCCGATAAGATCAGGAAAGTGTTTCAGACTATTTTTCATATGATCAATAAAGGATATCAGGTGTTTGCCGTGGGTTTTATTCAGGCAGACGGAACAGTCAAAGGCGGAACGGGCTGGGGAGTCGAGCTTGCAAAATTTTTCAACAGACCGGTCAGCGTCTTTGACCAGGAAACCAATGAGTGGTATGCATGGAAAGCCAGTGAATGGGTTCAGGAAGTTCCTTTAATAACCCATAAAACATTTTGCGGGACAGGGACGCGGCATCTTTCCGAACAGGGAAAAAATGCCATTGAAGATCTTTTTAAACGGTCATTTAAGAAATAATTTTTTTAAGGGTTTAAAAGTGAATAAAACAGGTAAAACAACACAAGAGCTGTTTGCCTCGGGCTTTTTCTGTGCGGAAAGTGTTTTAAAAGCCGTAGCCTTGGAAAACGGCGCTGATGCGGTCATCCTTCCGGCCATTGCCACGGGATTCTGCGGCGGGATGAGCCGCCATGCACAGATGTGCGGTGCGGTTACAGGCGGCATTATGGGACTTGGTCTTGTTTTTGGCCGTAACACAGTTGAAGACAAAACTCAAATCTGTTATGCGGCTGTTTCAGATTTTTTAAGGGCATTCAAAGACATTCACGGCTCTTTGAACTGCAAGGATCTGATCGGTTATGACCTGGGTGTTCCGGAAGAGGCGGAACAGTTTCGAAAGGAAAATCCAGGCTATGAAAAATGTGTTCGGTTTTCAATGGATGCCGCATCCATGGTTCAGGATATTATCGATACGAATAACCAATACAAAAGCCCCTCACATAAGTGATGTGTAAAGCGAAAAATTAAGGTATGCCCAAGAAAATTCTTATAGTGCTGCTCTCAGCTTTTTTATTTTTTGGCGCTTCTTCCCGGCAGAGTATTATAGGCAAATGGGAGAATTCTGAAAAGTTAATTGATGCAAAACCCGGTGATATAAAAATCCATCTGAAAAAAGATGGAACCGGGGAGTTGATCCTGGATAAAGATCGGTATTTCTGGGTTGCGGATAAATTTCTCTATAAAATACTGGGAAATCAGATTGAAGTCGTCTTTATTTATGAAGATGGCAAAAAAACAGATCCCGGACGTCTTGATATAATAAAAATAAGCTCCCATGAGCTTATTCTGGGCTTCAAAGAAGCTGATCTGAAATTTGCCTTTCGAAAACTCAAATAAACATAAAATTAAAACAAAAATTGATTTATAAATTGGACGAATCTATTTCTCCTGTGGTATATTCTTATTCACACATTGAATTTCTAATGTTCATTTCCCGCTTCCTTTTGTTGAAAGAAGAATCAAGGCAATAAAGGCTTTACTCGAGTCCAGCAAGATGGATGCTCTTGAAAAACAGCAAAAGAAATCGGCAAGGTAACAGATGCTATAAATGATATATCCGGACAGACCAACCTTTTGGCCTTGAATGCTACCATAGAGGCGGCAAGGGCAGGGGAGGCCGGCAAAGGGTTTGCCGTTGTTGCCAATGAAATAAAGGAACTGGCTATTCAGACGGCAAATTCAACAAGGGATATTAAAACATAGATTGACGCGATCCAATGAAATCGCCAAGGACATCAGCGGTGTGAGCGAGGCAACGGATAAAATTGCCGAAAGCATCAGAAAAGTGGAGACAAGCTCCAGGCGTCTGAAAGATATGGCTTCTGAATTGAAGCTGATACTGGATGGGTTCAAGGTGTAATCCCCTGCTTTTTATTTCGGGCAAATTACCGGAAAAAGGGGAGCACTATTGAGTCCGGATGAGCCTTAAGGCATCAAGTCTTGGCCGGGCTGATGACAGATGCTCCAAAAGAGATGCCGTCTGAATCTGGAAAGCATTGATTTCAGACTCACGGATATCCGCGTTTATTTTTTTAAGCTCCAGAAGCCTTGTGATTTCACGGCCCATCATCTCTTCAATTTTTGTTTTTGTTGTTTTGATAATGTCCAAGGAGAGCATTTCTGCAATGGAAATGCTTTTTTGAATCATGGCAGGAATGATTTCCTGCCGGACGGGTTCAAGATCTTTAAACCAGTTTTTTTGATCCTCGGTGAGATTTTTTGAAAATTCTTTAAAATTAAATTTTTCCGTGATATTTTTCCCTTTGTGATCCACCAGAAGGTGAATGGGGTCACAGGTCAGATACCGGTTCATATCAAGATGCAATGGCGCCATGCATTCCAGGACGAATACGGTTTCAAGAAAAATCCCCTGAGATTTTTGATTGGTAAGCCTTGTAAGTGAACAGGACCCGGTATTGTTCGTGATAAAATATTCAAAGGCCTGATGCACAAAGGGGTGATCCCATGAGAAAAAATCCACATCCTCCCTCAGGATGGCAGTGCTTCTTTTAAAGGTCAACGTATCAGAGAGCCTTGCAAAAGCAGGAAAATCTTCATCCGTCACAGTATTGAAATTCAATTTGAAGACAGAGTCATTAATAAAATCGGTTTCAATTCCGTAATACGAAAAAATTCTGACCAGGATGTCTTCAAGGTTCTTATCAGATTCAAAGGTTTCAACAGCCCGGATGATGCTCTGTGCTGAATGGGGTTTAAAGGAATTCATTTCAAGAAGAATATTTTTCCCCTGGGTAAGGTTTTTTTCAGTTTCAGATCGAAACTGCCTTGTCTTTGAAATTAATTTTTCAAGCCCTGTTTCATCTATGACACCATCTTTTTTTGCCCTGACAAACAAATCCTTCAGATCAGCTTCAAATTCTTTGAAAATAAGATGAAGACCACTGATATTCCGGGAAAAGAGGTTGAGACCGTCCATGTACCACCGGGCCAGGATTTCAAAGCCGCTTCCTTTTATATAAGGGACATGGATCTGGATATTGTTTTTCTGTCCGATTCTGTCAAGGCGGCCGATTCTCTGTTCCAGAAGTTCAGGATTCAAGGGAAGGTCAAATAAAAACAGGTGATGCACAAACTGAAAATTTCTTCCCTCACTGCCGATTTCAGACGCAATCAATATCTTTGCCCCGTCTTCCCTTAGAAAAAAGGCGGCATTTCTGTCCCGCTGAAGAAGGGTCATGCTTTCATCAAATCTTGCCATATCAACTGAGATGTGATCTGCAACAGCGGCTTCAATGGCCAAAGCCTTTTGTCTTGATGAGGAAATGACAAGAATTTTTTCCTTTTTCCGGATCAGTTCAACAAGATAAAAAATTCTCGGGTCCTGGTTTAATTGGCAAATGATCTGGTTTTCAGCGTCAAAAAATTCCGCATTAACAGACCTGATTATGTCAGTCCCGGCATCAAAGGCTTTTACATGGGGCACTCTTTTGGGAAACCCCTTGATGACCTGCCGCTGGTTTCGGAATATCACACGGCCCGGCCCGTAGGAATCCAGGACAGGTTCAATGTTTTCACCCTTTTTCAGAAGGAGTTTAACGGTTTCTATGGTTTTTTTATATTGGCCTGTCTCCTCAAGATAGGTGCTGAAATTAAAATACCGGGCCGGGTCCAGAAGGTTTAAGTGAAGAAAATGGTTTTTTATTCCCATCTGTTCCGGTGTGGCTGTCAGAAGCATCAATCCTGGGACTGTTTTAGCAAGCTCCCGGATAAACTCATGGATTTTTTCATTATCGGTAATATGGTGGGCTTCGTCCACCACCACCATATCCCAGCCAGATGCGAGGATCTTTGAATGCCACCGGATCCCGGCAAGAAATTCAAATCCGACAATGGCAAGCTGGTGTTCTAGAAAAGGGTTGAGGCCTTTTCCCCGGCGGTCAAGATTCCTGCAATAGGCCTCGTTAAGAACCATGAAAGACAGGTTGAATCGTTTATACAATTCAATAAACCACTGATGGGTCAAGGATTCTGGCACAATAATGAGGACCCTTTGGATTCTGTGGCTGATGATGAGTTTATGAAGAATAAGGCAGGCTTCTATGGTTTTGCCAAGACCTGTTTCATCGGAGAGCAGCACCCTTGGCATATGCCGGGAGGCAACTGCATCGGCAATGAAAAACTGGTGGGGGATCAGTTCCACCTTGCCCCCTAGAAAACCTTTTACCGGAGAGGCATCATAAAGCGCCTTTGATTTTAACAGTTGGCGGCGCAGATCAAATGTGCCGCTTGAATCCGTGATCCCGGCAAAAAGCCGATCCTGGGGCAGGGAAAATGAAATGGTATCAGAGAGGTCTTTCTCACAAACCACCTCATTTTTACCGGCATAATATATCAACCCGTCTAATTCTGTAACAGATTCAATTATCAGTTTTTTTCCGCTTCCTGATTGAACCTCATCACCGGGTTTAAAGATAATCCGCTTCAGGGGAGCAGAGGAAATGGCATACCGTCTTTCACACCCGCAGGATTCAAACCGCATGCCAATGGTTTTCGGATCGATATGGATCAACAGCCCAAGTCCGAGCTCCGGTTCTGTTTCACTGATCCATCTTTGCCCTGCAACCGGTCGCATGGGTTACAATTCTATCTGTCCTTCAGGGCCGAATTAATTGCCATGCTTGAAAAAGGCCGGGATATTTTATGCGAGCCGCTGGAAAGAGCCTTGCTTTTAAGTTTGTGGGCACTGCCGCTGAAAGTTGCAGTTTCCTGATTTCCATACCGGATCTGATAGCTGGGTCTGATCCCTTTGCCGGAAATATCAAAGCAGACACTGGCGTTTAAATCATTTTGCATATTGGCGGACACTTTTTTTAAAAATGCAGGGGAGAGCTGTTTTATTCGGTCTTCATCCCATTCAACAGGGATAGCTTGATTTTTTCTTATTCCGGAAGCAGGCCCTTTTTTGACCTTTATTTTATTGATAAGGGACACCAGCCGTTTGATTTTCATGTCTAGGTTTTTTACCGACCGTTGCTGGACTTCACCTTCTGCTTGCGGTATAAGCCGGTCCAGCTGGGTTTGTGCTTCCTGACAGCATTCCCGTGAAGCATCAGCAGCATTTTCTTCAATTAACAGATTCAGATTTTTACACAACCGGTTTATTGCCTGCCTGGACTCTCTAAATTTGTCAGGTTCCATCTCTCCTCCTGTGATAATAGTTGATATAGTCTTGAATTGTATAGCAGGCGAGAAATTTTTTTTGTTTCAGATTTTGTCCTGCATGTCATGAGACTCATGCAGTATATGGTACACTTCCCCGTCATATAATACAAGCCTTTGTCAAAATGAAACTGCAGGATTTAAAAACCGACAGGTAAAATACTCTTTTGAATGGGTTTTTAATATCAGCCATGAATGGATTTCACTCTTCCTACATTCCCGTTTTCAAGACGCACTTTGATTCCGTGGGGGTGAGTGCCGGATTTTGTAAGCAGATCTTTGACAACGCCCTGAGTCAGTTTCCCGGTTTTCTGGTCCTGCTTTAATACAATGGATACGTTCAGTCCGGGATAAATGTCAGCTCTATTTTTTCCATCAGCCATTACAAAGAGGTTCCTTTTTAAGTTTTATTAACTGATCCGGTTCCAAAGGATCTGCTATGCAGGTGAAAGAATTTTAATTTTTCCAACGGCAATCCCAATGGTACATGAAAACAAGACAACGGTAAATATTAAGGATGTAAAAACAATTCATGGATTATAATGAAAAAAACGAACTTTTTTTATAAAAAGCTTGATTTGAATCAAGGCAGTCTCCTTTTTCATGTCCTATAGTCAGGCCAATTCATAGGGAGAAGACCTGGAAATTCTAAAGCGATTCATAGACTTGAAATGGCCCCAGGCAATCAGAAGAGGGAAGCTTGCCATTGGTTTATTGACCGGCCAGAGCCAAGGCGTTTTTTGCTTTAGTGCAAGACAATAAAAACAGATGGATAAATGATCGGAGGGCCGTATGACAAAAAAAAATCTGCTCACGCCTGATGAAAAACCAACCATGCAGAAGGGCATTTATGTGATATGTATTCTGCTTTTCCTTCTTCTTTTTATCTTTGATCTTTTGCTTCCTCTGGGTGTGGCAGCCGGAGTTCCATATATCACAGTGGTTCTTGTGTCTCTATGGTCACCAAAGAAGAATTTCACGCTTTTAGTGGCCTTTTTTTCTTCTGTTCTTACCATTGCGGGGTTTTATCTGTCGCCACCCGGAGGCGAGATGTGGAAGGTGCTTGTGAACCGGTCACTGGCTCTTTTTGCCATCTGGGTGACGGCGTTTATAACCCTTCAGAGAAAAACAGCAGATGAAAAACGGCTGGAAGCGCTTCGCCGCGAACATCAGACCATTGAAGACACCAAGATCCTGCGCGGCCTGCTGCCGATCTGTGCCTCCTGTAAAAAGATCAGGGATGATCAGGGATACTGGAACCAGATTGAGACATATATTTCAAATCATTCAGATGCCCAGTTCAGCCATGGTCTTTGCCGGGAATGCATCGAAAAACTCTATGGAGACAAGGACTGGTATAAAAAAAACAAAAAAAAACAGGATTCCGAATGAAGCTTATGCTCTTGTCAGGGTTAAAAGAAAATCAGCAAGAGACGCCACATCAGATCTTTGAAAAACCGGCAGTTCTGTTTTGCCAATCGAATCCTCAGACACGATGGCTTTTATATGCTTAAGCCCGGGAAACAAAGGCGGTCTCCCAATGGCCTGCCTGAAGACTTCAATCTTCTGAAACGGCCCGCTGATCCATCCTTCGATGAGGACAAGATCCACGTTTGCATAATAGGTTTCAAGGATCTTTTCAGGGGAGGTGTCCGGGGTTCTCGGCAGATAGACGGCACTCATTTCTTCGGTTACAACTGTTACCGGGGCTGCGCCTGCGGTCCTGTGCCGGAAGGAATCTTTTCCCGGCTTGTCAAGTTCATGGATATGGGCGCTATGCTTGAGTGCACCGATAAGGATGTTTTTTTTGACCAGGATTTTTATAAGGTCAACAATCAATGTTGTTTTTCCGCAACCGGCGTGCCCGACAATATGGATGGGAGTCATTTTTATATCCTCTTTAAAGATTATTATTCAATTTAAAGGGTGTACAATTATTTGAAAAATATTTCAAATCAGGGGTCCGGGAAAAATTACAAAAAAAATTTTCCCTAATTTTTTGTTTTACTTAATATACTATTTTGTGGTACCCAATAAAAAGATTTTTCTTCAGCAGTATTTTTAGCAGCAGCTATAATAAAAGAGTCATAACAGGAGGAACCATGCCGATATTCAGTTTTCTGGCATACCCGGAAAAGGGCATGAAGGACCAGCTCATCGCCGATCTTTCCACAATAGCCTATTGTGAAATAAAACCGTCTGAAAACAAGGATGTTTTGATCCTTCTGACAGACACCCCGGATGAAGAAACCCATAAAAGCCTGATGGATACCATTAAGACGATCGGATCCCTTCAATCCTTGAGCATGACCTTTGGGCATACTGATTAATTATTTTATAATATCTATAATAAGGAGTGGCATATGACAATTACCAGAAGAGATTTCATCAAGGCCATGGCTCTGAAAAGTGCTGCGGTGGCTGCTGCAACCATGTTTCCCGGCATCAGTTTTGCCGGCTGGAACCCGGCTGATCTTTCCGCGGATTCCATTGTCTGGAGCAAGACGCCCTGCCGCTTCTGCGGGACCGGCTGCGGGCTTCTTGTGGGCGTATCAGGGGAAAGAGCCGTGGCCGTCAAGGGTGATCCCAACTGTTCCGTAAACAAAGGACTTTGCTGCGTAAAAGGATATCATTCCATACAGATCCTGTATGGCAGGGACCGGTTTACCACAGCCTATGTCCGCAAAGACGGAAACCTTGTTCCCACGCCCATTGAGGAGGCCCTGGATCTGGTTGCGGCCGAGATGAAATCCGCCATAGAGAAAAACGGCAAGAATGCTGTTTCCATCTATGGATCTGGACAGTGGTCCATTGCCGACGGATATACCGCCTCGAAATTTTTCAAGGGATGTATCGGCACCAATAATGTGGAAGCCAATGCAAGACTTTGTATGGCCAGCGCCGTTACCGGATGCATGACCTCCTTTGGCCTGGATGAGCCCATGGGATGTTATGAGGATATTGATAATGCAGATATCTTTGTCACCTGGGGAAACAATATGGCGGAAATGCACCCCGTGTTGTTTTCAAGGATGCTGGCCAACAGAAAATCAAAGACCCATGTTCAGATCATTGATCTGACGACCCGGTTCACCCGGTCCAGCCAGGCGGCAGACAAAACCATCCTGTTTAATCCCCAGTCTGATCTGGCCATTGCCAATGCCATCTGCTACGAGATCATAAAAAATAACCGGGTAAACCAGGAATTTGTAGCCACCCATGTTTCTTTCCATAAGGGGAAAACCGGTATCGGGTATGGAACAGAAGATCATTTTGAGTTTTCCGATGTTGCAGAAACTGTTGATTTTGGAGCCTATAGAACATTTCTTCAGGATTATACCCCTGAGGCAGCGGAAAAGATTTCAGGGGTATCGGCGGAGGATATCAAATATCTGGCCGCCCTGTACGGTGACCCGGATAAAAAAGTGACCTCATTCTGGACCATGGGCATGAACCAGCACACAAGGGGAACCTGGATCAATAACCTGGTTTACAACATCCATCTTCTGACCGGCAAAATTTCAGAGCCCGGCAACAGCCCTTTTTCTCTTACCGGTCAGCCCAGTGCCTGCGGAACGGTAAGGGAAGTCGGCACCATGACCCATAAACTTCCCCATGGCGTTGTGACCGAGGAAAAAGACCGGAAAATGGCGGCAGAGATCTGGGGTGTGCCGGAATCCAATATTGATCCAAAACCCACGTACCATACCGTGGAAATGTTCCGCGCCCTGGACAGGGGGGATATTACCTTTATGTGGATACAGGTGACCAACCCCATGGTGACCATGCCCAATCTGCGTCGTTACCGGGACGGGGCTAAAAAAGACGGGCGCTTCATCGTGGTCTCTGAAATCTATCCCACCCCTACATCTGACGTGGCTGACGTTATCCTGCCGTCAGCCCTCTGGGTGGAAAGGGAAGGCTTTTTCGGCAACTCTGAACGCCGGACCCAGCACAATGCCCAACTGGTGCCAAAGCCCGGCGAGGCCATGTGCAACACCTGGCAGCTCATTCAGGTGGCAAGGCGCATGGGGTTTGAAAAACAGTTTCCCTGGAGCCAGGACACCTATATTGAGGATATCTGGAATGAGTATACAAAGTTCCATGACAGTCCCAAACACCGCATGGCGCCCTATAAGGTCCTAAAAGAGCGGTCCGGGGTCCAGTGGCCCTTTGTGGACGGAAAGGAAACCCGGTGGCGGTACAATGGCAAATATGACCCTGCCTGCAACAGCAACACCTTTGATTTCTACGGCAAACCAGACCACAGGGCCTGGATCTGGCTTCGCCCCTATGAACCGGCCGCTGAATCACCGGACAGGGAATATCCTTTCTGGCTGAACACCGGTAGAGTCCTGGAGCACTGGCATACCGGGTCCATGACCAGACGTATTCCCATTCTGCATAAAGCCGTGCCGGAATCCTATGTGGAGATCAACCCGGAGGATGCAAAGCTTTTGGGTGTTGTCAACGGCAGCAAAGTGAAAATAATTTCCAGAAGAGGGTCCGTGGTGATGAAAGCCAGCATCAACGGGAGAGGAAATCCTCCTGCAGGGATGGTATTTGTGCCTTTTTTTGATGAAAGCTATCTGATCAATGAAGTCACCCTGGATGCGTTCTGCCCCATATCCAAACAGCCGGATTATAAAAAATGTGCCGTAAAATTGGAGAAAGTCTGATGGGAAAAGATAATCAAAAAATAGGAAAATTGTTTTTCTTGATTGCAGTGACAGGTGTCATAGCGCTGCCTATCATTATTTTCCAGGCCTTTTCCGTGAATACGGAAGAAGCGCTTGCAAAGGTCAACAAGATACCGGTTTTTGATTTTGATCACAATGCAAAACAGCTTTTCGGAACCTATAATGGAACCACACCTGCCTATATGGAAGGCAATTCAACGGACCGTACTCTGGAATACTATTATTCCCTTCGCCAGTATCCGGGTTCCCCGCCCTATATCCCCCATGATATGGCCGACAAAAAAGGGGCTGAGTATGTGTGCCTCTCCTGCCATGAGCGCGGCGGGTTTGCCGAAGCCATGAACCGGTTTACACCGGTGACGCCTCATCCCCAGCACACCTATTGCGGCCAGTGCCACATGAAGACGGTGACGGAAACTCTTTTCAGGGAGATTGACTGGGTCAGTGTCCGGACGCCAAAGCTCGGCAGATCGGCGTTGCCGGGGTCACCCCCTCCCATTGTTCATTCCCTTCAAATGAGGGAAAACTGCATTGCCTGCCATGTGGGGCCTGGAACTGTTGTCCCCATAAGGGTGGAACATCCCATGAGAGGCAATTGCCGGCAGTGTCATATGCCTGAGGAAACCCAAGCGCTTTTTACCCGAAACCCCATGTGATGGATAAAAAAGAGGTGGTATGAAAAAAACAGTCACCAAAAAATACCTTTCCCATATACTCCTGTTGTTCGTGATCCCGGGGCTTTTTGTTTTGTTCCTTTCATCGACCGCCCTTTCAAACCCGGAAGGGGTGACGGAGCAATATAAAAAAGCCGTTCAAAAGATGGACAGATCAGGGCAGGTAAAAGCTGAAACACCTGTTCCGAAAAATATTGTCAGGGTATTGGAGGACGACCAGGGAGGGGCTTTTTTTACAGAGACACGCAAAGGCGAAATAAACCGGTTCCGGTGCAGTTCATGCCATAACAACAAAAAGGTTAATATTCAAAATGCAGCCGCTCTTTCCCATGCTGAAATCAAAGTGGTGCACGGTCAAAAAGAAAAACCGCTTTCCTGCGATACCTGCCACAGCACCGAAGACCGGGATTTTCTGACCACTGAGAAGGGGACCAAGATTGATCTGGATCATGTGTATGAGATGTGCGGCCAGTGTCATTTCAGGCAGAAAAAAGACTGGATCGGGGGTGCCCACGGGAAACGCATCACCTTCTGGGCAGGCGAAAGGGTGGTCATGAACTGTACCTCCTGCCATAATCCGCATTCTCCAAGGATGGCGGCAGGTTGGCCGAAAACATATTCTGTTCCGCTTAAATAGATAGGAAGATTT
Source organism: uncultured Desulfobacula sp. (assembly GCA_964619205.1). Classification (GTDB taxonomy): domain Bacteria; phylum Desulfobacterota; class Desulfobacteria; order Desulfobacterales; family Desulfobacteraceae; genus Desulfobacula. The sequence continues at coordinate 22,173 of CAZUDE010000021.1, read as the reverse complement.
CATGGATTCTGAAAAAAAGAACAACATCAGCCGAAGAGCCTTTCTCACCGGAGCGGCTTCTGCCGCCATCACCGGCGGGGCGCTGCTGACAACCGGCTGCAAGGGCAAAAACCTTTTGGACAGTTCCGAAACCTTTGCCCTTGAGTTTCAGGAGTATTTTAAAAAATACTACCGCCTCATGACAGAGGCGGAAAGAGAAAAAACCGTATCGCGGCTGGAAAGGCTTTCCAAACTCAAACAGGGCCTCACGGTGGAGATTGACACCACAGGGCCTCTGGAAAATGTCCTGTACGGTTATGCTTTTAATGTCACCCGGTGTGAAGGGTATATGGAATGTGTAACGGCCTGTATCAGGGAAAACAATCTGGACCGCAGGTCCGACATGCAGTATATCCGGATTTTTGAAATGGAACATGGCCAGATGTCGCCGGATCAGGGGGATGGCAAATATTTTCATATGGTGCCAAAACAGGGTCATTTTTACATGGGAGTTCAGTGTTATCACTGTGATAATCCCCCCTGCGTTAAAGCCTGTCCCACCAAGGCCACCTGGCGGGAACCCGACGGCATCGTGGTGGTGGATTATGACTGGTGCATCGGGTGCCGTTACTGCATGGCAGCCTGCCCCTATTACGGCCGCCGCTTTAACTGGAACCAGCCTGAAATTCCCAAAGAAGAGATCACGACAAAACAGCATTATCTGGGCAATCGAAAACGGGTTCGGGGCATGATGGAAAAATGTACGTTCTGCATCCAGCGAAGCCGGAAAGGCAAACTCACAGCCTGTGCCGAGGCCTGTCCCACCGGCGCAAGGGTTTTTGGAAACCTTCTGGACCCGGACAGTGAAATCCGGTTTGTGCTGGAAAATAAAAAAGTTTACCGGTTGAAGGAAGATCTGGGTACAGACCCCAAGTTCTGGTATTTTATCGATTAATCGGTCCTTAAGGATATTTTATATGAAGAACGATAAGGCGCAAAAAGGGTTGGTTTCATTTGTCAGGGATGCGGTGGTGTGGAATCTGTCCGGATCCATTGGATATCAGATTTATATGGGCATTCTTGTCTGTCTCATGCTCACCGGGGTTTACGGCTATGTCATCCAGTTCCGGCTGGGGCTTGCCGCCACCCACATGTCCGATATCGTATCCTGGGGGTTTTATATTTCCAATTTCACCTTTCTGGTGGGGGTTGCAGCTGCTGCGGTCATGCTCATCCTGCCTTCCTATGTATTTAATGACAAGGACCTGCATAAGGTTGTGATTATCGGCGAAGTCGTGGCCGTGGGGGCTCTGGTCATGTGCATGACCTTTGTATTTGTGGATCTGGGCAGACCTTTGCAGTTCTGGCACCTGATTCCCGGTATCGGGCAACTGAATTTTCCTTCCTCTCTTTTGTCCTGGGACATTCTTGTCTTAAACGGATACCTGGCTCTCAACGCCCTTGTCCCGGCCTATATTGTCTATCGCCATTACCAGGGGAAGGAACCTGTGGGCAAATATTACAAACCCTTTGTCTTTATCTCCATCGGCTGGGCCGTGGCCATCCACATGGTTACGGCATTTCTCTATCAGGGGCTTCCGGCAAGGCCTTTCTGGAATAATCCCCTCATGGGTCCAAGATTCCTGGCCTCTGCCTTTGCAGCAGGACCTGCCATCATATCCCTTGTGCTCCATGTGGTGAATTCAACCACGGATTACAAGATTGCCAATACCATTTTCAACAAGCTTAGGATCATCATCATCTCTGCGGCCGTGATTAATCTTCTCATGCTCTTTTCCGAGATTTTCAAGGAATTTTATTTTCCCACCCATCACAGCCGATCGGCCATGTACCTGTTTTTTGGGCTTGAAGGCCACAACTCCCTTGTGCCCTGGATATGGACCGCCATATCCATGAATGCGGCAGGAACATTTATCCTGGCATTCAACCCGTTCAGGGAGAGGCAGGTTTTTCTCATGCCCGCCCTTGTCCTTCTGATTGCCGGGATATGGATAGAAAAAGGCATTGGTTTGATTGTTCCGGGCCTGGTTCCTTCTCCCCTGGGGGAAATCGTCAGTTATTCGCCCAGCAGCATTGAACTATTCATTACCATCGGGGTGGTGGGTCTTGGCATGTTTGTGGTGACGGTTCTTTTAAAACCTGCCCTGATCATTGAAAAACAATATGAGGAAAATCATCCGTCCTGAACTCAGGAAGCAATTGCCCCGCCTCAGGTAAACCCGCTGCCGGCTGTGCAGGCATAGCAGTGGTTGCCCACGGCGATGGGATCTTTATCAAAGGAAGAGGGCCTGATCTTGGAGATATGAGTTTTCTGATTTGCTTTATAGATCCCTGCGGCAAGGTTAAAATCACAGTCAAACAAATACCCATCAAAGGAAACCGATATCAGGTTGCGGCACATGAGACCGGAAAGGGTGGAAATATTAAAGCTTTTTTGCAGCAGGGAAAGATAACCGTCATAATTGCCTGACTGCCGGAGCCAGGCTTCAAACCTGCCCAGCGGGACATTGGCAAAGGTATAGGCGTTATTGAAAGTGATGCCCCATTTTTTCAACAGGATTTCCCGATATCTTTTTTCCGTTGCCTTCTGGGAAGATGGAAGAAATGCGCCGGCCGGGTTTGCGACAAGGTTTAAAAGGAGGCCGGTCCCTTTTTTGCCGTAACCCTCACGGTTCAACAGCATGAGCGCTTCGATGCTTTTGTCGAATATGCCGGTTCCCCGCTGAGAATCCGTCTGGGTCTGGTTCAGGGAGGGAAACGAGGACACAAGGGTGACCTTGTTATTTTTCAGCACAGGGATCAGGCGGTCCGGTGAAAAGTCCAGAAGCGCACTGAGATTGGAGCGCAGCATAACCTGATCTGAAAGAGCTGACACAGCTTCAATAAGATAGGGCAGGCCGGGGTTCATTTCAGGGGCTCCGCCGGTGATATCCACGACCTTAAAGACGCTGCGCCGGGCAAAATTAACGACCTCATCCATGGTGGTTCGGTCCATGATATCTTTGCTGTGAGGACCGGCGGAAAGATGGCAGTGCTTGCAGACCTGATTGCATAACCGGCCCAGATTGATCTGGAGAATCTCGGCAGGCTTTCTCTCAAGGATGAGCCCCTGCTGTTTAAGACTTTCAGAAAAATTCGGGAAAAGATCAGCCATCAGAAATGCTTTCTATAAAGAGAGTTTTTCTGCAATATTTCTCATCTGGACCCCGTGAACCAGGGACGCTCCCCCCCGGATAGCCGTTACCACATGAAGGGCTTCGGTCATTTCGGCAAGGTTTGACCCTTTTTCGAGACAGGCCTTTGTATAGGCATCAATACAGTACGGGCATTGAATGGTATGGGCCACGGCAAGGGCAATCAGGGATTTTTCCCTTTCGGACAGCTCTCCTTCGCAAAAAACAGCACCATAATACTCAAAAAATTTTTTAGCGAGTTCCGGCGCATCTTTGCCCATGTCTTCAAATTTCAACAGATCTGCTGGATTGTAATAGGTTTCCATGTTTCGGCGCCTCCAAAAATTGGTGTTGGTAAATTAAAAAGACGATAAACTATTGCCCTGATTTATTCCAGCGTTTTTAGAAGAGCTTATGAAAGTTTTTTTAAATTTTCCGGATTTCTTGACATGGATCAATCCAATGGTCCGGGCCTTTGTGTTATTTTGAAATCAAACATAATAACCAATGGAGAAATCAGCCATGCATGACGGATGTTCAGGTGCGTTTCAATCAGGCCGGGAGGTTGTGGATAAAATCAGACTCATGGGGTTTCACACAAGCCGCTTGGGAGCCCCTCTTGAAATCAGGTGCAAAAATTGTGATAATTTCTTTTTTATGGAAACCATGGAATCAAAATGTTCTGTCTGCGGCATGGTATACGGTGTGACCCCCTGCCATTCCTACAGCGCTGAATTTGTCAAGCCCGCCGGAGTAAACTACTGATATGGGGAACACAATGGAAGAAATCATAAAAAGAATGAAGGAAGTTGAAATCCTGATAAAGGAGACCAAGGCCCGTCTTCCGGCTCATTCGACCAAACCTCCGGTAATGATGGATCTTCTTGCCTATGAAGATGAATATGACGTCCTGTTGGAAAAACTCAATGCGCTGAAAAACACGTGATGGGCAATGGAAAATTCAAAATTCTTTGATGAGGCTTGGAAAACCTGTCTGCCAAAGATTGAGTTATTTGATTTTAATGAAAAATCAAATATTCTCGGTATTCAGAAAAAAAACGGGCTTTTTATCTTCCCTTTTTTCAACCGTGATCTTATGTATGCGAAGGGTGATTTCATAGACCTGTCCGGCAACGAGGTTTTGCCGGCTATTAAACTGGTCCTTTCAAGATACATGACCCTTTGTCCCCAAAAGGTTTCTCAAGGGTCTGGCAGGCTGTTGACATTTAGGGAATTTCCAAGTGCAGGCCCGTTATTTTCAAGATTTGTCAGCAACACGTCCAAAATCATGGAAACCACTTTTTCAGGCTGCCTTGGCGAACTGAAAAAAAGATGTCGAAAGCTGAACGGATTTATAATAAAAACAAATTCCCATGACTTGAGCGTCAGGTTCATCGCGCTTCCAAGAATCCCAGTGATTTTTAATTTCAATGATGCAGAAGACCGGATGCCGGCCCAGGCCGGATTTTTGTTTCATGATAATGCAGGTGACTATCTTGATCTTGAAACCTTATCCATTATCTCAACCTGCCTGACAGGACTCCTGATCAGACCTGAAGGGTGGATTTAAAACCCTTTTAACGACTTTTGCCCGAATTAACTTTGTTTTTAAGTCCTTGTTGCTTTAAAAATTAAATCATTTATTTATATTTTGCGATTTGATCCTCCCTCCAAAAAACTGGAGACAGGGTTAAGTCGCATTTTTCAGGTTGTACAATTCCTGCACACAGTGAGCAGGCGCTTTCCAGCCATAGGCCGAACGCTTCCTCCTTTTGCAACCTGATCCAGGTTGAAGAAAAATAATACCCGGAATGTTATGAAGTAAAAAAAGAATGGCTGTAACCTGGTGTAATTTTTCGGTCAGACGCCAAGGCCTGTGTCAGCTTTTTTTTGAATCAGCTGAATGTTCAGGGGGCGGGTGTCGTCAAAATGGATGTCCCGTTGAGGGAATGCAATGACAAGACCTGCCTGCTGGAAGAGCAGATCAATCTCGAACCGGATCTGGCTTTCAATCTGTTTTTTTTCGAGCACCAGGTGGATCATGACCCAGAAATATAATTCAAAGACAAGCGCGTTATCTCCGAAATCAGAAAAAAGGACAAAAGGTTCAGGGTTTTTTAATACATTGGGGTTTGCTTTTGCAGCCTTGATCAGTGTCTCTTCAACCCGCCTGACAGGAGAGCCGTAGGCAAGGCCGACAACCACTTTTGTCCTGATTTTATTGTCTGAAAGGGTCCAGTTGGTAATATTTTTTTCAAGAAAACTGGAATTCGGGACCAGTTTGTGGACATTTTCACCGGTGCGGACCCTTGTGCACCGGGCACCGATCTCTTCAACCTTTCCCAGTACGCCGTCAACCTCAATCAGATCTCCAATGTTGATGGGCCGCTCTCCAAGAATGATGAACCCTGAAATAAAATTATTGATCAGGTTCTGGGCGCCGAAACCGACGCCGATGGCGATGGCACCGCCAAAAAAAGCAAATGCGGTCAGGGGGATATTCACAATCCTCAGGGCAAAGAGAAACACAAGCAGATAGGCAAAATAGGAAAGGGCCTTGTGAACGGCAGAGGCGGTTGTTTCTTTGAATTGCGAGGTTGCAAGGATGCGTTTATGGATAAGATGCAGGACAAATCTGACAAAAATTATTCCAACAACTAAAATAACAAGTGCGATAAATATTTTCCCGACGGAGACGGAGCGCCCGTCAACCACCCAGATTTCCATATTCCACACATTTTTTACCCCTTGGCCAAATCCTGAAAAACGCTCTTTGACCGAGGGTTGGCTGATCTGTTTTTCCACCTGGGCCAGAAGGCTTCGTTCAAGCTGATCTGTTGTGACAATCATGGATTGAAATTCCAGCCGCCTTTCAAACTGTTTTTTCAAGGCATCCATTTCAACAATAAGGTTGTTTTTTATGGAAGGGGACACCCCGGTTTCCTGCATGAGGCTTTCAATTGCAGATACCTGTTTCTGGAGATTCACAAGATAATTCTGCTGTATCTGCAGGGTCTGGTTCAGGCTGATAAGATTTTTTTCCGTCTCGTCCTTTATCTGTCCCTGCCGGCTATAGGAAATCTCTTTGTTTACAATGGCATATCGCTGCTGCCATATTGTCTTCTGGCGATTCAGCAATATCAGGGAATCCTGTTTGAGTTCCAGGACGACAATATAGGTTTTTCTCCATTCCTCCCTTGCCTTTAGAAACGCCTGTGCAATATTTCGCTCCTGTCCAAGGCTTGCTGCGCTGAGAGCTTGTTGCGCTTTCGCCCATTCTTGTTCTACAGCGGTCTGATCCTTTTTTAATTTATTGATTTCATTCTGGATACTGATTTCTTTGTCTGAAATCAGGCCCAGCTGGCGGCTTAAGTCCTCCTTGTCATAGGTGATATTGGACGCAACAAAGGCTTCCTGCTCTTTGAAGAGGTTTATTTTAAGTGCAGCATTATGATTTTCTATTTCATACCGGTTCATTTCAATGGTCAATGCACGAATCGTTACTGAAAGTGATTGAACAGACATTTCTTTAATTTCAATTTCCAGGGTGTTTCTGGCGGTTTTTTGTTCGGCCTCACCCCTGAGCCTGTCTTTAAGCTGTCTGAGATTTTTCTCGGCTTGTGAGAGTTGATCCTGATTATTCTCCAGGCTTTTTTTCAGGCCGGCAAGGGTGAGATCAATATTATTTTGATTTCTTACGGCGGCAGAGATTTCACCCTGAACAGCATCATGGAAAGTCAGGGAATAAGGGGGCTTTTGAACCATCCCTTTTGTCCGGTAATCATCATGGGTTTGTTGAATTGTCTGCTTCACTTTTTTAGCTTTTTCCAGCCCGAGAAGGGAAGTCTTCAGTTTGGCATAAGCGGCATTTAATTCATTTAAACTGTTTATTTTTAATTCAATCCGGTCCGCCGTTACCCCAAGTTCTCTTGCCAGCTTATCTGTTGGCGTTTTTGTGATTTTATCAAGTGTGCTGCCAAGTGACCGGATAGTCTCGTCAATGGCTTCAACGGATAAATCCTTTTCTGGGGGTTGCTCCGGTCCTTTCTGGGTGTTTGCAGCAAAAGACGGCACTGGCATGGTCCGGAGAACCAGGAGCAGAATGATACCGGCACAGCAAATAGCAACAGTCCTGCCTTTGCCCGGGTTTAATTTGATCGACGGTATCTTCATGAATTCTGATTCCTCTGGTTTGATTAAAAATGTTTATACCCAGCTGTGGAGAACCTCGCCGCCGGGAAAGGTATATCCTGAAGAATAATAATAAGCCTGATTGATTTTCAATGGTTTCAGCGGCATATGCTCTTCCAGGTCGGATGGAAAAAAGGTGAGATCACCCTTGCCCATCCAGATATCTTCGCTGATCCGGACATTTTCCGCTCCCAATTTTACAAGCTCAAGAACAGACGGCGGTGCGCCCTTCACAATGCTGGGAAACTGCCGGATGTGGAACAGGGGCAGTCCCATGGGAGTCGGCAGATCCTCTTTTCTGATTTTCTTTTCAAGCTGGATGGAGCCTTCCAAAAGCCGGTCGTGATGGGCAGAGGCAATTCCTTTCAGCACAACGCCTTCCCCTATTTCGGGCATGGCAGGGTTCAGGGGGTTATAGCTCGTGATGGATACGGAGCCGAGCTTTTTGGCAAAGCCCATAAACCAGCCGCGGGCCATGGTAAAATCATTGCTCACCCAGATCTGCAGGCAGATCTGACCTGGCTGACCTTTATAGGAACACCCCACCCAGATGGCAGCTTCCTTATATTGGGTTCTTTCCGGATTGACAACCGCCATATCCTTTTGATTGTCCCACAAAGACCACCATTTGCTGAACGCCACATAGGCGGCTCCCGGCTTTGGTCCGGGTTCCAGAGGTTCCGGCAGATAAGCGGCAACGGCCTTTGGGTCTGCCTCATAGGATATGTTTAAATACTGCGTGCCGTAATGCCAGGGCATATCCCCCACAAGGGATGATTTGCCTTGCGGCGTTAGGGGGTAGCAAAATCCTTTTAAGTCCTTGATTTTTGTCATGCTAAAGGTTTCCTTTTAAAATTTCTTTTAAGGCCTTGATGACCCTGTGGTTTTCTTCCATGAGCCCAACCGTAATCCTTAATCCGGTTTTGATGCCCTGCGCTTTCAAGGGCCGCACAATAATACCCTTTTTCAGCAATTCTTCAAAGACAAAATCCGCATCCATGCCCACATCCGCCATGATAAAATTGGTGTGGCTTTTGTAACAGGTTAACCCCATGGCATCAAACGCGTCATAGAAAAAATACAGTCCTTCCTGATTCAGGCGCTTTGTCTTTTCAATAAAGGCATCATCATCCAGGGCGGCAAGGGCTCCGGCCTGGGCGATGCGGTTCACGGGAAAGGGTTCTCTTGCTTTGAGCATGGCTTTGACGATTTCAGGATCAGCCATGGCATAACCGATTCTCAGTCCGGCCAGACCCATGACTTTGGAAAAGGACCGCAGGATGATGAGGTTCTTATGGTCCTTCAGATATTGAACTGTGTCGGGGTAATCTGCATGGTCTGCAAATTCAAAATAGGCTTCATCAGATATGATCAATACATTTTCCGGGGTTTGGGCCATGAGCTGCTCAAATTCGTTTTTAGAGGTCATCAGCCCTGTGGGATTATTGGGGTTGCAGAGAAAAATCATTTTTGTGTTTGGCGTCACTGCATTGATCATGGCCTGGACATCAATGGCAAAGTCCTGCCGCATGGGAATCCTGATGCGCTTTGCCCCCATCTTGGCGGCAATATTGTCATAGGCCGGGAAGGATATTTCGGCAAATATCACCTCATCTTCAGGGTTCAGAAAGGTGAGCCCCATGATGGTAATAACCCCGTCAGCCCCATTGTCAATAAAAATGGATTCCGGTCCAAGCCCGAATTTTACGGCCAGTTTGCGGGTCAGGTCATAGCAAAGGCTTTCCGGATAGAGATGGGATCGTTCCTGAATTTCCCGGATCATGGCCTCAACCGCCAGAGGCGATGCGCCCAGAGGGTTTTCATTGGAGGCCAGCTTGACAATGTTTTTAATGCCGTATTCCCTTTCCACCTCTTCAATGGGTTTTCCGGGAATATATTCTTTCCGGTTTAAAATGCATTGTCTGACCATCTGTTGAATATCGAACATCAGTGTAACTCCTCGATTATGTGTTCAAACTTTATATGACAGAATTCCGGTGCCCTGACCGGAAACGGGATTACCCTATAGGCTGGGTCTAATCTGGCACTTAATCCTAAAAATTTCAACAGGCAATTTTGAAATCAAAAAATTTTAAGCCGGCTTTTTTCAGACCGGTAGCCTATTCACAGGGAATACCCACAAGCTGAACAGGCAGTGTTGCATAAAAGACCCTGGTCCGGGGATTGCCATGTTCTGCACCATCCTGTTAATATGTCTTATCGTTAATTAACAAATATTTAACAATATCTTTACACCATTTCCATATCTAAATTTTTCTGATGATCAGGTTCATTGGTTTTGATAAAAAATTCAATATGTTGCAAAAAATTATGTAAAATTTCAAACACTGGCACGGTTGTTGTTCTATCAGTGCCAGGTGAGGAGTAAAAATTTCAAAAAAGGAGAGAAAAGGAAAATGAAAAAAGGCATTGTGTGGTTATTTTCTTTTATATTTTTTTTAAGTTTGCCGGTCTTTGCAGCAGATGATGTTGAAATGCTGAAAAATGAACTTGAAAAAATGTCCCGGACCATGGAGGCTCTGCAGGAGAAGATCCAGGCCCTGGAAGAAAAAAGCAAGGAAGGCAAGGAAGATGTTCAGTCCCTCAGCAGCCGGGTGGATAAGACAGAACTCCACACGGTAACGGATAAGGTTTCCCTTGGTGTGGAACTGAGAACCGAAGCCGATTCCATTCAATATATGGACATGCAGGCGGCTCCGCCGTCTTTTGTCCAGACATTCCTCGGTTTCAGCGGCAACTCCAAGAGTTTTATCCAGGGTCAGATTGCTGCCATGAAGCAGAACGGCATGGTCCCGGCTTCGGAGAAATTTGATGCTGAGAATGATTTTATGCCCACCACCAAGTTTAATCTGAATATGAAGTCAAAGGTTAACAACAACCTGAGTTTTGATGGCAGGCTTGCCGCTTATAAGGCCTGGGGAGATTCCACAGGGGTTAAATTCAATTCAGGCAGCCTGGGAGATGTAACCCTGGATGGCAATACAGCTTCCATACCCCATGGGGATACCATTCATCTTGAGCGGGCTTATTTTTTATATTCAAATCAGATCAATGAGGTTCCTGTCAGTTTCTCCCTCGGCAGAAGGCCTTCAACAGACGGCCCGCCCATGGAATACGGGAAAAACAGCCTGGAGGCAGGCTCTCCCCTTGCCTCCATTATCAACTGGCAGTTTGACGGGGCCTCCCTTGTCTTTGGACTTGAGGATGCAACGGGAATCCCCGGCGCTGCTTTAAAATTCTGTTATGGCCTTGGGTTTGAAGGGGGATGGGGGAATTCCTATTCCCTCCAGAATACAGCGGCAGATGTGGAAGATGTTCATCTGTTCGGGTTCATTGCCACCCTGTACAATGATGATTCCACCAGTGCGGAACTGAATTATGCCCATGCCTGGGACATTACGGACGGGTTCACCGGTCTGACGGTGATGCCGTTTACTGTTTATGAATCCGGCGGTAATTATTATTTTGAGCAGAATACCGGGGCCTTTATCTCCCGGATGCAGCCGGTCAGCGATATCGGAGATTGGGATGCGGCTTCCCTCCTGCTCAGATCAAACCTGGATGAACGGACAGGCAAGGATGTTGACGTTTTTCTGGCCCTGTCCTGGAGCCGCACAGATCCTTCACAGGTATCCCAGAATCCCTTCTACAACCTCATGGGCCAGGGCCTCTTAAGTTCCAATGGAAATCTTGAAGAGCATCATGGTTACAGTATCTATACCGGCGTAAGATTGCCCATGCCCTTTGATGCAAAGCTGGGGTTTGAATACAACTGGGGATCCCAATACTGGTTTAATTTTACCGGTGCAGAGGATGCCATTGCCGGCAGCAAGCTGGCAGCACGAGGCAGCGTCTATGAAACCTATTATCTTCAGCCCATTATTTCAGAAAATTTCTTTTTAAAGCTGGGGCTGAAATATTATGATTACAAATATACAGGCAGCGGCAACCCCCTTGGCGCTCCTGTGGAAATTTCAAAAGCCGACGCCCTGGATGCCTTTTTTCCCATTGTTGACAAGGTATGGGATGTGTCTGCTTCCGTAACCATGCGGTTTTAAAGATTCAAGAGATGGTTAAAAAGTGTTTAAAAAATAAAGGAAAGAAAAATGACAAAAAAAATAATTCTAACGGTTGTGGCAGTTCTGTTTGTCTTGTCAGGGACAACCCTTTTGTTTGCACAGGGCCCGGACGGGAACAAGCGAAAAGGCAAGTATACCTATAAAAATGTTTACAAGGCCTGTGCGGCAAGGGGTGAAATTGAGTCGGACATTCCTTTTGTCAGCCCCGGCGACAAGACAATGGCGCAGTGGGAAAGGGTGTTTGAGAAAAAGGAATTTGAAATTTTTAAATGCAGCGAGGAATTTAAAAAGCTTTCGGAAGAAGACCTTAAAGATATCTTTGCCTATCTCTATAATTATGCGGCGGATTCTCCAAGTCCGGCAAAATGCAAATAACCTGAATTTTTCCAACCGGGCAGGGGAAATCCTCTGCCCGGTTAAATCGGTCAGGCGCCTTAAAGCCGAATCTTTTTTTTCAGCTTTTCTTTAACGTCTTCATCCCTGTAAGACAAGACATTTACAGGAGATTGCTTAAAGATTTTTTCAGCAACACTGCCCATGATGCTGCTTTCAAGGCTGGAACGCCCCCGTGTTCCCATGACAACAAGATCCGGCGCTTCCTTGAGAATAATCTTTAAAATTTCATCAACCGGTTTGCCCACCTTGAACAATACTTTAACCTTATTCTTGTCAATTCCTAGTTCTTCTGCCATTTTATTAAGTTTTTCTTTTCTTTCCTTGCGGATATCTTCAATATAATGTTCCGCATCCACATCATATCCCATGGAAACAACCCGCTCCACCGATTCAATATCCCTTGAATTGATGATGCTCAAAACAATGATCTCCGCGTCGTTTTTCACAGCAGTTTGCATTGCGTATTCAAAAACACCCTTTGAATATTCCGTAAATGCAAGAGGGACAAGAATTTTTTTAATATTCGCCATCACGTATTTCCTTTGCCATTATTTAATTCCATGAAAAATTTCCTGGGTTGTCCGGGTGTCTTCCCGGGGAATTCTGGGCCTCTGCAATAAATAAAGGACACCAAAAATAATCAGGGCCACAGGATAAACATAGTACCGCTGGTCATGGGGCAGTCCTACCAGGGATGCAATGGCATCCGGCCGCATGGCACAGACGGTAATGCTTAAAAACAAAGGGATTTCCCAAATTTTATTGGCAGCCACAAACCATCCCTGGGTGGCAGAGGCAAAGGCAAAATTACCAATGCAGGCCATGACAAAGATCAATATTCCCTGGGGCCAGGATGAAATATTGTACAGGATCAGATCAGAGTTGAAGATGAACATGAAGGGCAATATGGCTGTTCGGATATCATACATGAACCCTTGAATGCCGGTGGCAATGGGCGGGGATTTTGCAATGGCGGCGGCTGCGTATGCGGCGAGCCCCACGGGCGGTGTGTCGTCTGCCAGTATCCCGAAATAAAAACAGAACAGATGGGCTGAGATTAAGGGCACAACCCAGTCCTGGCTGGCGGCAATGGTCACAATGGCAGGGGCTGTCAAGGATGCCATGACAATATAGGTGGCGGTTGTCGGCAGCCCCATGCCAATGATCAGGCTTGCAACGGCAGTGATGATCAGCATGAGATATACATTTCCCATGGAGATGACATCAATGATTTCCGTGATAAGGCCGCCTAGCCCCAAGGCCACCACACCGACAATGATGCCGGCTGCTGCTGTGGCAAGGGCCACGGCAACCATGTTGCGGGCCCCTGAGGCAAGGGCTGAAAAAATGGCCACTACGGCTTTCTGGATGGCGGGGATCAGGGGTTGTTTTGCCATATATGCCTTGATGGGCTCCTGTAAAAGCATCACCAGGGCCATGAGGCAGATGGAGCGGAAGGCAGCCAGTTCAGGAGAGTGCCTGACCACCACCAGTTCATACAGCAGCAATGAAATAGGGATTAAATACTGAAGTCCGCCCAAGAAAGTTTTAAAAAAGACAGGAAGTTCGTTTCTGGGCATTCCCCTCAACCCCAGCTTGGAGGCTTCAACATGAGTAATGTAGAACAATGCGGCGTATGATGCAAAGGCCGGGATGGCGGCAGCTTTAATCACCTCAACATAGGGGATGTTGACATATTCCGCAATGATAAATGCCGCCGCTCCCATGATGGGGGGCGCCAGCTGCCCGTCCGTGCTGGCCGCCACCTCGATGGCAGCGGCCTTGGTCGGCGGATAGCCCACCTTTTTCATCATGGGGATGGTAAAGGTCCCGGTGGTCACAATATTGGCGATACTGGACCCGGATACCATTCCGGTAAGCCCGCTGCCCAGTACGGCCGCCTTGGCAGGTCCTCCCTTGAACCCGCCCAGAAGGCTCAAGGCAAGCTGAATAAAATAATGGCCTGCCCCTGCCTTATCCAGCATGGCGCCAAACAGCACAAACAGAAACACAATGGTGGCCGAAACATCCAGGGGAATACCGTAAATGCCTTCCGTGGACATGGTCATCTGCCCCACAAACCGGTTCAGGGACACGCCCTTGAAAGCGATGAAATCAGGCATATACGGACCGAAAAAGGCATAAATGCAAAAACAGATGGCGATAATGGGAAGCGCCGGTCCGATTACTCTTCTGGCCGCCTCAAGCAGCAGAACCGTCAAAAGAATCCCAATGATAATATCCCTGAAAACCGGTGCCCCATACCGTACGGTGATGCCTTCATAATCCAGCACAATATAAAGTGCTGAAAGGCATGCAGCAATGGCAACCATATAATCAAAGAAAGGGATTTTTTTTGTGGCGGACAGGAACTTGAGGCCCAATCTTTTTTTCCTGGAGAAAGGAAAATTTAAAAAAATAATGAGCAGGGCAAACCCGAGGTGTATGGACCGGACATAGGTGGAGTCCAGCATCAGCCAGCTGGCTATGGATAACTGAAACAGGCTCCAGGCAACTGCAATGGAAGGGATCACCCATTTTTCAATCCCCACAGGCCTTCTTCTGATGCCTTCTTCATCCTCTGCCAGTTTTCTGGCAAGTTCCAGACCTTCGTCTATTTCTTGAATTTCAGTATGGCTCATAAGTGTCATCCAATGGAGAGAAGCAGCAGAAAGACATTTTTAACAGGCCTTTTCTGCTACCAATACAGTTACGGTTAATACAGACCCAACTATTTGAGACCGGCTTCCTTGTAATATTTCATGGCCCCCGGATGAATGGGGGCGGAAAGGCCTGTCAGCATATCCTCTTTGGTGAGACCGGCATAGGCAGGGTGAAGTTTTATAAATTCTTCCAAATTATCAAACACTTCTTTGGTGATGGCATACACCACATCATCGGGCACCTTTGCGGATGTCACAAAGGTCGCCTTTACGCCGAATGTCGGAACAGCGGCTTCAGTATTGTCAGCGCCCGGATAATTTGACATCAGGGTCTCGGCCTTGGCATAATAAGGATATTTTTCCAGCAAGCTCTCAATATGCAAAATGGAAACAAATTTAATCTTGCGTGTTCCTGAAGTGGCTTCCAGATAATAGCCTGAAGGGTGACCGACAGTATAGAATGCAGCATCTATCCTGCCGTCCTGAATCAGCCCCGGGGCTTCGGCAGCTTTCAGGCTTTCAGCATGAAAATCCTTTTCCCAGTTCAACCCGTTGGCCTCAAGCGCATCAATGGCATTCTGGCGAAACCCGGAACCAAGATTTCCAATATTGACCCGTTTTCCCTTGAGGTCTGAAAGGCTGTTAATATTGGCATCCACTGCCGCAATCAGGTCAACCGTTTCGGCATGAATGGAAAAGACCGCGCGCAGATCTTTCTGGGGGCCTTTGTCTTTCCAGTCTTCAAGCCCTTTTACAGCCTGGTACTGGCGGTCGGACTGGGCCACGCCAAAGTCAAGGTCTCCGGATAAAATGGCATTAATATTAAAAACCGAACCACCTGTGGATTCAACGGTGCATCGGATGCCGTACTGGTCTTTTTTCTGGTTAACGATCTTGGCAATGGCACCACCGGTTGGATAGTATACGCCTGTAATCCCGCCTGTTCCGATGGTGACAAACTTTGTTGCTGCCTGGGCCTGGGTAAGGGCTGTCCCCATAAAAAGAACTGTTCCAAATAAAATTGCAGTTGTTAAAATTAATGCTTTTTTCATCTTTACCTCCAAATTTAAGTGTTTAAGTTTTTATGGTACTGTTTTGTCGAACCCACCTCCTTCTTTTTAGTCCGTTGGAAGAATAACAGCATGATCTGATTTTGGTTTTCATAAATCGCGGCAGCAATGAGAACATGAACATGTATTCTGAAACTAACAATCATGTGCCGGGTTTGTAAAGAATAAATTTATATTCTGCGGCCTTAATCGTCATCGGAAGTGGTGGTTAATTTTTCAACTGGAAGCAGACCCGCAAAATGAAAAAGCACTGGGGGAATTAACAGTGCTTTTGTCCGGCGGAATAAAATAAATTTATTATTAAAAAGACTGTTGCAAAGTGTCTTTGATAAATATTGCCGGAAAGAACAGTTGAATTTTAACGATCTTGAATAAGGCATATTTTTTGAAAAACGCCCTTTCCACCCTGTTCAAAAAAAAGAAATTTTCTTATATAGACCGGGCTTGTCCAACCAATGGGATAAGATTGTGGTTCGTGCCTCACTCAATCTATCTTAATTCGTTAGGCTAAAATTAATTTGAACCCGACTCTTTTAATGCTCGTCTTTAAGAGAAGTCTTTTATCGCCTAGTAGGCGAGGGGGCAAGAAGTCCGGCTAATGCTCCGACAGCAGCAGAACCAAGAGCGATAAGTCCTTCCGGTATGGAAGCCCCAACCTTGAATGCGAGTAAAAACCCACCACCAACGGTTCCAAGAACAGTTAATCCAAGAGAAAGAACCACTATACGGTAGACCCATGGATCAGTCGCAAGCGGTGTGCCTATTTGACTAAGCTGTGATATTAGTGGTGCCTTAGACTGCTCGGGAATGCCCTTATCAGCGACTAAGCCGCTAATGATCTTGTTAACTTGTTGAGATTCTTCATAGCTTTGCATATTAATTCCTTTTTACTCTGACATTGATCGTAGGCCTGAACGCATTATATCGGTCTTTACACAATACAACAGCTCGGCGCTCGGCATCTAAAACGGATACATAATGCTCGCCATCATAGACATATTCAACTTTTTCAGAAAATGTCCGCCAGTCAAATGACCCGTTTCGCAGCTTAATTTCATTCTCTATATCTCTATTGCCATTATTCCAGTTTTGAGTAGTAATCCCGATATTGATCTCACTACCCTCAATCCATCCGTTTCTACCCCATATATTATATATGGGCAATTTCTTGTATCCCCGCAGGTATCGAATTCCATTTTCATTTACGGAAATTCGCATCCACAAAAATAATCTTTCCTTGCCTGTTGCTTCTGCGGGGTCAGACAGGGGATCTAATGGCATTTTATTGTTTATGTCAATTGATCTGCAAAAACACCATTCCTGAACCTCAAAATGCCTGCTGTCCCCGAGAGACAGAGCAGGCATGACAAGGAAACCCAAAACGCATATTACATATTCTTTAAACCACATAAATCACCTGTTGTCCTTTAAAAGCAAGATTTCATTCACACCTCCGGGTGTGTTGCACGGTCAGTTTCCCGGTTCATACAATCTTACTAGCGTCTTCTACTCCAGTTCGGAAAAGATCGTTCAATATTTCCTTAAGGTCATTCAAGGCTATTCTTTCATTATCCATGTCATTTCCCTCATTTTAAATTGTTTTCGGGTTAATTATCCCTAACAAATTAACAAATAATTGAATCCGAACTCATGTTTAGATTGAATCTGTAGGTAAAACGCCTCTATCTGGATGTAGCGGAAATTGAGATGAAATTACCAGTATTAATTTTTTAATATTTTGTCAATATGTTTGAAAATAAACTTTTGTTGGAGATCCGCTTGATTATTTTCAAATTCAAATCGGGGATTTTGGGAAAATGATCTTTGAAATTTAATATCCAGAATGCAAGAATTATTGACTTTTGGAATTCGAAAAAACTTCTATGTTGTGGTTTGAAAGATTTTAAAAAAAGTGTGGACTCACAGGGAAAGTCCGGGGTTTTTATAAGCCTAAAAAACAGAGCTTGCCTTGGACGTAGTCTTCACTGCCTGGTAATTTTGAATTGGGGCCTCTTTTATGTTGAGATCAAAATGATATTCGCTGTTGTAAATGGAATGCCGGCCTGTAATCTTTTTCTGGGCAAAGAAGGTCATATTGCCCATGGGGCCATGCTTGACCATTTGTGGTGATTCAACAGTATATCCCTTCGGCACCAAGGTCAAAAAGCCCGCCGGCAGCGTATTCGAACGGGTATATCCCTCCGGCGTTTGAATATCCGCCCCCAAAGCCGCCCCTGTATTGAAAATCAACAGCATGACAATAAGCCCTGCAAAGAGTGCCTGGTAAAACAACAGACGCAAGATGCTATTTTTCATTTTTTCTCCTAATGATACAAATCGTTGACGCAGATTTGATCCGCACAGTTACCCTTGGCTGCATGGTAATACCGGGATTCTGGTTTTCGGCCGGGATCATTCACCCCTGTCCCGTCCGAGCTTGTGCACAGCCCCTGGCCCACAGGTTCCTGGCCTTCCCAGAACAGGCAAAACCGACCACCACCACCTCCGCCGAAAGCTGCCTGGGAGATATCATACCGCATGACACAATCCTCATTGCCGCTGTGCTGACCCCGGATTACACCCAGTACAATGGGAAAGGGAGTATCCCATAGCGGGTCTTCCGGGTTATATGCACTGTTTGAATCTTCACCGATGTATGCTTTGATCGGATAACCTTTTTCAGGTTGGATGCAATCCTCTATGCGCTCATACTCGAACAGCACTTTTTTCCCGTCAACGGTTTTTGATTTCCAGTAAACCTTTATGTCTACCTCCCCATGATGCCTGACATTGCAGGCATGAAGCAATTCATGGGCAACGACCGGGGTAAAATATTCATAGGTTTTGGTGACGCCCTTGCCGAGGTTTTTTGTGATTTTATCAGGGAGATTATGGGATAGGATAATCCGGGTAGTTGATTTTGGAGTTCCTATATCATCCAGAACACCTCTTGCTTCAGGTGCTTCGACGGCCCAACCGTCATAATTTTCTTTATCTTTGGTGAACTTTTCCATGAGCAGGCCGTGCTGATCTACCACATGGGGTGAGTCCTCGCTCCGGTTCCGGTTAATGATGCGGGTGTAGTTCAATTCATCCACGGTCAGGTTATGGTGGACATCCAGTTTGGTGAGGGCGGCGAACCGGTTGATCCCCTTCTTGCTGCGGCCGCCGTAGGTGTCGCAGATAAAGAGGTCTTTTTTCTTTGGGTTGGTCCGGATATGTTTTCCGTCCTCGAGAAATCCCCGGTATTCCTCCCAGGTGGTCAGGCCGTCACCATTATTGCGATCCCCCATGGGCTCGGCGTCTTCATCGGTGTTGAGAGGCTTTCCCAGGGCGTCGTTTGCCTCTTCCCAGGCATCGGCAATGGTGTTGCCGTCTAGATCGTAGGGGATGCTCACTTCGGTGACATGGGAGTCCAGTTGAGCGGTGAGAACCGTGTCTTCCCCATCAATGCGCGCCAGAACGGAGAGCTTGCCCATGGCAGCCCCGTCAAAACTGCTGACGGTGATGGTGGCCGACTTGAGACCCTTGGCGGTCTTGGCGGTTTGGCCATCGGGGGAAATTTCCAACAGCGCCGGATTGTTGACTTTGAGGATCTTCAGATCAGGATCGACGCCAGTCCAGGGGCTGTTCATGGTAGAGCCGGGGTGCCGGGAAGTATCGAGCAGCTCAATCTCGAACTGTGCGGTCTTTTCCTTTTCACCTTTGGGAACTCTGAGTTCGATACCAAAGGTAATGGCATTCCCCGGAGTGTCCGGCCCCTTGGCCCGGGGCAGCCATTTTTTGTAATCTCCTTTGGGAATTAGTACAACCACAGGCGCTTCAGGAGGGATTCCGGATTGAACCTGATAGCTCACGTTGAGCTTTCCTGAGCCGATATAATATCCGTCTTCCGACTTCCGGGTCAGTTTATAATTTGCCTGACCGCCGGCTGAAATATGCTTTGATTTAGGGTCAAACTTAAAATACAGCCCTTTGAGAAAACTCTCGTTGGACTCAAAAAGAGATCCAGGCGGGAAGCTCTCGCCGGTTGCAGCGCTAATCGTCAGATCCGCCTCCCCGTATGCACTCCCAGCCTGCACATCCTCCGGGTTTGCCTTGGCCCCGATGGCTGCCATAAAGTCATTGATATAGATTTTGCCGGTCCCGTGCAGGGTGTCGATACTGACGCCGCCTTGGACATTGTCGGTTGCAGGTTTGCCCGGAACATAGGTCCACGATCGGGACTCGAGGGGATCTTTATAGGTGCCGCCGCCTGAGATTTTGACGCTGTTGCTGTGATTGACAAGCTCTAGTTCCAGCAACCCTCCTTCGACGGAGACGATGCGATAAACGGCCCGCTCACTGAGAATGGCGGTTATTTTGTCTTTGATGCTTAATCCATGCGGATCGCTCAGTGTCGAATCAGCCACACAGGTGGCATTGATGGTGAGCGTGACCTTATCATCATCCAACGCAGCGCAAAATGTCGAAGATGCAGAAAAAATCAGGGCAATACACATAAGAAACAGTCTCATTTGAATCTCCTTGGCGTGGATATGCAGCTCCCTTAATTTGCTGGGTTGCTGCCGTCAACTGCTACGGGTTTGGGTGCCAGGTCCTTTAATACTTCGGATCGCTGATGGAGAAGCCCCAGGGGCGGGTCGGCATTCGGGTATTTTCTGTAATAGAGGGTTAATGCATCTCCCAATACATTTACAGCCTCCAGATGTTTCCCTTCACCGGCCAGAAGTTTTGATTTTAAACTCAATCCCCCGATGTTTTCCGGTTCGGCAGCAAGGAGTTTGTCCACCAGTTCGTCTGCGGCCTTGGCATCGCCTTTGAACAGTAAGAAATCGGCCATCTGATATTGCTTTGCCGACGCTACGGCCGGATCAAGGGGGCTTGGTTCTTTTTCGATGGTCAAATAAAACCGGTCTAGGGCAATATACGCCGGAAGCCCTTCCATCATTTCCGGTTTAAACGAAACATGAACAGCATATTTGCCCTCGGGCAGGGCCTGGGTCTCGGAGGGGTCCAACCACCAATAGGCGTTTGCCGAATCCTCTACCCCAAGGTTGAGAGTTTCATCGGGCCGGCTCACAAGATGAAAAGGCCAGGCCACACTATCACCGGATGCGTTTCTCACCTCCAATACCAGGGCCTCCCGCCACGAGCCACTTTTTGCCTTGAGGGTGACAGAAGAAACCGCAGGCGTTTGTCCCTTATCATCCGGAACCGGTATCTTCCTCCACAGATTGGCGCTGATGATGAGGGGCCATGAGGTATACAACTGCGCCCCGGTTTCAGCCGAGGAAGAGATTACAAGCTGTCCCGGTTCCTCCTTTGGCTGGATTTCCGATGGCGATTCTCCCATGGAGCCGGGGGAAGGGGCTGTTGATGCAGGTTCCGAGGTTGACCCGGTTTTTTTGTTTTCATCTCCGCAGGAACAGGACGACAAGGCAGCCATCATCCATATGGCCATAAAAATAGATAATAAATGTTTAATGCATCTCGTTTTCAGCATTTTATATACGCCTCTTTAATGACACAAATCATTCACACATATTTTATCCACGCAGTTGCCCCGGTCTGAAGAGGCTTCGGCATACCTGTCCGTCGGCTTCCGGCCGGGTTCATTTTTCCCTCAATTTCAGATTGATTGTCAACATAACCAATAGCGTTTTATCGATAGTCCCGCATTGCAAAAGAAAGATCACAATTCAAGATTGAACATATTTCCGGCAATGCTGAACAGGTTGTTCCGGCGAGCGGGATTATTGATAAAATGTTGTTGAACAATGCCGCGGATACCTGGCCGAAACAACTACTTTTACTATGGGGTTTATATCGCCTGCTTTTGAGGGAAGCAAGTGAATTTTAGAATAATTTTTATAAAAAACTCTTTGTAAATGGACCTGATTTGCAGTCATCATGCTTCTTTATTCAAATCATGTATAAGATACGGGTTCGGAACCTGTTTAGAGGCGCACTTCACCTGTATGGACTGTTGCCATTGTTTCTGGTGACCCTTTTTGTAACAAACATGCGTTAACAGGTATTACAAAATTCCTTTCTTTTATTTGGAACGATATAATCAAGGTGTCCCGGCAAAAGATCATAGACCTGCACCATACGCCCTCTGCCGCATTTCGGACATCTGTTGATATCAATGTCGGTCAATCTAAGCATCATGGCTTCAACGGATTCTTCCTCAGGAAAAGAATAGGCTTCAGGGTCTTCATTCATGAGTTCCCTGATGATTTTTTATGTTTTCAGATTTATATCGTGGAGAAAGAAATCCAAAGTATCGGATTTTCTTAAACCCTTTGGGTAAGACATGAAGTAAAAACCTGCGGATAAACTCTTCTGCTGCAAGGGTCATTACTTTTTCCGTATTGTTGTCGGACCGGTCTTTCCAGGTGAAAATCACTTTTCCATTTTCAAGAGCCTTAATCCGAAAGTTTGAAATCGCAACCCTGTGGGTGTATCTTCCCAGGTATTCAAGGACTTTTTGCGGGCCTGAAAAAGGTGATTTTGCATAACTGTAAAGAAGCCCGAAAATTTACCTGAGATCCCACCAAGAATCCCAAGTTCCTTT
>CAZUDE010000020.1:25019-90212 GCA_964619205.1 uncultured Desulfobacula sp. | reverse complement strand
AACTATTTTGAGAATTACCTCCCTGAGATATTTCAAATTATGTTCGAATTAACAATATTTGGCACCGATAAACCCTGTGCTCCATAGAAACACAAAGATAAACGGGATCATCCATCTCATTTTTGATATAACGCTAATACATCCTCCAAATAATTGACCTGTATGCAACCATTAAAAAAACTGAGACAGCACCTTGATTACCGGTAACGGGTCTTCACCCCGGAATCTTGGTTCATCCCCCTGTCCAGGGTAACATAATCCTCTAATCGAAAAATAGAGCATGCTTCAGAGAATCCGGCTGGGGGGACACCTATTCCTTGAATCAGACGGGTCCAGAAGTTCACCTGGGCAATCGTACTGACGATCACCACGATTTCCCGTTCAGAAAATGTCTTGAGCACGTCCTGCAATAACCCTGAATCCACGACGATAGGAGTCTTTGTCAAAGCCCGTGCGTATAGCAGCGCTATTTTTTCTTCAGCGTTGAAGCTGTCAGTTTTGTTAATGTCTCTTAATCCCTGCAATGCTTCAATTTCAATGTGTGTTATATGCAAACTGCTGTATTCAGAAGAGTTCATATCAATACAAAAAGGGCAGGATGCCATAAAAGATACCTGCATACGCAGCAGCTTCAACAACCTCGCTGTTGCCGCGCCATCTTTGTGGGCGACAAGGCTTTCCATAACGCCAGCGCCTATTGCGGCCTTCGGATACCATGCAAGAATGCGAGCAACCAACATTGGTTTTCCGATCTTGAGCTCCGCAATCCACGCCCCCAAACGCAGCAAAAGAGACATATGTCTCGGCGGATCAATGTAAGCCTTCACATTCCCTCCTATAGTTACGCAATACAAAAAATAGAACAGGATAAACCTATATCGCCTGCTTTTAGGTGATGCAAGGGAAAATGTTGCTAAAAAAATCGAACATATGGAAAAATTATTTGATCGAAAAATTTATATGATCTTTAAATTTTAATAAAGAAAGCCATTCTGGGAATATCATTTTTTGCTAAAGGATGGTTTTTGAATTCTTGACAATTTCAGGAAACGAAAACTCAGAACTCGGATAATTCATAACTGCAATCAATCTCTCATTTTTTTAATTGGTTGAGTATCTGTTTGATGGATGAAATTCCCACCAACCAAAAAATGAGGGACATGTTTACCGTTTTAAAACCCCCAGATTTTTAATAATAGTCCACACCTTGAAATCTTCAAAATACCGATACAAATCGAAACTATTTTTCATCAATATTTTCAAGCAGTTTTATTGGGGAATAAGGATGAGGAGATAGATTATAATCAATTATGTGAATGTCATTTTTATCCCCGTTGGTTGCAAATAGCCCAAGGTATTGCTTCATACGGTAGATTCGTTTTGTAGGTTCCGTTCTAAACCTTATATGAAAAATAAAAATCGATTGTAAAACTCCTGGTTCTTGATACTCTGGCAACTGCTTGAAAAACATTAGACCTTTATAGGCTTCTTTGAAGGTTTCATAGGGAATTCTTATTTTTTCAGTTTGTCCCTGTTTCAAAAATTCCTTAATGTGCCACTCTTCAGTTTGTTCAATTCTTTTTGAAGATGTATAAATCATATCTTTCTCAGACATAACATCAAATATGCGATGCTGTGTATTAATGCGGATATCGTATATTTTAATTGGTCCGGCATTATGAAATATTAGAAAATAAACCTTCATGTCGTTATCTATTTCTGTATTTACATGCAGTATAGGTTCCAAATTCATTAAGTAATTTTTTTTTGAAATAGTGTAACTTTCCCATGCAAGCAACAAACTACCGATGGATACCAAGATAGCCAATATCGCTATAATATTTTTTTTTAAGAATTCAACCACACCTAAAAAACCCTCCTTTCTTAAACGAGTATGGTTCCCATATTCCTACAAATGATTATCTAAGAAAGCAACAGAAATTCCTTACCAGTGTCCTGCGAATTGATAAAACTGAGTTTCCTATATTTATTTGTATCTCCAAAATAATTGGATGACCGATTCATATCGGGGTTAAACTTTTATATGAAAGAGCTGGCCAACCTTCCGAATTCTTTCATGATTTGTTGTGCACTCCAGGGTATGGGGGTTAGTATGTAATAAAATTACCGAACACTTCTGGCAATAGCCAATCCTTTTCAAGATTCAAAAAGGGGAGTGGACTATCCCTATCAGTCCACGCTTTATTTAAAATCTTTCAAAACACAACATGGAGGCTTTTTTTGAATCTCAAAAGTCAATGATTCTTGTATGATCAGAAAATTTCAAAAAGAGAAATCGGGTAATGTATGATTTTGGCATTCATGACAATTATAGCAGATAAATTGTTCAGAAAACTGATTGTTCCGGGGTGTCTATTTTTTATTGAGTGCGGAAAAAGGATTCAATTAATAAAGTGAAAAAAAAGGACAGCAATCATTCCCACAATTTAAAGATTTAAAATCTTCACGGTCAAACAATTTGAAACAGCTTAAGCCCGTCATGGAAAAGAAATATTGATAGAATGCAAAGTAAAAATCCCAGAAAGCGCATTGTATACACATACCCCTTGCCTGTTAAATAAGATTTTGATCTGACTGTTAATATGGCCAGCAATACTTTTGCTCCGACAATAAAAAAATAGAAGCTGATGAGAAAAAGAGAAAATGATGCAGTGCTGTGATTGAACGCCTTGGTCAGTGTTGGTGCCCCGACGCTGAGCCAGAACAGGTAAGGGTGTGGGCTCAATGTATTCACCAGGATGCCTTTAAAAAAAGAGCTGGATTTTTTTTGTTCGGCGTCCAGTTCGACGCCTTTGAAGAAAAGGCCTTTAAAGCCGATGTTTAAAATGACACATCCTCCCAGGATGGATATCCCGCCTAAGATACTCTGGAAGCCGGAAAGTTTTGAAATGATGAAAACAGTGATTAAAATTATCGGCAGATCGGTTATCAAAGGCGCAACAGCAATTTTTATACCGGATTTCATATCATGTTCAAGGGTTTCTGATATGACAAGCGCCAGCAAAGGGCCGGGAGCGAAACCTGAAGATAATCCCAATATGGTGCCAAGGGTTAAGTAATGTATCATTGTGTTTCTTGGCCTTTTATGGGTTCCCGGTATATTTTTTTATGCTCTTGACCACAGCTTCTGCCGCCCGGGTTAAGACGGACCGGGGGCAGGCAATGTTGAAGCGCTCAAATCCGGCACCGTTTTCGCCGAACCATTCGCCATGGTCCAGGCCTATTCTGGCGTCTTCTTCCAATACTTGAATGAGTTTGTCAGGGTCCAGCCCGGTTTTTCGAAAATCCACCCAGACCAGGTATGTGCCCTCAAGGTCATAAACCTTGACTCCGGGCAGCTGGGTTTCAAGACAGGTTTTGAGATAGATGAAATTTTCATGAAGATAGAGGATCAGGTCTTCCAGCCAGGCTTCGGCGCTGTTATACGCGGCTGCTGCGGCTATGGGGCCGAAAAGTGTTCCGCCGACGGAATTTTTAAACCCGAGATCTTCCATATAGGTTTCCATTTGCCGCCTTAGACGGGCATCGGGAATAATGAGGCTTGACTGCTGCAGGCCGGCCAGATTGAATGTCTTGCTGGCCGCGACCGCAGTAATGGAGTGCCGGGCGAATGTGTCTGAAATGGTTGGAAAACAGGTGTGCCGGAATCCGGGCATGATCAGGTCGCAATGGATTTCATCGGATATGACGAGAATATTGTTTTCAATGCAGATATTCCCGAAGGTTTCGAGTTCTTTTTTTGTCCAGACCCTTCCCACAGGGTTGTGCGGGCTGCAGAGGATGGCCATGGTGACCCTCGGGTCTTTGGCCTTTTTTTCCAGGTCGATAAAATCCATTTGATAATGATTGGCTGTAATCTGCAATGGATTTTCCAGGACCCTGCGGCCGTTGTTCCGGACAGCCCTGGCAAAGGGATAGTAGACCGGCGTCTGGAGAATGATCTGATCGCCGGGTCTGGTAAAGCACTGAACCATATAGTGGATGGCCGGAACAATGCCGGGGGTGGTGGTGATCCAGTTTCTGTCTATTTCCCAGTGGTGTCTGCGCTGGTACCAGGAGATCAGGGCCGGAAAATAGGAGGGGTCAATGAGGCTGTACCCGTAGATCTGGTGGGACAGACGTTTTTCCATGGCAGCCCTGACAACGGTGGGACATTTGAAATCCATGTCCGCAACCCACAGGGGGAGCAGGTTTTCTCTTCCTTTTCCAAAGGTGGCGGTTAATATCTCCGGCTCCCATTTCATTGAAGCGGTACTGCTGCGGTCAATTATTTCATCAAAATTCCAGTCTTTCATCATTGATAATTCCTTTACATAAACTGTCGCGCGATTTTTTTGACAGCCTTGAGTTTACCAGAAAATATGGAGAATTCATATATCTTAAATGTGTTCTTGTCCGTGATATGGCAAATACCATGCTCTATATGTCCCGGCTGCTTTCCGGATGGTATGGATTTTGCTTTTTTAGGTTGTCATAAGAAAAATTAACCTTATAATAAAGACAGTTTGCAAGTGGGTATCATTTACAATCTTACTGAAGAGGTGATTCATGACTGATGACAGCAATCCAATCACACCGGAAATAGTCGAAGAAGATACTGAAAATAAAGACGGCCAACTGGTTCAGCAGGTTGTGAAACCTGAAGTTTTATATCTTATCCCCATTACGGGCAGGCCCCATTTGCCGGCCCAGATCCAGCCCCTGATGGTCAACAAGACACGGTGGGAAGAAACCATTACAAAGGCCTCAAGGGACGGCAAAGGCCTTCTGGGGCTTGCTTATCTGAAGGAAGTCAAGGGCCAGTACGTTTACAAGGATGATTTTCCCAAGGTGGGCTGTATTGTCCGGATCATGAATATGGTGGATGTCCAGGGAAATATTCAGTTTATTGCCCAGGGTCTTGAGCGTTTCCGCATTGTCCGGTTTCTTTCCGATAAGCCGCCCTTTGTGGCCCAGGTGGAATATTTTGAAAAGGTAAAGGAAAATGAGGATGAGATCAAGGCCTATGCCATTGCCATTATCAATTCCATCAAACAGCTCCTTTCATTGAACCCCCTTTATTCCGAAGAAGTCAGGCAGTATCTGGGCATGTTCAGCCCGGATCAGCCTTCCCCTTTAACGGATTTTGCCGCCGGCATCACAACGGCTTCAGGAGATGATCTCCAGGAGATCCTGGAGCTGCCTTCCATTATCGACAGGATGAAGAAAGTCATGCTGCTCCTGCAAAAGGAAATTGAGATTGCAAAACTCCAGACCAAAATCCAGAAAGATCTCAATACCCAGGTGGATGACAACAAACGCAAATTCTTTCTGAAAGAGCAGCTTAAGGCAATTCAGAAGGAACTGGGGCTGCAGAAAGATGATAAGACCTCGGATGTGGATAAATTCAAGGAAAGGTTTGCGGCCCTGAAACCCCCGGAGCATGTAACCAAACGGTTTGAAGAAGAGATCGAGAAACTGGCTGTGCTGGAAACAGGGTCATCTGAATACGGGGTCACCAGAAATTATCTGGACTGGATTACCTCTTTTCCCTGGGGCATGTACTCTGAGGACAAAATCGACATCAAGCGGGCGGAAAAAGTTCTCGACCGAGACCATGCAGGCCTTTCCGATGTAAAGGAAAGGATTATAGAATTTTTTGCAGCCGGGATTTATAAAAAAGATATTTCCGGTTCCATCATCCTGTTTGTCGGACCTCCGGGTGTGGGGAAAACCTCCATTGGAAAATCCATTGCCGAGGCCCTGGGAAGAAAATTCTATCGGTTCAGCCTGGGCGGCATGCGGGATGAAGCCGAGATCAAGGGGCATCGAAGGACTTATGTGGGGGCCCTGCCCGGCAAAATGGTCCAGGCCTTGAAAGACTCAAAGGTGGCCAACCCCGTCATTATGCTGGATGAGGTGGACAAGATCGGCATGTCCTACCAGGGAGATCCGGCATCTGCCCTGCTGGAGGTTCTTGATCCGGAACAGAATGGTGAATTTTTGGATCATTACATGGATCTTCGGATCGATCTTTCCAAGGTATTGTTCATCTGTACGGCCAACCAGCTGGATACCATTCCGCCGCCCCTTCTGGACAGGATGGACAGGATCAACCTGTCCGGTTATATTACCGAGGAAAAAATGGAGATTGCCAGAAAGCATCTGTGGCCCAAACTTCTGAAGCGCAATAATCTGACGTCAAAAATCATCACCATTACCAACCCGACCATCCGCTACCTCATCGAAGGCTATGCACGGGAAGCCGGGGTCAGAACCCTTGAAAAGCTTTTAAACAAGATAATCCGAAAAAGCATTGTCACCATATTAAAAGAAAACAAGGCCAAGGTCACAGTCAATATAAAATCCCTTGAAAAATATCTCGGGCCCCCGATTTTCAAACATGAAAAACAGATGTCCGGCGTGGGCGTGGTGACCGGCCTTGCCTGGACCCAGATGGGCGGGGCAACCCTTCCCATTGAGGCTGTCCGGGTCCATGACAAATCCGCCGGCGTCAAACTGACCGGCAAGCTCGGGGATGTCATGCAGGAGTCTGCGGGCATTGCCTACAGTTTTGTCCGGGCAAATCTTGCGGAATTCAAAATCAGTAAAAATTATTTTGACAAGGCCTTTATTCACATCCATGTGCCTGAGGGGGCAACCCCGAAGGATGGGCCCAGTGCCGGGGTCACCATGGCTACCGCCATTGTTTCTCTGGCTACAAAAAAGGCCATCGACCGTCCCCTTGCCATGACCGGGGAAATTACACTGACCGGTGAAGTGCTGCCTGTGGGCGGGATCAAGGAGAAAATCATTGCAGCCCGCCGGTCCGGCATTAAGGAAATTATTTTGCCGGAAGGGTGCGCACCTGAATTCAAGATGCTGCCGGAGCATATCAAGGAAGGCATTGATTTCCATTTTGCAGAAAAATACAGGGATGTATTCAAAATAGTATTTAACGGGCAGAATGGAACATCATAACAGGCCCGCGTCCTGTCATGCAGTCATTGTTTTTTTAAAGTCCCCTGAAAAAGGAAGGGTCAAGACTAGGCTTTCAAAGGTGCTGGATGAATCTTTTGTATTGGCGCTTTACAGGGGATTCATCCATGACACGCTTTTTATGCTGCAATCCTTCCCGGATAAATTCATTTATTTTCTGCCGTCTGAAAAAGAGGCCTATCTTAGATCCTGGCTTGGAAGTAACTATCAGTATGTTCTTCAGACCGGCAGAGACCTGGGTGAAAAAATGTCCAACGCCTTTAAAGAAGGGTTTGAAAGGGGATTTGACAGGCTTGTTCTCATTGGGACCGATATCCCGGAAATCACTGAAGCCATTCTGCTTCAGGCCTTTGAAACCCTTGAGACAAATGATGCCGTCATTGGACCGGCCACGGATGGCGGGTATTATCTTATCGGGTTCAGAAAAGAATCTTTTTCGGAAGAGATTTTTTTTGATATGAACTGGTCTGCAGGAAATGTATTTCAAGACACCCTCAAGGCCATGGACAAGTTAAATCTAAAATATGGAAAGGTTTTTGAACTCAATGATGTGGACACGGCTGAAGATCTGGATACTCTGTTATCAAGGGTGAAAAATGGCGGCAGGATCGGTCCGCACACCCGCAAGATGATTGAATCTTATGAAAATTGACATTTCCGTGATCATCCCAGTATTGAATGAACAGGCAGGGATCAATGATGCCGTAAAAAATCTTTATGATCAGAGCTTTCCCGGAACAATTGAAGTGATTGTTGTGGATGGGCAAAAAGACGGCGCCACCATCAGCTGTATTCTGAATTCAAAGGTGATAAAGGGTATTTCAGCGCCGGGCAGGGGGAGGCAGATGAACAGCGGCGCAAAAATGGCTTCAGGTGAAACACTTGTGTTCCTGCATTGCGATACAGTCCTTCCGGAAAATGCATTTCAACTTGTCCAGACGGCAATGCAGAATAAAAGAGTGAACGCAGGGGCTTTTGACCTTTCCATCGGCGGTGATGCAGTTGCTTACCGGGTGATCGAAAAGACAGTCTCCTTCAGGTCACGGCTCACAAAAATTCCCTATGGCGACCAGGCCATATTTATCCGGCGATCCCTTTTTTTCAGGCTGGGGGCATACAGAGATATCCCCGTTATGGAAGACGTGGATCTGATGAGAAGAATAAAAAGGGAAAAAGGCAGTATCTGTTTTATCGATAAACCGGTGACGACTTCTCCCAGAAGATGGCAGAAAGAAGGCCTGGTCCGGTGCACCTTAAGAAACTGGATGCTGATCAGCCTTTATTTGTGCGGGAAAAAGCCTGAAAAGCTCGCTCGGTTTTATAAAAACAATGCGGGCTGAAAGATTATCCCTTAGGTTTATATCAGTTTTTTAATTCTTTCCCATGCCTGGTCCGGGATCTGGGCACCCATAACCTGACAGACTTCATAGCCGCAGGCCGATGCAATCCGGCCGCTTTTTTCAATGGAAAACCCATGGGCAAGCCCAAAAAGAAATCCGGCTGCCCAGAGGTCGCCTGCCCCTGTGGTGTCAGCGGGAGGAAGACCTTTCTGGACCGGGATTTTTGTGAGTTTATTCCCATGTGAGACATAACTGCCTCTGGCTCCCACTTTCAGGACGGCATAGTCAACATTTTTTGAAAGGGCCTCAATCGCTTTTATTTCATCTTCATGCCCGGTATAGGCCCTTGCCTCGTCTTCATTGGCAATGAGGATATCCACATAATCACGGACCAGGTCAAATAGAATATCCCTTGATGCATTCACCACCTCAAAACTGGCCAGGTCAAGCGCGATCATGCAGCCGGCAGCCTTTGCCGCTTTGAGGGCTGCGATCATCAGCTGCCTGTTGAACAACAGATACCCTTCAATCATCGCAATGGCAGTCTCTTTGAACATACCGGCAGTGATGGATTCAGGATCAAGTTCTGTAGAAGCACCCAGAAAAGTGAACATGGACCGCTGGGCATCAGGCGTGATCACGGACAAAACCTTTCCCGTCGGTGAATCTGAAATGGAAACAAGGGGCTCAACCCTGCATTTAACAATCTGTTCTTCAAAAATCCTTCCATAGGCATCATTCCCCCGGCGTCCGATGAACCTTGCCTCACCGCCGAGATTTGCAACCCCCACGATGGTATTGCAGGCTGCTCCGCCTGGAACAATAAGGGTCTTCTTAATGGATACAGACAGGATATGGTTGATATCCTCATCTTGTACAAGGGTCATACCCCCTTTTTCTTTATTGAGATTTTTCAGGAATTCGTCAGATTCATTAATTAAAATATCCACCAGTGCTGATCCGATTCCTGTAACTCTTGTATATTTTTTTTCCGGCATGATTTCTCCAGGAAAGAGGTAAATGGTCTGTTGTCTTTATTTAAAGATTAAATTTCAGGAAAATTATCAAGAAAATTATTATTTTGAAAGAAAAATAAAAAAAACTGATCAGGTTTGGGAGGCAACATTGACAAAATCAAAATAAAAAATTAATAATGGTCACCTTAGATAAAGATATGCAGATTTATTAATATAGTTATTCCATAGAAAAGGAGTTTGTAATGTCAGAAAAACAATCTTTCATGTTTACATCCGAGTCTGTCACTGAAGGCCATCCCGATAAGGTTGCAGATGCCATTTCCGACAGCATCCTTGATGCCATCATGGCTGAGGATAAAAAATGCAGGGTTGCCTGCGAGACACTTGTCACAACAGGTCTTGCCATGGTTGCAGGTGAGATCACCACGGATTGTTATGTGGATATCCCGAGCGTGGTCAGAAATACCATCAAGGATATCGGATACAATTCCTCAAGTATGGGTTTTGACTGGCAGACCTGCTCCGTTATCACCAGTATTGATCAGCAGTCCGTGGATATTGCCGTTGGTGTGGATGAGGGCTCAGGGCTTTTTAAAGAACAGGGCGCAGGCGACCAGGGCCTGATGTTCGGGTTTGCCAGCAATGAAACACCGGAACTGATGCCCATGCCCATTGTTTATGCCCATAACCTGACCAAACGGCTGGCCCAGGTCAGGAAAAACGGCGCTCTTGATTTTATAAGGCCGGATGGAAAATCCCAGGTGACCATTGAATATATTGATGGGAAACCCAGAAGGGTGGATACAATTGTTGTCTCAACCCAGCATTCCCCGGATGTGTCATACGATGATTTAAAGGCTGCCGTCATTAAAGAGGTCATTAAAAAAGTTATCCCTGAAGACATGATGGATGGGGACACCAAATTTTTTATCAACCCCACGGGCCGGTTTGTCATCGGCGGCCCCATGGGAGACTGCGGTGTAACCGGCCGGAAAATTATTGTGGACACCTATGGCGGCCAGGGCAGCCATGGCGGCGGATGTTTTTCCGGCAAAGATCCATCAAAGGTGGATAGAAGTGCTTCCTATATGGGCCGGTATGTAGCAAAAAATCTTGTAGCATCCGGTATCGCAGACAAATGCGAGGTCCAGGTGGCTTATGCCATCGGTGTTGCCCAGCCGGTTTCTCTTCTTGTGGATTTCATGGGAACAGGAAAGATTCCAGAATCAAAAGCAGTCGAGATTGTCAGACAGGTCTTTGATCTGAGACCTGCTGCCATTATCAAAACCCTTAATCTTCTTCGCCCGATTTACCGTAAAACCTCTGCTTACGGCCATTTTGGAAGAAAAGACCCTGATTTTTACTGGGAAAGAACAGACCGGGCCGATGAAATCAGGGATCTTGCCGGGATATAATCTTTTTTAAATATTTATCAATGAACCAATAAGCCGGTGAGATATGATCCTTCAAGTCTCGCCGGCTTTTATATTAACCTTTTGTGTTGACAATGGTGCCGGGCCTCTGTATTTTAATCAAAATAGTATATCAACATATTTTGATATGTATATTTAATTACCACCCCATAAGGAGTTTTACCAATGACAAAAATAAACAAAGACCAGTCCTTTTTAGAACTTGATCTTAATCTGAAATATAAGATCAAGGATATTTCCCTTGCTGATGAGGGCCATAAAGACATGCAGCTTTCTGAAAAGGAAATGCCGGGGCTCATGGCCATCCGTGAAAAATACGGTCCTGAAAAGCCCCTGAAAGGCCTGAAAATAACAGGCAGCCTGCACATGACCATTCAAACCGCCATGCTCATCGATACGCTTTATGAACTGGGAGCGGATATCCGGTGGGCCTCCTGTAATATTTTTTCCACCCAGGACCATGCTGCCGCAGCCATTGCAGAAAAAGGGACCGCTGCTGTTTTTGCATGGAAGGGAGAGACCCTTGAGGAATTCTGGTGGTGTACGGAACAGGCATTGATCTGGCCGGACGGGTCCGGACCGGACCTGATCGTGGATGACGGCGGGGATGCAACCCTCTATGTCCACCAGGGCGTAAAAGTGGAAAAAGATCCTTCCCTGCTGGATAAGCCCACCCACAGCATAGATGAAAAATGCCTCATGGACCGGCTGCGGGTTTGTCATAAAGAAGACCCGGGAAAGTGGGCCCGCATTGCAAAAAAAATCCGAGGGGTGTCCGAAGAGACAACAACAGGCGTTCACCGCCTGTATCAACTTGCTGAAAGAAAAGAACTTCTGTTTCCAGCCATCAATGTCAATGATTCCGTGACCAAATCCAAATTTGACAACCTTTACGGCTGCCGGGAATCCCTTGCAGACGGCATCAAAAGAGCAACCGACATCATGCTGGCAGGCAAAACCGTAGTGGTTGCCGGGTATGGCGATGTGGGAAAAGGGTGTGCCGCATCCATGAGAGGCTATGGCGCCATTGTCTGGGTGACTGAAATAGACCCCATCTGTGCACTCCAGGCGGCCATGGAAGGATTCAGGGTGGTCACCATGGAAGAAGCAGCGCCTCACGGGGATATTTTTGTGACAGCCACAGGAAATTATCGGGTCGTAAGGGGTGAACATATTGAGCAGATGAAGAACGAATCCATTATCTGCAATATCGGTCATTTTGATAATGAAATCGAAATGAGCTATCTGACCGAAAACCCAGAAGCTAAAAAAATAAACATCAGACCCCAGGTGGACAAGTGGATATTGCCGTCCGGCAAAGCTGTGATCGTCCTGGCTGAGGGCAGGCTTGTGAATCTTGGATGCGCTACGGGTCATCCGAGCTTTGTCATGAGCAACAGTTTTTCAAATCAGACCCTGGCCCAGATCAAACTTGCCAAGGAAAATCTCGAGATCAAGGTCTATACCTTGCCAAAGGAACTGGATGAGGAAGTGGCAAGGCTTCACCTGAAAAACCTTTCTGTTTCCCTGACCCGGCTGACCCAGGAACAGGCGGACTATCTGGGGATTTCCATCAACGGGCCGTTCAAGGCCGAGAATTATAGATACTGATTTTTTGTCAGCGGGCGAAATATTGATTTCATCCGCTGACAACGCTTCAATCTTTTTTTGAATTTCTGATTTGCTTAGTTCAAAATTTTAAACTTTCATTTATATTTTATATAAAATGAATTATTTCAAATAGTTGTATTTTGTTTTGATGTCAAGCCATGCTATTTGGTTCAAAATTTTAAACTTTTCAAGCTTGGAAAATTTATAAAAATGCCGAAAACCAGGTTGAAAAGATCTAAATAAATAAAAAAATATAATAAAATTAGTATGTTAAAACTTTTATGGTTTTTATTTCAGGATATGGCACGAGGTTTGCTAACTATGATAGGCAACATACAAAAAAACGATTTTTCATCTTTTTTTCCTTTTCTTAAAAAGGCTGCTTTGAAAAAAGCAGCCTTTTTAAGTTATAAGGCTCCGGCAAAAAAGATTTCCCAGGATGGCAAGACACTCTGCATCCAGATAAGCGTCTGCCCGTTTCTCAAAAAGAAGCTTGGCTGTTGCATCAAATTCTTTGTCTTTATCATTGAAAAGCAGGACCACAGGTATTTTGGGAAGAACATCAAACCTAGCGCCAAAATCATAGCCGGCAGAGACCCCGCTTTCGTATCCGCCCTTTATCCGGCAGATCCGGATCAATTCATCCTTTTTTCCTGAAAAATGCATTGCAATTTTCATTTCCACATCATGGGCGAAATAAACCGTGAGGGGGCCCGAATCCTTAAGATCCCGGAAAGAAGACAGCTCAGCACCGGCAGGCTCACTGACCGGGCATAAAAGAAGATATCGGGACAGGACAATGAGGACATCAAGGGGAGCGCTCTCATTGGAAACGGTGTGAAAGCCCTGTTCTGAAATAATATAGTCCCTGTTCAAACACCTCAAGGCAAACCTGTCTCCGGAAGGTTTCAGACCCAGTCTTTCTGAAATTTCCCTGAGATCCAACGCCTGGATTTTGTTTATATAGTTTTCGCAGGTTTCTTTAAATGCCTTGTTGGGTTCCGGCATGGGGTCTCCTTTTAAAATTTAAAAAAAACTCGACATCCTGTTCATTTTGTTCTAATGCAAAAATGCTGAATAATCAAATTTAAAAGGAGATCAGACCCATGCTGTTTCATATGCCGTCAAGACTATATTTCGGATCAGGGGAAATCAGGAATTTAAAACCCGTTATCAATGAGTATCTGAAAGCAAAGAACCCGGTCCTTGTGACGGATACCGGTATTGTGAGATCCGGCCTTCTTGAAAAAATTCTGCTGCAGCTCCCCGGCATTAAAGTATTTGATCAGATTGAAGCAAACCCGAAATCCGACACCATTAATACCATCGCAAAAGAAATGCGAGGTCTTGCGCCGGATCTTGTCATCGGGCTTGGCGGCGGAAGCCCCCTGGACGCAGGAAAAGCCCTTGCCCTTTTGGGTACCAATGAGGGGAATATAGAAGCCTATGAGGGAAGGGAAAAATACAAACAGGACCCTCTGCCGTTCCTGGCCATTCCCACAACCTGCGGAACGGGAAGCGAGGTGACCTGGGTTTCGGTGATTACCGATGTAAACCGTAAATTTAAAATGAGCATCAAGGGCCCGAAAATGTACCCGGCAGTGTCCATAGTGGACCCGGATCTGATCAAGACCCTGCCGCCTTCCATCATTGCCTCCACAGGGCTTGATGCCTTGACCCACGCCGTGGAAGCCTATCTGTCAAAACCCGCCACCCTGATAACGGATAACCACGCGGTCAAGGCTGTTCAGCTGATTCTCGGCTCCCTTGAAGGGGCCTATACAGATATTGAAAACAATCATGAAAACCGGGAAAACCTGATGTACGGGTCAACCATTGCCGGGTTTGCATTCGGCAATTCCGATGTTACGGCCGTGCACTGTATTTCCGAATCCATCGGGGCCTTGTATGATGTTCCCCACGGAATTGCCAATTCCATTTTCCTTCCCCATGTGCTGGCCTATAACCTGCCGGATTGTCATGAAAAAATGGCAAAGCTCGCCAGGCTGTCCGGCATTAAAGAGACAGATGATCAAGCAGCGTCTCAAACCTTTATTCAAATGATAACGGATTTGTCAAAACGCCTTAAAATACCCCAGTTTAAAGACCTGAACATTGGAAAAGACAAATTTGGAACCATTGCCCAAATGTCCTATATGAATAATTCAACCCCTTCAAACCCGAGGGCGCTTCAGAAAGAGGATTATCTGATTATCCTTGAAAATGCATTAAAATAGAAAGGGTTCCTTTTTAATAAAAAAAGGGAGTTTGGAATGAAGAACCAATCCCGAAAAAGTCTGTTGTTCTTTGCCCTTCCGGTGGTTGTCATTCTCATGGAAACGGCCTTGTTTTCTCACCCGCCATATGCCATGGATGAAAAAACAAATAATGCCCTTGCGGTTTTTTCCAGGGTATTGGAAGAACTGAAAAAAAATTATGTAGATGAGCCTGATCCGGAAATTCTTGTCAGACACGCCATCCAGGGCATGATGGAACATCTTGACCCCTACAGTGTTTTCCTGCCTCCCGAAGCCTTTGATGCATTAAAGGAGAAAACCCGGGGCGGATTCGCCGGAATCGGCGCCGGTGTGGCCATGGTGAAAAACCGCCTGACAATGGTTTGCGTTATTGAGGGAACTCCGGCCCACAGGGCTGGGATTAAAACAGGGGACAAAATCATTAAAATCGATAATGATTCAACCGCTGAGATGAGTCTTAGAGATTGCGTGTTGAAAATAAAAGGGCCTGAAGGCAGCAGGGTTCGCCTTACCCTGGTTCGGGAGGGCCGGCCGGACTCTTTTATATGCGACCTCACTCGGGATTTTATACCGGCTCATAGCGTCCAAGGCGTGATGCTGGATCAAAGAGGATTTGGATATGTTGCAGTAAGACAATTCAGGGAAAATACGGTTCAGGATCTGAACACAGCTTTAAAAATCCTGGAAGCGTCAGGTAAGGGTTTATCCGGATTGATACTGGATTTTCGGAACAACACCGGCGGTTATCTGGATCAGGCTGTAAAAATGTCTGATCTTTTCCTTGATGAGGGGGTTATTGTTTCCATAAAGGGAAGGCACTCCAGGGACGACAGAGTGTTTAAAGCAACGAAAAATGATATCAAGAGACATTACCCTTTGGCAGTGCTTATCAACGGAGGCACGGCCAGCTCTTCCGAAGTTGTTGCCGCAGCGCTCCAGGAGCATAAGAGAGCGATCATCCTCGGATCGGCTTCTTATGGCAAAGGGTCTGTTCAGACCGTCATCCCCTTTAAGGACGGCTCAGGCATTAAATATACGGTTGCAAGATATTATACTCCCGGTAATCAATCCATCCAGGACCGGGGGGTGATACCTGATATTGAGGTGGTGCCGGATTCGGATTTTTTTTGGCAGGAGGAAACAGCCATTATAAACGGGCAAGGGGCGATGGGCATTGAAGCGCTGAAAAAAGACCCTGGAATCGCCATGGCGCTTGACCTTCTCTTGGAAAAGGTGTTGAAAAAATAAGGCCCTGAGGAGAGAGGAGAATATGCCTGCCATAAACAATTCTGTTTTTTGCCGGAGGGCAGTGAAAAACGATCTGCCGGAGGTGCTCCGGTTGTATGCCCAGCCCGGTTTGGATGATGGGGAGTGCCTTTCTCTTTCCGCCAATATGAAACGGGCAAAAGCCCATGCATTTTATGAGTCTTTGGGGTTTGAGCGCCACGGCTACAGTTTCAGGTCAGAGCGGGGAGCGGGAATGATTTCCTGATTTTAAAAGGCAGATTCCTAACGGCCTGTAAAATTCGGAGTTCGTTTTTCAAGCATGGAACTGATCCCTTCCTTTGCATCTTCCATTTCAAACGTCAGGGCCTGGTTTCGAGTCTCCATGTCCGCTGCCCGGACCAGGTTCCAGTCAAGGCCGTCGTAAACAGATCGTTTCATCATCTGCACGGCAACCGGTGCGCTTTTTGAAATTTCCTTTGCCAGGGCCTCAGCCTTGTCCATAACGGTTGTCTTTTCCACGGCATAATTGACAAGGCCCATGGCCAAAGCCTCTTCACCTGTGATGATTCTGCCGGTATAGAGAAGTTCATTGGCTCTGGCCACGCCAATAAGCCTGGGGAGGATATAAGATATGGCCATTCCTGCATGGATGCCGAGCCGGGCAAAGTTGGCGCCCATTTTTGCTTTGAGGCCCGCCACCCGGATATCACACAACAGGGTGATGCCGAACCCGCCGCCGATGGCATGCCCGTTGATGGCCGCGATAACCGGAATCTTGAGGTTTGTGATCTCAAGAAAAGGTCTGTAAAAATCCAGTAACGCTTCATTTAAAAAAGCACCGTGGTTTTGTTCAAACCCGCTTTTCAGGTCAGCACCGCCGCAGAACGTGGTGCCGCTGCCTGTTATGATCAGACAGCGAAGGTCCTTATCCTCTTTCACGCTGGTGATGATATCCCTGAAGACCGGGATCATCTTACGATTCAGTGTATTCAGGTTGTCGGGGCGGCTGAAGGTAATTCTGCCGACGGCGTCTGTTTTCATATAATGTACAGGTGGATATGTCATGAATCTTTTTCCTATTGTTTCTGATAGAACTCCTGCTTAGTGTTCATAAAAAATTTTATTCTGAAGATATCATATCTGATATTCCGGTTTCAACCTCTTATCGCAGTCAAACGATCCGAATATCACTGCAATTTGATATTTCATCTCGTGATAGTCGTTCTTAAATTGACTTTTAAAAATCAAAGTGGTAGTGGCAAATTATCGCTACTTAATTATTTTTGTTTCTTAAACCATCAGGTGGGACAAAAATATTTTATTATGAGTCCAATTTTCAGACAAAGAGAAAATTATAAAAGGTAAAGAATGCCTTTCCTTCTGGGAAAAAAAATTTCAAACAAACTCTATGAAAGCGATAAAAGTTTAATCTATAGGGCTTTTGATAGCATTACCAAACAGAATGTCATCTTGAAAATACTAAAAACGGATTGTCCGGACATCAAGGAATCGGGGAGATATAAAAATGAATATGAAACGATTCGTAATCTTGATCTTGAAAATGTCATAAAGGCCTATTCTTTTGAGCGATATAATGGTTCGTATGTGTTAATTCTTGAAGACATCCTGGCGACATCCTTAAACCGGTTATATGAGAACAGGGAATTAACGCTGGAAGAATTTTTTGATATTTCTATTAAAATTGTAAAATCACTTGGAAATATACATGGGAAAAATATAGTCCATAAAAATTTAAACCCCTCCAATATAGTTTACAATCCTTTTTCAAAAGAAATTAAAATCATTGATTTCGGTATAGCTTCTGCTCCTTTAATCGACAGCACGCTTATCAAGGGGACTCTGGATATCGAGAGCAACATAGCTTATATTTCTCCCGAACAAACGGGGAAAATGGATTGTTTGATTGATTTTCGTTCAGATTTTTATTCTTTGGGCATTACATTCTATGAACTGCTCGGCGGAACCCTGCCGTATACTGATTCAGATCCAATGGGTATGGTTCATTCACACTTTGCAAAGTCCCCTCTTAACCTTCACAAAATAAATTCTAAAATCCCTTTACCTGTTTCGAATATTGTGATGAAGCTCATAGAAAAAAATCCTGATGAAAGGTATCAAAATTCTCTTTCAATTATTGATGACCTGACTCAATGCCATTATCTTTTAAAGTCAAATGAAAAAATATTAAATTTTCCCATCCATGCCCCTTCAGTTTCAAAAGAATTAAAAATAAGCGAAGAATTATTTGGAAGAAATAATGAGATTGACATTCTTTCCTCTTTATTCAACGACGTTTTGGGAGGTCATAGAAAAATTGCAATTATTTCTGGTAATGCCGGTGTCGGAAAGACCGCACTGGTTATGGAGTTTTTCAAAAAAATCGTTTTGGAAAAAGCTTATTTTATTTTCAGTAAATTTGATCAGATCCGTCAGGATATTCCTTATGGTGCCATCGTTGATGTATTTTCTCAATTAATTCAGCAAGTATTAATGGAAAAAGAGCCCATTTTTAAACAATATCAAGACAATCTTCGATGCAGCCTTGGTCATAACGGCCAACTCATGATTGATTTATTTCCGGAACTCGAACACATCATTGGTCCCCAGAATCCAGTGGTTGAACTTCCTATAGTAGAAGCTCAAAATCGTTTTCGGTATGTATTTCACAATTTTATCCGCGGATTTTTGAATATTAAGCACCCCATTGTTTTTTTTCTTGATGACCTTCAATGGGCCGATGCCTCGTCTTTGGATTTTTTGAAAATGATTCTTTTTGCCGAAGACATTGAATATGGTTTTTTCATAGGTGCTTTTAGAAAAAATGAGATTAATTCCCATCATCCATGGCAGACAGTTTTAAACGATTTTAAAGAAAATGGATTTGAGATCCATAACATAAATTTAGAACCTTTGAATTTTATTGATGTGAATCAATTTGTTTCCGAATCGTTGCTATGTTCTTTAACGAGAGGCCGTAGGCTTTCTGAACTTATTGAAGAAAAGACATTGGGCAACCCGTTTTTTATTAAGGAATTTTTAAAGCTGATTTATGAAAAAAAGATACTTGAATTTGACAAACTCAATGACTCCTGGAAATGGAAGCTAAGCCAAATAAAGGAAATGGATGGAACTGATCCCATCGTGACGCTGGTTGAAGATAAATTAAAAAATATAAGCGTTGATATTATGAATCTTCTAAAAATAGCCTCCTGCCTAGGGAACAGCTTTTATATCGATACACTGTCTTTAATCTGCGGTATGCCCCTGAGCCAGGTCCTTTTTTTATTGGACGAAGCTATAAAACAGGGAATAGTCATGCACATTAAAAATATGAATAACAGTTCTCAAAAAAAAAATTTCAAACAGCTAAAAATACCTAAAGAATGCAAATTTTCACATGACCGTTTTCTGAACGCTGTATATTCACGAATAGGACAAAAAGACAAATTTGATCTGCATTGGAAAATTGGCAATCTCCTGTTGAAGGCAAAACCTGATAGGGAAGACAGAGAGGATCTCCTTGAAATCGTGAATCATTTGAATATGGGTAAAAATTCCATAATAAAGGAATCTCAAAAGCATAAGCTTGCACAGGTCAATTTACTGGCCGCAAAAAAAACAAAGAGAGCATCCGCCTATCAAGCAGCATTTTCATATCTTGAAACCGGAATATCTGTTTTCTGCCCCGATCTGAAAGAAGAGAAAGAAAGCATCTCCCCATGGGACAAAGACTATAATCTCTGCCTTTCCCTTCATGAGAAAGCAGTTGAAACGGCATTTCTTATCTCCCGTTATGACAAGATGGAAAACCTGGCTGGAATAATTGATAAAAAAGCAAGGAAATTGATCGATAAGGTTAATACCAATGAGGTCATAATAAGGTCTCTGTATGCCCGTAACAGAATGTATGAAGCTATTGATCTTGGTCTTTCTTTTTCAAGGAAATTAGGAGAAAGGCTGCCAAAAAATCCGACCAAGATAAATATCATATTTGAGCTTTTTAAGACAAAATTTCTCCTTAAAGGGAAAAATATTGAACAGCTCGCAAATCTACCTATAATGACAAATCCAGAAAAACTTGCAGTCTTAAAAATTCTATCAAGTCTCGTTCTGCCGGCCTTTTATGCTTCACCCAATCTGGTACCGCTGATTGTTTTCAAAGGAATCTGCCTCTCGATTGAGTATGGGAATACAGAAGAATCTCTTTTCGGATATGCAGGATACGGCCTTATTCTGTGCGGCATTACAGGCGAAATGCATATTGGTTATCAGTTCGGAGAACTGGCTCAAACGCTTTTGGACAGACTTCATGCCGGAAGAATAAGGGCTAGGACCATGGCAACAATTCACGCTTTTATAAGGCATTGGAAAATTCATATAAGAGAAACACTTCCGCCACTCCTGGAAGCCCATCAATCAGGACTGGAGTTTGGGGATCATCAATATGCCGCAATATGCGCTAAAAGTTATTGCAGTCGAGAACTATTTGCGGGCATCCCTCTTGAAAAGGTTGCACAGGACACTAAATTTTTCAAAGAGGTGACAATTAAATTGAACCAGGATGTTGTTCTTAACTCCATGCTTATTCTAAATCAGGTAGTTGATAATCTTACAGGCAAATCAAAGCACCCATGGCTGCTCCAAGGAAAATCCTTTAGCTATGAAAAAATGGTTCCTTTGCTTGAGCAATCAAATGATCAAATGGGCATGTTTACAGCAGCCCTGATGAACCTGATACTCTGTTTTCTTTTTGGGAAATATGATTTGGCAATTGAACTCCTCCCCAAGATCAGAAAATATTTAAGTGTCGCCAGAGGGATGCCGGACAGAGCAGTTTTTAATCTTTTTGAATCGCTGTCCATCCTCAGTTTTTTGCAAAGCCCGGAAGCCAGGAGTAAAAATAGGTATCTTAGAAGGGTAAAAAAGAATCAAGCGCAAATGAAAAAATGGTCTTTATTCGCTCCGATGAACTTTGAAAATCTGTACTGTCTGGTAGAAGCCGAAAGATCTAATTTTAACAAGGACAGCTCAAATGCCAAAAAATATTATGATCTTGCCATCAAATATTCAAACCAAAATGAATATATTAATTACGAAGCCCTTTCAAATGAACTTGCCGGCAGATATCATCTCAAACAGCAGGATTTAGAAACAGCTAAGGACTATATCCTGGCCGCCCATTATTCATACGTACG
Source organism: uncultured Desulfobacula sp. (assembly GCA_964619205.1). Lineage (GTDB taxonomy): Bacteria > Desulfobacterota > Desulfobacteria > Desulfobacterales > Desulfobacteraceae > Desulfobacula. The sequence goes on along the minus strand of CAZUDE010000020.1, from coordinate 69,151 downwards.
ATGGGGGGCCTTGGGCAAGTCAGCCGATATGGAAAAAAAATATAGTCTTTTCTTCCACCAGTATTCTTCTTTAAACATGAAAGTCGGACATCAAAATATAGATATTTCCGCTATTTTAAAATCATCCCGGGTTATTTCAAAAACCATGGAGTTTGACAGACTCGTCAAAGAGTTGCTCCAGGTAGTGATAGAGTATTCCGGAGCCCAAAAAGCTTGCCTATTGCTTTATTCGGACAAGGCATTAAGAGTTGAAGGCATCGCGAAAACAGATCCGGATAAGATAGAGCTTTTCAATTCAACTGTTGTAGACGGAACAAACAGAGAATTTCCGTTATCTGTTTTATACTATTCAATCAGATCCCGGCAAAGTGTTATCCTGAATGAAGCATCAAAAGAAAACAAGTTTAGTTCTGACCCATATCTTATTGGAAACAAGCCGCTTTCCATACTCTGTAAACCGCTTGTCAACAAAAATACGGTTACCGGGATATTATATCTTGAAAACAATCTTCTCAAAGGCGCATTCTCTGAGAAACACCTCAATATCCTGGATATTTTCACCTCACAAATTCTGATTTCCATTGAAAATTCAAAATTGTATGAAACCCTATTAAAAGAAATCGAAAATAAGGACAAAGCGGTCAGCGAAATTAAAACAAAGCAGGAACTGTTACAAAACATTTCAGCCGAGCTTGTTGCAGCAGAAGAGCGAGAGAGAAAAACCATTGCAGAAGATCTCCACGACAGTGTGAGTCAGTCTTTGGCTTTCAGCATTTCAAGATTAAAAAGTCTTAACCTCGCCGACTTGCATAATACTACGGATCAACTCCTGGAAATATTGACCTATCTTAACCAGGCAGCCAACAATATCCGCTCCCTCACATTTCAGTTAAGCCCTCCTTTGTTAAAGGATCTTGACTTTGAAGACAGCCTGGAATGGCTCTGTGAGGATTTTTTTACCCGGTATGGCCTTAAGATACGTTTCAAAAATCGTATGCAAAAACCAGCATGCCTTGATGAAACCGTTAAATTGACCTTGTATCGGGTAGTGAGAGAACTGGCGATAAATATTGTTAAACATGCCAATGTAAAAACAGCTGAACTTAATGTGTTTTCAGAAAATAATTATTTTTTTATCATTCTTGAAGATAATGGTATTGGGTTTGATGTGCAGGTTTCACTTGAAAAATCGCAAAGATTCGGACTTTTCAGCATTTATCAACGGATGAAGGCGATAAATGGCGAGATAGAAATATTTTCAGAGAAAACAAAAGGGACAAAAATCACGATTAAGATCGCATTACCCTCCTAAGAAAAAGGGGAGATCACCTTTTCTATCAGCTCTATTCATAGATGAATTGAACTTTCTATCGGAATCAATGTGTGCTATGGATCAACAATTACATATTTTGCGACCAGCAAATTTGAAAAGACAGGGAAACAATGAATAAAAATCATGTCAAGCAAACCCACTTATAAAGAATTGGAAAAACGGATTCAAGAATTAGAAAAAGCAGAGTCTTTGCGCAAACAATCGGAAGCAGCATCGAAATCCAAAATCGAAGCCAGAATGGAAACTATTTTCAAAGTATCACCTATTGGAATAGGGGTTGTTGCAGACCGTATATTGCTTGAAGTCAATGACTGCCTGTGCAGGATGACGGGATATCAAAGAGAAGAGCTCATAGGGAAGTGCTCTCGAATGCTTTATCCTTCCGATGAAGATTACGAATTTGTAGGCAGAGATAAATATCGCCAGATTCAGGAAAAAGGGGTGGGGACCGTTGAAACCCGCTTTATCTCCAAAGGCGGAGAAATTCTTATTATACTTCTCAGTTCCATGCCCCTTGATCCAGGAGATCTTTCAGTCGGTGTCACATTCACCGCTCTGGACATCACCGAGCGTAAGCTGGCGGAAGATGCCCTGCGTGAGAGCGAAGAACGACTTAAAATCGCCGGGAAAGCTTCCTATGACCTGATTTATGAATGGACGACAGCCAATGATGCGCTTAACTGGTTTGGTGATATTGATGGCTTTCTGGGATATGAATCCGGGGCAGTTTCCAGAAATATTGGTGCCTGGCTTGAGATGATTCATCCTGAGGACAGAGACCAGCTGAAGGATGCAGTAGAAAAACACAGAACAAAAGCAGTGCCTATCCTTTATGAATATCGGATAAAACACAAAGACGGGACATACAGATATATCCAAGACCACGGGCTCCCGATACTTGATCGGCAAGGCCTCCCCCGTAAATGGATCGGAGTCTGTATGAATGTCACGGAATTCAGACGGGCTGAGCTTGAATTAAAAAATAAAGCTATCGAACTTGAAGATGTCAATACTGCTTTAAACATACTTTTAAAAAAAAGAGACCAGGAGAATCAGGAAACAGAGCAAAAAATATATTCAAATTATGATTTAATGATCACGCCTTTCCTGTACAAACTCAGGAACAGCCTGTCCGAGACTCATCAACATCAATTGCTGGATATACTTGAAGCAAGTTTAAAAGAGATTCTTTCCCCCTTCATAAAGAAAATATCTGATTCGCTCATAAGGCTCACGCCCTCTGAAATCCAGATTGCCTCAATGATCAAGCAGGGCTTATCCAATAAAGAGATTGCGAAAATCCTTAACAGTTCAAAAAGGACTATTGAAACCCATCGTGCCAATATTCGTAAAAAATTAAATCTTAAGAATAAAAAATTTAATTTAAAGTCCTATTTTTCAACTTTATAAATACTTAGTTAATATACACAAAATCACCGTATTTTTTCAGTATTATGCTGGGTTGTGTTAATATTGCCCGGATGATATTTTTGGAACAAAAAAAGCATAATCAGATAAAAGGAAACTGTGTGGATGTATTCTTAGCCCGGCAGCCGATTTTTACTCCTGAGAAAAAAGTTTTCGGGTATGAGCTTTTATTCAGAATTGGTTTGGAAAACTATTTCCCTGATGTCGATGGCGATACTGCTACTTCAAACCTGCTTTCAAATATTTTTTTCCCGTTTGATTTTAAAGAGATTCTGGGCGGGAAATCCGGATTAATCAATTTCACAAGGGATTTAATCCTTCAGAAGATACCTTTAGTACTTCCAAAAGAACATTTCATAATCGAAGTTTTAGAAAACATTGACCCTGATGATAACATCATAACATCCCTTTCTATCCTGAAGGAGAAGGGGTTTACTATCGCGCTGGATGATTTTGTGTATCATAAAAAATTTCGACCCATGATAGAGCTCAGCAAGATTATCAAATTCGATATCAGGGCCACTCCATTGGAATCCCTTTACGAGACACTGCGGGAGTTAAGATCAGATTATGAGATCCTTTTTTTAGCAGAAAAGGTCGAGACCTATGTCGAATTTGAGCAAGCAAAAGACATGGGGTTTGATCTGTTCCAGGGTTATTTTTTTTCAAAACCTGAAGTATTATCCACAAAAGGTATATCTTCAGGTCAAATTACAAAATTGGGACTTGTCAATGAATTGGGAAAAAAAGAATTAGATTTGCAAAAGGTCGAAACCCTTATCAAAAAAGATGTTTCAGTATCCTTCAAATTATTAAGGTTTATTAATTCCGCTTATTTCAATAGACGTAATTCAATCAATACCATTAAAGATGCCATAACATATCTTGGAACAGAAGAGCTGAAAAGATTTATTAATATTGTTGTGATCTTCGACCTGGGAGCCAATAAACCCAATGAACTGGTTCGCGCCTCCATAGTCCGTGCCCGAATGTGCGAAAATTGCGGGAAGGTTTTAAATACGAGCTATTCAATGGATGAATTGTTTACCCTGGGTCTGTTCTCATTTATGGATGCCATTTTGGATTGTAAAATGGAAACGATTTTAAGCTATATTGCTTTCTCAGAAAAGATGAAACTGGCATTACTTGGCAGGGATAAAGAGTTTAAAACGATTTTGAGCATAGTTGAGGTTTTTGAAAAAGGGGATTGGAAAAATCGAATTTTTGATTTTATCTCTGGTAAAAATATTGAATCCAAATTCCCGGCTTTTTATCTTGATTCTATAAAAATGGCGAATTCATTTTTTTAGTTGATTCAAAAGAGGAGTTGTTTTGTTCAGTGTTAACTTAAATCTGGAGATTGAAAAATATGAAGTGGAATGATCTTAAAATCGGAGCAAAGATGAACACAAAGGTGTTGAAACTTTCAAAGCCGGCAGAAAAATTAAAGGAAATCGTAAGTAGATTTAAGCTTTCCTGATTTGTTGAATTTAAAAGTTTAAAAAAAAAATGAACAGTATCCAACAGATGAATGAAAAAGAGCTTATCTTCAAACAAAATATCATCAAGTCGTCTTCCTGTGCCATTGCCGCCTGTGACCTCAAAGGGAATATGACCTATGGGAATCCTTTTTTTCAAAAATTATGGGGGTTTGATAACCCGGAAGAATATTTGGGAAAACCGTTCCGGAACTTCTGGCTGCTGGGTGATCAAGACGAACATATTATGGGGACTCTTCAATCTATGGGGACCTGGGCCGGTGAATTGAAAGGGATTAGAAAAGACGGCAGTCTTTTTGATGTTCAGGTGTCGGCAGCTACTGTTTTTGATGACACAGGCAATCCCATTGCCCTTACCTCCACATCCATAGACGTTACCGAACATAAGACGATCCAGGCTCAACTCCAGCAAATCCAGAAGGCTGAAAGCCTGAGCCGCATGGCCGGTGCCATTGCTCACCATTTCAATAACAAACTCAGTGTGGTAATAGGCAATTTGGAGCTTTTTCTGGATGATTTGCCAAATGATGTAAAAAATCGTGAAAAACTTCTAAAAGCTATGATGGCAGCGAACAAAGCAGCAGAAGTGAGCCGGCAAATGCTGACCTATATTGGCCAGACATCCGGTGGTAAACATGAGATCATAAGCCTGTCTGAAGCGTGTTGCAAAATCCTCACCCTGCTTCGGGCGGCAACCCCAAAAGGCATGATTCTTAATGTCGATTTCCCCGCTTCTGGACCGGTAATCCGTGCTGACGAAGGACAGATACAGCAGATCCTGACCCATCTGATCACCAATGCCTTGGAGTCCATTTCCAGCAATCAAGGCAGCATTGATTTGACCATCAGGACGGTTGCTCCAGGGGATATTCCCTCCTCCCGACGCATCCCGTTTGATTGGCAGCCGCAACCTATCCCCCATGCCTGTCTTGAAGTGTCGGATACAGGCTGTGGGATCACAAACATGGACATCGAGAAACTTTTTGATCCTTTTTTCACCACAAAATTTACTGGTCTGGGAATGGGTCTGTCTGTTGTCATGGGGATTGTTAAAGCCCATGGCGGTTGCATCACCGTTGACAGCAAACTTGGGTGTGGCAGTGTTTTTCGGATATATCTGCCGATATCAACAAAAACAATTCCCCTTGAGCAGGAAAAACCAGCAGCCCCTGCCAGAAAGGTTGAAAACGCCGTGACAGTATTGCTCATCGAAGATGAGGAGATGGTCCGGGATATGGCAAAGGCCATGCTTACCCACCTGGGATACACAGTGATTGAAGCACAGGACGGAGTTGAGGGGGTACAGATATTCCAACAGCGCCAAAATGAGATCTGCTGTGTTCTCACTGATTTGACCATGCCCCACATGAACGGATGGGAAACATTGACAGAATTGCGCCGGATAAAGGTTGATGTGCCTGTGATCCTTGCCAGCGGCCATGACAAACATATGGTCATGGTGTGCAATTATCCGGAATCACCCCAGGCGATTTTGAATAAGCCATATCTGATTTCTGAATTGAAAGAGGCCCTGGAGAAAGCAATGGGTGCAAAATGATAGAAAAAACCAGCCGCCTGTTGGTTCCAAAAAACGATTATAGTGTCTAAGACTTTAAAATTCATCCTGAAAAGTTCGCCTTTTACCGATTGATTTCCCATCAAATAATTATTAAAGGTATAAAGAAAATTGAATCCTCTCTGGAGGCATAAAAAAAAATAGCAAAAGAACTGGAAAAGAAAATGCGGAAAATAAACGTTGGTATCATTTTTGGCGGAAAATCTGCAGAGCATGAAGTCTCTTTGCAGTCTGCAAAGAATGTCTTTGACGCCATTGATAAGAATAAATACAACCCCGTTCTGATTGGGATAGACAAATCCGGGAAATGGCTGCTTGCAGACGAATCAAGGTTTCTTATAAATGAAAACAATCCAAAGCTCATCGGGCTGCATGAGTCAAACGATATTGTAACGTTTGCGCCCGAAAGCAACGGCGTCATTTCACATATTTCGATGCGGAAGGAAAGTCTGCCCATCGATGTTGCATTCCCGATTCTTCATGGGCCAATGGGCGAGGATGGAACCGTTCAGGGATTATTGAAACTTGCGAACATTCCTTTTGTGGGCGCCGGGGTTCTGGGTTCGGCAGTGGGGATGGACAAAGACGTGATGAAACGGCTTTTGCGTGATGCCGGGATACCCATTGCAAAATTCAAGACCATCACATTTGGGGAGGAAGTGCCTTCCTTTTTATCAGTGGCTGAAGAACTAGGATTGCCTGTTTTTATAAAACCGGCAAACATGGGGTCTTCAGTGGGTGTAAACAAGGTGAACAATGAAGCAGGATATGTTTCGGCCATCAAGACTGCCTTTGATTTTGATCGAAAGGTGATTATTGAAGAATTTATTAAAGGGCGGGAAATTGAATGCTCTGTTCTTGGAAACAATAATCCTGTTGCTTCAACTGTTGGTGAGATTATAGCAAACCACGATTTTTACTCCTATGAAGCAAAATATATTGATGAGAATGGAGCCGTGCTTGACATTCCGGCTAAAATAACGGCCAAAGAACTGAAATCTGCACAAAAGATCTCTGTAAAAACATTCAAGGCGCTTTCATGTGAAGGTTTCGGTCGTGTTGATATGTTTTTAATGGAGGGGGGAAAGATCATAGTGAATGAAATTAATACGATTCCCGGTTTTACCAAGATAAGCATGTATCCGAAACTTTGGGAAAGTTCCGGAATCAGCTATCCGGAATTGATTGAAAGGCTGATAACATTGGCCATCGAACGTTTCGAGCGGGAAAAAAGGTTGAAAACAAATTATTTATAAACATGAAAGGGAAAACCACCCTGCATTGCGGGCCGAACTTACGGATCTATTGACAAACAGGAAGCCGTTGCTCTACAATAACGCCGTATTCAGCGGGTTTTGCGTTTGAACAGGCGTGAAGAACAGGGTCGGGATATTTCCGGAAATGGAGCCTTAATTTTACCTGAGAGGAGTCATCTTTTTGTGAAAGCGTTTCTGGTGTTTCTGGTTTGCCTTTTGGTCGGATTTAGTCAATGCCCGCCCCTTGCCGCACAGTCTCCTCTTCCCTTGACATTGAATGAGGCGGTTCGTATGGCGGTTGAAAAAAATCTGGATGTGCGTGCTGAGCTTTATAATCCGGCTCAGTTTGAAGCCGATATCAACCGCTATGGTGCCATATATGACCCCCGGTTTACCGTACAGACTAGATATGATGATACTTCAGAAGAAAAACCCGCCATCAACGAAAGCATCATTGATACCCGTGCCTTCAGCACGGGGGTATCCTTAAGCCGTCTTTTTTCAACCGGCGCCACGGCTGCGCTAAGTTTCAACAACTCGGATAATGACACCAATAACCCGACCCTTCTGGATCATTACGGCCAGTCCGGTCTTGTGTTTTCCATCAGCCAGCCCTTATTCAAAAACCGGGGCAGGGAAATAACCGAAGAAAATATCCGCATCTCGCGGATTTCAAAGTATGCGTCCTTGGAACGTTTCAAAACAAAGCTTCTATCGACCATTACACAGGTGAGAAATGAGTATTATAAGCTTTATCGGCTAAGGGAAGAACTGTCTGTCAAACAGGTTTCCCTGGAACTGGCAAAAACCATTCTTTCTGAAACCCGGACCCGTGTGGATTCGGGCGTTCTGCCCGCACTTGAAGTCCTGAATGCTGAATTCGGTGTTGTCCGGAGGGAAAAGGAGCTTATTGATGCACAAAAGGCAGTGGGCGACCAGCTGGATGTACTCCGGCTGCTCCTGCAACTGGATGCCGGGGTCGATATCACCACAACCGATACCCCCTCCCATGAAGCTCAGGATATATTGGAAGAAGATGCCATCAGCAGGGCCCTTACCCGTCCGGATATCCTTGAACAGAAGCAGAACCTTGAACTGGCTGAATTTCAGACCCGTGTATCTAAAAACAGGCTTGAGCCTGATCTTTCGCTGACTACCTCTGCGGGGCTGAACAGCATAGACCGGGACCGGGACCATTATTCCGTTGGTACAGGGTCGCTTGATAATTTCGGCTGGAGTGTCGGGCTTGTTTTTTCCTATCCCCTGGGAAACAAGGCTGCTGAGAATGACTATATAAAAACCCGCCTTAAAACCGAACAGGCCCTCCTGAAGATAAAAAGCCTTGAAGAAAATATTGCCAATGAGGTGAGGGCGGCCCTGCGGGGCATCCGGTCGGGGTTTAAGCAGATTGAGGTTACGGATCGCGGGGTTGAATTTGCCGGCCAGCGCCTCCACTCTTTTATCCGTAAAAACGAGGTTGGACTCGCGACCACCAAAGAGGTGCTGGATGTTGAGACGGATCTGGCCACTGCTAAAAATAATCAGATTGCGGCCCTCGTTGCCTACGCAGATGCGCTGACGCGTTTCTGGCAGGTGACGGGCGAGTTGCTGGAGCGTCAGGGGATTCGTGTGGATGAAACTGAAGCGGATCATCTCTATAAGGCCATGAAGGGAAAAAAGGATTAATATGAGATATAAGAACATGCCGGCAAAAAAGCTCATTATTGCCGGATGCCTCATGATAGCGGTTTTTTTCTGTGGCGCCTGTAAATCAGAAAAAAATGATAAACCCCGGGCAAAACCGGCAGTGCCCGTAACAGTGGCGCAATCCATGGAAAAAGAGGTGCCGGTTCAGTTAAAGGCCATCGGTACGGTTCAGGCCTTTGCCACGATTGCCGTCAAATCTCAGATAAACGGCCAGATCGCAAAGGTGCATTTTGAAGAAGGAAGCAGCGTGGAAAAAGGGGATCTTCTTGTCAGCATTGATCCGGCGCCGTTTCTGGCAACCCTTGGCCAGTATGAGGCAGCTTTGGCAAAGAACCAGGCCCAGGAAAAATTTGCCCGGGAGCAGGCTGCCCGTTACAAAGGGCTGCTCAAAGAAGGAATCGTTGCCCAGGACCAGTATGATCTTCTTCGGACCAATGCCGAATCCCTTTCTGCCGCAGTTGCGTCAGATCTTGCAGCCATAAAAAGCGCCAAAATACAACTGGGATATTGCTCCATCCGTACGCCGATTTCAGGGCGCACCGGCACCCTTGCCCTGCATCCCGGAAATCTTGTAAAGGCAAATGATGTTCCCATTGTGACCATCAATCAGATCTGCCCCATCAATGTGGTGTTCTCCATCCCGGAAAAAAAAATAGGGGAGGTAAAAAAGGCCATGGCCGAAGGCGAATTGAAGATTGATGCCCTGATTCCCGATGGACCGGGTGATACCGAAACCGGAACCCTGAGTTTTATGGATAATGCCGTAAATCCGGAAACAGGCACCATCATGATAAAAGGGGTCTTTGACAATACATCCAGAAGACTCTGGCCAGGCCAGTTTATTGATGTGGTCATGACGCTTTCATCGCTGAAAAATGCCGTGGTGATTCCCACCAGTGCCATTCAGACAGGCCAGGAGGGTCAGTTTGTGTTTACGGTAAAACCGGAGAAGACCGTTGAGGTCAGGCCGGTCACCGTGGGCCCTGCCATTGGGGAGGAAAGCGTAATCGAAAAAGGGCTTGCACCCGGAGAAACCATTGTGGTTGACGGCCAGCTGAGGCTGGTTCCCGGAACAGCCATAGAAGAAAAAAAATCGCCTGCCCCAGGGGAAAAACCTCTATGAATATAGGGATTTTTATCCGCAGGCCCATAATGACATCCCTGATCATGATTGCCATTGTCATTTTCGGTATTGTCTCCTATCGCCTGCTTCCGGTGAATGATCTGCCCAACGTTGATTTTCCAACCATCCAGGTGAATGCTTCCCTGTCGGGCGCAAACCCCGATACCATGGCGTCTGCTGTTGCAATTCCACTGGAGAACCAGTTATCCACCATCGCCGGCGTCGATTCCATGACCTCCGCCAGCGGCATCGGCTCCACCAGCATTACGCTTCAGTTTGCCCTGGAGCGTGATATTGATGCGGCGGCCCAGGATGTTCAGGCAGCTATTTCTCTGGCTACCCGCCATTTGCCAAAAGATATGACCACGCCGCCGTCTTTCAGGAAAGTTAATCCTGCGGATCAGCCGATTCTTTACCTGGCGCTCAGTTCACCGACCCTGCCTCTTTCCACGGTGGATGAATATGCCCAGACGCTTATAGCAAGACGCATTTCAACCGTCAGCGGGGTTGCCCAGGTCAACATATACGGGTCACAGAAGTTTGCTGTTCGCGTTCTGCTGGACCCCAAAGCCATGGCATCCCGGCAGATCGGAATTGACGAGGTGGCAGCGGCCATCGGCAATGCCAATGTCAATCTTCCCACCGGGGTGATTGACGGAGCAAAGCAAGTCTTCACCATTGAGGCCAATGGACAGCTTTTTAAAGCTGCCGACTACCGTTCTATTGTGGTGGCCTATCGGGACGGATCACCAATCCGGCTGGAGGAGCTGGGCCAGGTGATTGACAGTGTCGAGAATGTCCGGACCGCCGGCTGGTACAACAATACCCGTGCCATTGTCCTGGCCATCCAGCGTCAGCCAGGCACCAACACCATTGAAGTGGTCGATAACGTGAAAAAGCTCCTGCCTTCCTTTCGTGATCAGCTCCCGGCCTCTGTGGAGCTGAATGTTCTCTATGACCGGTCCCAACTCATCCGTGAATCCATGCACGACGTCAAATTTACCCTTGTTTTGACCGTTTGCCTGGTTATTCTGGTGATTTTTCTTTTTCTTCGCAATTTTTCCGCCACCCTCATCCCTTCTCTGGCAGTACCGATCTCCATAGTCGGAACCTTTTGTGTCATGATGATGATGGGTTTTTCCCTCAATAACATCTCCATGATGGCGCTTACTTTATCCGTCGGTTTTGTCGTGGACGACGCCATTGTCATGCTGGAAAATATTGTCCGCCATATGGAAAAAGGTGAAACTGCAATGGCTGCGGCGTTTAAGGGGTCAAAGGAGATCGGGTTTACCATTATTTCAATGACCATCTCCCTGGTGGCGGTTTTTATCCCGGTGCTCTTTATGGGGGGCATTATCGGTCGGCTTCTCCACGAGTTTGCCGTCACCATCAGCGCTGCCATTCTGGTTTCCTGCCTGGTTTCCCTGACGCTTACCCCCATGCTCTGCTCCCGGTTTTTAAAACCGCCAAAGGAGGCTGGGCAGCATGGCCGTCTGTATCTCCTGTTTGAACGGTTTTTTGATGGCATGCGCCATTTTTATGAGAGATCCTTAAAAATTGTCCTGCGCTATCGAAGGACAACCCTTGTGCTGACAATCCTCACCACTTTTATAACCGCCTGGCTTTTTACCGTTATCCCCATGGGATTTTTGCCCACAGAGGACACAGGACGCCTTAACGGCAGCACCGAGGTCGCCCAGGGAACCTCTTTTGAAGAAATGAAACGGCATCAGGAATCTTTATCCGCAATTATAGCAGCAGACCCCAATATTGACGGTTTCATGTCCTCTGTTGGAAGCAGCGGGGGGAGATTGTTTCTGAGGTTGAAACCACGGGATGAGCGGACCCTTTCCTCAGAAGAAATCCTTCAGAAACTTCGGCTCAAATTATCCAAAGTCCCAGGGATTCAGGCCTTTCTGAGAAATACCCCTTCGATTCAGATCGGCGGAATGTCTTCCAAAAGCCTGTATCAGTTTACCCTCCGGGGTCAGAACATGGAGGAGTTGTACAGCTCTGCGGACGAACTTCAGGAAAAACTAAGGGAACTGCCTGAGCTGCAGGATGTCACCAGTGATCTTCAGATTAAAAACCCCCAGGTAAAGGTTGACATCAACCGGGACAAGGCTGCGGCACTGGGGCTCTCCGTTATGCAGGTGGAAAATGCCCTTTCCTATGCCTACAGTTCCCGCCAGGTATCCTCTATCTTTGCCCCGACCAATCAGTACCAGGTGATCCTGGAATTGGACCCCCGGTACCAGGAAGACCCGGCAGCACTGGGAATGCTTTACATCCGCTCCAAATCCGGTCAGCTCATCCCGCTGGACACCATTGCGACCCTTACCAAGACCATTGGGCCATTGTCGGTGAATCACCTGGGGCAGCTTCCGGCTGTGACGATTTCGTTCAACCTGAGCCCGGATGTTGCGCTGAGTGATGCCATGGCCTTGATACGAACCTTATCTGCAAAAACCCTGCCGCCCACGGTGAGCACCGGTTTCCAGGGCACGGCCCAGGCGTTCCAGTCTTCTTTTGCCGGGTCTCAGGTTCTGCTGGCCCTTGCGATTTTTGTTATCTATATTGTGCTGGGGGTGCTGTATGAAAGCTATATCCACCCCATCACCATTCTCTCCGGGCTTCCGGCTGCCGGTTTCGGCGCCCTTATCACGCTTATGATCTTTGGTCTGGATCTCAATCTTTACGGTTTTGTCGGCATCATCATGCTCATCGGGATTGTTAAGAAGAATGCCATCATGATGATCGATTTTGCGCTGGAAGCGGAACGAAATGAAGGGAAAGCGCCCATTGATGCTATTTTTGAAGGGGCTGTCGTGCGGTTCCGGCCCATCATGATGACAACCATGTCGGCTCTCATGGGAACGCTGCCCATTGCCATGGGGTTCGGTGCCGGTGGAGAATCGCGGCAGCCTTTGGGGCTTGCCGTTGTGGGCGGACTTTTGTCGTCCCAGCTTCTGACCCTTTATATTACGCCCGTTGTTTACTATTATATGGACGTCCTTATGACCAGGGTGCGGCCAAGGAAAAAAACGATTCTTTATTGATGTTGCAGAATACTGAATCCCATAAACTGCCGGAAACCTTGAAAATCAGGGAAGATGTCGATTCTGATGCCTGGGACAGATATGTGCGTCAGAACAGGGAGTCTGAATACACCCATCTTTTCAACTGGTCCAGGGTTATTGAGGAAGTTTATGGTCATAAACCTTTCTATCTTGCCGCAACAGGACCGGGTTCAACAAACAGGCCCGAAATCTGCGGAATACTGCCCCTGTTCAGATTCAAGACATTTTTAAATGCGCCAAGAATAGTATCAGTTCCGTTTTTTGACGCTGCCGGGATACTGGCAAAGGACGTTCTGACCCGGGAATTTCTTTTTAAAAAAGGGTTGAATTCATTTTCACCCAAAACTATTTCAAGCATAGAATTAAGACAGGGGAATGTGCCGGATATGAAGGATTTTAAACTCATGGGCCGCTCTCCTGAAATTTTCAGCGGCAAAGTCGGGCTGCAACTTCATCTATCCGGCTCCCAGAATTCTGTGTTTCATCAATTCAAATCAAAACTGAGAAGCCAGATTAAAAAAAGTGAAAAGAGCGGGTTGAGCTGGAAAATAGGGAAAAAAGAATTGATCGATCCTTTTTATAGGGTTTTCAGCCGGAACATGCGGGATCTTGGGTCACCCGTGCACGCGAAAAAATTTTTTGAAACAGTGTTTGATCATTTTTACCAGGAGTCGTTTCTATGTGTTGTATTTTATAAAACCAGGCCGGTTGCATCCTCTTTCATGTTCAGGTTCAAAAACAGGCTGGCCAACCCATGGGCATCCTCTTTGAGGGAGTGTCGATATCTCAATGCCAATCTGTATCTTTACTGGCAGATGATACGGTTTGCCTGCAACATGGGAATTGAAATATTTGACATGGGGCGGTCTTCCAGAAATGCTTCCACATACCGGTTCAAGAACCAGTTCGGTCCTGTTGAAAAACCCCTTTACTGGTATGCCTGGAGCTTTCCCGGAAAACGCGGTTTTCAAAGAGAGGAAACCTTATCCATTGGTTTATGGAAGAAAATGCCTCTTGGTATCGCAAATCTGATCGGTCCCCTGGTGAGAAGGAGCATATCGCTGTGAATTTGAAAATTACAATCCCCTTGCCGCTTATCGTCAGTATAGAAGATGTGGGCTGGTGGAAGGGGACGGACGGCTCAAATTTTAACCAGCCTTTCAGAACCGGCATGCCCAGAGATCACGTGCCTGAAGATTATGCCGCCATTGCAGCCCTGGGGGAAAAACTGGATATGAAACTCCTTGCCGGATTTGTTCTGTGCGAGTGGGACAGGGACGATATTTTGAAAAAACTGCCTTCCTCCACCTGGATGGGAAAAAGCTGGACATCGCCATACAGGGATCAGGAACAAAAAAACCAAGCTGCCCGGATTATCAAAAACGCAGAAAACTATATAGAAATGGGGCTGCATGGCCTGGGCCACGAATTCTGGGACCAGGGTGTAATGAAAAGAACTGAATTCCATGATCCGGATGGGGCTATGAGAGATCCGGATGAAATCCGGAAGCATTTTTTCTTTTTTTTTAAAATTATGGAGCAATACCGGTTTGACTGTATGCCGAAAACTTTTATTCCTCCGGCCCTTATGCACAGTTTTGGCGATCCTGACAAGGGGTTTCAGAAAATTCTCCATGAATTCGGGATAAATTATGTAACCCTCATGTTCAGCAGGACAAGATTCCATTCCATGCCCCAGACCGGGAAAATAGCCTGGGAGAATGATGTGCTTCTTGTGGAGAGAGGGGAATCTGAAACTGGCTGGAACATGGTGGCAGCCGAGCCCGGGTTTAAATTCGACAGGCCGGTGATGGCCCTCCACTGGGCCAACATTCTTCACCCTGATCCGGGAAAAAATGTATCAGTTATTGAAAAATGGGCAGGTTATATCAAAACCGGCAGTGAAAAAAAAGGCATGCTTCTCTCAAAAGATTCCGGTTCATGCTTTACCCAGTATTGTCATTGCACCATGTCTGAAATCCAACGAATTGATGATGGGGTTTTGATTGATGTGGGCTGGATGGACAAGGTTCCTGCAAAGCTTTTAAAAAATCCCATCTATCTGAAAATAGATGCACCAGAGGGGACACAATTAAAAATCATAGGAGCAAAACAGGAGCCCTGTCTGAGATCTGCTGAAAAACCCTTTCTTAAGCTTGCCGTTTCAGGGCAGGAAAGAAAAATTATCATCAGGTCTGAATCCAATATATAGAAAATTTTGATATGGATTCAAATTTTCATTCAGATTATCTTTTTGACATCCGTTGCATGGTATTTATAATGCAAAAGACAATTGAAAAGAAACAAAAGGTTTTTGAATGAGAATTGAGCACATACTGGAAAACGGTTCAGGAAAATTAAACGAAGATGACATCATTATTGCTGAAAATCTGTTTGGCGTGTTTGACGGGGCCACCAGCCTTGGCAACCAGAAATTTGACAGCGATAAAACCGGCGGGTTTCTGGCATCATCTGCAGCCAGGTCTGTTTTTGCAAAAAATCATTACCCCCTGACAGTCCTTGCCGGAGAAGCAAACAAGGCCATACACAGCCGGATGGTTCAGCACGGCGTGGATCTGACAAAAAAGGAAAACCGATGGAGCACCAGCGCTGCGGTCATCCGGATAAAAGACAACAAGCTTGAATGGGTGCAGACAGGGGATTCGTATATAATTCTCATTTTTCAGGACAATTCCCATAAGGTCCTTATTGAGCAGAGCGACCATGACTATGAGACCCTTTGTCTGTGGAAATCTGAAAAGAATGGGTTTAACGGATGCAAAAAAGCCCTGGCAGACCAGATCCGGAAAAAAAGATGTGAAATGAATGTGACCTACGGAGTGCTGAATGGTGAGGGCAAGGCAACCGATTTTCTGAATCACGGTCATGAATCCCTGGATCGGGTCAAAGAAATCCTTTTATTTACGGACGGCCTTACCATACCGGTAAAAACGCCCGAGAAAAAAAGAAATTTTACCCCTCTGGTTGAATCTTATCTGACCATTGGGCTGATAGGCCTTAAAAATAAAATCCGGCAAATGGAAGCCCTTGACCCGGAGCGCATCCTGTATCCCAGGTTCAAGCGCCATGATG
Source organism: uncultured Desulfobacula sp. (assembly GCA_964619205.1). Lineage (GTDB taxonomy): Bacteria > Desulfobacterota > Desulfobacteria > Desulfobacterales > Desulfobacteraceae > Desulfobacula. Next base: position 53,053 of record CAZUDE010000020.1, on the reverse strand, counting down.
ATATTGCCGCAATAGCCGTCAGTGATTTGAACACCATGACAATAGCCTTTTAGGCCCTGTACCACCATATCTGAAAGCTGTTCTTGGCGGTACCTTTCTTATAAAAAAGCCCTTAAGCGTGACCTTTAAGAATCAGGAAAAACTGATAATGGTTCACCAGCGGATGATCGCCGCCAGGGTTTGATTTAATTCTCTTGACATGAAAAAGCAACCTGTCCTAATGATGATGAAATATGAAATGTTTTTATGGTCTTGGGAATCCGCTGACGGCTTATTTATCGCTGGCAGTTTTTACAGTATCGCACGGCATGATGCTGTATGCCGGTCATCTTGGAAGCGGCGGGCTTGTTTTTTCAATCTGCTGGATCATGGCCACTGCAGCGGTGCTCGGGCTGCGGCAAATTTTTCCGGAAACCGATACTGCCAAAGCCGCGGCAGTTATAATGGTTTCTGCAGTTCTGGTCCGGATTCCCTACCTTTTCTTTTTTTCGGAAGGGGATGATATCTTTCGCTATATCTGGGAAGGGATGATTCAGGGCCATGGTTTTTCTCCCTTTGTCCATGCTCCGGACAGCCTGTTGCTCGCTCATCTTCGGGATGATCTCTGGACCGGGATCAACAATAAATCTGTTCCAGCCATATATCCGCCCCTGGCCCAGCTCCTGTTCCGGTCGCTGGATGGAATTCACCATTCCCCGCTGATATTCAAAGCTTTTTTTACATTGTGTGATCTGGTTACAACAGCTATTCTGCTCTGCTGGTCTTTTCAGAAGGGACTTGACCCCAGGCATGTCCTTCTGTTTTCCCTGTCTCCGGTCAGCATCATTTTCAGCTCCGGTGAAGGGCATTTGGATGCTTTCATGGTGACAGCCCTGGCCGGCGGCCTTTTTCTTTATGACACCGGCCGATTCAGGGGCGGGTTTTTTCTGATGGGCTGCGCCATAATGCTGAAACTCACACCGGTGATCCTGATTCCGTTTCTGATCACCCGTCGCAATATCAGGCACATCTGGGCGGCAGCCCTCCCGTGTTTATCCCTTTTTCTGTTTAAGGGTAATTTTCTGGCCGTGCTGATCCACTTTGCCGGTTCCACCTGGTATAACGGTCCCCTGACCTGGATTTTAAGAAAAATCCACATGGGATCAGCCCCTGTCCTGGCAGCCTCAGTGTTTGGCCTTTGGGCCATGCGTGAATTCTTCTTTGGTGCTGACCGGCTCCGTTCGGTCCATATCCTGATGGGGCTTTTTTTTCTCTGTACCATGGTGCTTCACCCCTGGTATCTGCTTTGGGGGGTGATGCTGCTCCCGTTTTATCGCTCGCCTACCCTCATGGTCTTTACGGCATCGGTTTGTTTTACCTTTACCGTCAATGATGTCTGCCGACGCACCGGTATCTGGGCAGTGCCTGACCTCCCTCTGTTTCTGGAATACCTCCCTGTTATCCTGGTGTTTCTTTACACACTGGCCTTAAGACACAAGACAGGCAGAAATGTCTTCCCGCCTCCGCATAAAACAGCCGTCATCATCCCCACCCTGAATGAAGAGAAAAACCTGGCTCAGTGCCTTTTGTCCATTGAGTCCCAGACCCTTTTGCCGGATGAAATATGGATTGCCGACGGCGGTTCCATCGATGCCACTCTTGAAACGGCTGCTGCTTTTCCCGGCGTGAAGGTCGTTTCCTCTCCGCCGGGTCGGGGAATCCAGATCGCCGGGGCCGTGTCTGTTTCCCAGGCAGATATGATCCTGATCTGCCATGCAGATGTGATCATGCAGCCGGCTATGCTGGAACATGCAAAAAAAGCCCTTGCGGAAAACAGCGTTGCTGCCGGAGGCGCCTTCCGGATTATTTATGACCACCAGTCACCTGGCGCCACCTTTCTCATCTGTCTGAATTTTCTTAAAACGGCTCTGCTTGGCATCAGCTTTGGTGATCAGTGCCAGTTTTTCAGAAAGGCTGCTTTACCTGGGGGATTTCCAGCCCTGAGGCTCATGGAAGATGTGGAATTATCCTTTCGAATCCGGGAGGCCGGGGCCTTCTGCTTTCTATATTCCGGCCCCATTGTGTCCTTCCGGCGCTGGAAGCTGAAGGGGATTGCCCCCAATTTTTTTAATATCTTTTTTCTGATGACAAGGTTTATTATTTCCCGGCGTCTCGGCACCCTGTCCGTGGACGCTGAAGAATTCTACCGGCCATACTACGGCCGGAAACATGTAAGGAGCAAATTATAATGAATCAGTTGCATTCTGCCGGAATCAGGCGGTTTATTTTTTGGATGGTCTTTATCCTCGTTTTTTTTATAAGCATGCCGGTCATTGCCGGTAATACCGTGGAGCACGGTCTATATGCCGGCCTTTTGAAAAAATATGTAAAAGACGGTGTCGTGGATTATCAGGGATTCAAGAATGAAGAGAGCCGTCTGGATGAATATCTGAAAATTCTTGAAAAGACGGATTCAAAAACCCTGGACAGAAACGAGCAGCTTGCGTTTTATATCAATGCCTATAATTCGTGGACCATCAAATTGATTTTAAGCGGGTATCCGGGCATCAAATCCATCAAAGACCTGGGGTCGCTGTTTCAAAGCCCCTGGAAAAAGAAGATTTGCCGGATTGACGGGGATATCATATCCCTTGATGCCATCGAACACCAGATTATTCGCCCGGTATTTAAAGACCCCAGGGTCCACTTTGCCATCAATTGTGCATCCAAAGGGTGTCCCCCCCTTATTTTTGAACCCTATACAGGACTGAGACTGGATCATCAGCTGGAGAGTTCTGCACGGGCATTTATAAATGATCCTCAACAAAACAGGATGAATGGCAATACCTTATATGTCAGCAGTATTTTTAAATGGTTTTCAGAGGATTTCGAAGACGACATTTTAGGGTTTGTTTCAAAATATGCCTCAGGGGAACTGAAATCCCAACTCATTGCCAAGGCAGAAAATATTAAAATTGAGTATCTGGATTATGACTGGTCATTAAACGGAAAATAATCTTCAGCAAAACAGACAGAAAATTCAAAAACTGAATAGCCCCTGTGGACCGGCAAAGGGGAGCACCGATCCACAGAGGGATAGGTTTTTATAGTTTTTTCTGGCCGTCCCAGACCTGATCTGCTTGAGGCAGTACCGGGATGTATTTGAACCATGCATGGGTTTTCATATGTTCCGGATCCTGCTGAAGCTTTCTGCTGTGTTTCAGGATGGGCGGAACAATCTGTTTGATATCTCCGGCAAGATCCTTGGATATGCCGAACTTGGTGGCTTCTCCAGCCAGATCAACCGCCTTCTGGCTGTATTGCTGGGAAGAGGCCAGGGTGTCCAGCGCCTTTGCCGGGTTATGGAATCCCACAGAGTTTTCAGCAGAGATATAATCCCAGAAGAACTGGCCTTTGCGGATCATCTGCTGGGCCTGGATGACGAGATTTTCATAATCGGGAGCCTTTTCCCCTTTGTATTCCAATGCCAGGCGTACCGCTTCATGTGCCTTGACCGATATCTCCTGGGCAATCAGCAATTGATCAAAGGTCTTTTTCTGAGTGAAAAGCACCCTGTTTTTCAGGAATTCAGGGGTCTTGTCGGAATGACACTGGCGACAGGCGCGGAGTTCAGGGTCTTTCAGAGGTGAAGTCCACCAGTGGGAAGATATTTTTTTCTTTTCGTCGGTTCGGACATAGGCCATATGGCAGTCGGCGCAGACAACACCGGCGGCGCCATGGGTCCCGTTGATCCAGGTCTCATATTCCGGATGCTGGGCTTTGAGCATGGGGGTTTTTGAAACCGGATGGGTCCAGTCCACAAAATTGCCCTCAAACCCTTTTACCTGGCATTCACCACGAGTCTGGTAGTAGGTAAACATATCATCGGGATTAAACCCGTTGTCCCAGGGGAATTTGGGTTTTTTGGCCGGGCCGAAGGATTTGTCCAGGAAATAATATTCCACATGGCACTGGCCGCAGACCAGGGCCCGTTTTTCATTTCTGGGCAACTGCTTGAAATCCTTGTTCTGGGTTTTCAAGTAGTCCTGGAGCGGAACACTGTAAAGGCGAAGTTCCATGGTCTCAGGCTCATGGCAGTTGGCGCATCCGATGGTATGATCTTTGACATCCAGCTTGTCGCGCATGGCATTGACATCGGTGGCCCAGAAATCATCTCCTTTTTCTTTATACCATTCCAGCATCTTGGGGCCTTTGCAGTTCCAGCAGGTACCGGGGAGCCCCCCTTTTTCATCATACCGGTTGATGCGGTCGATGTTTAAAAAATCCTCCACTGCATAGGTATGGCCCCTTGCAGAGCGGTAATCATAGCTGAAAGGATATCCGAGCCACAGGTTTTTGAGATAGGGCTGGGCATGTTTGTACCCTTCGGGCAGAGGATCGACATTGTTATTCTTGCTGTAATTAACAGAGCCGTTGTATTCGGTCATGACCTGGGTTTCGTTATTTCTTTCATAATAGTTGTACTGTAGCGGGAATTCTTCTTTAAAGGCGCTGTTGCGGATTTCATCGGCCGCCAGCTTGGTTTTGTAAACCGGCGGATTGAGTTCTCCGACATCTGAACAGCCTGAAAACAAAAGGCTTATTCCCAATAAGCTTCCAAGGATTAATACAAAAAATGAATTAGAATTTTTAAACATCGCCTACACTCCTTGTGCTGACAGGTTTCATTCTCATATGCTGGACATTACGATGGCAGTCAGTGCATAAGCCTTTCACATCCATGCTGGCTACGGTTGCGTTGGTCATATGATGACAGGCTTTGCAATTTGTGTTAACCACCTGTCTTGTGTTTTCCCCGGCTTCAAGCGGCATTTCAATTTTTCCCAGTAAATTGAAATAAACATCTTTACTTCCGGCAACCGCCTTAAAGGGTAATTTTTCTGCAAGATCATGGGGGGCATGACATTCATTGCAGGAGAGTTCGCCATGGGCAGATATTTTATGCGTTACGGCAGCTTCGTTCATGATGTGGCAACTGGCGCAGAATGGACGCCGGTCCGTGATCTGCATTCCTACCCCGGCTCCGACCGTGAGGATGCTCCCGATGATGATCCCAAAAACCCATACCCCTAGTTTTGGAGAACCTTTTTTGGAGTTTCTCAGGTTTACTGTCATAACTTCCTCCTCATAATTCCTCCTTGTTAATTGTCGGATTGATATTGAAACACATCGCAGGTTGATGATGAATTTTATAATAGTATTGAGCTGCATACGGAAGCAAGCTTTTTTTCTAAAAAAAGGTGATCAAGGCAGACCACACCAGGGTTTTTATTGGCATGGAAGAGTTCAGATAAAAGATAATTTCGATGAAGAAGACCATATCACTTGTGCCGGGGCTGACGCCGCCATCAACCCTATACCTTCGAATCCGGCCGGGTTCCAGTCAGGCATTACTCGCCTGGCCTTCCTGTTATTTTACAGCGGGCATCTTTGTACGGTCCGCTTGACAACTCCCATCCATCGCCAGGGCTTGTCTGAGTACAGAATTCTTTTCCATCAAGTTTGCTCTTCCATTTATACCAGGGCGCTGGTGCTGCGAGAACTGAAACCGCTAATAATAATCCAATTGCAGCTAATGCGATTCTCTTTTTCATTATATCTTTCCTTTTTCATTGTGCCGGCCATGGAAACACGTGATAGCCAGCAGCGCAGCGAGGTAACTGGGGCTTGCCCCAAGCAGTCCTCTGCAATGACGTTATGTCCGCCGTTGCTTTAGTTGCTCTATGGTTATACTTGGATTTTTTCGACAGTCTAAAGCTGCATAAACCTTTGCAGTATCACCACCCAGAGAGTAATAGACTGCAAAGGGAAAACGCTTTGATAATAATCTGAAATACCCATCAAGCTTAATATGAACTCCCGCATATAGAATCAAGGATTCTATGTCAGAGAAAAGCGTGTCGAGGAAATAAAGACCCAAACCATCGCTTTGCTTCTCACAGAATTGGGCTCCTTCACGTAAATCAGATTTAACAGATTCAAAGCCTTTAAATTGAGCCTCACCACTTTTTACACGTCCGGCACGGGCTGATAAGACCTCTCTATGCCACTCTGGAGATGGAACATCATTGGGAGCGCACATAAGATTACCCCAGATTTGATTGATCATGACTAGTTTTTCAGTGATGGTCATTTCATCTAATGGTAGTGATGTTTGCATCATGTCCTCTCTTTAACGATTTGGTCTTATAGTACATATTATTTTTGTATTCTGCAATATGAAGGTAATTTTATGGGTCATAAACAGCTCAAACCAGCAGTGTGGTTTTATTAAAGGCTTTTTATTAGGAATTTTGAAAAATTATTCCCAGGCTTCTCAGATGCAGTAAAGATAACTCCGGGGGGATATGAAGTGGTCCAAGCCCCGGAAAGGGTTTTTCCGGGGCCTGGAAGGGTGTGTTATTTGTATTTATCCTTGATGAAGGCCAGGGATTCGTCAATGGCTTTCAGGGTCAGATCAAGGTCTTTCTGGGTGTGTCTGTAACTGATATATCCGTGGTGGAAAGGCGTGAAAAAGAATCCTTTCCGGATCAGCTCTGTATAGAAATCCGTACGTTTGGCTTTGTAGGCCCCGGATTCATCGGCCTTGAATGTGATGTAGAACATGGGCGGGATGCCGGTCAGTTCCGCACCCACGTCGTGTTTGTCAATGAGGGCCTGGATGCCTTTCATGAATCCTTCACCTTTTTCCCAGATGTTTTCAAGGACTTTGTCCCGCTCAAGGATTTCAATGGTCTTTAAGGCTGCGACAAAGGATTCGCTGTTGGGGAAAAAGGTGGAAGAGATGAACAGCTTCTGGGCTGCCGCCATCATGATTTCTTTTTTGCCGGTTACAACGGAGATGGGATATCCGTTGGCAATGGCCTTTCCAAGAACGGTCAGGTCGGGTGTCACACCGTAGTATTTCTGGGCACCGCCCATGGAGACCCTGAACCCGGTGCGGATTTCATCATAAACCAGAACAGCGCCGTATTTGTGGGCCATTTCTTTTACGCTTTCAAGGAAACCCGGCAGCGGCTCCTGCATTTTCTGGTGGTTGGGATGGCCGAATGGCGTCATGATGATGGCGGCGGTGTCGCTGCCGTGGGCAGCCATGAGGTCTTCCAGCTGGGCAAGGTTGTTGTACTGGAATTCATAGACATCTTCAAAGAATTTTTTCGGGATGCCGCCCTTCATTTCCACGCACCAGTCGTGCCAGCCGTGGTAGCCGCAGCGCATGACTTTGAGTTTTCCCGTATGGGCACGGGCGATGCGGATGGCGGCGCTGGTGGCGTCGGAACCGGTTTTCAGAAAGATGCTCATTTCTGATGAGGGCACCAGTTCTTTCAGCTTTTTGGCCAGAAGGTTCTGGAATTTCTGGGTCAGGGTAAAACAGAACCCCTTGTCTCTGATCTGCTGGTAAACGGCTTCGTCTACTTCGGATTCACGGTACCCTAGGATAACCGGGCCGTAGCCGCAGAGAAAATCAACAAATTCATTGCCGTCCACATCGGTGAGGCGGCAGCCTTTCCCGCTTTCAAGAAAGATGGGATATTCGCCGTTGATAAAGTCCGTGGGTTTTCTTGCGCCGAGCACGCCGCCGGGCACAAGGCCAAGGGCCTCTTCATACATCCGAAGGCTTTTGGAAATATTCAGTTTGGGTGTTTCTTTCACGAAAGGCCTCCTTTTTTATTTGTTCACTTCAAACATGGAATCGATTTTATGGGTCTGGTGGATTCTGGCGCCGCGCTTTAAAAATTCACCAAGGAAAATGTCCGCATCAATGCAGCCTTCGGGTGCAACCACACCCTTGACTTTGACGTGGCCGTCGGCCATCATCATGGCGGCGATGGCAGCAGGCAAACCTGTGCCAGGGGCCATGCGGCCGGCCATGTCTGCGGTGTAGGTGACTTTTTTTCCGTCTTTTTCGCCTTTGACAATGACTTTAAGGCCTGATGACTGGGGCCCGTTGTCACGTCCCTCGGGTATTTTCTGCCAGAGTTTCAGGGCAACATCATAGGGTGTTATTTTTGTGCCTTTGACCTCAATGGGTTCGGTGGAAAGAAGGCCGGTGTCCTTTTGCTCCTTGATGAGTTCATCCACCCACAATGGAATCAGGGCGCCCTTGATGATGACGTTTTTTACGCCCTTGATGTATTTGGGCAGGGTCAGGGGCTGGGGATGACCAACATACCTGACATGGCAGGTGCCAAGGGGTTCGAGGAACTGTTCTGCCACCACATCGGTGCCGCCTTCCACAGACACCAGCTCACCGTTGATATACTGGGGGATTTTGCCCAGGGTCATGTGAAGGCTGTGGTCCCAGGCTGCTCCGGCCAGTTCTGCAATACTGACCACCCAGTAGAGATAGATGTCATCCACTTTGTCCAGGCGGTCGGCATACCATTTGACCAGGATATTGTTGGTGCCGGGGTCTGATCCCATGCCGGTAAGAACTGTGATGCCGGCTTCTTTGGCCATTTTATCAATGTCGGAATTAAAAAGGATCTCAGTGCCTTCATAATCGTCGCAGATATCAATATAATCGACCTTGGCTTCCACAGCTGCCCTGGCAACCGGGACAGCCGTCTTGTAAAAGGGGCCTGCCGTATTGATGACCACGTTGACTTCCTTGAAGGCCTTGACCATGGCTGCATGGTCATTGACATCCATTTTGATCAGGGAAGTTTTTTCGCTTTCCTTAAGTTTTTTTGACAGTCTTTCCGGGTCCGGGTAAAGGTCTGCCAGGATGACCTGGGTAATTCTTTCCTGTTTGACCAGATCCCTTGCAACACCCTGTCCCATTCCGCCGACGCCGCCGATAATTAATACACGCATGTTTTTTCTCCTTTTGCTCTATTAAAAATGTTCTGCTGAGTCTGTTATTATAAAATTGAAAATTTTCCGGTTATCAACACCCGATCTTCAGAACCAGGGCTGCCCCGGTATCACCGGCCGCACACCCGGTAAAGAGCATGTAACCCCCGCCTTTGTCTGCCAGTTCCTCAATGCCTTCGATGATGAGCCGTCCGGCTGTGGGGGCCTGGGGATGGCCGAAGATGAGGGATGATCCGAAATTGTTGAAGGTGTTCACGTCAATGCCCATCTGGTCTGCGAGATATATGTCGTTGGCGGCAAAGGGGTTGTGGGTTTTGATGACCTTTACATCCTTTATGGTGATCCCTGCATTGGCAAGGGCCATCCGGGCGGCCGGAACCACAGCCATGGCCATGAATCCCTTTTTGGCCCGTGAAAATCCATAGGAGACAATCCTTGCATCCTTTGATGCATCCTGGGTCAGTTCTTTGGCTTTTTCTTTTGTGGCGACAATGAGGCCGCAGTTGCCGTCGGCCGGATGGGTCTGGGCGCCGAATGTGTGAACCCCGCCGGGCAGGACCGGTTTTAAATTGAGGAGACCCTCTTTTGTAGTGGGCAGGATCCCTTCATCTTTTTCCAGGGTAATGGTTTTCTTTTTTGAGATATCCACGCTGGCCGGGAACATATACTGTTTCTGGAAGGCCCGGTCACCCGCCAGGGCATCCAGATACTGTTCATACCGGCGAAGCGCAACTTCATCGCAGGCCTCCCGTGTAACTCCGGTTTCTTTGGCCACGTTTTCCGCGGTCTGGATCATGGCGTTTTTTGCCCAGGGGTCATTGTTGAACTGGTCCATGACCCAGTTTTCACTGATCACCTGGCCGCCGGGGCCTACCGGGTTGGGCCAGATGGTGTGGGGTCCGTTGGAGCACCGGTCCGTCATCAGGGTGAAGACATTCTGGTAAAGCCCTGTCTCAATTCCCTGGGCAGCCTGGTAAAGGACTGTGGTGGACGTGGAACAGGCCTGGCTGATGAGATATCCTGCAATGTCCTGTGCGCCGATGAGGGCCGAGGCCCAGGGCCCGCCGTAAAACACATGGGGCTGGCCCACGGTGATGCCGAGGATGAGGTAGTCAAAATTTTCCGGGCTGATGTTTCTGGAAGACAGCCATGCTTTGGCTGTCTTTGCGCCTAGAACAATGGCATGTTCATTGGCAAGGCTCCCCTGCCATTTGGCAAATGGAGAGGAATAATAGCCTTTGTACGGGATATATGCTTTTGTCAACATAGAGGTTGTCTCCCTTTATTGATTATAATGTCGTAACACGGCTTCCAGCACGCTGCCGCCGATGGTTCTTGCTTTTTCCGAAATGGAACTGCAATAGTCTATTTTTGCCCTGGGATCAATATCCCCGATTTTCAGGTTTGCGGTCACATGGGTTTCTTTACGGATAAGACCCCGGATAACGCCGTCTATCTCTGCAATGACAGGCGCGTTATTCACCCTGCCCACAATATCGCCCTTTTTGACAAGGGCGCCGATCAAAAAATCTGAGGTAAAAGTGCCTGTACAGGGCGACCGGAGTACCCGTTCGCCGGTATACCCTGAAATCGGCCCGGGAATACCGGTATTGGGTTCAGGGCAGCCTTCCAGGAGTATTCTGCCAAGATTGTGGCCCCGGTTGGTTTCAATCACCATGTGAACATCTTTGCCAGCCTCAAACCCGGGCCCGAGACCAATGACCAATGGGGCATCGGACAAGGTGGTGCCGAGATTTTTTTTGGCAATGACGGCATCAATCACCACATGGGGATTCAGGACTTTGACTGCCTTCCAGGCAGGGTCCGCCAGGACCGGGATGGTATGGTTGGCCCAGGCTCCGGCGACGTCGGAAGGATTTTTGACTTTCACGGCCGTGATGCCTTCCACCTGGGCTGATCCGTCATAGATGGCTTCGCAGAAGCTGACCTTGCGCCGGACAGCTAGGGGAGTCCCGATTTCCATCATGAAAATCCGTCTGAAATTGGCGCTGAACAGCCGGCAGGCAACACCCGTGGCCATTTCTCCAGCCCCTTTGACGGCAATGACAAGATCATTCAGCAACATGTTTTTCCCCTTATCTTCCAAATGAACAGACAGGGTAGTGACAGACGTCGCAGTTCATGCAGAGCCCGCCGTGACCCATGGCCGCGATATCATCCCGGGTAATGGTTTCTCCTGCCAGCACCCGTGGGAATATAAGGTCAAATACCGTCCGTTTGTAGTAAAACACACAGGCCGGAAGGCTGATGACGGGAATTCCGCTTAGGCTCGACACCATGAGCATGGCGCCGGGAAGAACCGGGCTGCCGTAAAATGTTTCAGTTGCTCCTGCGTTGATCACACCGGTGCGGGTGACGTCATCCGGATCCACCGAAAGCCCGCCCGTGGTGATGATAAGCTCACAGCCAAGGGCTTTCAGATCCAGGACGGCTTTGGAGATTGCCTTTTCATCATCAGGCACAACGATTTTCTTTTCCAGGGTGCAGCCCGCGTCCAGGATTTTTTTACCGATGGACGGCCCGAAATCATCGGTGATCAGGCCACTGAAGACTTCAGAGCCGGTGACCACAGCCCCGACTTTCAGGGGGCGGTAGGGTGTCACAGAAAGAATGGGCCGGGATTTTCCCGCCAGTATTTCCAGGGCTTCAATGTTTTTTGCCGGAATGGTTAAGGGAATAATTCTTGTTCCGGCAATGATCTGGCCCTTTTCACAGGGGAAATTATTTTTCAGGGTGGCCACGATGATGCTGTCCATGCGGTTCACGGCAAGGAGACCACTGACATTTATTTTTAACAGTCCGGCATGTTTGGCCACGATACTGATCTTGCCTTCCCTGGGATCTGTGAACTCGAGGTCAGGGCCTGAAATGGCACCGGCAATCCTTTTGGCTGCATCATCTTCATGGAGCTGGTCGTTTCCAAGCTCCAGGACATAAAGATATTGCTTCCCGATTTTCAGGAGTTCAGGGATGTCTTCTTTTTTTACAATATGACCTTTTCTAAAGGCTGCCCCCTTGAATTCGCCCCTTTTAATCCGGGTCATGTCATGGGCCAGAATAGTTCCCACCGCATCTTCAACTTTTATCTTTTTCATGATTTTTTCTTTTTTATGGCTGCCAGGATCTTGTCCGGGGTCAGGGGAAAAGAATCCATGTACACGCCGATGGCGTTGCTGACTGCTCCCGCATAAGCCTGGGCCGCACTCATGGCAATGGACATGGCGGCTTCCTTGGCTCCATAAGGGCCTTTGGGCTCTATGGATTCCACGATAATATTGTGAATGGGCGGCATATCCATTGCCAGGGGCACCTTGTAATCCAGCATGGTGGAATTGATGCACCGGCCTTCCTTCCATTCATGATATTCGGTCAGCATGCCGCCCTGTCCGCCCATGGCCACCGATCCTTCAAACTGGCCTTCAAGAACCAGGGGGTTTAATGCCTTGCCCACATCCTGGCAGGCAACGCAGTTGAGAACCGTCACCTGTCCGGTTTGGGGGTCCACTTTGACTTCGATGATGGTGGTGCCGAATGAAAAGGCTTCGCACATCTGACCGTATGGGTTGGATACCCATTCTCGCTTCATGTCCACCTTGGGCCAGTATCCGCCTTCGGCATTGACGGATGTAAAATTTGTCAGGCTCACCCTTACAACTTTTTTCAGGGGAACGCATTTTTCAGGATTATCTTTTACAAAGATCATCCTGTTTTTGGCAGCCAGGGTATCTGCCGGAACTTTGAGCATTTTGGAAGCCACTTCAAACAGTTTTGTCTTGCAGTTGGCTGCGGCATTCATGACGGCCTGACCGCCCACAAAGGTGGAGACCTGGGAATAGGAGCCCGGGTCGGAAGAGGTGGTTTCCGTGTCTGCGTTCACAAGATGGATGTCTTCGGGCAGAAGACCCAGCTCTTCAGCCGCAATCTGAACCAGCATGTTTTCATTGCCCTGGCCGTTGTCCACAACGCCGGACATGACGGTTGCTTCCCCGTCTTCATTAAATTTGATAAAAGACTGGGACCCGCCGCGGATACCCATGGGAAAGCCCGTCTGGACCGAATTGGTGCCGATGCCGATGCCGTGGAAGGGCGGGAGTTTTCCCCATTTTCCCTTCCAACCGGATTTTTCAACTGCCTTCTTGATAGTTTCATCCATGGCGCAGGAAGAGACGAGGGATTTGGTGCTGGTGTATTCACCGGGCTGGCGGGAGTTGCGAAGCCGCATTTCAACCGGGTCAATGCCGAGATGTTCGGCAATCATGTCCAGCTGGGTATCCAGTCCGCAGGCAAAACCCCTGCCGTGAACCCGGATCATCCCCCGGATGGGTTTATTGGTGTATATCCGGTAGCCGTTGTAACGGACGCTTCCCATGCGGTAAGCCTGTTCCATGGACAAAAAGGGCACGCTGGTGGCAATGGGGCCGGTGGAGGAATAGGCACCGCCATCCATATAACAGGTGGTTTCCCTTGCCAGGACCCGGCCTTCCTTGTCCACGCCGGTTTTATGGGTTGTGATCATGGCATGGCCCTGGCGGGTGCCGATGGTATTTTCTTCCCGTGTAAATTCAATTTTCACCGGGCAGCCGGTTTTTTTGGCCAGAAGGGCACAGATATAATCGGCCGGGCAGATTTCACTTCTTCCGCCAAAAGCGCCGCCAATGGCAATCTTCCTGATTTTAACCTTGTGAAGGGGGATCTTGAAGGAATTGGACAGGGGTTTGGATTTCATGTGAGGCCCGCCGTTGGGGCACCAGACTTCCAGGCAGTCCTCGGAATCAAAGCGGGCCACAACCGCGTAGGGTTCGGCCTGGAAATAGGATTCTTCCGGTGCGGTAAAGGTGTCTTCCCGGATATAATGGGCTTTGGCAAAATTTTCATCCACGCCGCCGGTGTCGATGTTCACATGGATATTGATATTGTTGGGGAACTCGGCATGGATGAGCTCTGTTTCCGATGCCATGGCAGCCATGGGGTCATAAACTGCGGGCAGTTCCTCGTATGTCACATCAATGAGATCCAGGGCTTTTAAAGCTGTTTCTTCATCCACGGCAGCCACGCCGGCCACTTCATCCCCGATATACCGGGCTTTATCCGTCTGGAGAAACTGCTGATCCCTTGTATAGGCAAACACGCCCCATTTCACTCCTTCGGTATCTTTTCCCGTGACAACGGATTTGACACCGGGAAGCTCCAGGGCTTTGGATATGTCAATGCTGACAATGCGGGCATGGGCGTATGGGCTTCGCTTGATCTTTCCCACCAGCATGTGGGGCAGCTTCAGATCAGCCGTGAATTTTGCCTTTCCCATGACCTTGGCCCTGGAATCCACCCTGGGCATCCGTGTTCCGATAATATTGTAATCCGTCATGTCTTACTCCTTTGTCCTGCAGCAGGATATGATGCCGGTGGCGCAGTCCGGGCACTGATCTTCGGGATGGGCGGCATGTGCCACGGCTTCTACGATTTTGGAATAACCCGTGCACCGGCAGATGTTTCCGGAAATAGCTTTGCGAACAGCGGCTTCATCCGGGTTTGGATTTTCCTTGAGAAAAGCATCCGCTGTCATGAGCATGCCCGGTGTGCAGAATCCGCACTGGACAGCGCCGTGGTTTACAAAAGACTCCTGGAGCGGGGAAAGAATATCACCGTTCGCAAGGCCTTCAACGGTTTTGACGGCGGCGCCTTCAGCTTCCAGGGCCAGGGTGAGGCAGGACCGGACGGGTTTTCCGTTCAGCTGAACGGTACAGGACCCGCAAACGCCTTCACCGCAGCTTTCTTTTGACCCGGTGAGGTCCAGATGATCCCTTAAGACTTCCAGAAGGGTGTCATTGGGGGTAACCCGGACTTCAACCGGTTTATTATTTATATTCAGGATAAGATCTAATTTTTCCATATTATCAAACTCCATCTTTCTCATAATTATGCCTTAAAGGCACCGGCTGAATCTTTCAGGGCCCGGTAGACCATTTCAGACACCATGGCACACCGGTATTCAAGGGTTGAGCCCACATTGTGGACGGCAAAGGTGGCTGCACTGTTCATGGATGCCTCTCCTGCTTTTTTAAAGGCCTTTTCATCGGACAAAGCTTTTCCTTTCAGGGAAGAAGATTCCTTGGCAAGGAAAAGGGGAGATCTTCCCATTGCGCCCACAACGATTCTGGCTTCCTCTATGAAATCTTTTTTTTCCGACGCCTTTAAGAGGACTCCGGCGCAGACAATGGGATAGTCAATGGCCGATCTGTAGGCAAGCCTTTGATAGGAACTCTTTGCCCCATCCGCAGGAATAATGATTTCCTTTAACAGTTCCTGGGGCTCCATGGCAAAGGGCATGATGCCGTCCGTGGTGTAAAAATCCGTGAGTGCAACGGTTCTTTCATGGCCTTTGCTTACCAGGACCAGTCTTGCACCCAGGGCCATGAGGGCTGTTGCGCCATCGGACTGGCAGGTGGAGTTGCATCGGTCGGACACATCCCTGGCGTAACAGATTTTTCCGCCGTCCTTGTGGCAGGGCTGGCGGCCGGATCTGTGAAAGGCCGACTGGTTGTAATGGTGACACCGGTTGTCCTGGAGGAGGTTGCCGCCGATGGTGCCCCGGTGATGCTGGAGCGTGGCTGCACCGATTTTTTCACAGGCGGTTGACAATGCAACCGCCTTTTTTTTAACCAGATCCGAGTCAATAATATCGGCCAGTGTGGTCCGGGCACCTATTTTAACAGCGCCTTGATCTTTTATAATATAGGATAATTCATTCAATGCCTTGAGGCTGATGATATATTTCGGGGCAACAAGCCCTTTTTTCATCCTGACCAGAAGGTCTGTGCCGCCGGCCAGGATTTTTGCTTCCCCGGCATGGATGGCCAGAAGATCCAGCGCCTTTTCAAGCGTGTCGGGTCCTGAATAGTCAAACTTTGGTAACCGCACGTTTAAGTCTCCTTTGTTTACTTCGTTTGCTTCATGTTATTTCAAAAGGCCGGGTAAATAGAGAACTATTTCCGGGAAAAGTATCATGAGAATGATACAGATCACATAGGCAGGCAAAAAATACATAACCCCCTGGAATACTTTTTCCAGGGGAACATTTTTGGCCATGCCGCCGACGACATAGGCCGTGGCACCCACCGGCGGGGTGACGGCGCCAAGAGTGGTTATAACGGTAATCACCACACCGAACCAGATGGGGTCATAGCCGAGCTTTACCGCCACGGGAAAGAATATGGGGATGGTGATGAGCAAAAGGGCCAGAGAATCCATGATCATACCGCCCAGGGCATAGATGAGAAAGATAATGGCCATGATGGTCACCTTGGAAAACGGGAGGCCCCCTACCCAGGTTGCAATATCAAAGGGGATTCTGGTGATGGCCAGAAACCGGCCGAAGACCATGGCGCCGGCAATGATGACAAACACCATGCAGGACACTTTCATGGTATCAAAAATGGTGTTGTAAAAATTTTTCCAGGAAAGGCTTTTCTGGGCCATGCTCAGGAGGACAGCCGCAAAAGATCCCACGGCACCTGCCTCGGTGGGTGTAAAAAGACCCACAAAAAGGCCGACCATGACCACCATGAAAAGGATGAGCATTTCCACGGCGCCCCTGAGGGATTTTATTTTTTGCCTGAAACTGGTTTTTTCCCCCACAGGCCCCCAGGTTGGGAAAATGGTGCAGAGAACATAAACCGACAGGGTTAAGAGAAACGCCAGCAGTATACCGGCCCCGAATCCGCCGTAAAAAAGCTTGGCAATGGACTGTTCCGTGGAGAGCCCGTAAATGATGAGCACCACACTGGGGGGAATGACCACCCCAAGGGTGGAGCCGCAGGCAATGGCACCGGTACTGAGCATGGGATTATATTTATACCGGGTCATCTGGGGCAGGGCAACGGTTGTCATGGTGGCGGCCGTGGCGGCATTGGACCCGCAGATGGCGGAAAAGGCGGCACAGGCCATGACCGTTGCCATGGCAAGACCCCCCCGGATATGGCCCACCCATGCAAAGGTGGCATTGTAGAGTTTTTCATTGACTCCGGAATAAAAGGCGATCTGTCCCATGAAGATAAAAAGTGGAATCACGGTGAGCCCATAGCTGGAAAAGGTGTCCCAGGTCACGGTGGCCAGCATGTTCACGCTCGCGCCATAGGTCATGACATAGGCAAATCCCGAAAACCCCACAAGCCCCATGGCAAAACCGACGGGGATGCCGAACACGAAAAGGATAAAAAGAAGAAGCAATATGCCAATGATGCCGATAAGGGTGAGGCTCATTTTGCACCTTCCTTTCTGATGAGAAGGGCTTTTAAAAGATCAGTGAACAGGGCCAGGGAAAGGATGAAAAAGCCGAATGCAACAGCCAGGATAAAGGGGTAATAAATGATCCTAAGGGTTTCGGAGAGTTCACCTGTATTTTTCAGGGTCAATGCCTTTTGAACCATATACCAGGCAGTAACAATAAAAAAGACGCAGCAGACAGCGTGATTCAGAATGGAAGCCATCCTTTTCAAGGGGCCGGGATAGGTGTTGACAAGGATATCCACGGCAATATGACCGTTGGTGAACTGGGTATAGCCCAGGGCAAAGGCCGCAACCACCGCACCGGCATACCCCATGAGTTCAAAGGCTCCGGGTATGGGGTTGAAATACTGCCGGATGAAAATATTGACACAGGTCAGAATGATCATCATGAGCAAAAATACCCCCCCGGTCAGTGTCAAGAGCTTGTTTAAAAATTTATTGAGTCTCATTAAAAGATCCATGTGAAGCCTCCGAAACCCTCCAGCCGGGCGCACCGGCTGGAGGAGATCATTTCTCTACCGGTTATTTTAAAAATGCTTTGATATCAGCAATAATGGCTTCTGCCGGAAGTCCTTTTTCCTTTGCCTCTTTGATCCAGGCATCGGTAAGGGGGGTTAAAAGCGCATCCCATTTGGCTGCTTCATCGGCTGAAAGGGAAATGAATTCAACCTTCTGATCTTCTTTGGACCATTTATTGGCCTGGGCAATGAGGTCATCGATATAATTTCCTGTCCAGAGACTCTGCTCTTCTTTCAGATCCATGAATACTTTTTTCACATCATCGGGAAGTGCGGCATATTTGGCCTTGTTCATGATAACGGCAAAGGGATAGATGCCGGTATCGGTCACTGTCACAAATTTGCACATTTCGGCAAATTTAAAATCCTTCATGACTTCCAGAGAAGAGAAAAGACCCTTGACGGTTCCTTTCTGAAGGGCTTCAACCGTTGCGGGCATGGGCATCCCCACCGGGTTGGCACCCCAGGCTTTCAGGATATCATTGGCCCCGCCGGAAGATCTTAAATCCATGCCCTTGAGATCATCAAGCGTTCTGACCGGTTTGGTGGACATGATATTGCCGGGGGTATTGGTGAACATGGCCAGGACCACAACATCCTTGAATTCTTCAGGCTGATATTTTTCATAGAGTTTTAAAAGGGCCATGGAGCCTTTTTTTGCATCTTTGATGCCGATGGGAAGGCTGGTGGCATTGGTGACGATGAATCTGCCCGGCTGATAGGCCATGCAGATGTTGCCGATATCGGCCTGACCGGCGATAATACCGTCCATCATTCCTTTTGCTTCCAGGAGGGTTCCGCCGGGGAAGGTATTGACCAGAACTTTTCCACTGGTCCGTTTTTCAACTTCGGTTTTCCATCTTTCCATCTGAACACATGGAAAGGTGGGTGCCGGCGGGAAATTGGCATAGTTCAATTTGATGGGTTCAGCGGTCGCGGTTGCCTGAAATCCCATCAGAACGGTGAAGACTGCAAATAAAAATAAAGTTGCTGAAAAAATCAATCGTTTTACCATGGTGTTACCTCCTGTTAATTAGCATTCTGGGGGAGGACGCACCTTCCCCCGTTAAAAATGGTTAATTCAAGGGCCGTTTCTTTTTTTCCTTGAGTGCGGCCAGAACTTTTTCCGGAGTTATCGGAAGAGTGGTTATCCTTACCCCTACGGCATCATAAATGGCATTGGCAATGGCCGGAGCTGTGGGAACACATCCGGGTTCCCCGATTCCCTTGGCCCCGAAAGGACCGTATTCATCGTAGGTTTCAACCACAGGGGCTTTGATCTTTATGGCATCCTTGGCTGTAAAAAGTTTATAATCCCTGAAATTGGCATTCATGGTTTTTCCATCCCTGACCACGACTTCTTCAGTCAGGGCATACCCGAGCCCCATGACTACGCCGCCGTAGACCTGGCCTTCCAGGAGCAGTGGATTGATGGCCCTGCCCACATCATGGGCTGCCACATAATCCAGGACTGTAACCTTTCCTGTTTCTTCATCCACTTTGACCTTGACCCCGTGGGCACCGAAGGCGTAAGTCACGGACATATTGCCTTTCATTTCCTTGCCCATGTTTTCATTGTCCGGGTCATAGAAATAATCGGCCATGAGCATTTTGCCCTGGGGTGAGAAATGAACTTTTCTAAGGAGCTTATCAATAAGCATTGTCTTTTCGGGATCACCGGGAACAAATATGTTTCTTGCCTTCATTTCGATCTGATCCGGGGCTACGCCAAACATTTTTGCAGCTTCTTCCAGGATGACGGCCTTGACCTTCTTTGCCGCACCCAGGGCTGCATTCCCGGCCACAAAGGTGGACCGGCTGGCATGGGCGCCTACATCCCAGGGACAGACATCGGTGTCGGAATGGACCACATTTATGTCTTCAACGAGAAGACCCAGTTCCTCAGCCACAATCTGGGCCGTGATATTGTCCATGCCCTGTCCCATGTCGGTTCCGCCGGTGAAGATGTCCACCTTGCCGTAGTCATCCATTTTCAGGATGGCGCCGCAGCCGTCGGATTTGTAAATCCTGGCCCCGCCGCCCACATGGATGAGGGAGGCAATACCGCAGCCAATGCCTTTTTCTTTGGGACCGTTGATTTTCATTTCTTTTTCAACGGCATCAATGCACTCGGAAAGCCCGCAGCTTGAAATCTTAAACCCCTGGGGGGTGACATCGCCGGGCTGATTTCTATTGATGCGGCGCATGAGCACCCTGTCGATCCCGGCTTTTTCAGCCAGCATGTCCAGGGTGGATTCAATGGCAAAGGTGGCCTGGGGGTTGCCGTAACCCCTGAAAGCCTGGGAATAGGTGTTGTTGGTATACACGCATTTGGCTTCATACCGGACGTTCTCCACCCGGTAAAGGGAGGTGATGGGCATCATCATGACCGATGGGGTGGTGGCTCCCCAGGAGGTGTAAGCCCCGTTATCGAGAACCATGCGCATGTCGCGGAAGGTGAGCTTCCCGGTCTTGTCGCAGCCCTGTTTGATATAAATAACCGTGGGCTGTCTCGTGGACGTGGCCTTGAATTCTTCCACCCGGTCAAACATTATTTTTACAGGCCGTCTGCAGGCATGGGCCAGGAGGATGGCCACATGCTCATAGGCATAGGTATCGAGCTTGGAGCCGAAACCGCCTCCGATGATAGGCTTGATCACCCTGACCCTTTTATTTTCAAGACCCATGGCTTTGAGGGATTCCAAAAAATCCTTCTGGGCGAGAGACGGAATCTGCGTATTGGTGTGGATGGTCAGGTTGTTGCTCGCGTCAAACAGGGCAATGGCGCCGCTGGTGCCTAGGCAGCAATGGGTGACCCACTGGGTGGTGAATTTTTCTTCCACCACAAAGGCGGATTCTTTTTCAGCCTTTTCCACATCCCCGTAATGCAGCTTCCAGGGCAGGTTCAAGACATTGGTCTTGTGATATTCGTGAACCAGGGGTGAGTCTTTTTCCATGGCCTTTTCGGATCAAAAATGCCGGGCAGCTCTTCATACTGAATTTCAATCATATCCAGGGCTTTTTTGGCAATCTCCGGGGTTGTTGCGGCAACGGCTGCAACCTCATCCCTGAAGGAACAGACCTTGCCTTTTTTCAGGGGCGGGTTGTCCTTGTAAAAGCCCATTTTCATTTTTTTCGGAACATCTTCGCCGGTCAGGATGCAGAGTACACCGGGAAGGGCTTTGGCCCGTGTGGTATCGATTTTTACGATATTGGCATGGGCATATTTGCTGTAAAGGATTTTACCGTAAACCATGCCCGGCAGTTTGATGTCCTGGATATATTCGGCTCTTCCCATGGCTTTTTGGGCTGCATCCAGTTTGGGGATCCGTTTTCCGACAATACTGAGTTCTTTTAATTCATTCATGATTGACCTCCGCCTGACATATGTTTTTTGGCAGCTTCCACAGACTCCAGAATCTGGACATACCCGGTACATCGGCAGATATTCCCGGCCAGGGCATGTTTGACTTCATCCTCGGTGGCATTGGGGTTTGCATCCAGGAGGGCCTTGGAGCTCATTATCATGCCGGGTGAGCAGAACCCGCACTGGATGCCGCCATTGTCCACAAAAGACTGCTGCAAAGGATGCAGGGTTCCATCGGTTGAGGCAAGACCCTCAATGGTTTCAATGGTTTTCCCGTCTGCATCAGCCGCCAGATACAGGCAGGAGTTGACGGCAAGCTTGTCCACAATGACGGTGCAGGCGCCGCATTCACCGTTTCCGCAACCTTCCTTTGTGCCGATGAGCCCCATTTCTTCGCGTAAAAGATGCAACAGTGTCCAGTGGTCCTTGATCTCGCAGGTGATCTGATCCCCGTTTAATTTAAATGATATATTTGTCGTCATGGTTTCTCCTAACGGTTAGTCTTGATAATATCTACGCATTTAAGGCCCATGCGTCTGACCTGGACCCGGATCATTTCCTTTCTGTGCCAGGCAGATCCCCGGACACTGTCCCGGACCTTGGATTCGTCGGCTGCTTTTTCACCTGCCTGTTTCAACAGGTCTTCAGTGATCTTTTTGCCCACCAGCATCTTTTCCGCCTCATAGGCCCTCATGGGCGTAGGTCCGGCCACACCCAGGACAATCCTTGCCCTGGTGCAGGTTTCAAGATCCGCATCAAGGCTTAGCAGCAAGCCGATGCCGATCAAAGGCAATTCCATGGCAGCGCGTCGGCCGAATTTAATATAGGCGCTGCCGGTTCTTTCGGCCTGGGCCGGGATGGTGATTTTTTTCAGGATTTCGCCGGGTTTCAGAACTGTTTTATAGGGTTCGACAAAAAGATCTTTGACTTCCACGGAGCGTTCGCCGGCCGGTCCCTGGATCAGGGCAACCCCGTCCAGGGCAATCATGGGGATGGCGCCGTCGGCCGAGGGCACGGCATTGATGAGATTCCCGCCGATGGTCCCCACGTTTCTGACCTGGAGGGACCCGATATTGGATACTGCATCATAGATGATGGGGTATTCTTTTTGGATCATGATGGAATTTTCAAGAACCGAGTGGGTCACAGTGGCACCTATGGTCAGATCGCCTGTGTTTTCGTTTTTCCGGAGTTCACAAAGTTCTTCGATTTTTTTAAGGGAGATGAGATAATCCGGCTCCATCCACTCATCTTTCAGTTTTACGATGACATCTGTGCCCCCGGCAATATATTTTGCGGTCTCGCTGTGCTGACCATAGAGAGAGACAGCTTCTTCAACCGTAGCAGGGGTTAGGTATTTAAATGGTTTCATAGGGTTCCTTTCATAGTCCTCTGTTGTCAAAGATGCGTTTGGCCTTGCCTTCATACCGGGGAAGGGCGCCGTGTTCACAGACTTCTGCGTCACAGCTGACCAGGATCTTTGAGTGTACGGTTTTCTTTATCTTGTCCTTTATCTGATTCATAGCCGAAGGATCAATGCCCAGTTTTGCTTCAGCTTTGATAACCATATAATCCTTTCCGTCTTCTTTTCTTCCAAGATGCACCTGGTATTCGCTTCCGGCTTCAGGAATGGAAGAAAGGACCTCATCAATCTGGCCCGGGTAGATATTGACGCCTTTAAGGACGATCATATCATCGGACCGGCCCAGGATCCTGTCGTGCATGAAAAGAATATTGCCGCAGGAACAGGGGGTTGTGATTTTCCGGGTCAGATCCCGTGTCCGGTAGCGGATGAGAGGGGCAGCTTCCTTTTCAAGGGTGGTCACCACCATTTCGCCCACATCCCCGTCCTTGACAGGTGTGAGCGTATCCGGGTCCAGGATTTCCAGGATATATTTATCTGCCCAGTAATGGATGCCTTCATGCCTGGGGCAGTCAAGACCCGTGCCCGGGCCGTAGAGTTCGGTCATGCCCGTGATGTCGAACATGTCGGTGAGGCCCAGGAGATCTTTGATTTTAGCCCGCATGCTTGTGCTGCTGCGCTCGGAACCCAGAATGATCTTTTTGAGGTTGATCTTATCCCTGATTCCTCTTTTATTGACTTCTTCAGCCATGAGAAGGGCCATGGAAGCGGTACAGCAGAATACCGTGGACTGCAGATCCTCCAGAAACTGGCACTGCATGTCGATGTTTCCGGGGCCGACCGGAACAGCCATGGCGCCCAGACGCTCACATCCCATCTGAAACCCCATGCCTGCGGTCCAGACCCCATACCCGACTGCAATCTGTACCCGGTCTTCCTCGGTCAGACCGGCCATTTCATAGCACCGGGCAAACATGTCAAACCAGGTATCCAGATCCTTCTGGGTATAGGTCAGAACTTTTCGCTTTCCTGTGGTGCCGGAAGAGGCATGAATCCGGACAACGTCCTTTTCCGGGACGGAAAGCAGCGGAAACGGATAACCTTCCTTTAAATCGTTGCCCGTGGTAAAAGGAAGGAGGGCAATATCATCCAGGGTTTTGATATCTGTCGGCATGACCCCTGCCTTTTCAAACTGCTGCCGGTAAAAGGAGGAACCGCTGTAAGCATGTCCCACTGTCCATTTCAGACCTGAAAGCTGGTGATCAAAAAGCTCCCCAATGGTCTTGAAAGGCGGCATAAAGGTTTTTTTCATCTTCATCATCCTTATCTTTTTTCACGTAGCTTGCGGGTTTCCGCAAGGTTGAGGGTAAGGGTTTCGGGGTCGATGACAACCCCATACGCCTGTTTTGCTTTTTCAATACTGACATATCCGTATCGGACATCTTTTTCAACCGCTTTGGGGTCCCGCTCAAAGGGGTCTCCGTATCCGCCGCCGCCGGCACTGATAAACGAAATCCGGTCACCCGGGTCGCAAAAGGTCAGGGTGCTGGGGTCTGCATTTTCGCCGTTTTTCTGGAATTTTGCCAGGGACGCATCTTTCCCGCCGAACATGCCCTTGGGCGGATAAATATAGCGCCCGGCCTGAACCGCAATGGAAATGGTGCCCGGGGAGTTTTCCCCGTCTTCAGGGGAGCGGATGATCATCTGTCTGCCCAGACCGCCGCGCTGTTTGCCAGGACCCCCTGAGTCTTCTATCATGCCCCGGGTTTCAACAATCATGGAGGTATCGCTTTCAAGTATTTCAACCGGGGTGTTGGCCCCATTGGCCGGGAAAATCGCACAGTGGTGGCCGTCGAACCGTGAAGAAGCGCCCATGCCGCCGCCGCGGATAATCATGGTGTGCCAGGCCTTTCCATTGGGAAAGGACCCGTGAAAGATATTGGTCTGGGCCGGTGTCCCGCCGCTTCCTGCAATGATATTGTCCGGTGCGGCTTTGGCCAGGGCATTGAACACCATTTCCGTCATAAAATGGCCCACGACCATTCTGGCAGCCACGGCTGCCGGGAAGGTGCAGTTGACAATGGAGCCTTCCGGAGCCGACATGGTGATGGGACGGCATGCTCCCTCGTTGATGGGCACACCCGGGTCAAAGGCTGATTTAATGGCCATGAACACGTATGCATAGGTGAAATTGTATACCACATTCACGCCCCAGGGCACCTGTTTGGAGGAACCTTCAAAATCCACATGGATTTTGGACCCGTCAACCTTTACAGACAGTTTGATGGGGATATCGGGTTTACTGCCCGCCCCTTCAATAATCCCGGTATGTTCATAGAGCCCGTCCGGGATTTTTTCAATGGCAGACCGCATACTCTTTTCCGTACGGTCGATGATCTCATCGGCCAGGTCATCCAGGGTGTCAAGGTCTTCGTCTTCCATCATTTCAATGATTTTCCTGGAGCAGACATGGTTTGCCGCTACCTGGGACCGGATATCGCCGTCAAATTCTTTGGGGGTTCTGACATTGGCCCGGATGATGTTGACCAGATCCTGGTTGAGCTTTCCTGCATCATAGAGTTTGGTCAGGGGTATATAAAGGCCTTCTGCATAGACGTCCCTGTTGTCCGAGGCCGGTCTTCCGCCGATATCCGTGTGGTGGAAAATGCAGGCCGTGAATGCCACAACCTTTCCCCTGAAAAAGATGGGGGAAAAGACACAGACATCATTCAAGTGTCCGGCCAGGGCCCAGGGGTCATTGATGATAAATACATCCCCGTCTTTAAGGCTGCCCTTGGGGAGGGATTTTACCAGTTTTTTCATGCCCAGCGCCATGGCACCGGCCATGCCCGGTGTGCACAGGGTTCCCTGCACCAGTTCCTGTCCCCGGCTGTCAGTAAACATGCAGGTATAATCGTGGGCATCCCTTAAAAGACTTGAAAAGGCTGTCCGGATAACGGATGCATCAGATTCGTCCACAATGGAAACCAGCCTTTTCCACAGGATTTCCAGGGTGATGGGGTCGAATTTTTGTTTAGTGGTATTCATTATTTTTCCTCCCCATGAACAATTTGAACCCAGACAAACCCGAAATCATCCACCCTGATCCTGGCATCCTCACCCAGGACAATTGTGGATTCACGTTCTTCAATAATGGCAGGCCCGTTAAACGCAGCGTCTGGAAATAATTTGGACCTGTCATATACGGTATAGGGGATATAATCCTTTTTGGTGATGGAAAATGCGTTTCTCCGACCCTTGATACAGGCCTTGATATCCCGGTTCGTTGCGGTCAGTTTTGAAATGGTAAAGGGTTTTTTGGGAAGGCTGGCCCGCACCTTGAAGGTGACAAACTCAACGGGTGATTCTTCAGCCGTTCTTCCGTAGAGCCGTTTATACTCCGTGTCAAACATGGTCCGGATGTCCTGTTTTGAAAAGGACTGAAAATCTTTGTTTTCTATGCCGAGATCGATCTCGGCGCCCTGCCCCACAAAGCGCATGAGCAAGGTCCGGTTGTAAATAATGGTATCCCCTTTCTGGGCGCCTTCCAGGATTTTGGCGCTCTCTGTTTCAAGCTCGCCGAACAGGGCTTCAATCTCTTTGAAATCAGCCTCATCCAGGACTTTTCTGTGGCTCCGGGACATGTCAAAGGCCACCGGTGCGGTAAAAAATCCCAGGGCTGAGCCAACCCCGGCAAGGGGCGGGATCAGGATGGTGCGGGCACCGATTTTTTTGGCAAGGCCGTAGGTGTGAACCGGGCCTGCGCCGCCAAAGGCCGTGACCGTGACAATATTGGGGTTGCCGCCTTTTTCCGCAATATGGGTTTTGGCAGCCGAGGCCATGGTCTCGTTGATGAGGTCATGAATCCCGAAGGCTGCTTCCACCATGGTGGTGCCAAGGGGCTTTGCGATTTTTTCCTCAATGGCTTTTTTGGATTTTTCAATATCCAGGGCCATGGTGCCGCCTAAAAAGAAATCAGGGTCAAGATACCCCAGGACGAGATCCGAATCCGTGACCGTGGGGTCTTCCCCGCCCTGGCTGTAGCAGGCCGGTCCCGGGTCTGCACCCGAGCTTTCCGGACCCACCTGCAACAGGCCGAGATTGCTTATTTTGGCAATACTTCCGCCGCCTGCGCCGATTTCCATCAAATCCACCACCGGGACCTGGATGGGAAGGCCGGAGCCTTTCTGGAACCGCTGAACCCGTCCGACTTCAAAGGTGGAGACAAGTCCTGCATGCCCGTTCTGAATCAGGCAGGATTTGGCAGTGGTGCCGCCCATGTCAAAACAGAACATGTCCTTGATGTTAAACATTTTGCCATAGTGCTGGGAAGCAATCACAGCCGCTGTGGGTCCGGATTCAATGATCCTGACAGGGAAATTCTTGGCAGTTTCAATGGAGGTGATGCCGCCCGAGGACAGCATGATGAAAAATTTGCCGCCAAACCCGATGTTTCCCAGACGGGTGATGAGCTTGTTCAAATACCAGTAGGTAATGGGTTTTACATAGGCATTGACCGCTGTGGTGCAGGTCCGTTCATATTCTTTGATTTCCGGCAGTACTTCAATGGAGGTGGATAAAAACAGGTCCGGGGCTTCCCGTTCTATGATCTCTTTGATCTTCCGCTCATTGATTGGGTTTTCATAGGAATTGATAAAGCAGACGGCAATGGATTCTATTCCGGCCTTTTTTAATTTATTGAGAACGGTGACGGCTTCTTTTTCATCTACGCTTTTAAGTACTTTTCCGGAAGCCATGACCCGTTCATCTATTTCCACCCGGTCCGGCCGGGGAACAATGGGTTCCGGGTATTCACTGAAGATGTCATAGGCATCATAGCGTTTTTCCCGTCCCAGTTCCAGGATATCCCGGAATCCTTTGGTGGTGATCAGTGCCGTCCTGGCTCCTTTTCGTTCAATGATGGCATTGATCACCAGGGTGGTGCCGTGAATGATTTCTTCCACATGGTCCAGAAACCCGGGCAGCTTTTCGTTCAGCTCCCGGATGCCCTGTTCAATGGCATCGGACGGGTCCGAAGGCGTGGTCAGGCATTTATTGGTGTGAAATTCTCCGGTTGTGTTATTAACCAGCACAAAGTCCGTAAATGTGCCGCCAATATCACAGCCCAGACGATAGGTATCTTTTTTCAAACGTCACCTCCTTCTCGGGTTTAATAAAAATCAGGCTCTTTCCACTCGCCGAATACCTGTCTGAACACCCCGGCCATTTCCCCTACCGTGGCATAGGCATGACAGCATTTCACAAGATGGGGCATGACGTTTTCGCTTCCCTTTGCCGCTTTTTCAAGGCCTTTGAGACTTTCGGCCACATCCTTGTCATTTCTGGTTCTTCGAAGCTCTTTTAAATTGGCTATGGATTTTTGTGCCCAGGCTTCATTGTATTCATGGAGTTCAACATTGGCAGCTTCCATTCCCTGATCTTTGTCCGTACCTTTTTCAGAGACTGGCACCACCCCGACTTTGCGGTATTCGCCTGACTGGAGACCTTTTTCAAATTCATAGGCCTGCCGGGATACTTTTCTCTGGACAAACCCGTTGGAAATGCTTTTCACCATTCCGCCCCATTTTTCCACTTCCTTCATTTCCTCAAGGATTTTATTTTCCATTTCAATTCTGGTCTTTCCGGTCCAAAATACGGACTC
>CAZUDE010000020.1:0-25009 GCA_964619205.1 uncultured Desulfobacula sp. | reverse complement strand
TTTTATTTTCCATTTCAAGGGTAAGGGTTTCAATAAAATAGGAACCGGCCAGGGGGTCTACGGTATCTCTTAATCCCACTTCATCCATGAGGATTTCAAGGGTCCTTAAGGATAAAAGAGCTGATCTTGGCGTCGGTATGGTATAGGCTTCGTCAAAGGAGCACAGCGCCGTGGTCTGGGCGCCGGAAAGGGCTGCGCCAAGCGCATAATAGGCGCCTCTCATGATATTGTTTTCCGGCTGTTCCTTTGTAAGCCCTGACCCGCCGCCGCCGAAAAGGCCTCGGAGGAACAGGTTTTTATTTTCCTTGACCCCGTAGTCTTCTTTGAGCATTTTGGCCCAGAGTTTCCGCGCCGCCCTGAATTTGGCGATCTGTTCCCAGAGGTTGCCGTAGACATTCAAGTTAAAGGAGAACCGTCCCACAAAATCCTCGGGTTTGATGCCACGCTGGACAACGTTTTCAATATAGGCTTTGGCAATCTCAAAGGCATAGGCGATTTCCTGGGCCGGTGTGGCCCCGGATTCCCGGATATGGTAGCCGCAGATGCTCACCGGGTTGGATTTGGGCAGCTCTTTAACGGCATATTCAATGGAATCACCCACCAGGCGGACCCCGTGCTCAACCGGAAAAATCCAGGCACCCCGGCCGATCATTTCTTTTAAGATATCATTCTGGGGAGTCGTGGATATCTGATTTTTGGAGTACCCGAATTTTTCCGCTGCTGCCTGGTACATGGCCATCATGATGGTGGCCACGGCATTGATCGTGAGCCCGGACCCGATGCGGTCCAGGGGGATTCCTTTAAATGCAACTTCAAAATCCCTGAGCGAGTCAATGGCCATGCCCACCCGGCCCACTTCGCCCTCAGCCAGGGGGTGATCCGAGTCATAGCCCATCTGGGTTGGCAGGTCAAAGGCCACGTTAAGTCCGTTCTGACCGTTGGCGATCATGAGCTTGAACCGCTCGTTGGTTTCTTCCGGCGTACCAAAACCCGTATACTGACGGGTGGTCCAGGCACGGCTCCGGTAACTCTGGGGGTGGATACTGCGGGTAAAGGGATATTCACCCGGTGCGCCCAGGTCTTTTTCATATTTGAAACCTGCTTTTTCAAGGTCTTCAGGACCATAGGACGGTTTGATCCTGATCCCGGACTGGTAGATGACCTCTTTAACGGCATCTTTTTCATTTTTTATATATTTTGCAACACCCATGGTTTTATTTCTCCATTCTTAGGAAACAGTCCATATTAATCAAACAGATTGTTTATACCCGTAATGATGTCCTCAAAGGATGTCCCGCCGGGAAATACGGCGGAAACCCCAATTTCCTTGAGTTTTGGGATATCCTGATGGGGGATGACACCGCCCACCGTGAGACGGATGTCTGAAATCCCCTTGTCCCTCATCATGGCTTTGAGTTTCTGACAGATGGGCAAATGCGCCCCGGACATGATGGAAAGCCCGATAACATCAACGGCTTCCTGGGCCGCACTCTGAATAATCTGGTCCAGGGTCTGGTGAAGCCCTGAATAGATCACTTCCATACCGGCGTCCCTGAGAGCCAGGGCCACGACTTTGGCGCCCTTGTCATGGCCGTCCAGACCTGGTTTTGCAATCAGTATCCGAATTTTGTTTTTTGTTGCCATTTCTTTATCCTTTTATTTTTTTTAACCATGAAGAGATTTCTTGGTTTTCTTCATGCCCTTCACGCTCTTCATGGTGAATTAAAATTATTAATTTTTATTCCATTGACAACACTTTCCGCCGCAGTCACCGGGTCTGTCCCGGCAGATATGATTTTTTTCTGTGCTTCCTGGTAGCCCTCTGAGGCTTCCAGGGACTCCATGATTTTCTCCAGGGCCAGATTTCTCACCAATTCTTTAAAATAAGAAAATTCCAGATTTTTCCGCTTTTTTTCCAGTCGGCCTTCCTGTTTTAAAAAATCATGATGGGACAAAAACACCCGGGCCAGGTCCCTGACACCGGTTCCTTCCAGTGCACGGGTTTGGACCACAGTGGGTTTCCACCCATCCGGAGAAGGCTTTCGCATGCTGAGCATCATGTTCAGTTCAAACACGGTAGCCTCTGCTTCCGGCCTTTCGCTTTTGTTGACGATAAACACATCACCGGTTTCAAGGATACCGGCCTTGATGGCCTGGATGCCGTCACCGGTGCCGGGTATGGTGACAATGCCGACGGAATGGGCCATTTCTGCCACATCCACCTCGGTCTGCCCGGCTCCGGCGGTTTCAACGATAATGATATGATACCCCATGGCATCCAGGACAACGGCCGCATCTTTGGTAGCCCGTGAAAGTCCACCTGTTTGCCCCCTGGATGCCATGGAACGGATAAATACATTTTTGTCTGCTGCATGGCGCTGCATGCGGAGCCGGTCACCGAGGATGGCCCCGCCTGAAACAGGGCTGGACGGGTCGCAGGCGATCACGGCGATCTTTTTGTCAAGCCTGAGAAATTCTGTGATGAGTGCGTCAATGAGGGTGGATTTGCCCACACCCGGAGACCCGGTAATGCCGATGATAAATGCTTTTCCCGCATGGGGATAGAGCGCCTTTAATCCTTCACGGGCCGATGGATCGCGGCTTTCAATAAGACGGATCATCCTGGCCCCGGCGGTCTGGTTTCCTGCGAGTATGTCTTTTATATCAGGCACTCTTCTTGTCTTTTCCTTCTTCAACCAGCTGTTTCAGAACAGCGGTCTTACCTTTGAGAATATGGTCACGAACAAGTTTTTCAACTGCATCTCCATCCCTGTTTTTGATGGCATCCAGCATCTTGAAATGATCTTCATTGCTTTCAACGGCATAGTCATCCTGTTTCAGGATAATCTGCCGGAACCTTGAAATTTGGGCCCGAAGCTGGTTGATCATCTTGATCAGTTTCGGGTTCCGGCTCAATGCATAGAGAAGATCATGAAATTCCGTATTGATCTTCTGAAGCTTGTCATTGGCTTTTTTCTCAAGACATTTCTGGTATTCCAGCATCTTTTTTTCCAGCGGAATGAGGTCCTTTTCCTGATAATTTTCAGCAGCCAGTCGGGCGGCATAGGCCTCAAGGACGCTGCGGATGCCGAATGTTTCCTCAATGTCGTTCCGGGTCAGGTTTACCACCTGGAATCCGCCGGAAGGGGTTTTTTCTATCCACTCTTCCCGCTCAAGCTTGTGCAGGGCTTCCCGCAGGGGGGTCCGGCTGATGCCGAGCATTTCGGAGATTTTGCTTTCCACCAGCCGTGAGCCGGGTTCAATGGTCTGGTCGATGATGGCGTTTTTCAGATATTCAAACACATCCTGACCCAGAGATTTTCTTTCTTTAAAACTGTTGTTCAGTTTCATTAAATGATCCCTTTTTCTTTGAATTCCGCCAAAGCTGCATCGCTGTATCCCAGGATGTCTCCGTAGACGGCTTTGTTTTCCTGCCCGAACCGCGGCGGGAAAGACAGTTTCCGGTCGCTCTGTTCCAGAAAAGGCGTCATATTGGGCGGCGGCGCAAGTGTCACCCTGGTGCCGGTTTTAGGATCTGTTGAGGACAGGATTCGCTTTGCCACAAGGGGATCTTCGATGACTTCTGATACTTTCTTTATGCTGGAGATGGGAACGGTAATGGAAGTGAACAGGCTGATCAGCTCTTCGGACGTATGTTGTTCCGTGATGGCATTGATGGCTTTGTTCAGGTTGTTCACATCGGCGATCCTGCCCTTGTTTTTCTTGTATTCTTCTTTTGACAGGGATTTGAACATGTCTTGCGCCACCATGGATTCCCACTGGCGGTCATTTCCCACAGCCAGATAGACGAACCCGTCTCTGGTTTTATAAACGGAAACCGGGCAGAAGAATTCATGGGTGTTGCCGCGCCGGGAAATATTGGCGCCAAAGCTCTTGGTCAGGGCAATGGGTACCGTGAGCCAGGATACGGTGGATTCAAACATGGAAAGATCAATCCGGGTTCCTTCTCCTGTAACGGCCCGTTTGAAGAGGGCCTTCATGAGAAGTCCGTACCCGTGCTCGCTGGTGCCCATGTCCGGCAGCGGGATGCCCAGAACCTGGGGGTCCCCGTTTGCTTCACCGGTCAATTCCATGAGGCCGGAACGGGCCTGGAGAATGGGGTCATAGGCGCCCTCGTTGGAATCCGGACCAAACCCCGTGAGCCCCAGCCAGATGATATCAGGTTTGGCCTTTTTCATGATATCATAGGCTACACCTAGCTTTTCATAATTTTTGGGCAGCTGGTTGGTGACAAAAATATCCACATTGAGTTTTGTTAAGAGTTCATAAAAGATTTCCCGGCCCTTGGGATCTGCCATGTTCAGGGTCAGGGCTTTTTTGCCGGAATTGATGCACAGGAAATATGCATTCATCCTTTCTTCGTTCAGGACATTGCCGCCGATGAATCGGTTGGGATCTCCGAATACCGGGTGTTCCAGACGGATGACATTCATGCCGTCCTGGGCCAGCCGGTATGTCAGATAGGGTGCAACAGTGGCCTGTTCCAGAGAGAGTACGGTAAGATTTTTGAAAAGTTCCATTTGACCTCCATATATGAATGGATAAAAATTATCCTTAATTGTTTCCGGATCAAGTGTATACCGTATACTGTATACACTTGATCCCTGTCAAGAAAAAATTCCCGGCCCCACGGCCAGGCTGTATCACGCTTTTGCAGCAGCCTTTTTGCCTGCGTCATGGCAGGCATCAAAGATTTTCAGATTGATTTCTTTGACCTTGGCCGGACTCATACCGGCCACTGTGGATCTTAAGTCGTCTGCATTGAGCGGGCCGATCCCGAAGGCAGCATAAAACGCCACCATGGCAAGGTTCGTGGATTTGGGAGACCCCAGCTCCATGGCCTTTTTCGAAGCTTCCATGGAAAAGGCGTCTATTTTATTCTTTTTTAAATAGGCCGCCACCCGTTCTTCCGGAAAGGATTTTAAACCGGCGTTGGCAAACAGTTTTCCGCCTTTTTTCAGATAGGGCAGATACCGGTAGGCTTCGAATTCATCCATGGAGATGAGAATATCGGCTGCACCGGCCCGTACCAGGCTGGATGCGGCATCCCCGATCCTTAAATGGGACACCACGGAACCGCCCCTCTGGGCCATGCCGTGGGTCTCTGCACCCAGGATGTTATACCCTTTATTTAACGCCGTGGTGGCCAGAATCTTTGTCATGAAAAGAATGCCCTGACCGCCGAGACCGCTTAATACATAATTGATGGTTTTCATATCGTTTGTCTCCCTTTAGTTTTCGGCTTTTTCAATGGCATGCTGCGGGCAGATCTGAAGACAGACCCCGCACTCGGCACAAAGCACTTTGTTGATTTCGGTTTTTTCGGATTCCGGGTTC
This sequence comes from uncultured Desulfobacula sp., assembly GCA_964619205.1. GTDB lineage: Bacteria > Desulfobacterota > Desulfobacteria > Desulfobacterales > Desulfobacteraceae > Desulfobacula. Next base: position 19,651 of record CAZUDE010000020.1, on the reverse strand, counting down.
CTGACCAGTGCCGGGCATTCGAATCTCTGACGGCAGAAGCCGCAGTCGTTGCATTCATCAGACACCGATACGGCTATTTTTTCCGGGATGGCCTCATCCTTGAACCCGATCACGCAGGGATGGCGGGAGATGATGACGGCAATGCCGCCGTCCGGATCATTGACATATTTGGCTGCATCCTTGATCACCTTGATCATGTTTTTTGTGTCAAAGGGGTCCACCACTTTCATGTATTTGACCCCGCAACCCTCAACAATGGTTTCAAGGGCAATGGCATTGCCTTTTCTGCCGTCCACGCGCAGACCCTGGGTAATGGCGGGCTGCATGCCGGTCATGGCAGTGATGCCGTTGTCAAGGATGACCAGGATAAATCTTGAGTCATTGTAAACCGCATTGATGAGTGCGGTGGTTCCGGAATGGAAAAAGGTGGAATCGCCCATGGTGGCCACAATGGGTTTTTTTACGCCATCCTGGATATAGGCGTTCCAGAATCCGGACGCCATGGTGATGCCGGCGCCCATGTCAAGCACCGTGTCCACGACGCCAAGATTGCTGCCCAGGGTATAGCACCCGATGTCAGATGGGAATATGGCTTTGGGCAGAGCTTTTCTGATGGAATAAAAGGATGCCCGATGCGGGCAGCCCGGGCAGAGCGTGGGTTTTCTTAAAGGCAGACCCAGCTCACCCACAAGCCCGAAGGCTTCTTTTCCGCCGTCAAAATCAGACAACGGCTTCAGGTTGCAGTCCTTCAAGGCCTTGTTCATGAGGGCTTCTATTTTTTCAGGTACCAGTTCGCCTTCCATGGGCACATGGCCGGAGAACCTTCCCAGGGTTTTGACCTTGTCCCTGAGCATATATTCAATGACGGTGTCGGTCTCTTCAATGACCAGAACCTTGTCACAGGCAGCCATGAATTTGTCGGCCAGTTTTTCCGGGAAAGGATAGGGCGCCCCGAGTTTTAAGACCGGGATATCTTTCCGGCCGTATTCTTCAAACAGGTCCTTGACCACGCTGGACGGAACCCCGCCGGTAATCACTCCAAAGGCATGGGATTTTTTCTTGCCCAAGGTATGGCTGTTAAAGGCAGAGAGTGTATTGAATTTTTCACTGATTTTCACATGTTTTTCATTCAGGGCCTTGTGCTGCAGGAACCTGAATTTGGGTGTGGATGCCCACCGGGTGGGCTCTTTTTTAAAATCAGCCTTGGTCAGATTGCTTTTAAGGGTGCCGTACCGGATGTTCTGGCGGGCATGGCAGACCCGGATGGCAGGCCGAACCAGCACCGGCACCTGAAATTCTTCTGACAAATCAAAGGCGAATTTAATCATTTCCCTTGCTTCTTCCGGGCTGCCCGGATCAAGGACCGGCACCTTGGCCAGCCTTGCCATGAGCCTTGAATCCTGTTCCGTCTGGGACGAATGGGGGCCGGGGTCGTCACAGGAAATAATGACAAGCCCGCCGATATTTCCGATATAGGCCGCAGACATGAAGGAGTCCGCAGCCACATTGAGCCCCACCATTTTCATGCAGCAGGCAGCCCGCTTGCCGCTGATGGCGCCTGCAAAGGCATTGTCAAAGGCCACTTTTTCATTCACCGACCATTCAATGCTGGTGTTGAGCTTATTGGCCTTGGAAAACCGGACCACTTCAGGGAGGATTTCACTGGACGGGGTTCCGGGATACGAGGTCATGATCTGGCAGCCTGCTTCCAGAAGTCCGATGGCCATGGCGCCGTTTCCTAACAAAAACTCTTCTTTCATTTTTTTGATCCTTAAATTTTGATTAATGCAAAAATCTTTTGTCAATCAGGTGTGGATTTTTTTGGAACAACGGTCAGACTGCATTCAGGGCAGGCCAGAAGAGCAGAAGCGGGAGAGCAGTTGCCTTTACAGCAGACGGTACAGATACCGCATGGTTTCATAAATTTCTCCATCTTAAACAGATCATTTATAGAGCTGCCAACTCGTATACGGTATACGGTGTACAACGATTCCCTGTCAAGAATTATTTTCCGGCACCATAAAACAAGTCTATGACGACCATGATCCGATCATCATTACCCGCAAAAATAACGAAGCCGTCCTGATGCTCAACTCTGTTGCCATAAACTTTGGCGCCACAGAAAAACTGCCACCTTCCAAAAAGCATCCGTCTGAAACGATAGCATGTAAATGGGGATTGAAATTTAAAAAATCGCCGTAGGTTTGCACGGCTATGCTGGCACCGGGAACGGAATCATCATGGGGAACGGCAGATTTTAAATATGCGCCTAAGCTAACTTTTAAAAAAAAACAATCTATTTTACTTGTGGAATGTAAGGTATAATCCGGAGATCATGGCTTTTATAGTGGTTTTCAAAATAACGTTCCGATTGAAGCCGTCTTCTGATTCCTTTTCGGGTTGTTAATGACATCAAGAATTGCCTGATCCAGTCTGTCAATTAATTGTTGAACATTTTTACAGACATAGTTGTTAAACCAGTTTGCCTTCATTGTGTTCCATATCCGTTCTATCGGATTAAAATCTGGTGAATAGGGTGGTAAAAGTTTTGGCCTCCACCCATGAAATTCAAGGCTCTTTTTCTTATGCCAGGACGCATTATCAAGGATCAATATATTTTGGGGGCGTTCTAATTTGACGGTATTTCCTGCCTCATCAAGAAACGCCTGGAATGTTTCCGTGTCCGAATGGGAGGTCTCGATAGCAAAAAATTCTCCAGTTCTTGGGCAGATCATTCCCATTACATTCATTCGTAAATGGTCCCCGTTTTTTGCTGGTTTTGTTTCCTTTTTTATCCCAACGGCGCCGGGGTCTTGGATCGATAAAGCAAACCCTTCTCGATGAAGAAACCGAACAATGGTCTCATGGCTGCATTCAACCTGGTAAGCATTGCTGATACAGCCGTGAAATGCTTTTGCCGTCCAAAAGGTTCGATCTGCAAACTCCGGGTGTTCCACTATCGAGGAAAACTCAATGGCTTGGCTACCCTGGATAATTGCTGTCCTTCCAGGACGTTTATTTACAATAAGTCCGTCGACACCGGACTGGTTAAAAAGCCTTATCCATTTTCGAAGAGCACGATCCGTTACTACCAGCGCATTGGAAACAAGCTGTCTGTCCACACCCGCAAGGAGCATTTGTATAGCAGTGCATCGGGTTGCAGTTTCGCTTGACCCAACCCGGGAAACAGCTTTCAATTCCTGAATGGTTGCATTTTCCGGGGATGGTATGAGTAGCGTTCGTGCCATAAAATAATCTATGGCACATTATTAATAAAAAATCTAGATTTATTTTCTATTATTTCAAATACTTATGAAACAAATCGTTTTAAGGTTAAATATCAATACGTTATAAATTGCATGTTCTATTCTTCAATGGGAAACGGAACATATTTTTGACAATTACTATAGTATTTATAACAGCAAGCGGTCGTTGAAGCACCGGCGGGCAGAATGATCAATGGCCTGAAAAAACTTGAAGATCGAATGAAATAAAGATAATGTATGGCATAAAAAAACCTAAAAGGGGATCGAAATGAGAATAATACCGGTTGACCAGATAGAAAAAGGAATGATTTTGGCCAGCCATGTGTACGATATTAATTCAAGGCTTTTAATTTCAAAAGGTGAAAGGATTAAACCGGAGCACATCAGAATTTTAAAAATATGGGGTATCCCTGAAGTAAAAATAGTTGGTGCTGAATCAAATGAAGATCATGATGACTTTTTAATGGATGAGGAAAAAATTGATCAAAAGAAAAAAAATTTACAAAAATTATTTCAATATGTAGATCTTAAACATCCTGCAATCAAAGAAATTTTTCGGCTTTCCATCAAGTATCGGTCCGCCACCTTAAATCAAATAAAAGATGAAGAAAAGGCACAACCAAAAAATCAAGAAATCAAAAATTTACAAAACGATACTTATTTAAAAATAAAAAACACACAGATAAAACTTCCCGTAACGCCTATGATAGTCTCTGAACTTAATTCAATTATAGACAGTCCCTATTCAAGAGCAGATGACATAGCAATGGTTGTTAAAAAAAGTCCAAGCTTATCTGCCTTGTTGTTGAAAATAGTCAATTCAGCCTTTTATAATTTTCCGGAAAAAATTGACAGTATACCATGGGCGGTTACACTCATTGGCACAAAAGAGATCGTTAATCTGGCATTAGGAATAACTGTCTTGGAGGTTTTTAAAGACATTCCAAAAACAATTGTGGATATGCAGTCCTTTATGGAACACAGTTTTGCTTGTGGCGTTTTGTCCAGGATATTGGGTGCACACAAAAACATAGGACAAACTGAGCAGATGTTTATATCAGGACTGCTCCACGATATCGGAAGACTGGTAACTTATAAATATTTTCCAGGTCAGTCAAAAAAACTATTACAATTGTCATCAGATTTAAATCAACCCCTTTATCAAGTTGAAAATGAGTATGCCGGAATACGACACACACACATTGCCAAGTATCTGCTGCAGGAATGGAAGTTGCCTATTGGATTGCTGAATAATATATTTTATCATCATAATCCTTCAGGAGCCCAGGACCCTATAAAAGCAGGCATTGTTCATATTTCAGATATTATTGTCCTGGGCCTGGGCTTTGGTTCAAGTGGAGAGCGCTTTATTCCTGTTTTTGATGAAGCAGTTTGGGATAAACTCCAGATGACCCCGAATATATTTGAATCGGTGATCCAGCAGACTATACATCAGTTGAAATTTCTTTCAATCTTTTATCAGGGGGAATCGAAATTATGATTACAAAAAACGATTCTGCTGATAAAGCAGCTCAAAAATCACACTTGGAAGAGAATAGAAGATTTACCCAGAATGCATTGGAAATGGTTCTTTCTTTAGGCGACTTTCAAAAAGAAATCCATAACCAGGTGACGCATGCAGATATTTTTATTGAAGCAGAAAGCCGGATTAAAAAACTGATCCCTTTTGAAACAATTGCATTCTATTCTATTGACCAGAAAAGTTCTGATTTGATTTTTTCCATATGCCGCCCATCCGATCACAATCTTTTTATAGAAGAACAAGTCGAATTTTTAATCGATAAAGGATTTATTGCCTGGGCAATAAGAGAACGGAGAGGCGTTGTCATATTTTCAAAGGATCATCAAAGACAAATGTTTCTCCATGTGATTGCAACCTACTCCCGAATCCTGGGATTTTTTATGGGGGTATTTCCCGAAAACCACAAATCGGTTCCGGATGTTTCATATGAGCTTTTATCCATTGTCCTTCGCAGTACTGCCAATGCCATAGAGAGTATCGAGCACTCTAATCTTTATATGGAACAACGCATTAAACTAAAGAAATCCAACAGGACAATAAAACTTCACAGCGAGTGCAATAAAAGTATTGTGCGTGGCAAAGATGAATCTGATGTTCTTAATAATATTTGCAGGGTTATTGTTGAAAATGGAAATTACAGGTTTGCCTGGATCGGTTTTACTGACCAGAACAAGGAAAAAACCGTACATTCGACAGCTTGTCATGGATTTGAGGAAGGTTATATTGACAAGCTGAAGATCACTTGGGCAGATGACAAACAAGGCAGAGGCCCAACAGGTTCGGCAATTCGTACTGGCAAACCCTGTATTGCAAAAAACATCCTGACTGACCCGAATTTTCATTCCTGGCGCACAGAAGCACTCAGGTGCGGTTATGCCTCATCCATAGCCATTCCTCTGATTATCGAGGGGAAAGCCATTGGTGCGCTGAATATTTACGCAGAAAAGCCCGATGCCTTTGATGCGGACGAAGTGGCCCTGCTGACAGAATTGGGAAATGATGTGTCCTATGGTATCATAAACCTGCGCACGCAAGCTGCACGCAAGCGGCACGAACAGGAACTGAAAAGACTTTATCAGGTCCAACAAGAACGGGTCAAGGAACTTCACTGCTTAAACAGTATTGCAGAGTCCATTCATCGGTTGGAAAGCTTAGAGGAAATATTGCGCACCACAGTCCAACTGATACCCCCTGGCTGGCAGTATCCGGAAATCACAAAAGCCCGGATTGTCTTTGACACAGAGGAATATATATCCGGGACAATAGAAGAATCCGCTTGGCGGTTGTCAAGTGAGTTTCTGGTAAGAGACAAACGAGGCATCGTGGAGGTATTTTATACAGAGAAAAGGCCTGCTGAGGACGAAGGGCCATTTCTAAAAGAAGAGCGCACTCTTTTGGACAGCATCGCCCAGATGTTTGGGGAGGCTGCGGAAAAAGAATATGTCAGGAAAGAAAAAGCCCTACTGGAGGAGCAATACCGCCAAGCACAAAAGATGGAATCTGTGGGGCGCCTGGCAGGCGGGGTGGCGCATGATTACAACAATGCGCTCAGCGTGATTATGGGCTTCACCGAACTTGCAATGGGTGAAGTGGACCCGACCGAACCGCTGCATGACGATCTCAATGAAGTCCTCAAAGCTGCAAGACGTGCCGCGTCCATTACCCGGCAACTGCTGACTTTTGCCCGCAAGCAGACGATCACCCCTATAGTGCTTAACCTGAACAAGAGCCTGGAAAGTATGCTCAAAATGCTCCAACGCCTCATCGGAGAGGACATCGATCTTGTCTGGCTGCCGGGGACGGGCCTGTGGTCCGTCAAGATGGACCCCTCCCAGATCGACCAGATCTTGGCCAATCTGTGTGTCAATTCCCGGGACGCCATCTCCGGAGTTGGCAAGGTGACCATAGAAACGCACACGGTGGAGTTTGACTCAGCCTATTGTGCCGATCACCCCGGTTTTGTTCCAGGCGAGTTTGTTCTGCTATCCGTAAGCGACAACGGCTGCGGCATGGACAAAGAAACACGGGGCAATATTTTCGAACCGTTTTTCACCACAAAGGATGTGGATAAGGGCACCGGGCTGGGGCTGGCAACAGTCTATGGCATCGTCAAGCAAAACAACGGGTTCATCAACGTCTATAGCAAGCCGGGCAAAGGGACGATCATCAAGATCTACCTGCCCAGGCATGAGGGCAACCTTGTCAAAATCCAAAAGGAAAGCACAATGGAAATCCCTCCGGGCCGTGGAGAGACAGTCCTGGTGACGGAGGACGATCCTTCAATCCTGAAATTCATCAGAAAAACCCTCGAAGAGATAGGCTATACCGTATTGAGTGCAGACACACCCGGCTTGGCCATGGCCATAGCTAAGGAACACACTGAAAAGATCCACCTGCTCGTCACAGATGTGATCTTGCCCGAAATGAATGGGCGTGAACTGGCAGAACAGCTGCAATCTCTTTACCCGAGCCTCAAATGTATATTCATGTCCGGATATACGGCCGATGTCATCGCCCATCACGGCGTTCTGGACGAGGGGGTGTACTTCCTTCAAAAGCCATTCTTCAAAAGAAATCTGATGGAAATGGTTCGAAAAGTCCTGGATGAGGTCAACGGTCAAGCTCAAGAATAATACTGCCAATTCTCAGGTTTCATGAAATATCCGGGATAGATGATTCTTGTTTGCCAGTACCAAGGTTTTCTATGCATATGGGCAATAGACTAAATTATGATTTCGTGTTTTTCTATTGTGGAAAGTACTTTATAAGGGAATTGGGGTATGTAGGACTTATTTTGCAGCTAATTCATGAATTCTAATCTTCATGGTATAAGCTATCAAAATCGATTAATTTTACGCGCCCATCTTTAACTGCTTGTCTCCGGTTTTTAGCTTCATCATTTATCCCTTTATGGAAATACCTATTTTTTAAAAAAAACTGAGAAAATTTTATCTGTTGCTCCGGCTCGCCGGATGCGATAAGTGTGAGAGCGAATCAAGGAGAACATCCATGAGGGGAAAGAATCTTGTCCAATTGATCAGGACCCTGGGCCTTCTGTCCCGGCCCATGGGCGTAACGAAAAAAGAAATGGCCGACGATCTGGGAGTTTCCCTGCGCTCGGTTTCCCGGAGCATCCAGACCGTTGAGGAGCTGGGCATCCCGGTCTATGACGACCGCTCCGGCCCTGAAAGGGAAAAGCATTGGCACATTGAACCCGCGTACCTGGATCGCATGCCCAATCTCGACCTTCCGAAAATTGCCTTGACTGTTCCTGAAATCATTTCCCTCTGCATGCTGGCCGGTGAATCCGTGATTTTCAAGGGAACGGAAATCAGCCGACACATCACTTCGGCCATGGTCAAGCTCATGCATTTTGTCCCGGAAAATACCCGGACCGAGCTTTCAGCCCTGAAGCGGATTTTTATTTGTAAAACCATGGGCTCCAAAACCTATGCCGGAAAAGAAGACATCATCCGAATCCTTACAGAATCCATCCTGAACCGAACTGCCTGTAAAATCACCTATCATGTCTTTTACAAGGATGAAATTAAAGACGAGGACATCGGCCCTCTGCATTTTTATGAAAACCGGGGCGGCCTCTACCTCTTCGCCCAAAAGCTGAAATCCCGGAGTATCAGAAGTTATGCCGTAGAGCGTATCCGTCGCATCCGGACCCTGGCCCGCAATGTTGATTACCCTGCAGACTTTGACCCTGAACAAACCCTGAACTCTGCTTTTGACCTGACCCACGGCGAACCCGTCACCGTCAAAATTCTTTTCAGCAAAACGGAAGCCCGCTACATCAAGGAAAAATCCTGGTCCCCGGACCAGCACATCATTGAAAACCCGGACGGCTCCATCATCCTGACCATGACCTCGTCCGGCTACCGCGACCTCAAACGCTGGGTCATGTCCTTCGGCAAAGGAGCCCGGCTTCTGGAACCGGAAGACATGAAAGAAGACATCCGGGCAGAACTGGAAAAAAGTATGGTGGCTATGAAAAATAAATGAAAAAAAATAATTTAAATGGGACCGGTTTTGTCCAGGGTAAATGGTATGAAGGATTTATATAAGATTTATGGTTTTCAAGTTTATCACCGAGAGGCGTTTTTTTATTATAGGTCAAAATATTACAAAGAGTTTCAATATTATATCAATTTATTTATTTTTTGGAGGTGTCTCTATGAAGCCTTATTCTGTTTCGTTTGAAATAGCGGGACCAACTGCTATGTGGACGAGGCCGGATACCGGTGATTGCCCCGTAAGCTATCCGGCTCCGACATATTCAGCGGTAAAGGGAATTTTTGAATCCATTCTGTGGGGGCCAGCGGTAGATATTGTTCCGTTCAAAGTTGAAATATGCAAACCGCTGCGTTTCCATGGCTACGCCACAAATTACAATGGGCCTTTACGCAAAAGCGGAACCGATGGGGCCTATCAGTTTTTGGCCACGGTACTAACAGATGTTTGTTACAGGATGTATGCCCATATTTATCCGGTTCGGAATAAAAATCGGCTGGATGAGAAAGCCAAAGCCTGGGACAGCAAAACCACTTCGCCTGGTCACGCCTACGCGGCAATCTTCAATCGTCGCCTCAAACGGGGCCAGTGGTTTATGTTGCCGTGTCTGGGGTGGAAGGAATTTACGCCATCTTATGTGGGGGCTTTCCGTGACGGAACAAAAGTTCAAAAAGATATCAGCACAGTGCTCCCCTCGATGCTACGGCAAGTTTTTCCTGATGGTTATAGATCTAAAGTCAGGTTCACGTATGACCAGAATGTTCCGATTGAGCTCGGCGTTTTGACCTTTCCGCTAAAGGGTCTGGAGGTGGGGAATGATTGATGAATTAATGAAAGCTGCAGTCGCTATTGAAAAGGCGGGTATCAAATCTCAAGATTGGCATCCGAAACTGACAGTTCTTCCCAAAGTTTCCAAAAAAGCCCCATGTGTTCGTATTTGGCTAAAATTGGATGGACATATCCACGATATTGAGCCATTAGCGCCAGCATTGGCTGAAAAATTGCGAAAATATGAACCTGATAACGGCAAATCTCTGCCCGGATTCAACGTCCGCCCACTTTACCGTCTGGTGAAAACCAAAGATGAAATCAAAAAGTCGGGCAAAGGTCAGGCTGGTGAAAAGATCAAGATAGAATGGACAAGAGATTTTCTTGAACGTGACCCCACAGAACAGTCGAGAGATGATTTCTGGGATAAAACACGAGAAGGGTTAAGGCAGTCTTGTGGCAGAGTGCGTGAAGAATTAGAAAAATTTTGTAATGATAAGAAGATGGAAGAGGAGACCTTACAAAAATTTTTCAAGGCTGTGACACAGATTGATGTGGAGCAGTTTCAAAAGGAATATATCGGGAAGCTGAAACAAAAAATTACAGATGGCATATTGCCACACACGCTCATGTGCTATTTTGTCGATGAAGAGAAAAAAAAGAAAGAAGATTCTGATTCACATATATCGGTCCCAAAATTCTCTATATTTTTGGATGTTTTGGAATACACCGATTATCCAGTTGCACATGAAAAAACAGTTGCCCATCTAAATGATATCCTGTGCAATCCTCCATCCGATTCCATAGTGGAAGCTACGCCTAATCTGAATTTGGAACGGGACGCCTACGGTTTGGATATTAATGGGCTGAATGATAAATTGCCTAAAGTGACTTTGCCGATCCTTGGTGGTGTTATACTTCGTTCTCAAGTGAAAGTTGTGCCTGCGCAATTGCGCTACGGCCTTTGCGAGGCGCAAACTTTCCTTGTTGGTTCTGAATCACGCAAGCGGACTAAACGAGCATTGGAACGGCTTTCCAATCCTGAAGGCAACGGGCACACTTTTGGTGTCGCAGGTGACAAAGAACTGCTGTTCGCCTATCCACAGAACTTTCCGAAAGATAAAATTCCGCTTACCAAATTGTTTGGAGCACAAAAAGAAGATTCATATCAGAAAGAGGATAAGTTTGAAAGGCTTGCCAAGAGTGTCGTTGGCCAGTTGAGAGGCCAGGGAAACCCAGTTTCTGAGGCACAACTGGAAATTTTTTCATTGCGTAAAATGGACCAAGCCAGAACCAAGGTCGTCTATTATCGCAATATTACAGTGGACTCGTTGGAAGAGACATCCACAGCATGGCATGAAGGTTGTCAAAATATCCCTGCATTAGCCGTGCAGGATTGGAGTGAAGAAAAGAACGAAGAAACAGGGAAACCATATCCGATTACCGTGGATGGGATGACGGTTTTCCCAATTAGGCTCCATCACTATTTGAACGCAACGTGGAAAAGAAACGGTATTCGAGCGGACTCCAACAAAAGTAAAGTAAGAATCTTTGAACCGACGGATGGCTTGCGTTTATTATTGGATCGGCAAAACGAGGGCTTGGTTGCCCATATGGTGGCGCGTTTCATGCAGCACGCCCAAGGGTATTTTCTCACATTATGTCGAAGTATGGGAAGACAGGAAATTGCAAAGCTGTCTGATAAAAAAATATATCCAGGGATATTGGGATTGTTACTCAGAAAATCTGGTAAAAATAAGGAGGATTATATGAAGGAAAGCCCGTTTCTGTTGGGGCGCTGCCTGCGGATAACCGATGAAATTCATCGATTGTACTGTGAGGTGGTGCGTAAGAAAGACCTTCCGCCGGAGCTTTGCGGGAGTGCGTTGCTCGTTAGTATGATGGAGTCCCCGGCTACAACCCTGAGTCAGCTTGCCATACGCTCCGCCCCCTATATAAAGTGGGCGCGGGGCGGCAGAGAAAAAGGAGATAAAAGCGGATTGGTTTGGTATTGGCTTAAACAATGGGAAACGATTGCAGACCAACTGCACGGGCTGACATGGCCAAAACGTTTAATACCGGAAGAGCGTGCTCAAATCTTTTTGGGTTATTTGGCTTCTTTCCCAAAGAGTGAAAAACCGAATAGCAATCAGACGGATTCTGATAATACAACAAAAATAGGAGATGAAAGATGACTGATGAAATTAAACGCGTGACAGGTTTATTGATTCTTGAGGCGGTAAACTCCAATCCAAACGGGAACCCCGACCAGGAGAGTGACCCGCGTGTCCGTGACAACGGGCAGGGCGAGATTTCACCAGTTTCATTCAAGCGCAAAGTCCGCGATCTGATGGAACTGACGGAAGGGCCGGTGTATCAAAAAGTAACCAAGGATTTGCAGAACGTGCCGGATGGTTATCAGTTTGGAATTCTGGAATCCCGAGAACGTAGTATCGCTGCTATTCATAACGAGCAGAAAGAAGGACAACCCCAAAAAGGGAAAGGGAAGATTGAATTTGACCAATCTGTCTTTGAAAAAAGCCCTTTTGTCAAAAAATATTGGGATGCTCGTCTTTTCGGAAATACCTTTCTTGAAAAGGATATGGATAAAGGATTTATAAAGACAGGCATCGCTCAATTTGGAATAGGACTCTCTGTTTCATCCGTTAGCATTCAAAGGCATACGAACACTAAAAAGGCCCCTCTTGATGACGAAAAGGGTTCTGGCATGGCACCACTGGCCTACCGCATCGTTCAGCACGGCGTTTATGTAATGCCGTTCTTTATCAATCCCTCACTGGCCCGGAAATCAGGATGCAAACCTTCTGATGTTGAATTGCTGAAACGTTTGATTCCCTACGCCTACGACCATACACGCTCGGCAATACGTCCCGATGTGCGTATTCGTCATGCTTGGTGGATGGAGCATAAAGATGCATTGGGCAGTTGCCCGGACTATCTGTTGATTGATGCTTTAAAGCCAAAAAGAAAGGGTGATGATCCATTGGCCCCTTCCGAATCATGGGCGGATTATGATGTACCGTCGATACTACCGGACGATTTAAAGAAAAAGCTTACCTCCTGTGAAGACCTGATGGGCGCATGATATGATATATTACGCTCGCAGTGCAAGTGAGACAGCGCCCCGCCAAACCTATCTGGAACATGTTCTGCATGTTCTGGATATGGGGCTGTGTTGCTTGAACAACGTTTTGAACTACGCACATGAATGGAAAACCGATGCAATCCGCAGCATTTTCGAGCTCGCGGCGGAATATCATGATCTCGGAAAGCTCGATGATGAAAATCAGAATGTACTGGCAGGAGAGAAGAAAGCTCCGCGTTTACCAGTACCTCATTCCGATGCGGGTGTGGCCCATTTGCTTGCGCAGGACGCTTTCATATCAGCACTCCTGGTTTTTTCCCACCATACGGGACTGCCAGATTATAACGATATCGACGACATGCGGAACAAAAAAATTCGGCAGCATGTGGACAGCGTTTTGTCGGAATACATGGCACGTCATGAAGCAAGTGTCCGTCCGAAGGTCTTGGTTACAATGGCGGTAAAAGGTATGCCGCAATTAAAGCCCCCAGATGTCCGAGCCCTTTTTTCCTGTCTGACACATGCCGATCATGGAGATGCGGCCCGTGCTTCAAACGGTGAGCTGCAATGGGTGGAGCCTACAAAGTTACGCGCTACTGAGCGATTAGAGGCTTTGCGTTGCTATGTGGCCGAATTGGGATCTGAAAATGATGATATCGACCGAAACCGGTTGCGCGCTGCATTTTTTTCGGCATGTGCCGACGGTCACCATGAGAATCCTATTGTTATTTGCGATGCACCGGTTGGAACTGGCAAGACAACGGCTGTCATGGCCAGGTTGCTCTCTATGGCGGGACATAACGGTCTTCGACGAATCTTTGTGATTTTGCCATTTACCAATATCATTACGCAATCAGTAAGGGTTTATAGAAAAGCCCTTACGTTACCGGGTGAGAGCGGCAAGGAAGTGGTGGCGGAAATCCATCACCGTGCCGACTTTGAGGATATAGCGAGCCGCAAACTCACTGCGCTTTGGGATGCACCAATTGTGGTGACAACTGCCGTCACGTTTTTTGAGACGCTATCTTCTGCCACGCCATCCACTCTTCGCCGCTTGCAGAATCTACCGGGAAGCGCTATTTTTCTAGATGAAGCCCACGCCATGCTGCCGGTAAAACTTTTGCCACTGGCCTGGCAATGGATTCAGCATGCCGCGTCAGCCTGGTCGTGTCATTGGGTGTTGGCCTCTGGTTCGCTCTGTCATTTCTGGAGATTGGAGGAGTTTGGAAACCCAATGATCCTGTCCAATCTCATTCCAGCCGGACAAAGAGACCAGTTACATGATTTTGAAGTTGTGCGTGTTCGGCACTGCATTCGCCCGAACACTATGACTCTTGACGAGCTGGCCGAATGGCTCGTGTTGTTGAAAGGCCCGGTAATCGTCGTGCTGAATACCGTGCACACTGCTGCTGCAGCAGCGAGGGCGGCTATAGCCATATTCGGAGAGGGGAATGTCATGCATATTTCGACTGCTCTGACACCAAAAGACCGAGAAGCCACACTTGGGTCAGTGCGAGCACGGCTGAAAAACAGGGAAGACTCAGGGTGGTGCCTGTTTGCGACTTCCTGTGTGGAGGCCGGTGTGGATTTATCATTTAGAACAGGAGTGCGCGAATGTGCCTCATTGCTGTCATTGCTGCAACTTGCCGGACGGGTTAACCGCAATTCAGAATATGAAGAAGCGGATGTCTGGACAATCATGCTCGATGCGAACGACAGCCGTATTACCGGGAATCCCGCTTTTGATATTTCTTCAAGCATCCTTCGTAATTTTTTTGATCAAAACATGACAATTTCTCCGGCTTTATGCACAGAAGCCATGAAGCGTGAAGTCCGTCAAGCTGTAGGCATATCTGAAAGACTGATAAAACAAGAAAGTATTTATGGTTTTAAAACTGTTGAGAAGGAATTTAAGGTTATCGAAGATCAGTCGCAACTTGTGGTGATTGATAAAAAGATCATTCAAAAAATTCAAAATTACAAAGATATCTCATGGTGTGAAATTCAAGACAGCAGTGTTCGTGTCCGTGAAAAGATACTCAGAAATCTCAAGATCCAGGAATCACAGAGGTATCCAGGCGTTTGGCTCTGGGATGCCGAATACTCGCCATTTCTTGGATATATGGAGGCGGTGTTAAAATTGGATCAAATAGATAAAGACGGCTTTGCAATCATATGATGGAATAGGAATGAAATAATGTACACGGATGAAGATCTATTTTCCATATCCGCCTTAAATCATTTTTTGTATTGCCAACGCCGCTGCGCCTTGATCCATGTCGAACGGGTCTGGGCGGAAAACCTTTTTACAGCAGAAGGTCGGGTTATGCACGAACGGGTGGACAAGGGCGGAGAACGGGACCGGGGATCGGTCAAGATCGAATACGGGCTTCATCTTGTCTGCCATGAACTGGGGCTGGTGGGGCAGGCCGATGTGGTGGAATTTCATTTGACAGATAAAGCGGCTGGGACATGGGTTCCTTATCCTGTGGAATATAAACGGGGAAAACCCAAGAAAGACAATAGCGACAAGGTTCAGCTCTGTGCCCAGGCATTGTGCCTTGAGGAAATGTATCACACCCGGATTCCGGAAGGCGCTTTGTTTTATGGTAAAACACGCAGACGGCAACAGGTTTTATTTACCCCTGAACTCAGGCAGGAAACCATTGATACGACACGGCGGCTTCAAGCCATGATCCGGGATAGGATAACGCCGGAACCTGTTTATGATGTAAAATGCGAAAGCTGTTCGTTTCTGGATTTCTGCATGCCCCGTGTCTGTAGAGGAAAGTCGGTGAAGACCTATTTAAAGAAGATGATGGAATAAATGAAAAAACTTTTAAACACCCTCTTTGTGACCACCCAGGGCAGTTATCTTTCCAAGGAAGGGGAAACCATTGTGGTCTCGGCGGAAAGGGAAGTGAAACTCCGTCTTCCGATCCATACCGTATCAGGAATTGTCTGTTTCGGAAATGTCACCATGAGCCCTTTTCTTATGGGGTTCTGTGCTGAAAAAGATGTTGCCGTGAGCTTTCTGACGGAATATGGCCGGTTCCTGGCCCGGATCAAGGGGCCGGTTTCAGGCAATGTCCTTGTGCGCCGTGAGCAGTACCGGCGGGCGGATAAGGAGGATATATCATCGGAAATAGCAGCTTCAATCCTGTCGGCAAAGATATCCAACTGCCGGAAGGTATTGCAGCGGTCTCTCCGGGATCATGGGGATAAAATTGCTGCTGATATAGTGGATCAGGTTGTTAAAAAGCTGGGCAGAACCCTGAAAGAGATATCGGAAGACCTCCCCCTGAATGTACTCAGGGGAATGGAAGGGGATGCCGCGGCAAGTTATTTCAGTGTATTTGATCATCTGATCACATCCCAGAAAGAAGATTTTTCTTTCAATGGCAGGAACAGGCGGCCGCCGCTGGATGAGGTCAATTGCCTGTTGTCTTTTCTTTATACAATTCTCATGCATGATGTCAGATCAGCGCTTGAATGTGTGGGGCTCGATCCTGCGGTCGGGTTCCTTCACCGGGACAGGCCGGGAAGGCCGGGGCTTGCCCTTGATATGATGGAGGAATTCCGGCCCTTTCTTGCGGATCGTCTGGCTCTGACGTTGATCAATCTTGGTCAGGTGACCCGGAAAGATTTTTTCAGAAAGAACTCTGTGGCTGTGTACATGGATGATGACGGCAGAAAAAAGGTCCTGATGGCCTATCAGAAAAGAAAACAGGATGAGATTTTGCACCCTTTTATTGAGGAAAAAGTGATGATCGGACAGCTTTTCTACATTCAGGCCCTCTTAATGAACCGCTATATGCGTAACGACCTGGACGGATACCCGTCTTTTTTCTGGAGATAAGGGCATGATGGTACTTGTGAGTTATGATGTTTCCATGAACGAAAATGGTCAAAAGAGGCTTCGGCGGGTTGCCAGAGCCTGCAAGGATTATGGGCAACGGGTTCAATATTCGGTTTTCGAGTGTAATGTAGACCCTGCCCAATGGACTTTGCTCAGGCAGCGTTTAATTGATGAAATAATTCCTGGAACTGACAGTTTGAGGTTTTATTTTCTGGGTTCAAATTGGAAAAAAAGGGTTGAACATATTGGGGCTAAGAAAGCTCTTGACCTGGAGGGCCCTTTGATTATTTAACTCGTGTGCGAACCTGAAGCTGGCTGAAACACATGTTTAGACCAAAGCCGTGTGTGTGCATGACGCGGGGTGTTAATTAGCATGGCAGGTTCGCAGCAGGGTTAACATATTAGAATTTTAAAATATTTTGTATTGCTCTTTGACAATTTGGAATCTTTTTCTGAAAATACAAACAGGTTCGCATTTTGAATTGTCAAATAGATGTGATATCAAGAAGTTATTAGCATTACTGTCGCTCCCCCCGCGGGAGCGTGGATTGAAACATTCCTGGCTTACTGATATCGGTGCCGATGTTCGTCGCTCCCCCCGCGGGAGCGTGGATTGAAACCAATTCCAGGTAGCAAGATACATTGCCCCGTTGGTCGCTCCCCCCGCGGGAGCGTGGATTGAAACACCCATAAACGCATTAACCTTGACTTTAAAGATGAGTCGCTCCCCCCGCGGGAGCGTGGATTGAAACTCTTACTTGTCCGCTTGCAAGGCCCCTTAGATACGTCGCTCCCCCCGCGGGAGCGTGGATTGAAACTTATTCCCCCATGACTTTTTCCATTGTGAAAAGGTCGCTCCCCCCGCGGGAGCGTGGATTGAAACTAAATGGGTTGACCACAAATGCCCTGGATACTGGTCGCTCCCCCCGCGGGAGCGTGGATTGAAACAGACATACGCCGGGATATCCAGGATAAAGAATCGTCGCTCCCCCCGCGGGAGCGTGGATTGAAACATAGATAATGATTCTGAATAGCCACTCGCTAAAGTCGCTCCCCCCGCGGGAGCGTGGATTGAAACAATATCCCTATTAGCAATAGCACGGATTCCTGAGTGTCGCTCCCCCCGCGGGAGCGTGGATTGAAACTAAGATTAAATTAAAACTGAATCATGAAACACGGGTCGCTCCCCCCGCGGGAGCGTGGATTGAAACAGTTCTGGACCTTTGTGGAGAAGACAAGATGCTGGTCGCTCCCCCCGCGGGAGCGTGGATTGAAACACAATTTCCATTGTTAGAAGCCCGGCCCTTCTTTGTCGCTCCCCCCGCGGGAGCGTGGATTGAAACCTGCATGGGGTAAAATGGTTTGGAAAGTCTCATGGTCGCTCCCCCCGCGGGAGCGTGGATTGAAACATTACATACGGGGCGGTAATGACATCCATGGCGGTCGCTCCCCCCGCGGGAGCGTGGATTGAAACTTTTTGTTGTGAGGTTGTTTTAACAAAAAGTAAAGTCGCTCCCCCCGCGGGAGCGTGGATTGAAACACCGTCTGAGCCTAAAACATTACCGATTAAATTAGTCGCTCCCCCCGCGGGAGCGTGGATTGAAACATCGTCTCAAGTGGCGGGTTTCTGAGTTTATACAGGTCGCTCCCCCCGCGGGAGCGTGGATTGAAACAACCGAACCCTGGCTTTATTGGTGTGACCTTAATGTCGCTCCCCCCGCGGGAGCGTGGATTGAAACACGGTATGTTCCGCCAGACCTATTAAGCGCAAGAAGTCGCTCCCCCCGCGGGAGCGTGGATTGAAACACTGGATTATGTGGTTATCTCTGGGGACCCGGAGTCGCTCCCCCCGCGGGAGCGTGGATTGAAACAGATTCAGCCTGCTTCAGCATAAAGGTTTCATAGGTCGCTCCCCCCGCGGGAGCGTGGATTGAAACATTTCCGGAATGTTCACTGTCTTTATCGAAACCGGTCGCTCCCCCCGCGGGAGCGTGGATTGAAACAACATCAGCCCTAACGCATCGGATGGGATCAAGGGGTCGCTCCCCCCGCGGGAGCGTGGATTGAAACACCGTATCAAAACCACCAAAACGGAAATATCTACGTCGCTCCCCCCGCGGGAGCGTGGATTGAAACTTCAATGAGTTTCCGCATAGGGACCGGCTGAATGTCGCTCCCCCCGCGGGAGCGTGGATTGAAACGTTGTGTTACTGGTTCCTGTTATTCTAAAATGTCTGTCGCTCCCCCCGCGGGAGCGTGGATTGAAACAGCGTCAACGACTGTTACCATGACTGACGCAAAAACGTCGCTCCCCCCGCGGGAGCGTGGATTGAAACAAGGATTCCGGGTCCTGGTCAGCGTCAACGAATGTCGCTCCCCCCGCGGGAGCGTGGATTGAAACATGGTCAACCTTTGCAATAAGGAAGGCGGCAAAAGTCGCTCCCCCCGCGGGAGCGTGGATTGAAACAGTAACGTGGCCAAGGGTGGCATGGTCATACTCGTCGCTCCCCCCGCGGGAGCGTGGATTGAAACCCGGCAATAATAACCGGATCAGAGTTTAAGGACGGTCGCTCCCCCCGCGGGAGCGTGGATTGAAACACATGATATAATGGTTAGGTTAGAAAGAGCATAGGTCGCTCCCCCCGCGGGAGAGTGGATTGAAACGGAAAATTGACCGGCTGTGCTGGGAATTTGAAAAGTCGCTCCCCCCGCGGGAGCGTGGATTGAAACACTTTTTGAGTCTTTTTTCTTACCGTCGTCCAGGTCGCTCCCCCCGCGGGAGCGTGGATTGAAACAAGAAGTTTGTGTTTATGTTCGATAGCTGTTGCGTCGCTCCCCCCGCGGGAGCGTGGATTGAAACAAGCGAAAAGCCAGTGGACATAAATATTGGGCCTGTCGCTCCCCCCGCGGGAGCGTGGATTGAAACACACAACTGCTGGTCAAAAACCTTGATGTAATCGGGTCGCTCCCCCCGCGGGAGCGTGGATTGAAACACCATATCCGCCAGCATAGCCACCAAATGACATTGTCGCTCCTGTTAATTCGAACATAATTTGAAATATCTCAGGGAGGTAATTCTCAAAATAGTT
>CAZUDE010000019.1:0-90634 GCA_964619205.1 uncultured Desulfobacula sp. | reverse complement strand
GGAACTGGCCGTGAAAAAAATGATCGAAGGAAAAGAGGTCAAAAACAAGGATGCCCTGAAGAATCCTGAGGCGCTGGACTTCTTCGGCAATCTTGCAGAATTGAAAAATTAGAAATTCCTTTCCACCAACCACCCCTCCGGATGATTGCAGACGCACTGAATCCGGAGGGGTTTTCCAGCCATTGGCCGAATGCTTCCTCCTTTGGTTATAATAAACCTCGATATATTTAAAGAGCTTTCAGCCTCTTCAAAATTATTTAAACGAATATGGTAGATCAATTGCGTTTTTAACGTATGGAAGAAAGATTCTGCAACGGCGTTATCCCAGCAATCGCCTTTACGGCTCATACTTTGAATAAAACCATGTGTATAGAGTGCTTTTTTCAACGCCCGGATAACAGAATGTCTTTCAAGAGACCGGCTTAAATCCCAGCCGACAATACTTCTGGAAAACAGATCGATAAAAACCGTCAGATATTGCCAGTGCTGCCCAACTTTTAAATACGTGATATCGCTTACCCATACAGAGTTTGGTTTTTTAACATCGAATTCTCTGTTCAGAAGGTTCGGAGCCACGGGCTCATTATGTTTGGAATCCGTCGTGACAACAAACTTTTTCAATGTTTTACATTTCAGGCCCATTTCCTTCATCAACCGGGCGACCCTGTTTTCCCCCACATCACAGAATTCGGGGTCATCGTGGAGATCCGCTGTAATCATAGGGCTGCCGGCCATCCCTTTATGCTCTGAGAACAGTTCAAGAATACGATCTTTTAAACGTTCGTTTTCACTGGCTCTTATTGATGGTATCCTGTTTATCCAATGGTAAAAACCGCTCATGGAAACGCTTAACACCTGGCACATCTTCTTCATCGTAAACTCGAAGCGGTGATCTTTAATAAAATGATGCTTCATTTCGATGTCCTGCTGAAGGTGGCCATGGCTTTTTTTAATATGTCTCTCTCCATTTCAGTATCCCGGAGTTTCTTTTCAAGTTCCCGAATCCGTTTCTGATCCGGGGTCAAGGCCTCAATTCCATTGCCTGGAAATACATATTGCCCGTTTGCCATGTGATATTCCCGGCGCCACCTATATAAGAGATCCTTATTGATGCCTAAATTTTCCGCCATATCAATAACAGATCGTCCAGGTTCAGCGCATAACAGCACGGCATTTCTTTTGAAATCCTGGTCAAATTTTCTTCTGGGTTCTGTATTCATGTTTTGTCCTCCTTAATTTGCATTGTAGAGGCTTAACTTGGTGTGTACAATATCGGGGGAGGATCATGCATCGTTCCCTTACGGTAATATTTTTCAACAATATCTATTTTAACCAATGAATGTTACCGTAAGGGAATATTTTCCTTGTTATTCATAAAAAAACACTATATATTCCCGATCGGAATTAAATTTTTACAAGCTGGAAATTATGGACACAAAAACAATTGGCAAACTTGTCAAAAAATTACGGAAGGATCAGGGCTTAACTCAGTCAGAAGCAGCCGGATATCTAAATGTTGGCACACGTTTCCTGTCAGATCTTGAAAACGGGAAACCGACTATTCAGATGGGAAAAGCCTTGCACGTATTGGAAGGTATGGGATTAAAAATATTTGCTGTATCAAAGGCAAACCAAAAACTAATCCGATATATTGAGGAGCGCATGGGTGAAGAGTAAGCTCAACGTTTTTGTTAATCAATTTAAGGCAGGCGAGCTATGGTTGGATCACCAGCGCAGGTTTTGTTTCCAGTATGATAAAAACTGGATCAATTCAAAGGATAACTATCGCTTGTCTGTTTCCCTGCCTTTGAGAGAAACCCCATATTTGAATGATGATTCATATTCTTATTTTACCAATCTGCTACCTGAAGGCAAAATCCTGAATGTCCTTTCCAGAAAACTTCAGATTCCCGTTAGCAATCAGTTTGAATTGTTAAGGGCTATTGGAGGAGATTGTGCTGGTGCTGTGTCTTTATTTGAAGATGGTGCCTTGCCGCAAAAACCTGAAATGTATTCATACGACACCCTTACTCATGATCGTTTGTTAAAAATAGTAAAAGAGCTGCCTGAGAATCCGTTTATGGCAGATGAAGCTGGCATCAGGCTTTCTCTTGCTGGAGCCCAGGAAAAACTTCCAGTTTCACTTAAAGATAATAAGATTCGAATTTCAATGAACGGAGCACCCTCTTCCCATATTTTAAAGACCCCGATAAAAGATCTCCATGGAACGGTTGAGAACGAAACTTTCTGTATGATGCTGGCCAAAAGAATGGGGCTGATCGTACCTGAGGTAAGAATTTTAAAAGTTAACGAAATTCCTTTATACATAATTGACCGATACGACAGAAAGATAGAAAACGGGCAAATTATCAGGCTAATACAGGAGGACTTTTGCCAGGCATTGAATGTAAATGCTCAACTAAAATATTCCCCAACACTTGATTTGTGTTTTTCACTCATCAGAAATGAAAGTGCTTTTCAAGTCAAAGATACTAAACGTTTTTTACAACTTATAATTTTTAACGGCTTAATCGGTAATTCCGATGCTCACGCAAAGAATGTTTCATTCGTCCATGGAAAAAACGGGACAACCCTGGCACCTTTCTATGATTTGTTGTCAACATATGTGTATCCCTATGCAAAAAAAATGGCTATGAAAATAGGTGGGGGAAGACATTTCCAGTTTCTTGAACCCAAACATTTTGAACGATTCTCCAAAGATACTTCAATAAAATACAAAGTTGTCAAAGAAACCATGGTGATGATGGCTGATAAAATTGTAGGCGAGGCAAAAAAGACAACCGAAGAATTTTTTGACTTATATGGAGAAAGTCCTGTCCTATACGAAATAAATGATGTGATTAAAAATTCTTCAAAAGAAAAGTTAAAGGCTTTTTCTTAAAAGCAACTTAAAAAGTTCAACAAAAAAATGAACCGGGCAAGCCGATTATTTGGGGTGTTATATTATAAAAACAAACAATGACGGATATCGAACTTATGGAAACCAAACTGACCAATATTTTTGCAGAATTTTTTGAAAGTGAAAAGGCATCCGGCATTATTCTGCTTCTCTGCACAATAATTTCAATCATTGTTGCCAATTCTTTTTTGGGAAGGGAATACCTTGATTTTTGGCACACCAAGGTCGGATTTGAAACAAGCGCTGTCACTTTGAAGTTCACAGTCGAGCACTGGATTAATGACGGGTTGATGGCAATTTTTTTTCTGCTGATCGGACTTGAAATTGAAAGAGAACTTTTCATCGGAGAACTATGCGACCTGAAAAATGCAATACTTCCAATTTTTGCCGCCATTGGAGGTTTGGCAGTACCCGCCCTGCTTCATTTTCTATTCAATCAGGGAACTGAAACCCAGGCGGGTATCGGCATTCCAATGGCAACGGATATTGCCTTTGCGATTGGAGTGCTTGCATTATTGGGCAATACAGTTCCGGTATCGCTAAAGATTTTTCTTACCGCTTTAGCCATTATAGATGATTTGGGCGCAATCGCAATTATAGCCCTTTTTTATGTGAGCGATTTCTCACTTTTCTATTTAATGTTGGCATCAGGGATACTTGCAGGTTTGTTCTTATTAAATCGTCTTGGTGTACATCGGCTGCCCTTTTACCTTATCCCCGGAATTATCATGTGGTACTTTATGCTCAAATCCGGCATTCATGCCACCATAGCAGGCATTCTTCTCGCCTTTGTCATTCCGTTTGGAAACGGTGATGAGTCACCATCTTATAAGCTGCAACACTTTTTGCATAAACCCGTAGCCTTTATCATCATGCCGCTTTTTGCATTGGCGAACACAGGCATTGCACTGACAGGAACGTGGATGGACGGCTTAACAACATCAAACAGTTTAGGCATTTTCGCAGGCTTATTCGTTGGAAAACCCATGGGAATTGTTCTTTTCAGTTTTATTTCAATCAAAACCGGTTTGTCCCGATTACCAAACGGCTTATCATGGAAACATATCGTTGGCGCCGGTTTTCTCGGCGGAATCGGTTTTACCATGTCAATTTTCATTACAATATTGGCTTTCAGCAGCCCTGAGACCGTCCAAAGTTCCAAAATCTGCATTTTGCTGAGTTCACTTCTTGCAGGTACTGTCGGCCTTATGATTTTGAGAAGAAAAACAGCCGAGTCGGTTGACCTAACAAAAATCACCTAACCAGCCGGACTGTCCATCCGGCGGCCGATTAACAAGGACACCGCGGGATGGACAATCCGGCTGATAATATGTTACTGATGTAATTTTAGCAGCGAAGCCGCTCAACCTATGTTATGGAGCAAAACAGGCGCCATATGATAAGGAGATTGGAACATGTCAAATGTTAAAAAAATTGTCAAAGAAACATTTGATGTTTTTGCGGAAGATGGCGTTTCTTCAGCCATTACTGTTTTCAGGCCACAGGGCGAGTCATCCCTGCCCGTAATAACATGTTTTCCTGCAATGGGGGTAAATGCGGAATATTATCAAACCCTTGCCCATAAGCTCGCTGAAGAGGGATTGTTTGTGGTTGCTGCTGATTTGAGGGGTATCGGTTCTTCATCTGTTCGGGCGTCAAATCAAAATAATTTTGGCTATTTTGAAATGGTTCATTACGATTGGCCGGCCGTCATAAAAGCCGTGAAAAACATGTTTCCAAAAAACAAAATGTTTCTGCTGGGGCACAGTCTAGGGGGGCAGTTATCCTCGCTTTATTTGAGCCACCAAAAGGATTATGAAATCACTGGTCTCATACTTGTCACAGTAAACTCAGTTTATTATAAGGGCTATGGCTTTCCTGACGGCCTTAAAGTGTTGATGGGGACGAATTTAGCTTATTTAATATCCCTATTAGTTGGATATTTCCCAGGACATACATTCGGATTTGGCGGTCTTGAAGCAAAAAACGTTATCAGGGACTGGTCACGCCAAGGATGGACAGGGGTATATGAAATTTTAAACAGTCCGATCCACTATGATAACCTTTTAGCCAAGCTGACACTTCCTGTAATTTCATTTTCATTTGAAGGCGATTTCTTTGCACCGTCTGGAGCAGCAAAGCATTTGCTTGGTAAAATGAAAAATGCCAAGGTTACGCATGTTCATATTCAACCTGAAGAATATGGTTTAAAAAACAAGTTTCATTTTTCTTGGGCCAAAAAACCTTATTTTATTGTTTCATTGATAATGGAATGGATGAAATTCCAGATAGTTGACGCACAGCATAACAAGGCTATTTGATTATAATATTTATTCAAAAAGGTATAAATATGCGTAATTTTCAAATTTCTTTTATGGAAAAAAGCAGCATCCAAGAATCAGCAAAAGTTCTCAGTGTTGCTATGCTTAACAACCCTATCCACGTTGCTGTTTTTCTGGGTAAAGGTGAAACAGAACGTATAAAAATCGAAAAAATGTTTTCTGATCTCTTAATTGAAATTCCTGAAATAGTATTTCTGGCAAAGGAAAAACAAAATATTATCGGGGTGATGAGGATGAAGTCATGCGAGGGAAAGAAAGCGATTGATAACCCAAAGGACCCAGAAGATGAAAATGATATTGAGTGGCGGAAATCTGTCTGGCATAAGGAGTGGGCGCGTCACGAGCCGTTGGATCAACTTTGGCATTTAGGTCCGCTTGGCGTGCTGCCTTCTCATCAAGGATTAGGCGTTGGTTCTATGCTTCTGGAGCGCTTCTGTAAGGAAGTGGATGTTTGCAAGACAAGAGCATACTTAGAAACAGATTTGGACAAAAATGTACGCTTTTATGAGAAATTCGGGTTCAAAGTTTTTTCCGAGTCCGAAATATTCAATGTTAAAAATCGATACATGATAAGAGCTATAAGTGTATGAAAAGAACTTAGGAGCCGGATTGGGATAACCCCATCACAGTGATATGCTTGTCAATTCGAAAACGTGGTATGCCTCGAACATCGGATAATATATTCCTCAAGAAACAGGAGCCTTTCATATATGACCATTGCACAGATCATCAGTTCCGACGGATATGTTCATGATCTTGCCGGAAAGAACAAAAAGACGGAAACCGTCAATGCCCGGTTTTATTTTCCCCATGTGTCGGATTACATCCTCGGGTCCCTGAGGGAGAAAAAACCCTTTATTTTTTCCGCCAGAAGCGGGAATGCCCAGATCGGGATCAAAACCGGTCTGGCACCCGACGGTGAAGACCCGGTCTTTGAGAATTCAAGTGTGTTTCTTCAGGGTCTTATCCGGAACCTGAACCCGCTTTTGAAAAATGTTCTGGACCTGTTTAAAAAAGGGGATGAAATCGGGCGCATCGCCATCCTGGACCCGGAATTGAGGATCAATGATGTCCGGCATTATCTGCACAAACGGCTCTTTGTGGGAAGAAAGGCTGAAACCGGCTATTATGAAGGGTTTGATATCAATGAAGAAACAGACCCGGACACAGGAAAGACCTGCGACTATATTTCCGTCCGGCTGGAGCCGTACCAGTATCAGTTTGAGCCCCGGGCCGTCAACACATCCAGCATCAATTCCATCATCAAACGGGGCAGAAGCGCCCTGAGCAAGATCCGGTCAAGGGTTCCGGTGGACCTGAAAACAAAATCACTGGGTCCGGGAGAACTGTTTATCGGCGCCATTAAAATTTCTCTCGGAGATATCATCGGCATTGTGGATACCATCGTGGAACCGGAGAATCAGGGCATTGAGCATCTGCCGGCCTGTATCCTGGACCCCTTCAGGACCTTCCGTGACCGCCAGGTGGAACTGTACAATTCCGGAGGCCAGGATATCTGCCTGGACCGGATCAAGATCAGTGTGAGATTTTTCAGGTCAAAAAATCCGCTCACCGTGCCCCTTGATAAAACCAGGATCAAGAACGGGTACAGGCTTTATGACCTTTTAACCACTTCGGAGATTCAGAACCTTTTTTCGGCCATTGAACCGGATTCCATGGGAATGATCCTGAACAAGGGGCGTTTCACACAGATCCCCAGGGCTGGAGAGCCCAACGGGGAGGCCCAGCTTGAAATCATAAAACAGGCCATCTTTGAAAGCACATCCAGAAAACCCCAGCAGCATTCGGATCAGAGCAGCGAGCAGGAATGCCGTGATCCCCTGGAAAAACTCTTTGCCCTTGGCGGGGTCAACAGCCGGATCTTCATGGGCCGCAATTTCCCTGAGCCTGAAGTCATCGACGCCTTCAAGAGAAGCGGACTCAGGACCTTTCTGATTGAATCGGACAACCCTGCGTTTGAAGATTATTATGTCAAGAAAATGATTGAGCTCACCCACGCCGGCCACTCAGACTGTGAATTTCTGCGGTATGACGTCTCCCTGGATAAACTCTACACCTTTTACCACGGCTGTTTCATGGAACCGGACGACAAAACCCGGTTTGACCGGGTCCGGTACTGGTTTGCCTTTTACGGCTCCCATACCCGGGAGGCGGATAACCAGCTGATGATCAACCTCTTAAAACTCCTGGCCGAGACATACGGCAATGAAATGGGGGTTGTCCACGGCGGCGGGCCGGGCCTGATCAAGTCCTGCCGGGATGAAACCGAGGCCCTTCGGGAGCTGTCTCAATTCCTGAATGATCCGGATCAATGGTACAAAAAAAACCACATCCCCTTGGAAAATGTGGAACTGGCCCGGAAAAAATCAACCCGGATCAGAGCCTTTGCCCTGCATCAGAAAACCGTGGAGGTGTTTGACAGGCCCAATACCCATATGGGCCAGGACTCCAAAGAAGATTAAAGATCCGGATAGAGTTCATACAATACCGGCCTGACGGGGGATGCATCATTTTCAAAACCGGCTGTTTGAAGGTTTAAAAGATAGAGCCCGTCCTGAACAGGGTCAGGCACATAAATCAGTTCCGTAATGGTCCGCCATGATTGAGTATTGTGTGGGTACTGCCAGAACGCCCGGTGGGCCAATAATCTTCCCTGATCAACTTCTTTATCCACGGACGGCAGATCAATCAAAAGATGGTCAATCCCCAGTTCATGGATAAAGAGAGCCGCCTCCTCGGTCAGATAAGCCGGATTGGTATTGGAATACTGCCTGTTCATTTTGGAAACCGGATTGTCCAGTGTCCGGATCACAAGAGCTTCAGGCGTTTGCCCTTTTAACCCTTCCCGGATATGGTTTTTTGTGATGATGAAATCCGCTTCAACCGTTTCATCCGGTTGCACTGTAATCACTGCGGCAATAAAAAAGAATTTCTTTAATACCCGATTGACGCTGTAAGTTTCTTTGCTGATATGCCCCACACATTCCGTATGGGTCCCGTTTCCATGGGGGTTAAAACAGATGTTCCTGAAATTGACGGAACCGCCCTGGTTGACATCCCCGACCCAGTCGCCCATCCGTACCGGTTCAATGGTGATGGGATTCACATACCATGCATTGACATTATCAGCACCGCTGCGCAATGGGATGGAAATATCAATGGGCTTATCCAGGTCGGCCTGATAGATTTTTCCTTTATGGGTAATCTTTGCAATCATTTTATTGAATTAGGATAGGAGCCTTATTTTTGTCAACCAAAAACAATATAATAACTCGTCTATTCTCTTTACACCCCTCCCATATCCTGATAATTATTTTCAGACATAAATTTCAATTGGTTATCTTGGGATATACTTCAAAAGGACATGATATCCGAAACCATTCAAATAGAAATCGGATTTTAAAAGAGGCCCGCATGGACATTTTCATTATTCAGGCAGAACCAAAGGACGCAGCTCTGATCCTTGCATTGCAGAAGGCCGCCTATCAGACTGAGGCGAAACTCAACGATGACTGGACGATTCCACCCCTGACCCAGACCCTTCCCGAAATTGAGGCAGAGTTTGAAACCAGGACCTTTCTAAAAGCAGTGGACGGGGACAAAATCATCGGCTCGGTAAGAGCCATTCTCGATTCCGGTACCTGCCGCATCGGCAGACTCATGGTATTCCCGGAATATCAGGGCAAAGGGCTCGGAACCCGCTTGATGGGAAAAATAGAGGCGGCCTTTCCGGATGCCAGGCGGTTTGAATTGTTCACAGGCACCAAGAGCGTTCACAATATCCGGCTCTACAAACGGCTGGGTTACCGGGAATGCCGTGAAATGGATATCTCCCCAAAAGTCAGACTCGTGTTTATGGAAAAGAGGCAATGATTACGATTTATAGGGGAATATCAGATTGACCACAAAAATACCGCCATTGATTCTCATCGGTACGATTATCGTTCTGCTTCCCATTTTCACCTATATGACCCTGGACCGGGTAAACCGTCACAAAGTACAGAGCACAAGGCTTTTATATGAAAAAAGCATGGCATTGATCAAAGCCTTTGAAGCGGGCACGCGGACCGGGATGATGAATAAGGGCTGGGACGGCGAATCCCTTGAAATCCTGCTGCTCGAAACCGCTTCCCTGCCGGATATTGCCTATCTTTTTATTGCGGACCGGGAAGGGAAAATCCTGATTCACAGCGACACGGCAAAAACCGGGCAGGCCTATGGCCGGGATCTGAATCTGAATGAGGTGATTGATTCGGACCAGGCTTTATGGCGAATACAAAAAGATGAGGCCGGTAACAATATTTTTGAAGTTTATAAAAAATTTTCACCCGCACTTCGCCCTCCGGGCAGGGCACCCCGGAACATGATGATGCACCAGCGCATGAATGAAATGGATTCAGGCCCGGGAACAAATTTCGGGGACACGGTCATCTTTGTCGGACTGGATATGAAGGAAATCGAAGAGGCCGACCAAAACGATATCCAGCATGCTGTCATGATGGGGGTTATTCTCTTATTGATCGGGCTGACCGGCTTTGTCCTGGTGTTTATCGTACAGCGGTATCAGGCGGCCCGGTCCTCTTTATCACGGATTAAAATCTTTTCCGACACCCTTGTTGAAAATATGCCCATGGGCCTGGTGGCCCTGGACTCTGAAGACAGGATTATGGTGGTGAATCCTGAAGCTGAAAAACTGATGGCATTGCATGGGGCCAAGACCCTGCCTGCGGCTTTCATGGACCTGGTCAAATCCACCCGATCTGAAAAAAGACTGATTGAAAAAGAAATCCGGTTCAGTGACAAAGAAAAAAAAACAATCATTCTGGATGCCGTGGTCAGTCCCTTAAGCAACAAAGACGGGTCATCCCTGGGATCATTGCTGATCTTGCGGGATCTTACGGAATTAAGCCTCTTGAAAGATGAAATCGAAAGAAATAAACGGCTGGCTGCCATTGGGCGCCTGGCTGCCGGTGTTGCCCATGAAATCAGAAACCCTCTGAGTTCGTTAAAAGGATATGCCACCTTTTTCAAGGAAGTCTTTGAAAAGGGGACCCAAAATCATGACATTGCCGATATCATCATCACCGAAGTGGACCGCCTGGACCGGGTGGTCGGTGAACTTGTGGAAATTGCGCGGCCGGTTCAGGTATCGGGAAAGCCGGTCAACCCGGCGGCGCTCATTGAAGATTCCTTAAAAATCATTGAACCCGAAGCCCTGCTTCACCACATTTCCATTGACACGGACATAGATAGAGGCATCGGCCATATCCATGCAGATGAGGACCGGCTCAAACAGGTCCTGCTCAATCTTTTTTTGAATGCCATCCAGGCCATGGAAGATTCGGGCAGGCTTTCGGTCCGGCTTTTCCGGGACAAGGCAGGTGTCGTGATTACGGTTTCAGATACAGGGAGCGGCATCAAAAAAGAAGATCTCCCGGATATTTTCGAACCCTATTTCACCACAAAGCTTTCCGGGATCGGGCTGGGGCTGGCCATTGTGCAGAACATTGTCAAAGCCCATCACGGTGAGGTCGGTGTCAAGAGTGAACCGGGCCGGGGAACTGTTTTTACCATTATTTTACCGGATAAGGAAAATCCTTAAAAATGAATGACCTAAAAAGCGACATCCTCATTGTTGATGATGATAAAACCCATCGAAACATGCTCAAAACCCTGTTAAGCAAATGGGGCTATGCCATATCCGAGGCTGACGACGGGCAGACTGCCATTGATATGGTCGCAGAAAAACCCTACGATCTGGTCCTGATGGACATCAAAATGATCAAAGTCTCCGGTCTTACAGCCCTGGTGGAAATCAAAAAAATCAACCCGGCCATTCCTGTCATCATCATGACGGCCTTTTCTTCTGTGGATACGGCTGTTAAAGCCCTTAAAAACGGGGCCTATGATTATCTGACCAAACCCTTTGATTTTGACAAACTCAAAATCACCATCCAGCGCTCCCTAGAACACACCCAGCTGAAAAAAGAAAATTACCAGCTCAAAGAAACCCTGGGAAAAAATTTTGACTGCAACAACATCATCGGCAGGCATGAAACCATGCAAAAACTCATCCAGACCATTTCCCAGGTGGCCAAAACCGATGCCACGGTATTGATCAACGGAGAATCCGGCACAGGCAAGGAACTGATTGCAGGCGCAATCCATTACAACAGCCTGAGAAGACAGGGCCCTTTTATCAAAATCAATTGTGCCGCCATCACGGAAACCCTCCTGGAATCGGAATTGTTCGGCCATGAAAAAGGGTCGTTTACCGGGGCCGTCCGCCGCAAGGAAGGAAAATTTCAGCTGGCAGACAAAGGAAGCATTTTTTTAGATGAGATCAGTGAAACCGCCATGTCCATGCAGGTAAAGCTCCTGCGCGTCCTGCAGGAAAGGGAAGTCACACCCGTGGGAGATGAAAAGGTCATCAAAGTGGATACAAGAATTATTGCAGCCACAAACAAGAACCTCATCGATCTGATTGGGCGGGAGGATTTCAGGGAGGATCTCTATTACCGACTCAATGTAATCAACCTGACCGTGCCGCCCTTAAGGGAAAGAACAGGGGATGTTCAGCTCCTGGCCGTTCATTTTTTAAAAGACTATGCCAAAAAAAACAACCGGGATGTTAAAGGATTTACCCCGGAAGCCGTGGAAAAAATGGCAGGCTATCATTGGCCCGGAAATGTCAGGGAATTGATGAACACCATAGAAAGAAGCGTCATCCTTTCAACCGGGGAGTTTTTAAACAAAGACGATATTCAGATCGACGTCAAAGCACCGTCAACCGACGGCAATAAAGTGACCGACGGGCAACTCCGTCTGGAAAATAAAACCCTGCATGAAATTGAAAAACTGGCGATCCTGAAAATGCTGGATCAGACCGGGAACAATAAAAGCGAAACAGCGAGACGCCTGGGTATCACCAGACGCACGCTTCATCTCAAACTAAAGGATTACGGGGTCATGCCCTGATATGGAAAAAAAATTCCCGGAGAGACCATGATCTCCCCGGGAACCCGTTGCTGATTAGAAACAGTTGCCGTTTCTGCCGCCCATACCCCTGAATGATCCATTATCATCATCAGGAAATAATTTTCGCACGGTCAGCATGTGGTCAAATCTTTGTTTTTCAAACCGGGAAGACAGATCAAACAGGTCCTTTTCAAGTGTCTCAATCTTTGCCTGGTCTTTTTCAGGTTTTGCAGACTCTGCATTCAGTTCAACCTGTTTTTGATACAGCTGCTCCCTGATATCTTTGGTTGAAGCAAAAAAGGTATTCATCTGGTCCAGCATTTTCTGCTGATCTTCCACGGAAAGATTTCCCATCATATACCCATTACCCATCATGCCGTATCCCATGTGATTGCCATACCCGGAAGAATTGCCGCCCATGTGATTCCCGCCGCCCATAAAACCAAATGCCTGCGTGGCGACAATTCCTGCAATAAAAAGGATTGCTGCAACAACTGCTGTTTTTTTCGTGTTAATTTTTTTCATTTTAAACTCCTGTGTTATGGTTAATAAAAACATTTTTAAAATCAACTTCTGCCAATCTTTCACTTCAACAAGTGTGCCATACATATTAACATACTTAAATCATTGTATATTTATAAAATATTTTGACTTTTTTGATAAAAATTTCTTGGCAGGGTGGATATTTTTTAGTCAGGGGCTGGATAAAAATCAACCGGATAGATCAAGGCGCCAGGTCAAAAAAAGCCTTTTCTTTTACATATATGTCAGGCGATTTTCACGTGGTCGGATTACCTTTGACATTTGATCTGATTACTGGTTAGGATAACCGGCAATCGAAAAAGGATGGATAAAAACATAATTTTACCAAGCCGCTGTAAGCAACCGGTGCAGGATCAGGGGAAATGGGATGCAGGAATATATGGAAACCCGCCAACTGGCAGACTGACTGCCCCCTTAACAATAATAAACTCAACGCGGCGGCTTATATTACGCAGGGAGGACCCTTTATCATGTTTATTGATGGAAAATGGAAACAGGCACAAAATGGTGCGACATTTGATGTGCTGAATCCGGCAACAGGTGAGATTATCTCCCGGGTGGCCGACGGAAGCCGGGAAGACATCACCTCAGCCATTGACGCTGCGGACAAAGCCTTTCATATGTGGTCATCCATGACCGCATACCAGCGCTCAGGCTATTTATATACCGCCTATCAACTTATGATGGATAGAAAAGAGGCCCTTGCCCGAACCATGACCCTGGAACAGGGCAAACCTCTGGCCGCCGCACGCAACGAAGTCCAGTATGGTGCGGATTTTTTGCTGTGGTTTGCCGAAGAAGCCAAACGGGTTTACGGACAGACCATCCCCTCTTCAAGACCGGATCAGCGGTTCATGGTTATCAAACAGCCCCTGGGGGTTGTGGGTGCCATCACCCCTTGGAATTATCCGGTCTCCATGATCACAAGAAAACTTGCCCCGGCTCTTGCCGCAGGATGCACGGTTGTACTTAAACCTGCAGAAGCGACACCGCTTTGTGCCGTTGAAATGTTTAAAATATTTGAAGAAGCAAAAATACCCAAAGGGGTTGTAAACCTTGTCACCACACTTGATCCAGTGCCTGTGGGGGAACAGTTTGTGTCTCACCCCGTGATCCGGAAACTCACGTTCACAGGTTCCACCCGGGTGGGAAAGATGCTGGCCGGCCAGGCTGCACAGCACATGAAACGGATATCCCTTGAACTGGGCGGTCATGCCCCGTTTATTGTGTATGATGACGCAGATCCTGTCCGCGCTGCCAAAGGTGCTGTGCTGGTAAAATTTCTAAATACGGGACAGGCCTGTATCAGCCCCAACCGGATCTTTGTCCCCCATAACAATGTAGATCCATTTGCAGCAGAATTTGCAACCCGCGTCAATGCAATGAAAGCCGGGAACGGTATGGACCCGGGGGTTAAAATCGGCCCCCTGGTCGGGCCGGATGCCCTTTCAAAGGTTGAAAACCAGGTGGCGGATGCCCTGAAAAAAGGGGCGCGCCTTATCACCGGCGGCAAACGGATCACTGGCAGAGGCCTTGAAAAAGGATATTTTTATGAGCCCACGGTCCTGACGCATGTGACAAAAGACATGCTGATCTTCAGGGAAGAAACCTTTGGCCCGGTGGCCCCCATTATCGCCTATGGCCCGGAAGACGATGTGATCGACATGGCAAATGATACGGAATACGGTCTTGCCGCATATGTATACACCCAAAACATGTCCCGTGCCATGACAGCCTTTGAACGGCTCAGATTCGGCATTATCGGAATTAATGACATCAACCCTACATCAGCGGCTGCCCCTTTTGGCGGGATGAAAGACAGCGGCCTGGGAAGAGAGGGTGCCAAAGAAGGCCTCAATGAATATCTTGAAACAAAACTGGGGGGCTTTTCCATTTGACAACGCAATTAATTCCAGTGTCCCATCCTATATATTCGGTGGTGGAGCCGGAAGCCTGATCCGGGCTATTCAGCCATCCACACAGAAACCGGAGAAAAAGTATATTTGTGGAAAATATCAAGCACGGAAAAGAAAAACTACTGAGCAATAATAATTCCCTATTTGAAAATTAAGGATTCACATATGCTTCTCGAAAATAAAATAGCCGTAGTCACAGGCGGCGGCCGAGGGATCGGGCGTTCCATTGCGCTGCACTTTGCCCGTGAAGGCGCAGATGTGGCACTCATCGCCCGCACAACAAAACAGGTTGATAAGGTTTCAAAGGAACTCCAGAGTCTTGGGCATAACTCTCTTGCCGTAACCGCGGATATTTCCGATGAGGAAAAAATATCCAATGCATTTAAGCTGATACATAACCATTTCGGCCGAATCGATATCCTGGTTAATAATGCCGGCGTTGAATTCAAGCGCCCTTTTGCCCGATGATGTTGCCGGCACTGCTGTATTTATCGCTTCAAACCTTTCCGGTAAAATTACAGGACAGGTTTTCAGTGTCCGGAATTCAAACAGGTGGTAGATCAACGTGTCCGGTTGGAGCCATATCCATGAAACTGCAGGAGAAATAAAGGGCCAGGGACCTTGAAAGAGGATCCCAAATGAATTAGGATGAAAGAGAAAAACAAAAAAATTAAAATAAGGAATATCTTTTGTTCAACGAAAACCTCACCTATTCAGCAGCCCTTGTTGCAGGGCTTCTCTCTTTTTTCTCCCCCTGCGTCCTGCCCCTTGTACCGGCATATTTCTCATTTATCACGGGTCTGTCCCTTGATGAACTGACGGCAAACAAAAAAGAAACCCGGCAAAAGGTCATTCTGTCCACAATTTTTTATGTGGCCGGATTTTCATTCATCTTTATCCTTTTCGGCGCCTCGGCATCTTTTCTGGGAGGCATTGCCGAACAGTATTCCTGGATCGTAAGGTATTTCGGGGGCGGCATTATCATTGTGTTCGGGCTTCATCTTCTGGGAGTCATCAATATCAAGGGATTTAATTTTGAAAAAAGAATCCGTTTAAGAAAAAAACCTTTGCACCTCATGGGAACCTTTGTCATCGGCATGGCCTTTGGCGCCGGATGGAGTCCCTGCATCGGCCCCATACTGGGATCCATCCTGATTGTGGCCGGGAACCAGGACACGGTATTAAAAGGCGTTCTGCTCCTGGCAGTGTATTCTGCCGGTCTTGCCCTGCCGTTTCTTGTCCTTTCGGTTTTCATCCATTCCATCCTGGACATCATGAAGCGGGCTAAAAAGATCATCGGTATCATCACCAAAGTCTCCGGCATCCTTTTGATCATCATCGGGCTGCTCCTGATTTTTAACAAATTCAGGCTCCTTGCAACCCTGTAACCCTTTATCAGCAGCATTCCCATGAAAATTGACCCAAAAAAATTTTCCGAATTTATCACTGTCACCACCTTTACAAAATTCTTGTTCAATATTACCCGGAGGCTGATTTATCCCTTTGCTCCCGAGTTTGCACGGGGTCTTAATGTGGACCTTTCCGCCATTACATCAGTCATTGCCGTGAACCAGGCCACATCGATTCTGGGGCCCCTGGGCGCAAGCTTTGCCGATCAATACGGGTACCGGTTTCTGATGCTCCTGTCCCTTTTGCTCCTGGCCGTGGGGACCTTGAGCCTGGGCCTCATCCCCCTTTACTCTGTGCTGATCTTCTGCTTTTTTCTGGCAGGGCTTGGCAAGAGCATATTTGACCCCAGCCTTCAGGCCTTTATTGGAAATTTCGTTCCCTATGAAAAAAGGGGAAAGATCATCGGAATCACGGAACTTGCCTGGGCCGGGTCCACCCTTGTGGGCATACCGCTTTCCGGAATGGTGATTGAACGGTTCTCCTGGCAAGCTCCTTTTTTTATCATTGCCGCACTCAGCCTTGCCGGTTTTTTTATCATTTTAAAAGCCATGCCCAAACCGGAAAAAAAGACCACCCCGGCGCTAAAAGCCAGGGCACCCCTCCTATACACCTGGAAGATCATTATCCGGAACCGTCAGGTTTCAGGAATGCTGGGCTTTTCCTTTTTAATGGCCCTTGCCAATGATAATCTGTTTGTAATTTACGGAGCCTGGCTTGAAACATCCTATCACCTCTCTTTGGCAGCCATTGGGTTTGGAACCATTTTTATCGGGCTTTCCGAAGTCCTGGGAGAAGGCTTTACCGTCTTTTTCTCAGACAGGATCGGATTGAAAAAAACAACGATTATCGGGACTGTCCTGTGCACCCTGGCTTATTTTTTTCTGCCGGTTCTGGACATTGGCCTGGCTTATGTTCTGGCCGGGCTTTTTATTGTATTTTTCACCTTTGAATTTACCATTGTCACCTCCATGGGCCTTTCAACCGAGCTTGTTCCGGAATTCAGGGCATCCACCATGTCGGCTTTTTTTGCTGTAGCCGGGCTTGGAAGAGTGTCCGGTGCCTTTTTGGGCGGCATCATCTGGTCGGATTACGGGCTTTGGCCCATCTGCATGGTTTCAGGATGCTGCACCCTTCTGGCCCTCATTTCCCTTGTCAGCGGGTTTTATCGTCATCAGACCCCGCAGATGGGCAATGGATAATTATTGACAGATTCTTCTGTTTCGATTACGATTTTTTTATTTTTATGATATGAATAACCCAATTTTATAGATAAACTCATAATTTTATAAGAGAGACCCCATGAGTAATTTTTTAAGAACCGTATTGTATCAGAAACACCTGGATCTTGACGCCCAGATGGTTGATTTCGGGGGATGGGAAATGCCCATTCAATATCCGGCAGGCATTATCAATGAACATATGGCCACACGGAAAACAGCCGGCATCTTTGATGTCTCGCACATGGGGCGGCTCTATTTCAGGGGCAGGGATGCCCTTCCCTTTCTCCAGCATGTCCTGACCAACAATGCCGCCGCCCTGAATCCAGGTGAAAGCCAATATACTCTCATCCAGGATGAGACCGGCGGTGCTCTGGATGATGCCTATTTATACCGGTTCAGACCGGATGAGTATCTCCTGGTGGTCAATGCTTCCAACCGGGAAAAAGATCTGGCTCATTTTAAAATTCAGATTAAAAATTTCCAGGACATTGAAATGCTGGACAGAACCTTTGAAATCGCCATGATATCACTTCAGGGCCCCCATTCAAAATCCATTATGGAAGGACTCATTACCAGCGGGGCCCTTCCGGAACCGGCCCGGAACTGCCTCTCCATTGTGGAAATCAACAATATTAAGATCTCTCTGGCCAGAACCGGGTATACAGGCGAACCCCTGGGGTTTGAACTTTTTATTGAGAATCAGCATGCCCCTGCCGTGTGGACGCTCCTGATGGAAAGAGGCGCCAGGCCCATCGGGCTTGGTGCAAGGGATACCTTAAGACTGGAAGCCTGTCTCCCCCTTTACGGCCATGAGCTGGGGATGGACCATGACGGCAACCCCATCCCCTTGTTTGCATCCAAATTATCCAGGTTTGCCGTAAGCTTTTCCCCCCTGAAAGGAGATTTTATCGGGAAAAAAGCCCTTTTTCTTCAGCACCAGGCCCTGAAAAAAATCATGAATCAGGAATTTGACAATGTTTCCCATCTGCCTAAGATGGTCATGGCTGTTGCCGTGACCGGAAAAGGCATTGCAAGGGAAGGGTATCCGGTCTATTCAAAAGAAAAACAGGTGGGCCATATCACTTCCGGCACCATGGTTCCTTTTCAGGAACCCCTTGGAACAGGCCTTGATTCCGTATTCAAGGAAGACTCCCAAAAACGGGCCGTTGCCATGGCGCTGATTAACAGTAACATTGGCGAAGGCGAAATCATCCACATTGAAATCCGGAAAAAAAAATGTGAAGGGATTGTTGTTCCCTATCACATGAGTTCTGAAGCGCCGCCCTTTGTCCGATCCATCCCGCAGGATCAGTTACGGATCAAAAAAATGCCCGGGGATAAGGGCACCTATCCCGGTCTTGCCCGGCAGCTCCTGTCAAAGGCGATTCATAACCACACCTGGCGACAGAAAGAATGCATCAACCTTATCCCGTCTGAAATGAGCCAGTCTTATCTGTCCAGGCTTTTGTCCATCAGCGACCCGGTGAACCGCTATGCCGAGCATAAAGAGATAAAAGCCTTTTCAGGGGAAGATGTCTTTTATTACCAGGGCACTGAATTCATTAACGAAGTGGAGCGCCTTTTAAACCGGGAATTTATGACCTATTTCAACTGCCGGAACATCGAATCAAGGGTCATCTCCGGACAGATGGCCAATGCCGCCTTTTTCAGCGCCCTTGTGGATTTTTTGAACCGGACGGACAGAAAGAGCGAGCAGAGACGAATCCGGAAAATCATGAACAACCACATCATCAAAGGCGGCCATTTAAGCGCCCAGCCCATGGGAGCCCTCCGGGATTTTGTGGCACGGGACCCCAAAACTGAAAAAGCAGCTGTCGTCAATTTTCCCGTTGAAAAGGACAATCCCTATAAAATCGACATCAAGGCCTGCGAAACCATTATCAAAGAGCATCAGCCGGAACTTGTCATCCTCGGCAAAAGCATGATCCTTCATAAAGAACCTGTGGCTGAAATCCGCAAACTCGTGGACGAATTTTCCCCGAACTGTCTTGTCATGTACGATATGGCCCATGTCCTCGGGCTTTACGGCCCTTATTTCCAGGAACCGTTGAAAGAAGGCGCCCATATTGTGACAGGCTCCACCCACAAGACATATTTCGGCACCCAGCGCGGGGTCATTGCCTCGAATTTTGAGGAGGAAGACCTTGAATACGGTCTCTGGGAAGCGGTTCAGCGAAGGACATTCCCCGGAAGCGTAAGCAACCATCATCTGGGCACCCTGACAGGGCTTTTATTCTCTGCCTATGAAATGAATCATTTTAAGGCAGACTATCAGAAATCCGTCATCACAAATGCCAAGGCCTTTGCCGCAGCCCTCAGGGAAAACGGTCTGGATGTGGCCGGAGACCCTTCCATTTCCTATACCGACACCCACCAGGTCATCCTGAACGTGGGCTATGGCAAAGGGGCGAAAATCGCCCGTGAACTTGAAAAAAACAATATCATTGTCAATTACCAGGCCACCCCGGTTGAGGAAGGGTTTACCGCATCCGGTGCTCTTCGCATGGGTGTTTCGGAAATGACCCGGTTCGGCATGAAGGAAAAAGATTTCAAGACCCTGGCCGCATTCATGGGAGACCTCATCAAAAACGGCACAGGCATCCGGCATGAAATTGCAAACCTCAGGGAGACTTTCCAGGATATGCAGTTCTGTTTCACGGAATCTGAATTCAAGGATGTGGCAGCCTCTTTGCTCGCTTCCATAAAATAATCTGGCCCTTCAAGGTATCGGCTCGTTTTAGAACCGGGCCGATACTGAATGACAAACCTCGACCGCCAGAGCAAAAATGATATCCAGGGGCAGTTGCCGCTCTATGGTGATATCGAATAAGAGCTTTGTTTCGCAGGAAAAATCCTCGTCCCCCAGCCAGTACAAAACGGCGACAGGCACTGTAGGGGTGATCTGAAATAAAAAGGCTGCATCCGCAAGCGCCAGAGGGATCCCTCCCAGTTTTTCGCAGGTATGCCTGAACGCATGGATATCATTTTCAAACCGTTGACTGATCCAGTCTGTGGGCAGAGTATGGGGCCCCCTGAAAAAAGCCGCCCCTCCTTTTATGTCCTTTTCAGACACCCATTTTCCCTGAGGCGGAACAGGGCTTGATTTCATCAGAAAATAGAGAATAAAAAGACAGAGATAATCGTGATAGGTTTTAAGGCCCGGACCTTTGGGCGATACATCATATTTTTTAAGGTCCACACAATAGAGATTCCCCCATATTTTTATCCGATATTGGCGGGATTTGGAATCATATTCGCAGCCTGTCCGGGATATCACATCAATGGGGTTCAGAGATTCAAGATCCCTGAAATTGGTCTTATCGATCTTGTCATTCATAATATATTGATCATAACCGTTTAATCTTTTATTGACAAACATATCTTAATAAATCATTATCTTTTTATCCATCCGCAGCAATGAAAATGACGTTGATAATCGTTTAAAAAATAATATTGGCGCTTCTGTTGCAGATTTAACAGTCCCAGGCCGAACCGATGAATCTGGAGGGTATATGAAAACTGAATTTGCTTTGCCTGAAAGGGCTACGCCAGAAAAGCTGGCCTCTGATATTCACCACACCCGGGGTCTGCCTCTTGTAAAAGAATTGACACAGGTATTACCGGACGCTTTTCTTGTTCTCAACCCATACCGCCAGATTGTGTATTGCAATACCACCCTGATGATGCTCCTTAACATCAAAGACCCGGAAATCATATACGGGCAGCGGTTGGGCGAGGCGCTGGGGTGTATCCATTCAGCTCAAACAGAAGGGGGATGCGGCACGACAGCCTTCTGCAGATACTGCGGTGCTGTGAATGCCGTCATCAAAAGCCAGGCTGAACCCGATACGCTGAAACAAGAAGACTGCCGTCTCGTTGCAGGCAAAGGCAACCAATCCTTTGATTTCCGGATCAGAGCAAAAACCCTTGATCTTTTCAATGAAATTTATACCATTGTTATTGTTCGCGACACCAGTGATGAAAAAAGACGGAATGTGCTGGAAAGAATATTTTTCCATGATATCCTGAATACGGCCGGTGGATTACATGGGCTGATCGAATTAATGGGAGACGCCTCAGAAGAAGAGCTGGAAGAATATCTGCATCTTGCAGAAGCCTCCTCACAGACATTGATTGAAGAAATACAGGCACAAAAAGAGCTTCTTGCTGCCGAGAATGAGAATCTTGATATGGAAACAGTCCGGCTGAATTCTTTGGACATCCTGGCATCTGTTCTGGCTGTCTACAAAAATCATCCCGTGGCAAAAGAAAAAGCCATAATTATTTCGGAAAATGCAATTTCAGTGGATTTCACAAGTGATCCAAGGCTCTTGATCAGAGTGATCGGCAATATGCTGAAAAATGCGCTGGAGGCAGAATCCCCCGGACAGGTCGTCACCATGGGTGCATCAGAGGAAAACGGGAAATTGCAGTTATGGGTTCGCAATTCAAAGGTGATGCCCGAAGAAGTCAAACTGCAGATGTTTCAACGATCCTTTTCCACAAAAGAGTCTGGCCGTGGCCTGGGGACCTACAGCATCAAATTGCTGGGCGAAAAATACCTGAAGGGGAAAATCAGTTTTTCCAGTGAGCCCCCAAAAGGCACTGAATTTTCAATCGAATTGCCTGTAGAAGAGGATTCCGGCCCATGACCTTTGAAGCAGGATTATATTTCGGACTTGTATCAGCAGCCGTTTGTTTAACCGGTTTTCTTGCCTGGCAGGCCTGGCGGCACAGGCAAGTGCCCGGCGCGGGATATTATTCCTGGATGGCCATGGCCATGTGTTTTGCTTCTTTTGGAGAGGCTTTGTCCATGGGCAGCGAAAACCCTGGGCAGGCCCTTTTCTGGTTTCAGACCCGCTTTCTTTTTTTCGCCTTCATCCCGCCGTTATGGCTTCTTTTTGTGCTTGAATACAGTGGCCGGCGCAACTGGCTTTCAAAGAGACTGGTGACCGGCATGTTTGTCATCCCCCTGATCACCCAGATCATGGTTCTGACAAGTCCCCTGCATGGGCTTTGGGTAAAGCATGAGGTAGGGTTCCGCCAGGATGGTCCCTTCTGGATTGCTGAAATCTTCCGGCGCATCCCCGGGATCTGGTTCCTGGTACATAATTTCTATGTTCAGATCTTTATGCTGGCCGGATCTGTGCTGCTGCTCTGGACCGCCGGAAAAAAAACTAAGCACCATCACC
The DNA here is from genome assembly GCA_964619205.1 of uncultured Desulfobacula sp. GTDB lineage: Bacteria > Desulfobacterota > Desulfobacteria > Desulfobacterales > Desulfobacteraceae > Desulfobacula. Next base: position 68,071 of record CAZUDE010000019.1, on the reverse strand, counting down.
ACCAGGCGCTTTTACTGTCAGCCTCTGCCCTTGTCCCGGTGCTTGTTTCAGCAACGGTTACATTCAATCTCCTTCCAAAGGGAAGTCTCAACCCCATCATTCCAGGTCTTGCCCTGGGTGCTGCATTTGCAGCCGCTGCCATTTTTCGTTTCGATTTTTTTAAAAAAAAGCTGCCTTCCCAAGACAAACCAGCGCTGCCGGCAGATACATGGGAAAAGAGCTCCCAGGCTTTTCTGGGGCTTCTCTTTGGGTTGTCGGCCATTGGCATAATGGCTGCGGGATATTTCTCATTCAATAATTTCAAGCAGCAATTCAGAAAGCAGATGGATGACCGATTATCAGCCATTGCCGATCTGACATCAGACAGGCTCATGGAATGGCGCACCGAAAGAATTCTGGACGCGGAAACCCTCAGCCGCACCCCGGCTTTTGCAACCCTGATACAGACCCATCTTGAAAACCCGGCCCATGTAAAAACCAGGGAAATGCTCCAGCCAACCCTGGATGTCCTGCGACAGGCCCATTATCAATATGACCGGGTCTTCCTGATAAATACCAGCGGCATTGAGTGCTTCGCCTCTCCGGATATCCCCGGACCTCTGGCGCCGCAACTCATTGAAGAAGCAGCTGATGTTCTTCATTCCGGCAGGATCGCCTTTTTCGATTTTCATCGTGATACTGTTGAAACCCCTGTCTATCTGGCGCTGTTGATACCCATATATGAAAAAGATGACATAAACCGTCCTCTGGGTGTCCTGGGGTTACGCATTGACCCTGAAAAAAGGCTCTACCCCTATCTGAAACAATGGCCTGCCACCAGTAAAACCGCTGAGACCCTTCTCATCCGCCGGGATGGAGACTCGGTCCTTTTTCTCAATGAACTTCGCTTTCAAAAGGATTCAGCCCTGGCCCTCAGCATTCCCCTTACAATGACGGAAAACCTTTCGGTAAAGGCAGTTCTGGGGCAGACCGGCACTGTTGAAGGAAGAAATTACAGGGGAAACCCATCCATCGGCAATGTGCGACCCATTCCCGATTCACCCTGGTTTCTGGCAGTGTCCGTGGATCAGGATGAGGTTTATGCTCCCCTGCGGGTAAGGCTCTGGGAGACCCTGTTATTTTTCAGCGCTTTAATACTGTTTCCCGGCACAGGTCTGTTACTGGCCTTGAGGAAACAGCGTATAAGGTATTATGAGAAACAGATAAAAACTTTGGAGGCATTGCGGATCAGCGAGGAAAAATTCCGGATCGCCTTTGAGACCAGCCCCGACGCCATCGCCATCAACAGGCTTAAAGACGGCCAATATATTTTTGTCAACTCAGGGTTTGTGTCCATTTTAGGATATGATTTCGAAGAAGTGATCGGCAGATCCTCCCTTGACCTTAACCTCTGGGAAAATTCTCAGGACCGGAAAAGGCTCATTGCCGCCTTGGAGGCCAAGGGAAAAATTGAAACCTTTGAAGCCCGGTTTCTTAACAAGGATTCTCAAATCCGCTATGGTCTGATGTCTGCCGCTGTCATTCATCTGGATGGCGAACCGCATATTCTCAGCATTACCCGGGATATCACCGAGCGAAAGCAGGCTGATGCCGAACGGGAGCGCCTGACCACCGCCATCGAACAGAGTGGGGAAGCCGTTATCATCACCAGCCCTGAGGGAGTGATCCAGTATGTCAATCCGGCCTTTGAAAAGGCAACGGGATATACCCGTGAAGAAGTTCTTGGACAAAACCCGCGGCTCCTGAAAAGCGGGAAGCAGGATGCCGGATTCTACCGGCAGTTATGGGCCACCCTCCTGCGGGGGGAGACCTTTCACGGGCGGATTGTCAACAAGAAAAAGGATGGGGCTTTATTCACCGAGGACGCCTCGATTTCTCCGGTGATGGATGAAGACGGCAACCCCATCCATTATGTGGCAGTAAAACGGGATGTCACAAAAGACATTCAACTGGAAGAACAATTCAACCAGGCCCAGAAGATGGAATCCGTCGGACGGCTGGCCGGCGGCGTGGCCCATGATTTCAACAATATGCTCATGATTATTCTAAGCTATACCCAGATGGCCATAAACGGGACAGACCCGTCCGACCCGATTCATAAGGATCTTCGGCAGGTTCTCAAAGCCGCTGAAAGATCTGCTGAAATTACAAGACAATTGCTGGCTTTTGCCCGCAAACAGACCATCAGTCCAAGGGTGCTTGATTTGAATGAAACCGTTGAGCACATGCTGAAAATGCTCCGCCGACTCATGGGTGAGGACATTGATCTGATCTGGATGCCGGGTTCAGGAATATGGCCGGTCATGATCGACCCGTCCCAGGTGGATCAGATTCTGGCCAATCTCTGCGTCAATGCCCGGGACGCCATAGCCGGAGTCGGGAAAGTAACCATTAGCACGGATCACCTGACATTGGACAGGGAGTATTGTGCCGGCCGCCAGGGGTTTGTTCCGGGTGATGTCGTGATGCTGACGGTAAGCGACACCGGATGCGGCATTGACAAGGAAACCCTTAAGCATATCTACGAACCCTTTTTTACCACAAAGGCCACAGGCCAGGGTACGGGTCTCGGTCTTGCCACGGTATACGGCATTGTGAAACAGAATAAGGGGTTTATCAATGTGTACAGCGAACCCGGGCAGGGGACAGCCTTCAGAATTTACCTGCCGCGCCATACCGGCGATGCGGATCTGTTAATAATACCTGATGAGATAGAAATACCGACCGGGCGAAATGAAATCATCCTCATTGTTGAAGATGAATCTCCCATCCTCAAGGCTGCCAAAAAAATGCTTAAAAAATTGAATTATAGCGTTCTTGCGGAAACGAGTCCGGACCGGGCAATGGATCTGGCCAAAAAACAGAGCGGCGACATCCATTTATTGTTAACCGATGTGGTCATGCCGGAGATGAGCGGCCCTGAATTGGCCAAAAAACTGAAAATCATGTATCCTGATCTTAAAATCCTTTTCATGTCCGGATACACAGCCGATATTATTTCCCATCGGGGGGTTCTGGAAAATTCGGTCAATTTTATTTCAAAACCTTTTACCAGCAAAGAACTGGCCTTTAAAATAAGAGATGTGCTGGATCAGAAGAATTGACATATCAAAACGAAAATTTATCCCAGAACTTGAACGCATCCGAATGATGGGCGCCGGGAAGAAAAGGCCCCATTTCAGGGTGTTCTTTTACAAACGCCACCTGAAATTCAACCCTTTTTTTATTGAAACGATTATAGTTGTCAGCCGCTTTCCGGTATCTCAGATAATAGGCATCATAATTTACCATATGCGGTCTGCTTTTGACTTCCATGATATTGGAGAAATTCTTTCCGGTATAGACCAGGAGGGTTTCAAAAGCAGAAAAATAAGCTGCCTGGCTTTCTTGGTGTGAAATAAAAAAAGGGTCCTTGTAAAATTCGTTGACGGCAAATATCCAGGAAAGATTTTTCCGTCTGAGAAAATCTGCGTGGTCTTCAATAAAATAAACCAGCCTGTCTATGTTTTTCTGGTTCTCCCCTGCCAGATTCCTTAAACTGCCTACTGTTTCAATACCCGTTTCAATATCCGTCAGTCTGGACTGGACCATGCCGAGGCTGTCCAGTTTTTCCATTGCTTTGTAGAGCTTGATCATTGTCTTTTTTATATCATCATTCAATGCCATCACTTCTTTGATAATGGGCGGGAGCATATCCTTTTGAGCCTCCTGACGCGAAAAATAAAAAAAACTTCCCGCCCCTGCCAGCGTCAGAACAGATAGAACAATTACGGCACCTATAAATTTTTTCTTTTCTTTCATTATAAAATTGCCCAAAACAGCCCTCCGTGACCTTTTTTGAACCATCCTTTAAAGTTTTCCCGTGTTCCCCTGTTTTAACTTTAATTCTTAAGAGCGCTGACCTATTCACTCAACACAAGGGAAATCATATCATCGATGGATTTTTTAAGCCCTGGAATTTTACTTGCGCTTTTCCCGGCAACATTCAAAACCTTGATATTGAACTGGGGCAGCCATTTTCTCAACACCTTGGCAGCATTTTTCTCTGTTTCAAGATCAATATGAAGCCAGGGTTTTTTATGGGCCTTTGCAAAATTCATGGAATCCAATGCACTCCCTGCCATTTTACCAAAGGAAAAAATGACGGTGCCGTCGGATTTAAGTACATTATTTTCAATGGATTCGGAATTTTCACCTTCTCCTTTTGTCAATTCAATGAGATCGGTTATCTGATTATTGATATCCGCCAGTTTTTCACTGCTGCCCACCTGCTTTCTGATCCCTTTAAAGGCCTCCACATTGGCGCCCGTGATGGCAGATGTCAGGTTTTCAATGGTAATAATAAGGCGTTCCAGTCTTTCGCTGAGCTGATCAAATTTCTCCATATCCATGGGAGCCATGGCTGATGCAACAGCAGATGCAGCAACAGATCCGGATTCGCTTGCCCCGCCAAGTTTTACCCGGATCTCTTCCTTGGTCATCCCGCTGTTCTGGTAATACCCGTAGATTTTTTTTACCAGGTCTTCAGCTTCCGGCGGATACTCCTTAACCCCTTCATGTTCAACAGGATCAGGGAAAAATTCTTCAAACCGGCTTAAATATTCACGAATCGTACTTGGCGAGATATTGAGATCTTTGGCCATGGCAGCTATGGATTTCATAGAATTTCCTTCATATAATCCCGTGGTTATAATTTTATAATAAGCGGCTTACTCAAAAAAGACAGATTTTTTATGATAATTATATCCTGATTTATAGTAAATTAACCCTCCTTATTCAACCTTTATTTTATGAAAATATCACATCAATTCAAAAAGCCTCTGCTCACTGCGGACTTAAAAAAACCCTTGAGAAAAAATACAGAAATATATAGGATATTTTTAAACATCTTCTTGAAGGACAATTATACACATTTAGGTCAACCACAGTGTTGGAGGGTAAATGCCGGAACAATTTGATCACACCGTATTGATTGTGGATGATGAAGAGCAGATTGGAAAAGCACTGGGCCGGCTGATGAAAGGGATTGGCGCGAAATACGTCTATATGCCGTCGGGTCAGGAAGCCCTTGACTGGATGAAAAAGGCAGAAAAACCGTTTTCACTCATACTTTCAGATCAAAGGATGCCGGGAATGGTGGGTTCTGTCTTTCTTGAAAAGGCAAAGGAAATCTCACCGGACACCATCCGGTATCTCATCACAGGATATGCAGATGTGGATGCGGTCACCGATGCCGTCAACAAAGGCTCCATCCACCGGTATATTTCAAAGCCATGGGATAACAAAATTCTTGCAGAAACCGTCAAGGCCGGGCTTGAACAGCACGAACTCATCATGGAAAACCACAGGCTGTTTGCTCTGGCCAAAGAACAGAATGCCAAGCTATATACGCTCAATACCGATCTTAAAAAAAGCGCTGCAGTTCATCAGAAAGCCATTCTTCAGAAAGAAAAACAGATCTCTGAATTAAAAGAGCGTCTTGAAAAAGGATTTGAAAACAGAAATTATATCAATGAAATAGAGGCGCTTTTAAAGAAAAAAAATATGATTGAACAGAGCAAACTCAATTCGCTCTATGCAGCGATTATTGCAGAACTTTACGAACAATTCCAGGAAATAGCCGTCCGAAACGGATTTGAGATGCCCCAAACGGTTCCGGGAGACTGATATGTCGGATAACGAGCCTGGTAATGTACCGGATAACAGTGAATACGGCATCCTGGTGGTGGATGATGATGAACCCATTGTAAAAAATATGCGGCGGGTTTTAAGACGCAAAGGGTTTACCAAGGTCATTTCCGCCCTGAACGGGGAGCAGGGCATCAAGCTTTTGGAAACCACTGCAACCCCTTTTTTTCTCGTCATGTCGGACCAGCGAATGCCCGGCATGTCCGGGAGTGAGTTCCTGGAAAAAAGCATTCTTCTCAGCCCTGAATCCCGAAGGCTTCTGGTTACCGGGTATTCGGATTTTGAGGCCATGATCAATGCCGTTAACAAAGGCGAAATCCACCAGTACATTTCAAAACCCTGGGACAATGACGATCTTTTGCTCAGAATCACTGGAGAGCTTGAAATCTATAAAAATTTTCAGGAACGAAAGCATCTTTTCAATGTCACCAAACGCCAGAACGCCAAATTGTTTGATCTTGCCTCAACCCAGAAAAAGGAGCTTCAAAAATTCACTCTGGCCCTTGAAAATAGGAAACAGGAAGTAGAGCAGCTCACACAAGCCCTGAAAGAGGCAAAAGAAAAGGCCGAATATAAAGAGGTATTTCTGGGTCTTGATGAGCTTTTGTCAAGGACCATTACCATGAACAAAAACAACCTGGTTGAGGCGTTTAAGATCGCCCGAAAAGAAGTTGTTTCCATGATGGAAACCCTTTCCGGCCGAAACAAACTGTCCTTTTCCGCCGACGACTCTAAAACCGGTTCAATGGGTGCGGATGATCTGGAAGATGATATTTTCGACATCATTGATCAGATCATTGAAAATGTTGTCATTGCCGTGGAACCGAGGCTCTTTGGGATCGGGTCGGAGCCGACAGCGGGCGTCACCATTGACGACTACAAGGATTTGCCGACTCTGGACACACTCGCCTTTAATGACGGGTTCATCACCAAGGGTGAGAGGGAACAGGCCCTGGAACAACTGGAAGAAAAAAAAGATCAGGGGTCTATGGGGGCAACCATTGAAAAAATTCTCATGGAAAACGGATTTCTGAGAAGGCAGGATTTAAGCCGTATCCTGGCAAAATTTGCCATGATCGAAACACGGCTTTTAGACCGGGACTATGCAAAAATGCTGATCAACCGGGAAATTGCATCCCGAAAAGATATTGACCGGGCGTTTCGAAAACAGCTGAACAATTTTGAAGACAGCGGGGTTGCAATGCCTTTGGGCGATCTGCTGGTGGAGTCGGAAATAATTTCAAAAAAAATCCGGGATGAAATCATGGCTGCCCAGGATAGAACCGGGAAAAGAAAAGGAGTCATGGACCCGTCCACTGAATTTTCTTCGGATTTTGGGGCTTTTGTGGATCTCCATGTCTCCGATGACAGGGTCCAGGCCTGGATGAGGGTTCCAAAGACGGCCCAGGGCACATCCGATATTGAACCCATCAAAAAACTCATCAAAAAACGGGGCATTAAATTTGGGGTTGCAACCGATCTGGAAATCCGAAATTTTCTAAAAACCTGCACAGATCCCCACGAAAAATTCATCATTGCCCAGGGAATTGCCCCCAGTGTCGGAAAACCAGCAGAAATTATTTATCATTTTAATACCGAGGCTGACTCTGCAGGCGTCATCAATGAAGACGGGTCCATTGACTTCAGGGCCAGGGGGGAATCTCCCTTTGTCAAACGGGGACAGCTCCTGGCAGAAAAAAAGCCCATGCAGCAACCCAAGTCAGGCGTGGATGTTTTTGGTGAAACCCTTCTGGTGGGGGATGTGGATGATGTTCCCCTGCTTGGCGGGCAGGGCGTGGAACTGTCTTCGGACGGGCTGAAATTGACGGCAATGATCACAGGTCAGCCCAGCATTGATATCAAAGGCGTGGTTTCCGTTCTTGAGTCCTTTACGGTCAAAGGCGATGTGGACTTTAAAACCGGGAATATCAATTTCAACGGCAATGTAATTGTTACCGGAACGGTCAAGGAAGGCTTCCTTGTGGAATGCGAAGACCTGACGGCCAATGAAATCAATGGCGGTGTTATCCGTATCAGGGGAGACCTTAAAATTTCCAATGGAATTGTTAATGCGGACATAGAGACTGAAGGCAGTGTTCAGGCCAAATTCCTGAATAAAGTAAAACTCCATGGATACGGAAACATGATGATCACACGGGAAATCATGGAATCCTATATTGCCGTCAGTGGTTCCCTTAACAATGAAACCGGCAGGATCACCGCTTCAACCATAGCCGCCCGGCGGGGTTTGATCGTCAAGCAGATCGGGACGGAAAAGGCTGAATACTCCACCATCAAAGCCGGGGCAGACGACCATATCCGCTGGGTAGCTGAAAAATATGATTTAAAAATTGAAAAGGCACAAAAGGAACTGGACCTCCTCTTTGCCAAAAAACTTCAATATGATGAAGACTATAATGCCATGCATGTTGACATTGCCAACCAGACCTTTGCCCAGGAAAAAATCACAAAAAAAATCGACTTTTTAGAAAACAGACTGGGAGAAATAAAGGAAAAAGAAGAAAAGGAAAAAACCGTAAAAGAAATTAAAGACCTTCAGACAACGGTCCAGCATGCAGATGAGAGAATCAGGGGCATTTTCCAGGAACAGGATATGGCCCTGCAGAAATCAACAGAATGTGAAAAGAAGATGGAAGACCTGGATGAAGAAATCAAAAAAATAAAAAAAGAAAAAGACAAGCTCATCAGCCGGCTTGAAAGTGATCCGGCGGTTCCTGAACTGAAAGCAACCAAAAAAATATATACAGGAACACGGATAACCGGCACAAAGGCCTCCATGATGGTAAAACAGGATTTCGGAGCATCAAAATTCACCGAAATCGATTCTGAAAACCCCGATAATCCAAAACAACTGGTTCATCAAACCCTGAACATATAAAGGACACCCCCCATTTCAGAAAACAAAAAATATAAAATCCTTGTGGTTGAATCCACCACTACCTTGAAGAACAGGATAAAAGCCATCTTATCCGCCCACGGGTATGAGGTGGAATGCTTTCATGTTTCTTCTGAAGCCCTTGAGGCCCTTGAAGCTTCAAAGCCGGCCCCATTTACGGTGATGCTCTCCAGCTATATGATGCCGAAAATGAAAGGGGATGAACTCCTTAAATCGGCCAGGCAGATCTCGCCTTCCACTCAAAGGATGCTGATTGCCGATGTGACTGAATTGGAAACCCTTGTCAATGCCATAAATATGGCCGGGATACATGCCTGTCTCACCCTGCCCTTTACTGACCCGGATCTTCTGCACCAGGTGGATCAGTGCTGCCGCCAGTATGATATCACCCAAAAACAGAACCAGCTGAAACGGTTTACCCAGCACCAGAACCGGCAATTATTCCAGATAGCGAGCAGCTTCAAGAAAAAGGACACTTTCTATCTGTTGCAGCTTGAACAAAAGAAAAAGGAAATCCGAATTCTTGAATCCAGGGTTCGCTCTGCCGGCGGATCTCTTGATACGGACAAACCGCTGCTGCTGAATGATATTTTAACCAAACGCGATATTGTTTTTTCTTCGGAAGCGTTTGGCTCACAGTTTCTAACCATAAAAAATGACATCAAACAGATTCTTGAATCAGCGGCCTCATCGGATTATATCACCCTGACACCCGTTTCCTATGCGTCCCTGCCAGACCCGGCGCTGTTAACCCCTGAATTCAAGACTGTCATGGATGACCTCCTGCCGCTCTTTTTTGGTCTTCTTCACAAGCATAAATCCCCTGAACCCCGGACCCATGGGAAAACAAAAAACATCATCCTGGATGAGATTTTTGAGGTAAAACTGTCAGAGGACAATACCCAGGCTTTCTTAACCCTAAAGACAAAAGACATCCATTCGCTTGATGCCTCCCATGTCAGACAATTCCTTGAAAAAAATAAAATCATCAACGGCGTAAAAGAGGATCATGAAATTGAAGCCTGGCTTTTCAAGACCATACCCGGAGATGAACCCTTTGTTGTTGCAAAGGCAAAGGCGGCAAAATATCCAAAAAATGCAGAGGTCCGATATCATTTTCCCACCCGGTTTCTTCATGCCGGAAAAGTGGGTGAAGACGGCAGCATTGATTTCCAGGACCGGGGAGAGATCCCCCATGTAGAAGACGGGGCTTTTCTTGCCGCCAAGATTTTCCCGGAACAGGGATCGCCCGGGATTGATGTCTTTGGGAAAGAACTTTTTGTGGATGACCCTGTTGACATTGCTTTTGCATCCGGTCCGGGAACACGGATGTCTGAAGACGGGGTGCGGATTTATGCCGTCACCTCGGGACAGCCCCACCTGGATGCCATGGGAAATATCTCTGTCTGCCCGGAATTTCAGATAAAAGGGGATCTTGGCTTTGAAACCGGAAATGTCAGTTTTGACGGCAATGTCATTGTTAACGGATCGGTTAAACATGGATTCAGAGTCACTTGCGCTTCACTGACAGCCAAAGAAATTCAGGGTGCGGAAATTGATATCACGGGAGATCTCAACGTTTCCCTTGGCATCGTGGATACAGAACTTGTCAACGTCAAAGGATCGGTCCAGGCCAAATTTATACACAACTCAAAAATAAACGCATTTGGCGATCTCATTGTTCAAAGGGAAATCATTGACTCCAAAATTTATTTAAGCGGGGCCTGCATCAATGAAAGCGGCCTTATTGTCAATTCCATAATTTCCGCAAAAATGGGAATCCGTGCCGGCAATATCGGAAATCCCAATTCAAAACCTTCCACCCTGACCGTGGGAGTTGATGAACATACCAATCTTTTAACGGCAAAAATAGATTCCCTCTTGAATGTCAACAATAATGCAATCCAGGAACTTGAAGACGAAATTGCAGACCTTGAAAAAGAAGATCAGAGCCTGCATGGCGTGATCTCTAAACATGCCTATGTCCAGGACCGGGCACAGCTTGAACTCAAAGATATTGAAAAGAAAATGGAAAACCTGAAAGCATCCGGCAATATGGCTGCCTTTCAAAAAGTGACGAACGCTGTCAAGGCGATCCGCATCAATGCTAAAAAAGCTGAGGAAGAGATCAATAAAGGATTTGACCGCCAGGATGAGCTTGCCATTGAAATTTCCCAGAAAAAAAACCGGAAAAAAGAACTCGAGGGCCACAATAAAGAACTGTCAGATGAAAAAAAGAATCTGCTTGAATTTTCCGGCAGAAAAGACCCCCTGCCGGAAGTGAAAGTCGGGAAAAAGATTGAATCAGGAACAAAAATTTTTGCCGCCAATTCCTCACTTACCCTTCATGATGCATCCTCCCGGTGCAGCATCAAAGAAATTCCAAAGCGAATAAACGAATCCGGCGGCATTCTTTTTTATGAAATGCGGATCATCAATTAATGATCGGCTGTGCCTTTTTTATCCCCTCTTATACTTTCCCCGGCAGCCTCACGAAAAAGGTTGTCCCTTTGCCCACCTCACTCTGAACACTGATTTTTCCCTTGTGCTCCTCAATGATGTTATAGGCGATATTCATCCCAAGGCCGGTTCCCTTGCCGATCTCCTTGGTCGTAAAAAACGGATCAAATATTTTTGAAATATCCTCTTCCCTGATCCCGCTTCCGGTATCTGAAATGGCAACCAGCACATTATTTCCTTCTTTTTTTGTCTGAATCCTGATTTCCCCTTTCTCTGCTATGGCCTGGGCTGCATTGACAAGGATATTCATGAACACCTGGTTCAGTTTCTGGGGGAATCCCTCAACCATTGGAATCTCTCCAAATTCACGGATGACGTCGGCTTTGTATTTAAGTTCGTTGTTAACAACATTCAGGGTGGATTCAATGCCCTTATTAATATCCACAAGCATCTGCTTGTCATTGCCCGGATGGGCAAAATTTTTCAGATCAGCGACTATTTTCCCGACTCTCTGGGTCCCATCCTTGCAGTCCTGCAGCAATTCCGGGATATCCTTCTTAAGATATTCGATTTCAATCTGTTCTTCAAATTTTGTGATGGTCCTGACCTGATTTTTTATTTCCGCACTCAGACTTCCCCCTGAAGGACCCGTCAATATTTTGCCCAGTTTCTGATAATGGGATATAAGCTCATCCACATCCCCCATATAGTCTTTCAAGGCATCCAGGTTGCTGCCGATGAACCCGATGGGGTTGTTGATCTCATGGGCCACGCCTGCGGCAAGCTGGCCGATGGAAGCCATTTTCTCGGATTGAAGGATATGACCCTGGGTTGCCTTCAATTCTTTAAGCGTGGTATCCAGCTTTGTATTCTGAAGGATCAATTGTTCCTGCAGTTGATGATGCCGGCGTTCAAGCTGTACGATTCTTTCCCCGGTTTTTATCCGTGAGCGCAACTCATCGGGTTTGAAGGGTTTGATAATATAGTCATCTGCCCCGGCGTCAAACACTTCCACAAGGTCTGTCATCTTGTCCTTTGCAGTCAACAGCATGATATAGGAATAGGTCTTTTTTTCTGATGCCCTGATCTTTTGGCAAAGGGTGATCCCATCCATCTCCGGCATCATCCAGTCTGAAATGATCATGTCCGGCTCCTGTTCCAGGAACAATTGCCAGGCAAGCACGCCGTTTTCCGCCTCAATGACATCATGCCCGATTTTTCCGACTGCTTTTTTTACAAGAAGCCTTGAAACATAGTCATCTTCTGCGATAAGAATCTTCATAGATCACTCCAGTTCATGGTGTTTATATATGCTGAAAATTTTCCAAACGCCTCTTTCACGCCCTGTATCTTTTTCAAAAAAACTTCCATATCCCCGATGTCTCCCGCCTTTTCCAGTTCCAGGGCTGCTGCACAGATTGCATCCGCTCCGATGGTGGAGGCAGACCCCCTCAGGGAATGCGCTTTCTGTATTAACCCGGCCATGTCTTTTTTCTCAAAATCCTCTTCTACAGCTAAAATTTTTCCCGGCAGAGTCCTGATAAATTCATTAACCACCATCTCAAGAAACTCCTTATCCTCCATTGCCCTTTCAAGTGCGGGACCATGATTAAAAATGCGGGTTTTATCCAGATCCTTTTCTTTTTCAGAGGATGATGTCCGTTTTTGCCGGGTCCATTTTTCAATGACTGAAAGCAGGAGATCCGCGTTCACAGGTTTTGTGATATAGTCATTCACGCCGTCTGCTGCTGTATCCGTATCGATAGCCCGTTCCGTCATCATGATAAGGGCGGTTTTCTCAAACCCTCTTTTTCTTTCAATGTCCCTGATCCTTTGCAGGATTTCATCATGCTTCAACTCTTTTGGAGGGGTTCCGGTCAAGACCACATTAAACCGCCCGGTTTCAAACTCTTGCAGCGTTCTTTCCCATGTCTCTGAAACCGCAACTGCATAACCGGAACGGATCAGTACATTCTGAACAATTTTCCGGTTGACAAGACCGGATTCAAAAAGAAGAATTGAATGACGCTGTTTTTTATTCTCTTTTAAGAAATGCCGTGTGATCACCACGCCCGCCTCATCCCCCTTCATGGCCATTGCCGTGGTAATGCAGTCAAACAAAAGATCGGCATCCACCGGTTTCGGCAGATATCCCTGCACACCAATGGCTTTGAGCCGTTCCACATCCCCTTTTTTTCCAGTGGAATACAAGAAGATCAGGATCATTTCAGATAATTCAGGAATATTCCGGATCTGGGCGGCAAGGGTTTCTCCTTTTGTCCCATCAAGCTGCATATGAATCAGCGCAACATCGAACAGGTGATGGGTCTGCCCTGGTGGTTGAAGTTTTTCCAGGGCTCGGTTCAAACTTGCAGCTTCATCAAACACGCACCCCCATGACTTTGAAAGTTCTCTCAAAACCAACCGGCTTGCCTCATCTTCATCCACGATGAGAATTTTTTTCCCTTTAAGGGTTCGGGGAATGTGACGCGTCAGCTGAGGGAGGGATGCCTGTTTTTCAAATTCCAGGGTTGCCCTGAATTTCGCTCCTTTTCCCAAAACGCTGTCCACGCGTATCTCTCCGCCCATCAGGCGAATCAGCTGATTTGAAATCGCAAGACCGATACCTGTCCCTCCATATTTCCTGGTAGCGCCGGCATCTGCCTGGGAAAAAGCCTCGAAAATGCTGTTCAGTCTTTCTTTTTCAATGCCGATGCCCGTATCTTCCACCTCAAACCGGAGAGCGGCATGGGTTTTATTTTCTTTTAAAAGAACAACACAAAGACGGACTTCTCCCTGATGGGTAAATTTGATCGCATTCTCCAGGAGATGATGCAGGGCCTGGCGAAGTTTTTCAGGATCTCCTTTTAATAAAACCGGCACCTGCCGGTGAATGGATAAAATAAATTCAAGCCCTTTTTTCTCAGCCTTCTCAGACATAATCTTCTTCATTGTTTCAAGGGTTGTCTGCAAATCAAAGTCAATATGGCTGCACTCCGTCTTTCCCGACTCTATTCTTGAAAAATCAAGAATACCGGAAATGGCCGACATGAGGACCGATGCACTGTTTTGCAGCACACCCACATATTCCTTTTGCTCATCATCCAGCCTCGTACTCCGGAGAAGATCTATCATTCCAAGAAGACCGTTCATGGGGGTCCTGATCTCATGACTGATGTTGGAAAGAAAATCATTTTTGGCTTTATTTGCAGCAAAGGCTTCATACCTGGACCGTACAAGATCGGTAATATCCTGCAAGGTAACGACAATGCCGTTGAACAGGCCATCCTCACCAAAAAAGGCCTTCGCACCCAGCCGGACATGGATATTTCCCCTGAACCTTGTCTTTCTTATGGTTTCCATACCCAGCAAGGGCTTACCGGAAATAACCTCTTCAATTGCTTTTTGGGTCTCTTCCAGAGACTGTTCCGGAACATAATCAATCCTTTTTCCCAGCAATTCTCCTGTTTTCCACCCGAAAACCCTTTCAAATGATGGGTTGACATAAATTGCCAGCCCCTCCCGGTCATAAACGACAATGGGATCACTGCAAAAATCAGAGATGTTTTTCAAATCCGGTATATGGTGAAACCCCTGGCTGATGATATTTCTTCCTTTTAATCGTAAGCAGACCTTAAAGTATTTATGCGCGTATCAGGGATTCCCCCTGAGATAATCCCTCCAGAGCGGGATTCTTCCGGACAGCCCGAGTTTTTCCATGTAATCGGTATCAAGACCCCGCAATCTGTCCCACCCTGCCGGCTGCTGCTGTTCATGATGTTCCATGAGTTCCGCCACATGGACAATTCCGCAAAGCTCAAATTCATTTGCCGGAAATCCGGAAGGACAATGATGAAATGCTATTCCTGTAATGATGGATTCCGGCAATCCCCAGAGCCCCAAAAGATAGGCCCCGACTTCGCCATGGGTGACGCCGAACACTTGTTTTTCCGCATCATGAACCGGTATGGCATTTTGTTGGTGCAATGTTACGACCTTTTGATACTCCTGTGTAAAATGCTCCGCCAGCAACAGTTTTCCAAGATCATGAAGAAATGAGGCCATCATGGCGTTTTCGGATTTTTCCTTTTCCATTTTTTCCAGTTCGCAGATTTTATGGGCAATCACCCCGGTTCTCAGGCAATGCTCATGAATTTTTTCCACTGGGATTACAGACAATGCGTTTTTTGACATGGAAAACACCTCAATGCTCAAAACAAGAGTTTTCATGACATCCATCCCGAGAAATGCCACAGCCTCCTTTGCACTGGATATCTTTCTGGGCATTGCAAAAAAGGATGAGTTTACCAGTTGCAGAACCTTGGCGGTCATTCCCATGTCCTTTGCAATGATCTCCCCCACCTCTGCAAGAGATGTCTCAGGCGATTGAATCACCTCCATGATCCGTGCATAAAGGGACGGAATGCTGGGCATGGTGTTGATCCTTCCCAGAAGATCCTGAAGTTTTTTATCATTCAAATGATCTTTTAAGGCGCAGGCCCGTGTGATGGCGATAATCAGCATGTCTTTTTCACACGGTTTGGATAGATATTGATGGGCGGCCTTAACCGATTTCATGGTCATTTCCAGATCTGAGTGACCTGACAGGACAATCCTCACCATCATGGGGTATTTTTCCTGTACGATTTTCAACAATGCTGCACCGTCCATGTCCGGCATGCGCATGTCCGACACAATGACGTCAAACCTCTGTTGCTCCATCAGGGCCAGTGCATTTTTAGCCCCTTCTGCAAATTCCATGTCCCAAGAGGCTCGCAAGGGTCTCAAACTTCTTTGAAGACCTTTGAGAATATTGGGTTCATCATCCACGAACAGAATGTTTTTCTTCATTTTTCTTTTCCTGTCTGCTGTTCCTTTGGAAGGCTTATCATAAAGGTAGTGCCTTTTCCCGGCCAAGACTCCAGGGTTATTTTCCCCTTATGCCGGTCCACAATAATGGAACGGGAGATGGCAAGTCCCTGGCCGGTTCCTTTTCCAACCTTCTTTGTTGTAAAGAACGGATCAAATATCTTGTTTTTTATGGCTTCTGGGATTCCGGGCCCGGTGTCGGAAATGGAGATTTCAATATGTTCATCCCTGTTTCTTGTCTGAATGGTAATTTTTCCCTTTTCTTTTTGATGGTCTTTCACGGTATCACCTATGGCCTGACTCGCATTCATGATCATATTGAGCAGCACCTGGTTGATTTCTCCCGGATTACAGGAAATTTCAGGCAATGTATCATCAAGATCCATCACAAGATCCGACACATACTTCCATTCGTTTTTAGTCACGGTGACCGTGTTTTCAACAGCCCGGTTAATATTCGTCATTACATTGTCTTCTCCGCCTGGATGGGAGAATTCCTTCATGGATATTACAATCTTTCGGACCCGGTCGATTCCTTCAAGGGACTGGCGGATGGCCGAGGGCACTTCCTCTGCAAGAAATTCCGGATCAGCGTCTTTCAGAGCAGATGCCATTTCTTTAATGCTTTCTGCATCCGGCTCTCCTTTTTCCGCACGGATCAAAACCGCCCTGAATCTTTCAACAACAGAATTCAGTGCCTCAAATGCATCCCTCATAAAATGGATATTATCCCCCACAAACTGAATGGGCGTATTGATCTCATGGGCTATCCCGGCTGCAAGCCGGCCAATGGATTCAAGCTTTTGAGCATGGGAAAGCTCCATTTCAAGACGTTTGATATCCGTAATATCCAGAATCGTCCCTTCAACCCCCTGATAAATTCCGTTTTTATCCTTTCGCGGATGAGAATTCACAAGAATGGTTGCCGGGCTGCCGTCCTTTTTTCTGATCTTGACTTCATAGGCCGATACCCCGCCCTCACGACTGATCTTCTCAAGCAGGATCTCTCTGTCTTCCGGGTTCTGATAAAACCTTGTCATTTCAAAGCCATAAATTTCCTCAAATGAATCATAACCCATGATGCGTGCGGCCTTGGGATTAGCCAGAATGATCTTCCCGTCCAGGTTTGCCCTGTAAAAACCTTCCTGCATGTTTTCAAAAATGGATCTGAATTCTTCCTCACTTCTGGCAAGGTTCTGTTTTGTTTTAATCAGATCTGCTATCTTTGTTACAAGCGCGTTTCTCTGTTCCCTGATGAGCTTTTTATTGTCCCGGAATTTATAGGCATTGGAAACACTGATTTTCAACTGCACCGGACTGACAGGCTTGACAAGATATGTGAATGCCCCGCTTTCAATTGCCTTTTCACTTGTTTCAAGGTTGCCGTCGGCTGAAATCATGACCACAACAATATTCTCATGGCTTTTAGTAATGAATCTTGTCAGATCAAGCCCTGATTCCCCGGGAAGATCTATATCACACAGAACAATGTCCATGTCATTTTTCAAAAGAAGATGCCTTGCCTGTGGCGCGTCTTTGGCCTCAAAAGCCTGATAATCCGCCATGCTCTCAAGCATTTCCCGGGTAAATTCACGCAGCGCCTTATCATCTTCAACAATCAAAATTTTTATTGTCATGGGCACGCCTTAACTCTCTCTGGTCAGGTAAACTGCTGTAAACCTCTTTGCTTGAATGATGGGCACTGTCTGAAATCCGGCTGAACGCTTTTCATTTATGAATTTAGTATAAGGAAATAACTTTCAATATTCAAGAAAATAAAACCCTCCAACATTGCCTTTTAATTGTCTCAGGGTTACACCGCCAATTCCCATGAAAATATTCTCAGGCATCTGCTCATTTTAAAATGACCGCCATGTTCAGGCTCGGCCTCTTTTGGATCTGCCTGACCATTTTTCTGAGACATTTTCTCTTTATCTGCCGCGTTCAATGGAAACCTCGAACTTCTCAAAACGGATCGAAGCATTGCGGCCTTCTGCAATCAGATGGAAGGAAAAGGCCTGTCTCTCCTTTTTATTTGTGAAATCAAACTGAACCCGGTAATCTTCCCCCTGTCTCAGCAGGGGGAAGGAAGGATATTGGATGGAGGTGACTTCATTTTCAAATTCACGAAGGGTAAGCCTGGGTTGCACGCCTTCCGACCCCGCTGTCATGACCCGAAGGTGGGTATCCACCCGGACGATGGAATTTTCAGGAAAGGATAAATACTGTGCGCCAATGAGGTTATCGGTCCATTCGTTTGTGATTTTTTCAGATGTGGCAGGGCCTTTTGTTCCGGCGCCAGCACTGCGGCAAATCCCCAACTGCTGTACCAGTCGGCATCTTCTGCGCCATGTGACTCATCAGAGGTGATGATCACCAGCGTATTCTCCAGAACCCGGCTCCGCGTCAATTCTTTTATAAATTTGCCCAGAGCCTGGTCAAGCCGGGCAGCTGATGCTATTTTTCTTGAACCATACCTGGCTTCCATGTCATCATCGGAATCAAAGGGCTGGTGAGTGCCCTCCGTCAACAGGGAAAGAAACCAGGGTTTGCCCACGGCATTAAGATCTCTGACATATCGGATTGCACCGGCAAAAAAATCTTCATCCGTTGTTCCCCAGATGAAATCGGTTCTGGTTCTCCGGGTGAACCAATCGACACCGTTTACCCGCTCAAACCCCATAACCGGCATGATCCTGTCTTTATTCATGAATTGCAGGGGAGCGCCCTGCAAAAAATGGGTATCAAACCCTTTGGCAGACAATTGTGCGGGCAGGCATTGGATGGCTTGTTCCGGGTTAAATTGAAGCTCAAGGGCTTTGGGCTGATCATATGAAAATTTACTGAAATCTCCGCAATGAATGGCGTAAAGACCCCGGATGGTCTGATGGCTGTGAGTGACAAAATCAGGCACCAGCATGGCATTCTGAGTGGCGGCCGATAACCTGTCCATGTTAAAGGGCCCGTCCGATACCTGCATTTTCTGCCGGATCTCCGGCAGATATATTCCTGATATGCCTTCTAAAACGATAAGCAGTACATTTTTTGCCCGGCCCTGTTCAAAAAAAGGGGTGCCGGAGATATCCGCGGTTCTGAGGCTCAAAGGCAATGCATCCGGGTTCAGGGTTTGCCCATCCGCTCTTATAATGGTCTGGAATGCATCATTGACAAACCAGTGCAGAGGGTTGTATGTCTCGGCAACCCTCAGGTTGTCATCAACCCTCTGAATGAGATCATGGATCGGAAGAATCAGAAGACCTGCCATAAATACCGTTATCATGATTTTTCTTCCCGGTCTATGCAAAGGCAAAACAATGGAGATAATCGACAGTATTGCAAGACCCAGGGCGAATTCGGGTTTGGCAAAATAAAATCCTGAAGCTGTATTGGTTAAAAAGGCAGGGTCCTTTACAAAGGCCAGATCCTGCCAGGACGGCAACCGCTGAACCGCAGACAAAAGCTCCTGGGATCCGACCTGGAAAAAAAACCAGAAAAAAAGGAAAGCAGCACGCAGGAATCGCGATGACTGCCAGGAGAGGACTGAAAACAAAAGGCCCACACAGAGGTCCGATAAAAACCCGGCCGGTTCTGCGAAGCCTTGGGAGAAAAGGCGCAGACCGGCCGGGAAAAAACAGACAAGAATAAAAATTACAGGACTCTGTTTTCTCATTCTCGCACCCCCATACCCCCATGAAACCAAACCCGATGAAGAAAATCAGCCGGCTCGGAAGAATCTGGACAAATGATCAGGATTTTTTGCCTGTCATCTTCTCGATCTCAATTTTAATGACAAGGGTTTTTTCAAGCATCTCGTCTGAATATTCAAACTCCCGTTCGGAATACTGTCCCATGATAATATTAAAGGCCTGCCTTTTTTCATCAGGGTCAAAAAGAAAAGCCGCATTGCCAAAGCCGATCACGCTTTTGTATTCCACTCCCCAGTCGCAGGCAAGTTTTGCTTTTTTTAAACGGACAATCTCATCCACTTCAAAACAGACAAAGGGGTTTTTCCGGATCAGATCGATTTTTCTTCCTTCAGGAGCGCTGTGCAGGTAGAGAGCTCCCTCCCGGTATCCAAAATTCATGGGGACAAGATAGGGTTTATCGTCGTCCACCATTGCGATACGGCAGATACTGCTGTCCTTTAAAATCTGTTCCATCTCTTCTTGGTTATTGATTTCTCTTTCTTTTCGTCTCATGTCAATGCCGCCTTAAATATCTTGTATTCTGATCCGGTCAACCCTTCTACCCCAATGGGGCGATCCGCACCGTCATGGCCGTCCGACCCCCCGGTGATGAAAAGATGGTTCAATTCTGCCAGTGATTTTAAAAACGCCTGATGCTCTTTTGTATGACCCGGGTAATATACTTCCAGACCGTGTATCCCTGCTTCAAGAAACTCCGGGAGAATCTGAAGCACTATGTCAAGGGGAGGCAGGACTTCCTTGTAATGGCCCTTTCCAGGGAAAGACCCTGCAGCAGGATGAGCCAGAACGCAAAGAGTGCCTTTTTTTAGGATAATCCCCCGGACGTCTTCCAGTTCGGTTCCTGAGGGAAGGTAGGCAGGGCTGTCATTCCCAATGATGGCGTGAACCGTTTCATTGTCCTTAATGCCAAAGGATTCCCTCAACGCAAGGGCAAAATGCCGCCGTGTGGCATTGCTGCTCAACCTTGAAATATCCTGAAACTCCATCTCTCTCAAAAGCAAGGGAGTTTTGCCCTTTGGTCCGAAGAACCGATTGATTTCACTGATCCTTGCACGGACAAGCCGCTCCCCTCTTCCTTTGGCAAGAGCAAGCGTCATCTCCGCCATAAATTCCTTGTCATTAATCATATCAGAAGAAAAATAACACAGAAGATGAAGCGTTCCTTTAAAAAAGGGTTTCTTGAAACGAATGGAAATTTCCACTCCGGCAATCACTTCGATCCCCAGTTTCTCTCCTGTCTTGATTGCGGTTTTCAAACCCGCCAGTGTGTCATGGTCTGTGATGGAAATTGCCCTTATTCCCAAGGCTTTTGCTTTTCCAACTAGCTCTTCCGGTGTAAATTCTCCATCCGAAAACGTGGTATGATTGTGTAAATCCGCAACTATTTTTCGTTCCACTTATTAATTTCCTTATACTGATTTTTCCATCCGCCTGTTTTTATACTGGTTATCACAAAAACACAATGAAACTTTATTCTATTGAAAAAAGAAGCTAATAATTATATTAAAGAAATTTAATGTAAAAAAAGCCTTAACCTTTATGATATTGGAGACAATACCAAAGATGCAGAACATAAAAAAAGATATGGATATCATCACTGAACTTGGAAAAGTGACTTCTGAAAACAGCGCCAAAGAAATATTCAAAAAATATATGGATAAGGAACAGTTGAACCGGATTCTAAACATCAAGCATCCTGAGGTTCTCAAAAGAATCGCCAATTCAATTGTGCTTTGCAATCCCCGTTCAATTTTTGTGAATACCGGGTCTTTTGAAGACAAACACTTCATCAGAAAACTTGCCCTTGAAAAAAAAGAGGAAAGCCCCCTTGCCATGGAAGGTCATACCATCCATTTTGACCTGGCCAAAGAACAGGGCAGGATTGTTGACCGGACCTTTTATATTGCCAACCCGGAAGACGAAATCTCTTCCCTTGCCAACCGGATGGACAGGCCCGCAGCCCTGGAACAGGTTAAATCCAACATGGTGGACATCATGAAAGACAAAACCATGATCATCGGATTTTACATGAGGGGGCCGGTGGGCTCTCCCGTCTCAAACCCCGCCCTTGAAATCACCAGCTCCGCTTACGTTTCCCACAGTGCAGAACTTCTCTACAGAAATGCCTACGCTGCTTTTGACAAAGAAGTAAACTCCCTGGGTCATTTTTTTACCAATGTTCACAGCGAGGGCCTTAACCGGACCGAAGATCTTCCCCATGCAAGGGTTTTCATGGACCGCAGATTCAGGACCACCTATGCCTGGAAATGCACCTATGCCGGCAACACCCTTCTGCTCAAAAAAGGAAATCACAGGTTTGCCGTGGATAAAGCGGTTTATGACAACCCGGGAAATGAATTGTCCGAGCATATGTTTATCACCGGGATTCATGGACCCAAGGGCCGCATCACCTGGTTTGCGGGGGCTGCGCCCAGCGGGTGCGGAAAAACCACCACCGCCATGGCGGGCAATGTGTTCATCGGCGATGACCTTGCCCAGATGTGGATTGCAAAAGACGGCTCCATCCGCAGCATCAACCCGGAATGCGGAATTTTCGGCATTGTGGAAGACGTCAACCTGGAAGGGGACCCCCTGCTCATGAAAGTCCTGCGACAGCCCGGTCATGAAGTGATCTGGTCCAATGTCCTCATTGATGAAAACAAAGTGCCCCACTGGGTAGGCAATAACGAAGAGATCCCCCAAAAAGGTGTTAATTTCCAGGGTGACTGGCATAAAGGCAAAACCGATGACAGCGGCAAACCCATCCCCCTGTCCCATCCCAATTCACGCTGCACCTTAAGCTCGACATCCCTTGAAAATTACTCCAAAGAAGCGGAAAACCCGGAAGGGGTTATTACACGGGTCTTTACATACAGTGGAAGGGATGCTGATACCATGCCCCCGGTCTGGGCGGCCAAAACCCCGGATGCCGGTGTTGTTATCGGCGCCTGTATTGTTTCCGCGGCCACAGCCACGGAAGTCGGCGCCACCGGGATCAAAAGAGCGCCCTGGGCCAATGGCCAGTTCATTCCCGGCGCCCTGGCCGATTACATGGATGCCCAGTTTAAATTCTTCAACAGCAGCAAGATCAAACCGGAATATAAACCCGTGATGGCGGGCTTGAATTATTTTCTGACCGATCAGGCCAGGGGCGGGAATTCATCCAGACTTCTTGGTGAAAAAAAAGATGTAAAGGTCTGGCTTTCCTGGCTTGAGAGATATGCCCACAATGAACTCGGATATCTGTCCACGCCCATCGGCAATATTCCGAAATATGAAGATTTGAAATCATTGTTTAAACAGATCATCAATAAAGAGTATTCAAAAGACCTTTATGTGAAACAGTTCTCCCTTTACCTGGACAATATCATCAAACGGATTGAACTTCAGGAAACTGCCTATGCCAAGGAAAAAAGGCTCCCGGAAACTTTGCCGAAAATCCTTGCAGAACAGAAAAAGGAACTTCTGGCATTAAAGAGCGCCCATGGCAGCATTTTGCCGCCCGATGTTTTTTCAGGATAAGTGTTTGATTCAATTAAACCCTATAAAATAAAAAAACCCATGAGCAGAATTTCCAGCATTGAATTGTATCATGTCCGGATTCCCTTGGATAAGCCTTTTTATCCAAGCTGGATTCCAGGGTACCCGGCCACGGACAACCGGTTTGACCTTGTCCGGATCACAACAGAGGATGGGGTTGAAGGATATTCTGCAGGCCCGGCCATTTCAACGGAACGCTCAGGCCTGGGCAATCTGATCGCCCCGTATTTGCTGGGCCATGACGCGACAAACATTCCTCTCATGCTCCAGCGGCTTCGGGAAGTCGGGTACCTCGGGGTCCGGGCCAACTGGATGGAACCCGCCTTCTGGGATATCAGGGGAAAACTTGAGAATAAGCCTGTTTATGCCTTGTTCCAGGCAAAACCAGAGCCGGTTGAACTCTATGCCTCCACCGGAGAAATCAAGAATGAGGCCTCCCGCGTTGAAGAAGCCCTGGAGCGATATGAGGAAGGGTTTAAAGCCATCAAAATACGAGTCCATGACTTTGATGTCAATAAAGACATCCGCCATGTCAAAGCCGTTGCCGATGCCGTTGGCGACAAGATGGCCATCGGCGTGGATGCCAACCAGGGATGGCGGGTCACCATTATCAATGACGCCCCGCTCTGGGATCTGCCCCGTGCCCGGTATTTTGCCGATGCCTGTGCCGACATGAATATTGCCTGGCTTGAAGAGCCGCTTCCCATGGATGATTATGAAAACCTTGCCGAACTGACCCGATACAGCAGGATTCCCATTACAGGCGGTGAAATCCACACCAATGGAAAAAGCGAATTGAAATACATGATTGAAAAAAAGTGCTATTCGGTTTTTCAGCCCGATGCCGTCATGACCGGCGGCATTCAGCATACCCTTGATGTGGCGGATCACTGTAGAAAACACGGGGTTTATTTCACTCCCCATACCTGGACCAATGGAATCGGTTTTGGCGTCAACCTTCAGGTTCTCCTGGCCAGCGGGTTCAACGGCACAAAACCCCTGGAATACCCCATCAACCCGCCTTCATGGACCGTTGAAAAACGGGACGGAATTTTAAAAAAACCGTTTATGCATGATAAAGGCATCCTTTACCCTACAGATGCACCCGGACTTGGTTTTGAGATTGACGTCAAAAAGCTTGAAAAATACGGTCAAAAATTTTTCAGCATGAACAAAAGAAAACTCATGTTTTACACCATCAAGGATAAGGGATTATTAACCGCCCTGAAACTGAATTCCAACAAAAAAAAATACGGCGTAGATGCCGTTAAAAAAGGCTAAAATCCTTCAACGAGGCGTTTTATATCTTCACAGACCGTGGGATGTTTTGCCATCTCACCTTTTTCATCCATCCCTCGGTAGCAGAGGTCGCCTTCATAGTGTATGTCGGCGGCATCAAAAAAATACCGGGCCGTCAGCTTAAGGCCGTCAAACAGATCTTTTCCCTTTGTTGCCCCTGCCGCCAAAAGAAATCCCTTGCGGTTGCGATCCTTGAACTCATTGAGTTTAAGCCTGTATTTTCTGGACCACAGCACCTGAATGCGGTCGATGAGGGCTTTTAAAGCAGCCGGGAAAGCATAAAAATAAACAGGCGATGAAAGAACAATGATATCTGCTTTGATAACGGCAGGAAGAAAAATTCGGGTGAAATCATCATCAAAAATACAAACCCCTTTTGTTTCACAATGTCCGCACCCGGTGCAGGGATGGATCTTGAGCCGGACAGCGCTCAGAACCTCGGTCTCATGACCTTTTTTCTTCATTTCCTCCATAAAGGAAGACATCAGGAAATGTGAATTTCCCAGATGCCGGGGACTGCCGTTTATTCCCAGTACAACCATGAGATCCTTACTCCAAAATACCCAGCAATTCTATCTTAAACACCAGGGTTGCCCCTGGTTTTATCATATCGCCTGCCCCCCTGTCCCCATAAGCCAAATCTGTCGGAACATAGAGCATCCAGATGGATCCTGTCTTCATGATCTGAAGGGCTTCACCCCAGCCCTGGATCACTTGGCCGACCTGAAACACAGCAGGTTCGCCCCTTTCATAGGACGAATCAAAGACGGTCTCATCAATAAACGCTCCCCTGTAATGACATTCCACTGTATCCGTGGGTTTTGGAACAGGGCCGTTCCCCTCCACCAGTATTTTATACTGAAGTCCGCTGGCCAGGGTGACAATGCCTTCTTTTTTTTTGTTGGCTTCCAGAAAAGCAGTTCCGTTTTTACGGTTAATCTCTGATTCGATTTTCATTTTCTCAATCTGTTTTTGTCTTAAAATCCTCTGATAGGAGGTGAGAAGCTCTTTTATTTTGTCTTCAGAAAAGCCTGCCTGATCTTTATTTGCATCCGTTACCCCTTTGATGAAAAAATCCGGGTCAAGGGGAAAGTTCTCTTGCAATCGTTTCAATATATCATGTCCCAGCGCATAGCTGATCTGTTTTTCAAGTTCGGCTTTTTCAATGGAAGAGTCTGTTTTTTCTTCTGCACCGCTTATGGAACATATAAAAAAGACACTCACCAGAATAAAAATACTTGATTTCTTTAACAGCATTTAATCTCTCCACTGCAACTCTTTATTATTATCCCCTGCCGGGCATAACCCTAACAGAATGAATAGATGTTTTCAATCTTAATAAAGTCCGGATCTGAGCTTTGGTTTTTTTATTCTGCCGTCTTTATTTTATTGACAAAAAAAACTGGTGCGATAAAAAACTAACTATAGTTTTTTTAAAACCAAGGAAAAAATTTGGAAAATACCTTTAAAAATTTTTCAATAAAAAAAGACCGGATATCGGATAAAATTCTGGCGGTTCTGGAACAGGCATTACGGGACGGCTCCCTGAAAGAAGGGGACAAGCTGCCCACGGAAGAAAAAATTGCAGCCCAGTTCAAAGTCAGCAAAGTGGCTGTGCGCGAGGCGTTGCGAGAAATGCAGACCAAGGGGCTGATCCGCAAAGTGCGAGGCATGTACGGCGGCAATTTTGTATCTGCACCGGATGTAAAGCGGGTGGGGGACTCTCTGGTCAATTGCTTTCAGTTCGGCACACTGACCGAGGCTGAAATCATCGACTTTCGGCAGACCCTGGAACCGGTATTGATAAAAAAGGCGGTCCGCCAACGGACAGAAGAGGACCTGGCTGCCATGAAAGCCAATATTGAGGCTTGTGAAATGGATATAATCAATGGCGGACCCGATGTAAAAAAACATATTGAATTTCATATTCTCATTGCAAGAGCCTGTCGCAACAAACTTTTTACAGCGGTCATGGAAGCCATTGCAGAAATATTTGATGACCTTGCAAAGACCTGGCATGTGGATAAAAAAAGAAAACGCCGGGATCTGGATTATAATTATCAATTTTATGACTGCATCCTGAACCGTCGTGAAGAGGAAGCTGAAAAACTGATGTGGGAACATTTTGAACTTACAAAAACATTCCTTCGTGATGATATGAAAAAAACAGGAATGAAGAAAAATGAAACCTAGTGGAGGAATCATGAAAACGGCATTTGTGGATGGTCGGGTATTTACAGGTAACGGCCGGGTGTTGGAACATGCCACCGTAGTGGTGGAAGAAGATAAAATTGTCAGTATCAGGGAAACGGATTCAGGTCTTGATGGCGATACTCAAAAGATTCCCATCAAAGACGCTGTCCTTTTCCCCGGATTTATTGACTGCCATGTCCATCTTGTGATGGATGCAAGCCCTGACCCCATTGGAAGCATTGCCAGGGAATCTTTTGCCCTAACCACCATAAAAAGCGTGAAGAATGCCTGGAAAACACTCGCGGCAGGCGTAACCACAGTCCGGGACCTAGGGGGAAAAGACGGCATTGACCTGGCCTTGAAACAGGCCATTGAGTCCGGTCTGATCAAAGGGCCGAGAGTACTGGCTTCCGGCCGCCCCATCTGCATGACCGGCGGTCATGGATGGCCCATCGGCCGGGAGGCGGACGGGCCGGATGATGTGAGGAAAGCTGCCCGGGAGCAGATCAAAGCCGGGGCAGATCTTGTCAAATTCATGGCCACAGGTGGAGTCCTGACGCCTTCTGTGGAACCGGGCTGTGCACAACTCACCTATGAAGAAATGAAAGCCGGCGTAGAAGAAGCCCACAAGGCAGGTAAAAAGACTGCCACCCACGCCATGGGAAGCCGGGGTATTATGGATGCCCTGCGCGCCGGAATTGATTCCATTGAGCACGGCATCTATCTTACCGATGACATTATTTCCTTTATGATTGAAAACAATGTATTTTTTATTCCCACCATCTCCGCCATGTATCACATCGGTAAAATGGGGGTCGCAAGGGGTATTCCGGAATGGGCTGTGAAAAAAAATTCAATTGTTGCCCCCCATCATAAAGAGAGTGTCAAAAAAGCACACCAGGCCGGTGTTACTATTGCCATGGGGACCGATGCCGGAACCCCGTTCAATTATCACGGAAAAAACCTCATGGAAATCCCCTTGCTCGTCAGACACGGACTTTCTCCCATGGAGGCCCTCATGGCAGCCACCGGCACTGCATCAAAGGTTCTTGGAATGGAAAACCGGATCGGTACCATTGAACAAGGGAAAATAGCCGATCTCGTCCTGATAAAGGATAATCCGCTGGACGACATAGACATATTGAATGAAGCCGATGCCGTTGTTCAAGTTATGAAGGCCGGTCAATTCATCAAAGATGAATTTTAATAAACTCAATTTAATAAAGGAGATGTAAAGATGAAAAAAAAAGAAAGATGGACGCATTTCAGACAGTTTTTTACCTGTGCAATCCTTATAACTCTGGGGGTTTTTCTGCTCTCACCCATGGCAGGTGCGGCCCAGATCAAGGAATTAAAAATCGGAATCGGCGTGGATGCCGACACCTTCAACCCCCAGGAACAGACCACCACCCTTTTCCAGAATATCTGTGATCTCATTTATGACAACATGTATTACCAGGATCCAAAAGGAAATGTTCACCCGAGACTGCTTGCCAAACACAAAGTATCGGAAGACGGTCTGACCTGGACCCTGTCCCTTCAAAAAGGGATTCAATTCAGTGACGGCACCCCCTTTAACGCCGATGTGGTCAAACAGACCTGGGATAGAATTTTAGACCCCAAAATGCGAGTCCCCCTGAGGTTTGCCGTGTCCATGGTAAAAGAATGCGTTAAAATAGATGACCTCACCGTTCAATTGAATTTAAAATATCCCTTTGCACCCCTGGATGCATCCATGTCTCTTGCCCTTGTATCTCCCATCAGCCCGGCCGCCATTGAAAAACACGGGGAAGAGGTCCGCCAGAATCCAGTGGGTGCAGGTCCCTATGTTCTCGCCGAATGGGTAAAAGGGGATCGCATCGTGCTCAAACGCAATGAAAAATACTGGGGAAAAGCCCCGACCGTTGACCAGCTCACCTTTAAAATCATCCCTGAAACCACTACCCGGGAAGCCATGCTCAGAACCGGTGAAATCGATATCTGCTATAAACCCTCCCCTTCCAATGTAGCAGCCTTAAAAGCCATGACCAATATCACCGTGGACATGCCCCTGGACACCCGAACCATTTTCATGGGTCTTAACTGCCAGAAAGGCGTGACCATGGATAAAAAAGTCCGCCAGGCCTTTAACTATGCGGTTGATAAAAAAGCCATTGTAGACCGGATACTGTTCAATACAGCCCAGCCCATGGACGGCCCGGTATCCCCTGAGGTGTTCGGGTATGCAAAAATGAGCAAACAGTACGACTATAACCCTGAAAAAGCCAAACAGCTTTTAAAAGAAGCCAATTTTGATTTTTCAAAAACCGTCAGCATGAGAACTCCCAACGGGCGATATCTGTTCGACAAGCAGGTTTCAGAAGTGGTTCAGGCCTATCTTCAGGACATCGGCGTCAAGGTTGAACTGAGAACCTATGACTGGCCCACCTATATTGCAGGTCTGCAAAAACCCATTTCAGAAACCGAACTGGAAGTGTTTCTCCTGGGCTGGGGTCCTTTGTTCCTGGATGCAGACATGGGCCTTTACGGTCAGTTTACAACGGAAGTTCATCCGCCAAAGGGGCTGGGATCGGCTTTCTATACCAATCCTGCCTATGATGAAATCATGGTGGCGTCAAGAAAGGCCCAGGATCCGAAAAAAAGACTTGAATTGTTGAAACAGGCCTCGGAAATGGTATGGGAAGACTGCCCCTGGCTCTGGCTCCATGTTGAAAAATTTGTCCTGGCCTATTCCAGCAAGATCAAGAATCTGGTGGTTACGCCCACGGAGAAATTTTTCCCAACCTATATCACCATGGAATAATCCTTTGTCATGCTCAATTTTCTGTTGAAACGATTATTGGCCATTGTTCCGGTTCTCCTGGGGATCTCTCTGCTCTTGTTTTTCATGCTCAGAATGCTCCCCGGAGACCCGGCCCTGGTCCTGGCCGGGCAGATGGCCTCACCCGAGGATGTGGCGCTCATCAGGGTGCAGATGGGACTGGACAAGCCTCTCCATACCCAGTATGCCTCCTTTTTAAACCGGCTGATCCGTCTGGATCTGGGCAAATCCGCCCGGACCCAGAACCCGGTGATTGAGGAGATATGGACACGATTGCCCAACACCATCCTTCTGGCCCTGTGCGCCATTACCCTGGCCTGTATGTTCGGCATCCCCTCAGGCATCATTGCAGCGGTCAGGCCCTATTCCTGGGTGGATTATCTGGTGACCTCGGCCTCGCTCTTTGGAATTTCCATGCCGGTTTTCTGGCTCGGGACCATGCTCATGATCGTGTTTGCCATCCTTTTGCAATGGCTCCCGGCCGGAGGCATCGGCACATGGAAGCACCTGATCCTGCCCTCGGTCACCCTGGCGACCTATGTGGTGGCCTTTATCGCCAGGATGACCCGGTCCTGCATGCTGGAAGTCCTGGCCCAGGATTATGTGACCACGGCAAGATCCAAGGGTCTCAGAGAAAACGTAATCATTATCAAGCATGCCCTTAAAAATGCCATGATTCCCATCATTACCGTGGTGGGGCTTCAATTCGGACTGCTCCTGGGCGGCGCTGTTTTGACGGAAACCGTATTTGCCTGGCCAGGCCTGGGCCGCCTTATTGTGGATTCCATCCTGGCCAGGGATTATGCCATGATTCAGGGCAGCATCCTGATTTTCGGGCTGCTCTATACCCTGGTCAACCTCCTGGTTGACCTCACCTATGCGTTTGTGGATCCAAGAATTCGTTATGAATGATATTAATATGAAAAACAATGATCCGACTGAGGGCGCTAAACCCTCCTCCAGCCGGGGATGGGCCAAGCTCAAACGGAATAAGGCAGCTTTTGCAGGCGGAATTTTCCTTGTGATCTATCTGGGATGCGCCCTTTGTGCCCCCCTTCTCTTTAAGGGAGATCCTTCCGCACCCCATTTGATTCATTCCCTTACCCCTCCTTCTGCAAAACATCTTTTGGGGACGGATGAACTGGGACGATCTATTCTGGGCCGGATCCTCTACGGTTCCAGGGTATCTTTGATGATTGCCGTGGGGGTTGTGGGAGTAGGCCTCTTTATCGGGGTTCCCATCGGTCTTGTTTCAGGTTATTACGGGGGGAAAACGGATTTTATCATCCAGCGGTTCACGGATATGATGCTGGCGTTTCCAGGATTTCTTCTGGCCCTGTCCCTTGTCGCCATCCTGGGCGTAGGGTTGAACAACACCGTCATCTCCATCGGGATCAGCATGATCCCCCTTTATATCCGGCTGGTCCGGGGGTGTGTTTTGTCCGTCAAGGAAGAAGTATATGTGGAAGCTGCCAGGGCCTGCGGGACAACGGATTTTTTTATTATCAAGCGACATATCCTTCCCAATGTTCTGGCGCCCATTATAATCCAGACCAGCCTCGGCATGGGAACCGCAATCTTATATGCCGCCGGTCTTGGATTCCTGGGAATCGGGGTTCAGCCGCCCACCCCTGAATGGGGCTCCATGCTGGGATCGGCCCGTGCCTATATGATGGGCAAACCCCATGTGGCCACTTTTCCGGGGATTGCAATATTTCTTGCCGTTTTAAGTTTCAACCTCCTCGGGGACGGCTTAAGGGATGCCTTTGACCCAAGGAGCAGAATATGAATCCACAGTCTTCCCCGCTTCTTTCCATCAAAGGGTTGAAAACCAGTTTCCATACCCATGACGGCACCATCAATGCAGTGAACGGGGTTGATTTTGACGTCTTTGCCGGAGAAACCCTGGGCCTTGTGGGAGAAAGCGGCTGCGGAAAAAGCGTGACCTCCCTTTCCGTGCTGAGGCTTTTAAATCCTTCCATTGCCACTATAGCAGGAAAAATCGAGTTTAACGGAAAAAACCTTTTGGAACTCAATACCGATGACATGCGGATGATACGGGGCAAAGCCATTTCCATGATTTTCCAGGAACCCATGACTTCCCTGAATCCAATCCTGACCATTGGAGAACAGATTGCTGAAAGCCTTCGCCTTCACGAAGGCCTGAACCGGGAAAAAGCCGGGGAAAAAGCCATCCAGATGCTTAAACTGGTGCAGATTCCCTCTCCTGAAATCCGGGCCGGCCAATACCCCCATAAATTATCCGGGGGCATGCGCCAGAGAGCCATGATTGCCATGGCCCTGGCCTGCAGCCCCAGTCTTATTTTTGCCGATGAGCCCACAACAGCCCTTGACGTAACCATCCAGGCCCAGATCATACGGCTCCTGGAACACCTGAAAAAAGGGTCCAATACCTCCATCGTCCTCATTACCCATGATCTCGGGGTGGTGGCCCAGATGGCAAGCCGGGTGGTGGTGATGTATGCTGGAAAGGTGGTGGAAGAGGCGCCGGTGGTGCCCCTGTTCCATGACGCCCGCCATCCCTATACCCTGGGGTTATTAAAATCCATCCCTGTGTTAAAAGGGAATAAAAAGACAAGGCTTAATGAAATTCCCGGCATTGTACCCAATCTTTTGCATATGCCCCAAGGGTGCAGTTTCCACCCCAGGTGCCCTGAAACCATGGACATCTGCAGGAAAACACCCCCGCCCATGACCCATTTTGATGAAAACCGCCGGGTGGCCTGCTGGCTTGCGGCACAGGAAATAGAAGCGCCTGCTTTGGCAAAAACCGACCCGGGAGGAAACTGATCCCATGCCTGTTTTGGAAGTTGAAAATTTAAAAAAATATTTTCCCATTAAAAAAGGTTTTTTTCAAAGAACCGTCAACCATGTCAAAGCCGTGGACGGGGTGAGCTTTTTTCTTCATGCCGGGGAAACCCTGGGTCTTGTAGGAGAAAGCGGCTGCGGCAAAACAACTGTGGGCCGCTCCATTTTAAGACTGACCGACCCCACAGCCGGAACGGTCATGTATAAAGGAAAAGATCTGGGGCAGATGGACAGGGAAACCTTGAGAAAAACCCGGACCTCCCTCCAGATTATTTTCCAGGATCCGTTTTCCTCTCTAAACCCAAGAATGAATGTGGGTGAGATCATTGCCGAACCCATGAGAAATTTTCAGGCTCTTTCCAAAACAAAGATCAACCGGAAAGTGGGAGATCTCATGACGCGGGTGGGCCTTCGGCCTTCCCAAATGAGGCGGTATCCCCACGAGTTTTCAGGGGGCCAGCGCCAGCGCATCGGCATTGCCAGGGCCCTTGCCGTTGACCCGGATGTGATTATCTGTGATGAGGCCGTATCCGCACTGGACGTCTCCATCCAGGCCCAGATCATCAATCTTTTGAAAGATCTTCAAAAAGAACTGAATCTTGCCTATTTATTTATTGCCCATGATTTAAGCGTGGTGGAATATATCTCCCACAGGGTGGCGGTCATGTATCTGGGCCGCATTGTGGAACTGGCGCCTGACCGGGAACTGTATGAAACCCCGTTGCACCCCTATACCAAAGCCCTGCTGTCAGCTGTTCCCATTGCCGATCCCCTGGCCATTCCGGAAGAGAACATTATTCTGTCCGGGGATGTTCCAAGCCCGGTGAATCCACCGCAGGGGTGCACCTTCCATCCCAGGTGCCCCATGGTCATGGACAAATGCCTGACCCGGCCGATTTACAGGGAAATCCAGCCCGACCACTGGATTGCCTGCCACCTTTACCCTTAATTTTCTGGAGTATCTTTCATGACCGATATCAAAACCCTGATTGCAGCAGAAAAAAACAATATATCAACCATACGCCAGACCCTTCATAAAATCCCGGAACCAGGATTTTATGAAAAAAAGACCTCGGAATTTATCGCTGCCGAGCTTAAGGCCATCCCGGGGCTTGAAGTGACCACCGGTATTGCCCGGACCGGGATACTTGCCCTTTTAAAAACCGGACGCCCCGGAAAAACCCTTCTCATCCGGGCTGATATGGATGCCCTGCCCATATCTGAAGAAACAGGGCTTGCCTTTGCCTCCACCCATGACCGGATGATGCATGCCTGCGGTCATGACGGCAACATGACCATGGCCCTTGTGACCGCCCGTATCCTGGCTGGACTGAAGGACCGGCTCTCAGGCAATATCAAATTCATGTTCCAGCCGGCCGAAGAAATGATTGGCGGTGCAAAACCCATGATCGAGGCTGGCATCCTGGAAGCCCCCGGCGTGGACTATGCCGTGGCCGCTCATCTGTGGCCCGGACTGCCTGCCGGAACCCTGGGTTTGAAATCCGGAGTTTTAATGGCTGCCACAGGTACTTTTGAAATTGAAATCAAGGGAAAAGGCGGCCACGGCGCCATGCCCCATCTCTGTGTGGACGCCCTGGATACGGCCTGCCAGGTGGTCAATGCCCTCCAGCGCGTGGTCAGCCGCAAGCTCAACCCCCTGACCCCGTCCGTGATCACCATCGGCGCCTTTCATTCCGGCGAGGCCCACAATGCCATCCCTGAAACCGCCATATTAAAAGGCACCACAAGAACCTATGATAAAAAAATCCAGGACGACTATCCCAAGATCATGGAGCCCGTCATCAAAGGCGTGTGTGACTCCATGGGTGCTTCTTATCAATTCAAGTACACGCCGGGCTACCCACCCCTTGAAAATGACCCCGGCACGGTGGACATTATGAAAAAATCCATGCTAAAGATAATTCCGGCGGATCGAATCATGGAGCCGGAATCCACCATGGGCGGCGAAGACATGGCCTATGTCTTTGAAAAATCAAAAGGCTGTTATTTTTTTCTGGGTTCGGGGTTTGACGGCTGCGCCCCCCTTCACAATTCAAAATTTGATTTTGATGAATCCGCGCTGCTTCTGGGCATAGAAACGTTTGTCCGGTTTGCCCTGGACCTTTTAGGGTAAACATGTCTTTCAATAACAGACCGGTTTAACAAAGAATATCCAGCTATGTTACATCAAGGTTCCAATTTATATAAAAAATGTAATATTTCTTGGCAAAATAGACATATTTTTTCATATCTGATTAATGACACACAACACGCATTTTATCCGATAAAGCTGCCAATAATAGTTCTTGTAATTTCGTTTATCGATGGTATAACTTTTGCTTGCTTAGCAATTTAGGGTTTTATTCGAATCGCATTTGAAGGAGTGAGGAAAATGAAAGTATACATTACAATGTTTATATATTGTATCATAATGTTTTTACCAATGAGTGCTTTTGCTTACCGAGTTGACCTGACATCTCATGAGAACAAATCTGGGGAAGCCTGGGTTGATGTTTTAGGTGACGGAACCAATAAAATTATTTTCGAGTTAGGATTGGGGGCTGGCACTATTGCCGATATTCGAGCATTCTGGTTTGATACAGATGGCAATTGGAGCGATTCAAATATATCGTCTGCTATAGCTACTGCCGTGACAGATGCAGGGAAGGGGACGCTCTTTACAACAAGCACAGTTATCACTAAATGGCCGATTCCGTCATCAAGTGCTGATATGAACGGGGCAGGGAATTTTGACCTTGGCTTTGAGTTTGGACAACAAGGAATTGGCAAAGATAAAGGTGATATTCGTGCAGTCACTTTCTACATAGAAGGTAAAAATAATTTGAATTTATCGCTCGGTAACGATTTCGGGATAAGGCTAATGAGTTTCGAAAGCAATGGAAACCGCGATGACAGCCGAAAAATGATCGGTTTTTATTACGATGCCCCTGACAATCCAGTCCCCAGTCCAGAACCAGCAACTATGTTGCTTTTTGGTCTTGGCCTTCTCGGGCTTGCCGGAGTAACCCGAAAACAAAAATAAGGTTATCAATATACAAAAACAGCAGGAACCATTGCAAGGTTTTTAGTGTTGTAATTAATGCTTTATATGCTGTGAAAAATCATGGTTTATTGTTTAGGATTAATTGGAGTAGCGGCTATTTCTCTTTGTTGATGCATTCGGGTTGAATTGACTGCCATAAAAAACTTCCCCTGTGTTTTTCTTAAAAAGAACATTGCCATTCCGGCATTTTCCTGGTAAATATTGCGGCTTGTTTTGAGTCATGTTTTTTATGGAGAGAATAGGATGAGAGAAATCATTTTAATAAATATTACCGGCAAAGACAGGCCGGGTCTTACTTCAAGCCTTACCAATACTCTTGCTCAGTATGAAATCACAATTCTGGATATCGGGCAGGCTGTTATACATGATTACCTGTCCCTGGGAATGCTCATTGAAATCCCCTCCCGGCACTCATCCTCATCCATTCTCAAAGACCTTGTGTTTCAGGCCCATAAACTGGGCATTCAGATTCAGTTTTCACCCATTGACATGGAAAACTATGTGGGCTGGATTGCCAAAAACGGTCACGAACGATTGATTATTACTCTTCTGGGCCGCACCTTGACGGCTGCGCAGCTGTCCGGAGTGACATCGGTGATTGCAGCAAATCGCCTGAATATTGATATCATCACCAATCTATCCGGGTCCATTCCCCTGGACCACTCTGATTTACACCCCAAAGCCTGCATCAAACTGACGGTATCCGGCAACCTTGATAATCCGGACCGATTACGCCGGCAATTGCTTGAGATTTCAGAAAAAACCGGCATTGATATCTCCTTTCATGTGGATAATATTTATCGCCATGCCCGGAAACTAATTGTATTTGATATGGATTCCACCTTAATCCGGTGCGAAGTCATTGATGAGCTGGCAAAGCATGCGGGTGTGGGAGAAGAGGTGGCCCGGATTACCGAGTCTGCCATGAACGGGGAGCTGGATTTCAAGGAAAGTTTTACCCGGCGGCTGGCCCTGCTCAAAGGCCTTGATGAAAAGATTCTTGCAAAAGTCGCCAAAACCCTTGAATTGACCGAAGGGGCTGAACGGGTTGTCGGTACGCTGAAAAAGCTGGGGTATAAAATCGGTATCATCTCAGGCGGGTTTGATTATTTTGGAAAATATCTGCAGAACAGGCTGGGGCTTGACTATGTGTTTACCAACGGTCTTGAGATCAAAGACAATAAAATAACCGGAAATGTCGCAGGTGATATTATTGACGGCCCCAAAAAGGCCGAAATTCTAAAAACCATTGCCGTTGTTGAAAATATCAGCCTTCAGCAGACCATTGCCGTGGGTGACGGCAGCAATGATCTTCCCATGATCAGTATTGCCGGTCTCGGGGTTGCCTTTCATGCCAAACCCGTTGTAAGGGAAAAAGCACAGCAATCCATCTCCAGCATCGGATTAGACGGATTGCTTTATCTGATGGGCATCAGTGAAAGAGAAATAGAACTGGGCTAACCTTATTTCAAGATATCACAAAACCATTCAGTGTCTGAAAAAGGTCCGGTATTTAAATAATTCCAAGGGGTTCGAAATTTGTTGGCTCAAGCTTTATGATACAATGCCTTTATCCGGCGCATCCAAAACATCCCTAATAATCTTACCAATTTCCTTTAATCTGACGGGTTTGGCTACATACCCCTGAACACCGGATGCGCTGCTGTTTTTTTCATTTATCTGGTCACTGAATCCCGTGCAGATGATCACCGGGATATCCGGTCTTATCTTTCTGATTTCAGTGGTGAGTTGAAGACCTGACATCCTGGGCATGGTCATGTCCGTGATAACCAATTCAAAGGCATCCGGATCTGATTTAAAGAGGTCAAGCGCTTCAATGCTTCCAATTCTGGATGTAACAATGTAACCTAGACGCTCCAGCATTTTTTGCTCCATTTTTACAATCATTGCCTCATCATCTACGACAAGAATTTTTTCAGTGCCGCCTTGCACCAGCTCAGAAGTATCATGATTATCATCCTGGGCAGATTTTTTAATTATGGGCAGATACACATGGACTTCTGTCCCTTTGCCCGGTTCGCTGTATATATGGATGTCCCCATTGCAGCTTTTGACAATTCCCTGAACCATTGAAAGACCTAAGCCTGTTCCTTTCCCTTGTTTCTTTGTTGTGAAATACGGGTCAAAAATTTTATCCATAATTTCTTTCCTAATACCGGTTCCTGTATCAGTGACTATCAATAGAGCATATTTACCGGGAAGCAATTCTGAAAAACCCAAAGGGTTGGAGTCAATTTCAGTTGCTTTGACATTTATTTTTAATTGACCGCCTGTTTTCTGCATTGCGTGATAGGCATTTGTTGCCAAATTCATTATTATCTGATGAATCTGGGTGGGGTCGGCCAACACCATGCCGCAATCCGGATCAATTTTCGCCTGGATATCAATTGTTGACGGAATCGAGGATTTGAGCAGTTTTAAAGTCTCGTTAACGATGGATTGAAGCTTGACAGGTATAAACTGCTTATCACTTTGCCTGCTGAATGCCAGAATTTGTCTGACAAGGTCCTTTGCCCGCAAAGCGGCCTGAAGCACTTGGGTAATGCTTTCGTGTTCCGAACTATCAAGAGGGAGATCCTCCTGAAGCATTTCAGCAAATCCGATAATCGGGGACAGGATATTGTTAAAATCATGGGCAATACCGCCTGCCAGGGTGCCTATGGTTTCCATCTTTTGGGCCTGCCTCAATTTAGTCTCCAGCTTCAGTTTGTCGGTTATATCACGGAACACGAGGACAGCTCCGACAATATTGTTTCCAACATCACGAATTGGAGAACCGCTGTCTGCAATGATATATTCCTTCCCTGTGCGGGAGACAAGTACCGTATCATTTGCAAGGACGATGATTGAATTTGAGGAGATTGCTTTTTTTGCCGGGTTCTCACATCTCTTCCTTGTGCGTTCATTGATGATGTGAAAGACCTCCTCAAAATTTTTACCCATGGCCTCTTTAAGTGTCCATTCCGTAAGCTCTTCTGCTATTTTA
The DNA here is from genome assembly GCA_964619205.1 of uncultured Desulfobacula sp. Lineage (GTDB taxonomy): Bacteria > Desulfobacterota > Desulfobacteria > Desulfobacterales > Desulfobacteraceae > Desulfobacula. Next base: position 29,677 of record CAZUDE010000019.1, on the reverse strand, counting down.
TTGATAAAAGTAACCCTTCCGTTTAAATCAGAGGTAATAACACCATCACCAATGGAACTCAAGGTAACCCTCAGCCGCTCTTTTTCGCCGAATAGATCCTTTTCCGCCTTTTTCCGGGCAGTGGTATCCAAAAAAAGACAGGCAAATTGATTTATTCCAGGTCTGTACGCCGTGACATCAAAATGCCGGTCCAACGCCCTGGAATAATTCTCAAACGAAACCGGGTCACCGGTAAGCGCTACCTTTCCATAATTCTCGATCCAATACTGTTCAGTATCAGGCAACAGATCCAGAACTGTCTTACCTATGATTTTGTCTCGTTTCAGACCGGTAAGTTTTTCAAACGCAGGATTAACCTCAAGAAATTTATAATTTGCAGGCTTCCCGGTATTATCACACAGTATTTCGTGAAGGGCAAAGCCGATCGTCATTTTTTCAAACAGTGTCTGATATTTTTCTTCACTTCTGCGAAGTTCTTCCTCAACCCTTTTGCGTTTTTCAATATCCGCTTCCAATTCAGATCGGTTAACTGTTATTTTTTTTAGGTGTTCGGACATTTCGTTAAAAACTTCTGATAGAAATCCGATTTCGTCGGTTGTGGACACCTCTATTTTATGATTGAAATTTCCCTGCCCTACGATTTTTGCGCCTCTGGTAAGAAGAGAAACAGGGTTTAATACATTTGTGAGAACCAGCATTGAAAATAGTATGATCAATACAAAAAAAAGACTGGCTAATACGATAAAAGTCAGGGTGACTTTCTTTTGTGAAACCTTCAATTGCAAGCGAGCTTTGCTTTCCAGCTCCTGGGCCTTAAACATCATATCATGTGAAAGAGATGAGATTTTTGCTTCATACAACAAGATTTTGGCATCATTTACAGGGATGGCTGCCAAACCTTTCTCAATAGAAATGTCATTGCTCAGTTTAAAAAAAAGATTTTTTATTCTATTATAATTTTGCTCTATCTCTTCAAAACATGACAATTCTTCGGAGAACAGCGGTTTTATCTCATTCAGAAACATTGAAAATGAATTGGTTTTTGCATTCCATTGCTTCAATGACCTGGTTAAAGGGTTTTTTAAAAACTCATTTGTCAACAGATTGAGTTCAAATATACCCCTGGTAATTTTGCCGGCATTATTGTCTTTTTCAAATGAACTGGATAGAACCCTGACATTATTATAAGTGGTCACGCCTGCAACGGCAATGAAAACAATGGATATACATATGATAATAAGGATCTTTGTTTTAAGTTTCATTTTTCCCTCTATCGGATGATGGTAACAGAGTCAGGGTCTATTTCTTCCAGTGCATTAAAATAAATGAAATCTAAAAAGTCGGGTATCCCGGAAGAGGCTCCAGATTTTTGTTTTAAAGACCAGGCAGCCTGATTTTCAAGAGTTGTTAAAAAAGATTGGTCCAGCGACAATTTAAAATGATAGGTTGCAGTCATTTTTTTGAGCAGATCAGGTACGGTTTTGATATCCCCGGCGACGATCATATGAGATTCATCAGGGTTTTCTTCAATGAATCTGGAGGCTGACAAAAGTGCTCTAAGCACCTTTTTAATAATTTCAGGGTTGGATCGTGCAAACGCCTGAGTGGTGGCAATAATAAATAAAGGCGAGTATAAACCTTCGGCATCAAAGATCACGCCATCTTTACCAAGTGCTTTTATGGCTTCAACTTTTTGGGGATTCCATGTGGCAATGGCATCCACGCCTTTTGCCATAAGTTTTTCAACCATTTGACCGGGTTCCAGATTAACCGTCCGGATGTCTTCACGTGACAAATTATTGAGATTTAAAACAATATCCAAAAAATATTCCCCGTTTGAACCCATGGTAACCCCAATTGATTTATTTTTAAGATCTTTTGGCGCCAATATCCCACTGTCTTTTCGCGCAATTATGGCAAGGTGTTCATCGGCTGTTATTGTGGTTGCAATTACAGATAATTTTGCCCCTTTTAAAATTGAATTCATGAAAGGTGTTTCAGATGAGGCAGCTATTTGTACCTCTCCATCGGTTAAGGCCTTTAAGGTAGCCATACCATGCGGGTAAGTTTTTTTTAGATGAACATCTAGGCCCTGGCTTTTGAAATACCCCTTGTTATATGCCAGAAAAATAGTATAGCCCGTAAACGAATGCGGCATGGTGGCGATATCTAATGTTTGCAGCGGCATGCTTGCTGATCTATTTGAGATTCCTGCGAATTGAATAAAGATTCCCATAATGATTATACCGGTTATAACGGCGATACCAATATAAATACGCTTTGACATTATATTCTCCGATATTGGTGCTCTTGATGTGTCTGAAATATCACATTCCAGCTTTCATTAAAATAATGAATACATCAAAAAAAGAAACGAAACAACTTGGTTGTGAAAATAAATTTCAATTTAAAAGGACGATTATCAGGTCTGCGTCAGGAATGCTTTAACCAATTAAAGGAATAACAAAATTTCTCAGAGAACCCATCAGGAGGCTGGAGTTGTCTGTTTTCACCCCAGCCTCCTGATGGTAAGGATCATATCATTTCAATGGCGCAGGCCATGGAGACGCCGCCGCCGCCGCAAAGAGTGGCAAGGCCGAGGGATTTCTTCCGCTTCTTCATGCCATACATGAGGGAAACCACAATCCTTGCACCGGTAGAGCCAACCGGATGCCCGAGACCGATCCCGGACCCGTTGACATTGGTGATTTCCCGGTTGAGGCCCAGTTCCTTTTCACACCCGAGATACTGGCCGGCAAAGGCTTCGTTGACTTCAATCAGCTCAAAATCAGACAGAGACAGGCCGGAAGAATTCAGAAGGTTTTTAACCGCCGGCACAGGAGACAGGCCCATCACGGACGGATGGCAGGCGCCCCTTGAGGTTGCCTTTATTCTTGCCATGGGGGTCAGGCCCAGCTCCTTTGCCTTTTTGGCGGACATGATCACCATTCCGGTTGCGCCGTCATTAATCCCGGAAGAGTTCCCGGCCGTGACCTTGCCGATCTTCGGGACAAAGGCCGGCGGCAGGGCCGAAAGATCATCCATGGTGATGCCCGGTCTGAAATGTTCGTCCTTGTCAAAAATCAGGGGATCTTTCTTTTTCCGAGGAACGGCGACAGGAACAATTTCATCCTTGAAGGACCCGTCCTGGGTGGCCCGTTCCGCTTCATTATGGCTCCGCAAAGCCACCTCATCCATTTCCTGTCTTGAAATATCCAGATGCTGGGCAATAAATTCCGTGGTATGGCCCATGATATAGGGTTTGCCCACAAAAAGGCTTAAAGGCGGCTTTGTTGCATCCACAGGGCCATCTTCAGGATGGGGAATGATATGAGAGCCGCAGTGAAGGGCATGGATCATCTCATCCACAAAAACCTGATCCTGAAGCCTGCACCCCCAGCGGGCATTTGGAACGCTGTAAGGGGCGGACGACATATGCTCTGTTCCGCCTGCCAGGATAATATCAGCCATTTTTGCCTGGATCATTGCCATGCCCGAGATCATGGCCTCCATCCCGGAAATGCAGACCCTGTTGACGGTGACGGCGGGCACGGTATCCGGTATTTTGGCCAGCAATGCCCCGACTCTTGCCACATTCAACGTGTCACAGGATTCCATGCAGCAGCCGTAGCGAATATCGTCTATCATGCCGGGTTCTATGCCGGCCCTGTTGATGGCCTCCGTCATGGTGACAGCGGCAAGGCTTGCCCCGTTCATGGGGAGAAGGGTTCCGCCAAACGAGCCGATGGCTGTACGGCATCCTGATACAATAACAACATCTTCCATTTTTATAGTCTCCTGTCTTTTATAAAATTCTAAATTTTTATCAAAATAAATCTTCACCCATATCCGCGGCCGGGTTATCATCGCAGGTGACAGCGTTCAATTTTCCCATGGTCGCCGGAAGAATGGTAAGGATAAAAAATTCGGCTGCCTTGATTTTGCCCTTGTAAAATGAAGCATCTTTGGATTGAAGTTTTTCATCGGCAATGACGGCCCGCCAGAGAAGCATCCACGCCATGATTACATCACCGGTTGCTTCCAGAAGAGGATGGGCACTGGCAAAGGCGGAGGCCGCCTGGGGTGAAAAAACTGCCCGGCTTGCTTTTGTGCATGTGGATTCAAGCAGCATAACGGCAGATTCCAGTTTTTCTGCAAGCCCCTTCAGGCGGCCATGCCCCTTTGCTTTTTCCATGGTAAATTTTATTTCCTCAACCAGGACATTGAGCATCCGGCCCTTGCTTCCGGCCACCTTACGACCCAGAAAATCCATGGCCTGGATACCGTTTGCACCTTCATAAATGGAAGTGATCTTGGAATCTCTGACCATCTGCTCTACCGGGTATTCCTTTGTATATCCATATCCGCCAAAAACCTGCATGGCCTCCACGCAGACATCAAATCCCTTTTCACTGGTATAGGCTTTAACGATGGGTGTCAGGATACCAATAAGATTTTTGTATTTTTCAACTTCCGTTTTATCCCCGGCCGTCTCTTCTTTATCAAAGCAGAAGGCCACATAATAAATAAGGCTTCGCAACCCCTCCACATATGCTTTCATTTTTAATAGCATCCGCCTTACATCCGGGTGCCGGATAATGGGGACCTGGGCTGCGCCGTGATCGGCAAGGTTTTCAATACTGCGGCCCTGAAGTCTCTGCTTTGCATAATCCAGGGCATGCTGATAAGCAAGATTTGCGCTGGTAAAGGACTGGGTTCCCACCTCAAGACGGACTTCATTCATCATATGAAACATGACTTCCATGCCCTGGTTGGGGTTGCCTAAAAGAAAGCCCCTGCACCGGCCCTTGCTGCCAAGGGAGATGGAACAGGTCGGGCTGCCGTGAAGACCCATTTTTTCCTCAACACCGGTACAAACCACATCATTGGGCTCGCCCAATGACCCGTCGTCATTGACCCATATTTTCGGAACAAGAAAAAGAGAGATCCCTTTTGTGCCGGCCGGAGCCCCTTCAATCCTGGCAAGAACGGGATGGATGATATTTTCCGTGAGGTTCTGCTCGCCGTTGGTAATAAAAATTTTGCTGCCGGTAATCTCATACAGGCCGTTATCAAGCTTTTTCGCCGATGTGGTCAGCGCCCCCACATCTGAGCCTGCCCCGGGTTCGGTCAAAAGCATGGTTCCACCCCAGACACCGGTATAAAGCTTTTTCAAAAAGAGTTCTTTTTGTTTGGCAGTGCCGTAAAGATTGATCATTTTTCCGGCCCCGTGCCCCAGAATGGGATAGGTCATCAGGATGTAATTGGCACCGATCAGGTATTCCAGAGCAGCCTGGGCAATGGTGTACGGCAGTCCCTGCCCGCCGTATTCAGGGCTTTCCGTCAGGGCGCCCCACTCGCCTTCCACCAGGAGCTGATGGGGCTTTCTTAAACATTCAGGAACCTTGACCGTTCCGTTCTCAAATTTCACTCCGTCTTTATCAGACTCTGCATATGTAGGGAAAATTTCCTTTACAGCCAGGTTTTTAGCCTCTTTTACAACCATATCAAACATCTTTTTATTAAATGCCTGATATTTATCTGACTGCAAAAAATCATCCACTTTGAATTGCTCATACAAAACAAACTCAATATCTCTTTGATCTGTTAACCTAGGGGCCATTATAGTACCTCGCAAATAAGTGTGTGTATTAGGTAAGTAATATTTACTTATCTGGTTTCAGGCTGTCAAGAAGAAAAATAATTTCAGGTCGCCTTTGCAAACAGCGTTTATTTTAAAAGGTGACTGCCCTGTTGAACTTCCGTACCAGCAGGCCTTCAGGCATGGCAGCCCATAAGATAACGGTTTGTTGGTCTTTATTTATTTGTAATAATACGCGAATTGATGTATTTAATGATATCCAATCCCTAAAGACAGCCGGAGGTGTGTGTGCAAAGATTTAAATCTATGGGTGTGCCCGTTCTGTTTTTGGTATTGTTTCTTATTTCCTGCCAGAGCCAGACCCCCCCTTTTGAATGTTCCGACAGCATCGGCTGTGTCACTGTAGGCCTCAATGATCCTATCAAAATTGGTGTGCTCCAGTCTTTGTCCGGAAAAGTAGCGTCCCTTGGCCAGGAACAGGTTCGGGGACTCGAACTTGCCCTGGATGAAAGGAAGTGGCAGATCCTGAGATGATTGCCATATTTGGCACAACCTGCTCCGGCGCTGCCAGGACCGCATCATATGCAATGTTTGAAGCGGGACTGACCATGATCTCCGGAAATAACAGCGCCCCCTTCCTGACTTTTATGGATGGGCAGCCATTGCCGATGTCATCAAAATGAGATTTGAACGGCTGGGTTACAGGATTACCACGAAAACAAGCAGTCTGGAAGCCCTTGAAGTCTTCCGGCAGAATCCTGACTGTTTCGATCTTGTCATTACCGATAAGACCATGCCCCACTTGACAGGTGAAAAAATGGCCAAAGAGATGATTCTTTTAAAAAAAGATATCCGGATTATTCTCAGCACAGGGTAAAGTTCCATGGTAGATGAGGAGAAAATCGGGGAAATGGGTATCGGTGCTTTTTTAATGAAGCCTGTGGAGATGAAAGAGCTTTCCAAATGCGTTCACCGGGTTCTGGGCGGTTAATCGCAAACCGATTAAAACGACCGGTTTAGCCTTCTTTAATCTGCTTATTGTTTATTTTTTTTTAAATGAGTTGTTTTCAATGGATAAGAGACTTGAAATGGTAATCTTATCCAGGCAATCAAACATTGCGCGGCAGGCCTCAACCCAGACCCATCGGGAAAGGCATTCTCCAGCCTTGTTGCAGTCACTGCAAACCTGTTTTTGCTGTTCTTCGCAGTCGGTTATGGCAGATGAATCCTCAAGGATCCTGACAATCTCGCCTATGGAGACTTTATCCGGGGATTTTATCAGCCTGTGACCCCCGGATGGGCCACGGCTGCTGTCTATGACACCTGCTTTTTTAAGCTTTCTTGTGAGCTGCTCAAGATATTTTACCGAAATATTCTGCCGGTTTGACACATCGCTTAATGGAACAGGCTTTTCCTTGCCATGCAAGGCAATATCCAGAATCAGCCTCGTTCCATATCTGCTTTTTGTTGTTAAACGCATAAATTTTTATTCACTATAAACGATTAACCCGTACCTCTTTTAAAGACATCCAAAAAACCGGAAAAGATCTTTGACAAGATTGGATAAAGGTTAAAAAACCCGGGGCAACATCTATGAATGCATGAATTCACAAGATGTTACCCATGGGCATTCTTTTTTTTATCAGGTGAAAGGCTATTCTTCTTCGTCCCCTTCAACATCCTCGTCCATATCCTCCTCAACAGGTTTCAAATGTTCAGGAATAATCAGCATCTTAACAATCAAGGGCTTAAGAAACGACCACCGGATTCCAATATCAAATTCTTCTTCCAGATCCCGGATGGCATCCCAGCAATTATGACAGGGAGCGATGACCAGTTTGGCCCCTGTGGCCAGGATCTGATCTCTTTTGACCTTAAGGCCTGCATTCCGCTGCTTTCTGAAATAGCCGATGCCGTTAAACCCGCCGCCGCCGCCGCAACAGAAATTGTGTTCCTTGTTGGGTGTCATGTCGATAAAATAGCCGGGTTCGACAATATAGGAGATAATTTCCCTAGCAACCTCTCTGAGCCCGTGATTCCGGACATAATTGCAGGAATCCTGAAGTGTGCAGGGTTCTTTGATGCGTTTGGCAGGGTCTATTTTAAGCTTGCCGGTTCTCAAGGCTTCTGCCAGCCATTCAATATAGTGGATGGATTCAACCGGCGGCCGCCCGTCTTTTCTGCCGGCCCAGTAAGGACCTTCGACGACCGTGGCGCGATGGGCATGGCCGCATTCGGTTCCCACCATTCTCTTGGGTTTTAACCGTTCCATGGCATCATACACACTTTCCACCTGCATTTTGCAGGCAGCCCAGTCCCCGGCAAACATGGCAAGACTGGTCAGTTCCCATCCCTTTGACGGGATGGTCCAGCTTTCCCCTGCAATATGGAATAAAATGGCAGCCTCGGCCAAGTCTTCCGGATAATGCTTTGCTTCCCTTGCATTCACCGTATACATGATATCCGCACCTTCCACATCCACGGGCACGGTCAGGCCGGGATATTCTTCTTCGCTTTCCTCAACCATCCACTGAAAGGTATCCACATAATCTTCACTGGAGATATCCATCTGCGCATTGTAAACCCTGTGCATTCCTGCACCGATCTTCATTTCCCAGGGTACAAATCCCTGCTGGTAACAAAGACCCCGAAGATACCCGAACATAATCCCTGTATCAATGCCGTGGGGACAATAGGTGCCGCACCGGTTACAGCAGGTGCACTGGGCCCAGGCCACTTCCATGGTATGGAGCATGAAGGCATTGTCCACTTTGCCTTTTCTCTTGATGATTTCACCCAGGGTAGACTGGATCTTATAAGCCGGGACCTGTTTCGGATCCCTGTTGTTGGCAAGATACAGAAAACAGGAATCCGCACACATGCCGCAATGGGCACAGATTTCAAGCCAGGTTCTAATTCTTGTTTTGCATGTGTTCTGGATGGTTTTCCATAAAAGATCGGAGTCGATCTCCAGTCGTTTCATTTCTTCGTAATATTTTTTACCGCTCTGATCCGCCAGAAGGGTGGTGATCCCTTCAGCCGTATCGACGGGTTTTTTATTGCATAATGTTCCTTCAGGCATGGATTTCTCTCCTTAAATCTGATTTTTTTATCGTATACACACTACCAGGCCATTTTTGTTCCTCTGACTCCGCCCCTCTTAATACCGAAATCCATTCCAAGCTGGGCCCTTGAAGCAAAGAACAAGAACACATGGGACAGCTTAGTAAAGGGAATGGCGAATAAAACAATTTCCCCGGTCAGGATATGGGCCGTAAGCCAGAATGAATAATCGCCCACCTGATATCGGGCCAGGAGACCTGTAATAAAGGGTGCCATGGATATAAGCAATATTCCCCAGTCTTTTCTGTCGGTCAGAATCCTGACCTCGGGAAGAACCAGTCGTCTCAGGATCAGAAAAAAAAGACTGACAACTGCGATCCATGTCAAAATATCGGCAACGGGAGTGCTTAAGGTGACCCATGAAATCCCAAGCTTTTCCTTTAAAAACACATTATGGGCAACAAGAAAAAGCGGTATGGCCACAGCGCCGATATGGAATCCGAAAAATGCCGCCGCCATCACCGGTTGGGATCGCCAGCTATAAGTGCCGTAGGGGATCAGCCATTTGTAAATGGACCGGATGGCCCCTTTAAATCCCATGGCCGGCCAGGCCTTGTAGGCCACCCTGTCCAGTTGCCATGAAAGACCGGTAAAATAACGGTAGAACCGTACAATCATTCCAATGATACAGACCCCAAGTGCAAGATAAAATACGGGCCCGGTTAATAAGCTGTACATACTGCCTCCATCTTCCCTGTATATATTGATTTTTTTATTTTCAATTTAATCATCCCGGTCAGTCAGATACAGCCAGTAAATAGGCATGAAAACCAGAATAGCACCCATGATAAGATAGGTAATCCCTTTGGAATATGTCATGAAATCGTGGAGAGTAAAAAATTCCATATGAGTCTCCTTTTTAATGGTGTTCTTTATAAAGAGGATGTTCATGCAATATGGGCATCCGGGTTACTATGAATTTATAGACCACCACGCCGACAGTGACGATGAAAATGGTGGTGCCCACTTCCAGAAAGCTTGGAACATACCGGTCTGCAGACGGCAGGTGGTAATTAAAGGCGATCACGGAAATATTCAGGCGGTTCAGTATAATACCGAGAACCGTCCAGAATGCAGCCACCCTGATAAATGTCGTATTTTTTTCCCTTGATCCCATCCCATAGAGAATGGCAGGAAAAAGCACAAAACCGACAAGTTCCAGGAGAAACCAGAGGCCCCACCCGGTTGTCAGGTAATGCCAGTTGTTATCCACGGCAATCCCGATGAGCTTGATGCCGACATACCCCATCATGATAAAAGAGGCTGCCTTGCCAAATCCCAGGACAACACCGTCGGCTTCGGCCAGGTGTGTTTCGTCCATCTTGTCATGGAGCCATTTATGGGCCAGGGTTCCTTCAAAAATCACCATGGACATCCCGGCAAACATGCTGGAAATAAAGAAATAAACATGAAGGTAGCCGGAATACCAGAGCGGGTGCAGTTTTGAAGGGGCAATCTGGAATAAGGCACCCAGGGATGACTGGTGAAGGGTTGAAAGAACAACCCCGAAGATGGTCAGTACCAGGGTCAGCCGCAGGACCCAGGCCCGGAGTTTTTTAAACCCCAGCCATTCAAAGGCCGAAGGTGTCCATTCAATAAACAGGACCGTCAGATACAGAAAAACACAGAGGCCTACTTCAAAGAGAAGTGAAGATGTTCCCGGGGAATAGAAAATAGGATAGGGCAGCCGCCAGGGGCGGCCCACATCATAATGAAGGGCAAAGACAACCAGGGCATAGCCTAAAAAGGCGGTCAGGATAGCCGGCCGCACGGCTGAATGAAATTTTTTCAGCCCAAAAACATAACAGGCCGATGATGTCACATATCCGCCGGCTGCAAGGGCAACACCGCACATGAGGTCAAAACCGATCCATATACCCCAGGGATTATTGTTGTCAAGATTTGTGACTGCGCCGATCCCCTTGGTAAACCTAAGAATGGTGATAATCACTCCGATAAAGATAATGATACCGGTAACCACATTAAAGGGTGTAAACAGTTGCTTTTTAGCAATGGTTTGTTCCTTTGTCATTTATTCCTCCTCATTTCCCGTATCATCATCGGCAGCATCTTGTGTCACCGGGGGTTTTTCAGCAGCCTTGGCTTCTTCGGCAGCCTTTTTGGCCGCCGCATCCAGGGCTTTTTTGACCTCATTTTTGATTGCAGTATCTTTTTCCTTGGTCATCTTGGTCTTGAGCTGATTCAGCTGTTTGTTCATTTCATCGGTTGCAAGGTCTTTTGCAATTTGAACAGCTTCTTTTCTTTCCTCTTCGGCAATTTTATCTTTCCGTTTAGAAATCGCATAGACCCCGGTCAAAAGGACCGGCCAGAGGCCGACAATGATGGGAACCGTCCCCAGAGCACCCGATGTAAACTGGGGTGCCGGAGTAATCCCCAGATCTTCCCGCATGTCTATCTTTTCAAAGGGAACACCTGAAAGATAAAGCCAGCTGGTCCCTCCCATTTCATTTTCACCGTAAACATGCTCTATGTAATGGCCGGGGCTCTGTGTAATTCTTTTCCAGGCAAGCTTGACCAGATCCGTGCGTTTTCCGAAAACCAGGGCCTCTTTGGGGCATATCTCCACGCAACCCGGAAGTTTGCCTTCCATAATTCTGGGAAGACAAAGGGTGCATTTGGTTACCTTTGGTGAAAGGGGGTCGTTATAGGTATAGGCCGGAATATTGAAAGGGCAGGCCACCATGCAGTACCTGCACCCCACACAAAGGGATTCATCGTAAACCACGGCACCGGTTTTATCCTTTTTCAATGCCTTTACAAAACAGGCAGACGCACATGCCGGTTCCTGGCAGTGGTTACACTGTTTTTTTGCAAACACATCCGGGGTTCCGCCAAATTTATTCACCACTGTATAGACAGCTTCATCCGTCCTTCTTTTTTGATCCAGAACCTTAAGATCATCAAACTCTCTTTCAGGTTTATCAAGTTTGTTGACTTCATTACAGGCCTGTTCACATTTTCTGCAACCAATGCATCTGGTTGTGTCATGCAGAACCCCGAAACCCTCCGGATATCCCATGAAATGTTTGTTTGTGGCGCCGTAAGCTTTTGTCAATGCGCCGGTTGTTCCGGCACCGATAGCCGCTCCTATCGAGGTCAAAAACTTTCTACGAGAAATAGCCATAATTACACCCTTTTATTTATATTCTTTGAATATTCTATTTCTTTTTTTCATGACATTTTGCACAGTCTGTTGCTGCAACTGCTTCAATCTTCATCTTCTGATGGCAGGTAATGCACTGGCCATGATACGCCCCCTTTAATCCGGGCCTGCCGTCAGACCCCTGACCATTTTTGCTGTGGCATGAGGCGCATTTGGGAGGCTCCAGCGATTTTGGGCTGTTGTGATGGCATCCCATGCACAATCCGGCCTGATCAGTATGAAACACCTTTGCCATTTCACTTTTTTCAACCCTTTCAAAAATGGCCTGAACGATTTTCCTATGGGGGAACTGGCTGGGCTTATACTCATTGGATAATACTTCAATGGCAATGGTTTCAGGGATTTTGTCCATCTCAATCTTTGCATACTTTGATGAACGGTCGGACAGGGCTGTTTTGGCGAGCTGGGCAGGGTCGGATGACTGAAGCTGTTCAGGAGAAATGCTGTGGCAGGTTTTGCAGGATTCCTGATCGTCTTTGCCCGCTTTCTTATGAAAATGGCACCCGGCACAATCTTTTCCCTGTGCGGCTTTGCTGTGGCAGCCGATGCAGCTTCTGTCACTGTCCATCTTATGCATGGCCTGCTCCAGGCTGATAAATCCGCCTTTTATATCTCCGCCTTCTGTTCCGTGGCAGTCCTTACATTTTTTCAACGTTTCATGATGACATGCCTTGCAGCTTTCCGATGTTTTCTCATGGGATTTATGATTAAAAGGAACCGCCTTCATGAAGTTTTTAGTATTTTTGCTGTCGGTTTTCCAACCTGTGATGGCTGTTTCATCAGGCTGGTTTCTTTTAAGCCGGGGGACGTCTGCGACCTTTTTTATTTTCTGCTGTTTTTCAATATCGTGGCAACCCTCGCAAGTCACAGGGCCTGCGGCAATATTTTTACTCTTCAGCGTCTGATGACATTTTACGCAAGAATCATGGGAGGCTTCCCTTATGGGCCTGATATTCTCCTGTCGGGTTTCTTTGTGACAGTAGACGCAGGACTCTTCCTCACCCTTTATATAAAAGATCTCTTTTGTTTTTTCATTGTATTTATGATGACAGCGGCTGCAATTATCTTTATCCGATGGTGCCAGCCCTTTGATCTCAACTGAGCTTTCATGAATAAAATGCAAGGATTTGTTAAACTCGATTTTATTCCAGGAAGAGGCCTCGGATTTTTCACCTGAATGGCAGGTTCTGCAATCTGCGGCATCCGGTCCAAAAGTTTCACCGGCTGCTTTTTTCTCTGAATGACAAGCAATGCAGTTATCGTGATAAAGCGCCATGGAAGCTTTTTCATCGGTTCTTTTAAATTTAAAGACAAACGCATTGTCTTTTTCAACATGGCAGGATACGCATTTTCCATCCACCGCTTTGGTGTGAAGATCGTGCAAAAAACCCACCGCCGGCATTTCATTTTTGCTCAGATCGGCTCCAAGCTGAATGACGAGGCGATCCGATCTTTTATCCCCGCTGTTCTTTGTGCCGGTTTGCCCTAAAAAGGGAAACAAAAAGGATAGGGCAATCATCGCAAATAGGATCAGCTGAAATGATTTAACTTTTGACATGGTTCAATCCCCTGATTGATTTATAAAACTCAATTCCAATACACACAACCAAATATTTCGCGTTATTTCCTACTATTTTTATATGATTAAGTCAACTAAAAATAGCGGATATTGAAATAATATCAAAGCTGATATTATTTCAATATGTTAAATCAAAAAAAATGACTTTATTCAAACTAAAATCAATGCTTGTTTTCAAACCAAATACCTATATTTTCCGGATAAGAAAAACAGAAATTTTCTACTTGATTTATTTGTGTTTTTCTGAGTATTGTTATACCTTTTTAATTTAACCGTGGACCGAATTGATTTTTTCAGCCGTATGCTGATCAAAATATAGAAAAACAGAACAGGAGGAAGGAATGGCAAAAATAGTAGCTCGTGAGGAAATGGCTCAGGGAACCATTATTCTTAACGAAATCGAAGCACCCCGCATATCACGGAAAGCCAAACCCGGACAATTTGTGATTCTTCAGGCCGATGAAAAAGGAGAGCGCATCCCCTTGACAATGGCAGACACAAATCCGGACAAAGGAACCATCACCATTATTTATATGGTCATTGGAAAATCAACGGCCCGGTTTAAGGATTTAAAAGTCGGGGATGAATACTTTGCTCTCATTGGACCTTTGGGCAAACCCACCCATATTGAAAACGTCGGCAAGGTTGTCTGTGTCGGCGGCGGGACCGGGATTGCTGTGCTCCACCCCATCACACGAGCCCTGAAAGCGGCAGGAAATGATGTAACAACCATACTGGGCGCAAGAACCTATGATCTTCTGATTATGGAAGAAAAAATGAAGACTGCTTCCACCACCCTTCATATCTGCACCGATGACGGTTCCTTTGGCCATCACGGGTTTGTTACAAATGTTCTGAAAGACGTTCTTGAAAAAGAAAAAATAAACCTTGTGGTGGCCATCGGCCCCATTCCCATGATGAAATTCTGCAGCCTGATTACCAAGGAAAAAAATGTACCTACCTTTGTCAGCCTGAATCCCATCATGGTTGACGGGACAGGCATGTGCGGCTGCTGCCGGGTATCAGTAGGCGGGACAACAAAATTTGCCTGTGTGGACGGCCCGGAATTTGACGGACACAAGGTAGACTTTGACGAACTGGCAAAACGTCTTGCATCTTATCTTGAAGATGAGAAAAACAGCATGGAAGCCTATAAAAACTGTAAAGCTTAATAAGACCATCATGGTTGTCTATATGGAGGAATAAATGGCAGAGAATAAAGAAAAAGTGCCGCGTGCAAAAATGCCGGAACAGAACCCGGATGTCAGAAGAAGAAATTTTGAAGAAGTTCCCTTGGGGCTGACCCCGGAAATGGCAATGAAAGAAGCATCCCGGTGTCTTCAATGTAAAAAACCCGCCTGTGTGGAAGGATGTCCGGTTTCCGTCGACATTCCCGGCTTTATCGGAAAAATCCTTGAAAATGATTTTTCCGGCGCCATTGCCAGGCTGTGGGAAAGAAATGCACTGCCCGCTGTTTGCGGTCGAGTCTGTCCCCAGGAAGAGCAGTGCGAAGGTAAATGCATCGTGGGTAAAAAAGGTGCTCCGGTAGCCATTGGGTATCTGGAACGATTTGCAGCCGACCATGAGCGCAAAAAAGGCTCTGGTGAAGTTCCGGCCGTGGCCCAGAAGACCGGCAAAAAAGTTGCGGTCATCGGCTCCGGTCCCTCAGGTCTGACCGTTGCCGGAGACCTCTTACTCAAGGGCCATGATGTCACTATTTTTGAAGCCTTTCATAAAGCCGGCGGGGTTCTGGTCTATGGGATTCCCGAATTCAGACTCCCCAAAGAGATTGTTGCCTCGGAAGTTTTGGCCCTGGTGAAAATGGGGGCAAAAATTGAAACCAATTTTGTGGTGGGTGCGTCTGTTACCATTGATGAGCTTTTTGCCGAAGGCTTTGACGCCGTATATGTGGGTGTCGGCGCCGGTCTGCCAAGATTCATGAACATCCCGGGTGAAAATTTCATCGGCATCTATTCAGCCAATGAATATCTGACCCGGACCAACCTCATGAAAGGATATCTTTTCCCGGAATATGATACGCCCATCGCCCGCGGAAAAAACGTTGTAGTCCTTGGCGCCGGCAATGTGGCCATGGATTCTGCCCGTACCGCCATGAGGCTGGGTGCGCAGTCCGTCAAGGTCGTATACAGACGATCCCGGGACGAAATGCCTGCAAGAGCGGAAGAACTCCATCATGCAGAAGAAGAAAAAATTGAATTTGTTCTTCTGACAAACCCCACACAGTTTTTCGGCGATGCCAACGGACGGGTCACGGGCATGGAATGCCTGAAAATGGAACTGGGCGAACCGGATGCATCCGGAAGAAGACGGCCTGTGCCGGTGGAAGGCTCTGAATTCACAATTGACTGCGATCTGGTCGTGGTATCGGTGGGATCCAATGCCAACCCGCTTTTAACCAATTCAACACCAGACATTGCCCTGACCAGGTGGGGGAATATTATTGGAGATCCGGTAACCGGAAAAACATCCAAAAGAGGGGTGTGGGCAGGGGGAGATATTGTAACCGGCGCAGCCACCGTCATCCTTGCCATGGGTGCCGGAAGGGCTGCCGCCAACTCCATGCATGATTTTCTGACGCTGGGCTGGTAATTTAATCAGTAAACAGTTCAAACCCTTAAGGTTAGCCATTGGTTCAGTTTCAATGGCTAACCTTTTTTTGAACCCTGCATGATCCCAAACCGGTTTTGAGCCGTATTTCAAGAACAATCTGTTAGAGCTTGATATAAACTTTGTGATCCACCAGGGATAAGGCATGGATACGGGCTTTGATGAATTTTTGTTCCCCGAAAATGGATACCAGACGGATCCCGTCTTCATCCGGCTCTACCCTGTCAACAGCTTCCATCAGAAGTGTTTCTTTATCATTTTCAAGTAAATATGCATTTGCTTCGCACATAATCTTTTGGACTCCTCTTCTATTTTAGAAAAGATAAATGTTTATCTATAAGTTCATCGACCAGTTGCGGGAGTGGCAGACTGCTCACTCCGACAATCTCAACTCTTTCCTGGGTCAGGGGCAGAAGAATTTTTTTTGCGTCTGCCGAGCAGACCGCTTCCGCCATCAAGGGGGTGACCTCCCCCATCATGGACTGGGGCATGACGATGCCCAGAGGACCAATAATGACATCCGCCTTTTTAACTGTCTGAACAATGGCATTGCTTCCTGAGGCCCCTTTATTGGCTCTTGCTTTCAGCATCTGTGCCGTTGCTATGGCATTGGTGCCAAGGGCAATGACCTCGATCTTCTCCTCAAATCTTTCCTTGAGTTTTTTTATAATTGCCGCCCCGATCCCGCCGCCCTGCCCGTCAATCACACACACCTTTTTTCTCGTTTCAAAACCCATATAAAATCTGCCCTTTTTTAAGCAAGGTTAATGATTTTCATGATTTCATTAAAAATAGCATCGCTCACATGTTCCATGGTGTCGTTCCCATCAATAACAGCAATCTTCTCATGATCCTTTAAATGATCGAACGCCTTTAAATAATTGATCCTGACATTTTTCATGATATCAATTTTCTCATACATTTCAAAATCGCTTCGATTGTTTTTTATCCTCTCAAAGCATTTTTCAGGGTCTACGTCAATAAAGACAGTAAGGTCCGGGCGCAGCATTTCTGCATTCAGCGAATTTGCATGGATAACCCATTCCATATCCATGTACTGGGCATGATAGGCATAGGATGAGAAATAATATCGGTCGCAGATAACAAGTTCTCCCCCATGGATTTTCGTACGGATTCCATTTGCTTCATTGACCAGATGGTCCATCCTGTCTGCAGCAAAAAGCAAGGCAAGAGTTCTTTGATCAGTCTTCATCTTTCCACAAAGCATCTGCCGGATTAAAGACCCGATAGGGCCTGCCGTGGGCTCAAAGGTCTTATAAACCTTAAGATTCAGATTCTGTATCCGTTTTGAGATCATCTCGATCTGACTGCTTTTCCCAGACCCGTCAATGCCTTCAAAAACGATGAATTTACCTCTCTGCCGCTCATTCAAACGATCCATGCAAACCTTTCACATTCTTCAAGATATCAAAACATCCTGTATAACAGCATATAGGTGAATTCGCAAGTATTTGAGCTTTTTCTTGACACTTTGAAAAAAACCGTTAAAATAGCTGCATTACTGTAAACTTACGAAATCCTTAAAAAATCTTAACCCATATGGAGGAAGAAATGTTTACAAAACAATATCTGAAGTCAAAACCCATTTGCAAAGTCACTTTTAAAGTTTTAAAAAAGGACATTGGTCCGGCCCAGTCTGTCAAAATCATTGGTGAATTTAACAACTGGGATCTGGATGCACCAGCCATGAAAAAATTAAAAAGCGGAGATTTTTTATATAATATTGACCTGAATAAGGACCAGGCCTATCAGTTCAGATATCTTGTGGATAATGAAAAATGGCTTAACGATGAAAGTGCTGATGCATACTTGCCTTCACCGTTTCCCGGTATCGACAATTCCGTGATTGCGCTGTAGCTGAAATTTTCCATCAGAAATTTTATTCCCTTTGCTAAAAAAGGCGGAGATATCTATATCTGTTTGCCTGCCATTCCTTAATATCATAAAGAAGCTTGCCGTCATTCCAAAACCGTTTTATTATGAACTCATTTGAATCTGAAATCTTCAAGGGGGTGCGGGATGTACGATGTTATCATTGTAGGGGGTGGTCCGGCAGGGTTGTTTGCAGCTTATCATCTGACGGAACATTCCAATCTGAAAGTATTGTTAATTGAAAAAGGCAAAAGACCCCTTCAGAGAAAGTGTCCCAACCATAATCTTCAAAGATGCACCCAGTGCGATCCCTGCAATATTCTCGCCGGTATCGGTGGAGCCGGTCTTTATTCCGACGGTAAACTCAATTTTATCCCCCGGCTGGGAAAAACGGACCTGACCCAGTTCATGTCACTGACGGCCGCAAATGCATTGATTGATGAAACAGAAGAAATATTCACCCGTTTCAAGATGGATGGTAAGGTTTTCCCCACCAATATGGAAGATGCCAAAAAGATCCGTAAAGAAGCCAAACGGTTTGGAATAAACCTCCTTCTGATCAAACAAAAGCATCTGGGATCCAATAACCTGCCGTCCTATATTGCCGGAATGGCCGATTATATTCAATCAAAAGGACTTGAAATAAAAACCGGTGAGAATGTTCTGGACATCATTCAAAAAGACGGTTGCATTCAGGGCGTTATTACGGAAAAAGGCAGATATGATTCAGACAATGTTATTCTTGCGCCGGGTCGGATCGGGGCCAACTGGGTTTCTTCTGTTGCCCAGAGACACGGCATCAACCTGAGCCAGAGGGGAATCGAAGTCGGTGTCCGGGTGGAAGTCCACAATGACATCATGGACGACCTGTGCAATATTATCTATGATCCCACGTTTTTTATTCAGACACCAACCTATGATGACCAGACCCGGACCTTCTGCACCAATCAGGGAGGATTCATCTCCCTTGAGAACTACAAGGAATTTGTCTGCGTGAACGGGCACGCCTATTCAGACAGGAAGTCCTCCAATACCAATTTTGCCTTTCTTTCCAAGGTCGTCCTCACAGAACCGGTTACGGACAATCAGGCCTATGGAGAGTCCATCGGCAAGCTTGCCACCATTATCGGCGGAGGGAAACCCATTTTGCAGAGATTCGGAGATCTGAAAAGAGGACGGCGCTCAACCTGGAACAGGATCAGGAAAGGCTATATTGATCCCACCATGACCAATGTGGTATGCGGTGATATTGCCATGGCACTGCCGGAGAGAATCCTGACAAACCTTATTGAAGGGCTTGAAACCTTAAATCTAGTTGTTCCGGGGGTGTCTAATGACGAAACCCTTCTCTATGCACCTGAAATAAAATTCTTTGCAACCCAGGTGGAAACCGACAACCATCTTGAAACAGCTGTCAAAGGCATGTATGTTGCCGGGGATGGGCCAGGGGTGGCAGGAAATATTGTGTCTGCGGCAGCCACCGGTATTATTCCGGCAAAGCGCATTATTGAACGCCATCAACCAAAAGCAGAACCCGCCTGACCCGGTCTGCAAGGCTTAACTAGGGAAAATAAGTGGCGCAGGCATCTTCAGATTCCCAGGCCATGACCTTTGACACCCGGACCTTTTCGGAAAGCTCCCGGCTTAAAA
Organism: uncultured Desulfobacula sp.; assembly: GCA_964619205.1. GTDB lineage: Bacteria > Desulfobacterota > Desulfobacteria > Desulfobacterales > Desulfobacteraceae > Desulfobacula. The sequence goes on along the minus strand of CAZUDE010000019.1, from coordinate 10,018 downwards.
GGAACTGAACCCTTTCTGCAATATAGACGGCGATCCGCTCCGATGTGGGCTGAACCCCCTTAAATATCTCAAGGTCATTTAGGAATTTGTGGTCAAGTTCTTTGTCCACAACCTCCCTGACAGCCTTTTTGATATCTCCGAAATCCGCCAGGACCCCTGCTGAATTCAATTTATCCCCAGTCACACAGACTTCCACATTCCAGTTATGTCCATGAAGATTCTCGCATTTCTGGCCCACCATGGTCAGCTGGTGTGCGCCTGCAAAATGGCTTTTTACTTTGAGTTCAAACATAAATATTGATCCTTTAAGGGTCTTAAAGGTTTTTAAATAAATTTTTCAGCTTGTTGGATATCTTATTTGAATCCAGCTCATCAAACTCTTTCAACAGTTCAACCTGTTTCTGGCTCACCTTGGTGGGTGTCTTGATAATGACCTTAATAATCTGATCCCCTCTCTGGCCGCTTCTTAGCGAAGCGATTCCCTCCCCCCGAAGCCTGAAAACATCCCCATACTGAGTACCTTTCGGAATGGTGAGGTTTTTTTCTCCCACAAGGGTTGGAATGGTGATCTCATCCCCCAGAATGGCTTGGATAAAAGAGATATCAATGGCACAGATAATATCGGTATTGTCTCTTTGAAAAAACTTATGGGGTTTAACATTGATAACCACATAGAGATCCCCGGGGGCTCCGTCCGGGCTTGGGGACGACTCTCCCTCACCCGTAAGTCTGAGTTTTGATCCCACATCAACACCGGCAGGTATTTTAACCTGAACCTTTCTCGTGATTTCAACCCGGCCTGCACCCCTGCATTTTCTACAGGGATTTGGGATGATGCTTCCCTGCCCCTTGCAATAGGGACAGGATGTTTTGACTTTGAAAAACCCCTGACTTTGAATTAACTGGCCTGTCCCACGGCATTGTGAACAGGTTTGGGAATGTGTGCCTTCTTCGCACCCCGACCCTTTGCAGTCACTGCAGGTGGAAAGTTTCGGGATGGAAATGGTCTTTTCCGTACCAAAGGCGGCTTCCATAAATTCTATGGTCATATTGTATCTGAGATCAGAACCCTTTCGAACCCTGTTGCCGCGGCCGCCTCCCCCGCCAAAGCCAAAAAAGTCCTCAAAAATATCACCAAAACTTGAAAAAATATCTTCAAACCCACTGGGTCCGGAGTGGCCGGCGCCTTCAAGCCCCCTGTGGCCGAACTGATCATAAATCTGGCGCTTATTATCATCATTTAAAACTTCATAGGCCTCAGATGCTTCTTTGAATTTTTCTTCTGCCTCTTTATTGTCCGGATTCTTATCCGGGTGGAATTGAATGGCAAGTTTCCGATATGCTTTTTTTAAATCTGCTTTTGAAACATCCCTTGCCACGCCGAGTATTTCATAATAATCTCGTTTTTCCGTCATATGAATTCCGATTCTTGTGTTCCTGTCCAGGGTTTGATAATAATTGTAATCTTTCCAGTCTTATGATACTTTTCCAGCCTGCCTTGGCAAGTAACTTAAAATAAATCAAAAATTCAGGTTGTCAACGATGAACAAGGAACTTGGTTTTATTAAAGATATGTTTGACCGGATTGCACCGAAATACGACTTTCTAAACCGTCTTTTAAGCCTTGGCCGGGATATTGTCTGGAGAACTGAAATGGTAAGGGCAGCCAGGCTTAAAAAAAACTGCAGAATCCTGGATGTTGCCTGCGGAACCTGTGATGTGGCCCTGGAAGCCGGTTCTCAATTGCAGGGGCAGACCCGTATTTTTGGCCTTGATTTTTCCTTTGGAATGCTCGCGCTGGGCAAAGGAAAATTAATAAAACAGAACAATAAAACCATAACACTTATCAACGGGGATGCGCTTTGTCTGCCGTTCAGAAAAGAAATTTTTGATGCCGTGTTCATTGCCTTTGGCATTCGAAACATCATGGACCGAAAAGGAGCCCTCTCTGAATTTCTTTTCGTTTTAAAAAAGGAAGGCCGGCTTGCGGTGCTGGAATTGACAACTCCGGAAAAAGGAATTTTGCGGACATTTTACCTTTTATATTTCAGGAGATTGCTTCCCATGATCGGATCATTTTTTTCAAAGGATCAAAACGCCTATCAGTATCTGCCGGAGTCGGTCCTAAAATTCCCCACCCCTCTTGAGTTTGCATCCGTCATGAAAAAAGCCGGGTTTAAAGATATCCGGTTCAAACAGATGACCTTTGGAATCGTGACCCTGTTTACCGGGGTCAAGTCATGATAAAGGGTTACAAACTTTTTTTAAGAATGGTATGCTTCAGATAATTGGCATCATCCTTTTCAGGGTATCCGATATTGTAATGCAGCCCCCGGCTTTCCTTTCTCATAAGGGCGGATCGGATAATAAGTTCGGCAACAGTGGCAAGATTTCTTAGCTCAATCAGATCTGAGGTCACCTTAAAATCCCAGTAATACTCATTGATTTCTTCATTAATGTTTACAATTCTTCTCAAGGCTCTTTGCAGGCGCTTATCCGACCTGACAATGCCCACATAATTCCACATGAGCCGCCGGATTTCATCCCAGTTGTGCGACACCACAATGGCCTCATCACTGTCTGCCGTGCTGGTTTCATCCCATAGATCAAGGGCAACAGTAATTTTATGCCCAATGGCCTTAAACTCTTCAACAGACGCCAGATAAGCCCTGTGGGAATAGACAAGGGCTTCAAGAAGAGAATTCGAGGCCAGCCGGTTGGCGCCGTGAAGCCCTGTGCAGGCCGTCTCGCCAACGGCGTAAAGCCTGTGAATATCTGTCTTGCCGTTCAGATCCGTGGCCACGCCGCCGCACATATAATGGGCAGCAGGCACAACCGGAATTGGTTCCTTGGTTATATCAATCCCGTATTCAAGGCATTTTGAATAAATATTGGGAAATCTTTGCTTAATAAATTCCGGGTCCTTATGGGTGATATCTAAAAAAACCGAATCTGCCCCGGTTTTTTTCAGTTCACTGTCAATGGCCCTTGCCACCACATCCCGGCAAGCAAGTTCCTTGTCAGGAGAATAATTATCCATAAATCTTTGGCCTTTGGAATCCACCAGAAAAGCGCCTTCCCCCCGGACAGCCTCTGAAATCAAAAAATTCTTTGCTTCCGGGTGGAAAAGACAGGTGGGGTGAAACTGGACAAATTCCAGGTTTGCTACAGAGGCCCCTGCTCTGTAAGCCATGGCAATTCCGTCTCCTGTGGCGATATCCGGGTTTGATGTGTACAGATAGACCTTGCTTGCGCCCCCTGTGGCCAAAAGGGTAATCCCGCTGTAAAATGTTTCTATTTTCCCGGTTTGATTGTTCAGGACATAGGCCCCGCAGCAGATATTTTCACGCTGGGTCACCAGAAGACCGCTCCGGATGCTGCTGGAAAATGTGATGAGGTTCACGGCAATATGATCCTCTAAAATGGTGATATTACTGTTTGCTTCAACCTTTCTGACCAGGGTATCTTCGATTTCCCTGCCCGTAAGGTCCTGGGCATAAATAATTCTCTTGGCTGAATGCCCGCCTTCCTGGCCCAGCGAGAAATCCTCTTTTCCATCGCCTGATTTATTGAATGCGGCACCGAATTTTACAAGCTCCCGGATTCTTTCAGGGCCGTCTTTTACCACCATGTCCACAACTTCTTTGTTGCAAAGACCGTCTCCCGATGCAAGGGTATCTTTAATGTGCAGATCAAATGAATCCAAGGGGCTGAATACAGCGGCCACGCCACCCTGGGCCAATGCCGTATTGGTTTTCTTTATCTGCTTTTTCGTGATAATGGTGACTTTGCCGAATTTTGCCGCCTTGAGCGCATAGCTTAAACCGGCAATACCACTTCCGATCACTAAAAAATCAGTCTTTCTAATCATAATAGACTGCTTTTTCTCTTTTTACGGGTGCTTAACCCAAAAAACAAGCCCACAATAAAAACTCCGGGGCCAATGAGAAACCAGAGTTTAGGCTCGCTTTCCATATTGGTTTCCAGTTTTTCGATCATGATTTTCTGGGTCTGGTTCTGACGAACCAATTCATTGTATTTTGCATCAAGTTTTAAAAAATCCGCTGAGTCCTGCTGCAATTTTTTATATTTATCTTCAATCTCAACCATGGATGCAATTTTAACGGTCATGGCTTTGTTTTCTTCTTCCAATTGGGCTATTTTTGATAAAAGGCCCTGATGTTTTCCATTTAATTCTTCAAGCAGAAGCACCTCTGGTTTTTTCTGGGTGATGTACCGGGATAATACCCAGCCTGATTTCCCCCCAGCCGTTCTTACCTGAGACCAGTCCTTCTGATACTCTACAATTTCAAGCTTTTCCCCGGTTTTCAACATGGCGATAATTTTATTTTCCACACTGGGTCCGGTACGCAGGGAAATCTCTGTAACGCTTGCCACATACATATCTTCAGAAAAAGAAGTCCCGGCAAACAATACCAGCCAAAACAAAAGAACCAGAAGGCATTGATATGTTTTATTCATCATATTCCCATCTCCTTTTTTTCGTTTGAGATTTTCTTTAAACTTTTTTAAATTATCCATTATCACTGCGTCTTTTGTTTATCAACCGTTTAAAAGAATCACCGAGACTTATAATACTGCATGGGGTCCATGGTTTTATAACTGTCAGTCTGAATGTATTCAAGGAAAAATAAAAACGCCTGCGGTTCCACAAATCCCGGCAGCCCATAGACTTCTTCTCCTTTCCCGTCCAGAAACCTGTTATCGGGGTACCCTTTGACCTTATAGTCTTTGCCGACTGCCTGTTCTCTGTCACCATCGACTTTAACGGCAACAAAATGGTCTGATAAAAATTTTATGACAAAAGGATTGCTGAAGGTCTCTTTGTCCATCTGGGTGCAGTATCTGCACCAGTCTGTCCTGAAATGCAGGAATGTTTTTTTCCCCTGATTTCTTGCCAGGCGCATTCCTTCATCATAGGGTTTCCAGTTTATGGTATCACAGATAACAGGACTGCTTATCAAAAAAAAAGCAGCCGTAATTATGACTAATGTTAACCGCATCATTTCCCCTTTTTTCATGAAGTTGAAAATAGGACACTATATATGAAAGCAGGGATACCGGGCAACCCAAATATCTTTAACCCAAAAAAAAGATTTTCTTTCTTTTAAACTTACCTGTATAAACAATCAGGCAAGGTTTAAATAGTTAACTAAAGTATAAGATTAACAGATTTATTTATGGCAGACACCCTGAACAAAAGGAGAAAAAAAGATGAGTGACCCAGCATGGAAGACCCCTTTTTGGCCCGAAGGCGTAGCGCACGATATAAATAATTATCACTATCCTCTCACTCAAATTCTTGATAATGCGGCCAGAAGATACCCGGACAATGTCTATACTATTTTTAACGGTGCTTTCAGAACCTATGCCCAAGTCAAAGATACTGCAGACCGAATTGCAAACTTTCTTGAGGGTAAAGGCATTAGAAAAGGGGATAAAATTGCCATTTTTCTGCCCAATATCCCCCATTTTCCCGAAGTCCTTTTTGGAATCCTGAAAGCCGGGGCAGTCGCTGTGAACTGCAACCCGGTATACACACCTGCAGAACTGAAATATCAGCTCAAGGATTCTGAATCAAAAATGGTATTCTGCATGGATCACCCCATGTTTTACGCTAACACGCTTGAGGCTATAAAAGGCACTCAGATTGAAACCGTTATTGTCTGCAATATCAAATCCTATCTTCCAAAAATAAAGGCCTTTATCGGCGGCCTTCTGGGTAAAATTCCAAAAGCCGAGAAACATGATCCGGGCCATTTCATGTTTGACGACATTGTTGCCGCATCAAGCCCGAACCCGCCCGAGATAACCTTCACCCCTGAAGAAGATACGGCCATCATGCTCTATACCGGAGGCACAACAGGTGTTCCCAAGGGAGCCGAACTGACCCATACCAATTTTACCTATAACCTGGAAGCGTGCGAAGAATATTTCAGACTGGTCCATGAAAAAGGCGCTAAGCCTGAAAAAATGAGGCATGGCGGATATCATACCTATCTTGGTGTTTTGCCGTGGTATCACAGCTTTGGCATCACAAGCGCCCTGCTCTTTTCAGCCCTGTCAGGGAGCCGGCTGATCTGCATTCCGGATCCAAGAGCCGGAAAACCCCCTTTTACAGGAGTTCTGGAGGCAGTTCAAAAATACAGGCCGACGTTTATCACTGCTGTTCCAACCATATTTGTTGCATTTACCAATCATCCTCTTTTAAACAAATTTGATATTACTTCCATCATGGGATGTCTTTCAGGGGGCGCTCCCCTGCCGCCTGAAGTATGCAGACAATTTGAAGAAAAAACAGGCTCCATCATTTTCGAAGCCTATGGGCTCACAGAAACCGCCCCTGCCGCCTGTATCAATCCTTCCTTTAAAGAGACCCGGAAAATTGGATCCATTGGATTTCCTCTTCCGGGCACAGATGTAAAAATTCTTGCCCTGGACGACAGCACCAAGGAACTTCCCCAGGGGGAAGACGGGGAACTTGCCATCTGCGGCCCCCAGGTAATGAAAGGGTACTGGAAACGACCGGATGCCAATGATGAGGTCTTTGTCAATATTTCCGGAAAGCGGTATTTTCTCACCGGAGACATCGGCCATATCGATAAAGACGGGTATATCATCATTACGGACCGGAAAAAGGATATGATCATTGTAGGTGGTTTCAATGTGTATCCAAGGGAAGTGGAAGATGTTCTTTATACCCACCCTAAGGTGGAGCTGGCAGCCGTTGTTGGAGTCCCGGATGAAAAAAGCGGGGAAAAGGTAAAAGCCTTTATCAAATTAAAATCTGGAATGACGGCCACACAAGAAGAAATCCATAATTTCTGCAAGGAAGCCATGGCTGGCTATAAACGCCCGAGGATCATTGAATTTCGAAACGAAATCCCGGTCTCCAATATCGGAAAGGTATTGAGACGGGTGTTAAGGGATGAGGAAAAAACCGGCTAATGAGTGATTAGCCTGATCACTTCCTGGGCAATGGCAAGACCGAAAACACCCGGAATCCAGGCCACGGTTCCGATGGGTGGTCTTGACCGGCCGTGATCCGGCAGGGCATCCTCTGCATCTTCAGGCTTAAAGGGCTGTTTGTTCAATGGTTTCTCAATGGAATAGACAGCCCTTATGCCTTTAAGAATCCCCCGTCTGTGAAGCCGTTGCCGGACCACCCGGGCCAGGGGACAGACCTCGGTTTCACTGATATCCCCGACCCGGATCAGGGAAATATCCGTCTTGCCCCCGGCGCCCATGCTGGACACAACAGGCAGGTTCATCCCCCTTGCCCCAGCGATGAGGTTGATCTTTGAATTCAATCCGTCAATGGCATCCACCACCACATCCATATTATCCAAAAGCAAACTCTCAAGGCTTTCGGAGTTAATGAACGAACTTTTGACAGTGATTTTGCATGCCGGGTTGATATCTTTTACCCTTTCACCTGCAAGAACAGCCTTTTCCCGGCCGACAGTGGAATTCAAGGCCAGGAGCTGACGGTTGATGTTTGAGGCATCCACCCGGTCAAAATCAATCAGGTGCAGACTGCCCACACCGGTCCGGGCAAGGGCTTCAACTGTGAAGGATCCCACGGCGCCCAGGCCGAAAACAGCAATGGTTGCGTTTTTGATCTTTTCCATGGCCCGGCTTCCCAAAAGCTGCTCTGTCCTAGAGAACTGGTTCATTTTCAATGGTTTTTCCCTTTGTGTATTGCATAAAATAAATCCAGGCTGTTTTTATAGGCCTGTTCTGAAAATTCTTCAACCCCGGCCCCGATGCGATCCGATGCAATGCGGGCAATGGCCACGAGGTTTTTTGGCTCGTTCAGCCGGGACACCCCAGGCTGAGGCAGACAGGGATAAATATCCGGTGTATCCGTCTCCAGCACAAACCTTTGCCTTGAAACCGTTTTCAATGCATTCACCACCTTTTTTGCGCCGGGCTGTGTCACCGAGCCTGAAAATGAAATATACAGCCCATGGGCTTCAAATATCGGGATAAGGTCTGTGGAGCCGGAATAGGAGTGGATCAACCCCGGAACCTTTAATTTTCCCATTTTTTTTAAGATCCGGATAAAGGCATCCCAGGCTTTTCGGATATGGATATTGATGGGCCTCTCCATTTCCCTTGCCAGCATTAAATGGTATTCAAACACATCTATCTGCCGGTCCCGGTCCAGGGATTTGTCCATAAAATCAATCCCGGTCTCACCCACTCCGGATGGATAGGACGAAAGATAATGTTCCAGCTTTTTTTTCCACTGATCCGACAAACTGTCCAGAAACCAGGGGTGAATCCCGAAACAGGGAAGGATGGAAGGATAGGTTAAAGCCAGCTTAGCCGTCACCTCAAAATTTTCCTCCATGGTGGCACAGGTCACCATGGCCTCAACCCCTGTCTTTTTCGCACGGGCAACTATCCCCGGAATATCTGAGAGAATCCGTGAATCATGCAAATGGCAATGGGAGTCGATGAAATTCATTTTATAACGCTCAGTTCAGTCAAATGCAGATATTATATTCGCCCTTAAATCAAAACACAACCCCCACAGGACTATCCAGAAAGCTTTGAGAAAGACTAACCTTTTATACTGAGTTGAATTTGGGGCGATATGCTTTGATAATGTCTTTGGCTCATATAGATCAATCTGAATTCAGCGGACAAGGAGGCAGGTATAAAACAAAAAGGCAGGAACTAAATCAATAGCCCTGCCTTTAATTCTGATTCAAGTGTTCTTATTGTTTTTTTCTTCTGCTAACCCCGGCTACCCCCAGGAGACCAAGACCGAAGAGAAAAATGGTAGCTGGTTCTGGAACTGGCGGCCTAACGCCGGCTACTATATTATCAAGCTCAAAGGCAATGCCTGTTGTTCGAAACTCAAAAGCTGTAAAGACTTCATTGGCATCGAAGAAAAGATTGACATATACATTTGAGCGGTCATCAAGTTGATTCCCAGAAATTCCACCCATAGCGCTGAGAATTTCGCTTCCTGAAAGAATTCCATCAGTCAGAAAACCGGTACTGGTTTTAAGCAAACTGTTTCCACTGTAGAAAGCGATATCATTATATGTATCGATTGATCCGTAATACAATCCAAGATACCAGACAATCAGACTTGGATTGTAGGCAAAAAAATCAGAGCTCTCGACTTTGACTGTTGCGTTCGTTGTTCCAGCACCTTGCTTAGGACCAAAAGCAAAAAAAGTTTCATCGTTGGCTGGCTTAGCAGCAACGCCAGAAACACTACCTTTTCTAATCTCAAGACCGCCGCCAGTAACATCCAGTTTGGTTGGATCCAATGTATTAAAGCCACCACCGGCAGCAACCGTAATTGTTCCGCCGTTCGCTTGAAATGTTGCGGCACTGCTTCCTTGCTTATCAAAAGTTTCGATAATGAATCCTGATCCAGAAACATTTTGATTGTCAGCAGCCACGAAACGACTTGTTTTTCCTGAATTATCAGTAGGGGTCTGATATAAAAAATCTATTGTTAGTGCTTCAGCCTGTAAAACGAATAGAAAAAATGCGGCCGAAATCATGGTTATTGTTTTTACAAAAAATTTCATACTAATGTCTCCTTTAATAAATATAATAAAAACTCACCTTGATATAAAGCAATGCAAATAGTGGGCCTGGACAGAAAAGTATGATAGAAAAATTAAAGCCGGTAAAAAAATAAATTCAATACAGTGCGGGCAGAAAGAAGAATTTATCTATGTTTCTAATCAAACAAGAATTTTTGAATCAATTTTATTTACAAAAAAATTAATATTGCTATTCACTTTTTAAATTAAAAAATAGATATTTATAACAATATTTTCACAATATAGGCGGTTTTTTTACATAGTATTTGGAAAAGATTTTCTATCATTAGATGGAAAAAAATTTTAAAATGACTCCAGCTATCCCGAATATTTCATAAAATCTAAAAAAAAGACTAGCAAAACCCCAGGAAGTATTATATAATTCAATTAGTTATAAGGAATTAAAACGGAGGTTTTGCCAT
>CAZUDE010000018.1:0-94707 GCA_964619205.1 uncultured Desulfobacula sp. | reverse complement strand
CGAAACGTTTGTCAGTCGTGCGTTTCCGCGCAGCGGTTTTGTTCAACAAGTTAATATGCAGGTCTGTGTTATCATACTGTTTTGAATGATATCCGGCCAAAAATTATAAATACATTTTGGAAATCCATATCAACATCTCTGAAACCTGTAAAGGAATTTAAAACATTATACTTTGGTGAAAATATAATTGATTGAGGGAGGGTCTACCAAAATCAATTATATTTGGAGATAAATAATCGGATTTTGAAAAATTTTAAATTTCTGAGATTACGTGCCAGAATTTCTGAGATTGTGTGCAAAATTACACCCCAATTGCGCAAAGCAAAAAATTTGAGAGGACCGGAGGCGGACCGGAGAAGCAAAAAAAGGATTTCAGCTGATTTGCCAAAATCCTTTGAAGTCGATGGTGATCCCACCGGGAATCGAACCCGGGTTTCCGGCGTGAGAGGCCAGCGTCCTGACCGCTAGACGATGGGACCTTGAAAAAGTATCTATACTTATATTAAAGCCGGGCGGTTGTCAAATGAAATTGCCGGATCAGACGGGCTTCCGCCGTCCCTTTTTATACCCGAAGACAAGGTAGACAAGCCATCCGATCAAGGGAACGATGGCAATGAAATGCCATATGATTTTAGCTCTGGTGGAGCCGAAGTCCTTGAGAATGATGTCCTTTAAAGCCAGCATGGTCAAAAGAAAGGATACGGAAAAAACGACAAGAACAATTAAGACGGTCTGATCCATAATTAAATTGCCTATCCTTTGAGTTTGTCCGAGATCTTTAAAAGTGTGTCAACATAATAATTGCTGTGGTTGTAAAGAAACAGGATTTCGTGCTGCCGCTGTCTTGTGATCCCAGGCTGCCAGCCGTGGTGTTTAAGATAATTGGCAACACTGAAGATGGCATCCGAATGGTTGAAAAGATCAATCCTGCCGTCGTTGTTGCCGTCTTTTGCAAGCCTGAGGGCATTGGAAGGCATGAATTGTGACACCCCGAGGGCGCCTGCATAGGACCCTTTGATGCTTTCAGGCGCAACCCCTTCCTTTTCGGTATATTGAAGAAGGGCTTTAAGTTCGCTGTACCCCCAGTTGGTTTTGTCCCGGGCTTTTTTGATGAAGGCCTCCCTTGCCGGTTTTTTATCATCAGGGATGGCATTCCAGATTCTTTCCCGCAGTGTTTCATCAGACAATGCCGCCATGGTGGACAGCGTATTGATGACGGTCTTTGTCCCAAGATATGATCCCAGGCGGGTTTCAACCAGCAGAATGGCTGTTATCACGGTTTTATCAACGCCAAATGCGCCCTCTGCCTTATCGAGAATCTCTTTATTGTCGTTCAGATATTTCAAAGCGCTTTCAATGGCTTTGGGTGTGGTAAACTGGTCATAGTCAAGACTTGATTCGCTGTGGATAAAGAAAAGGGAAACCGCTTCAGGAGTAAAAGAAATTTCCTTGTTGGAGAAGATTTTTTCAATTTTTCCTTTGTCAAATCCGTCATCCACCAGCTTTTGAATCAATTTTTCAAATTCATTTCCTTTGACGCTTTCCTCGCAGGATAAAGAGGCGGGCAGAATGAAACAGACAAGAAAGAGAGGCAGGAAAAGAATCAGCATCGTTCGGATGGGCACAATATTTATTTTCATGGGTATGGTCTGCTCCCTTAATAGTAATGTTTTTTTCTTATATCTTATTTTTTTTTGGAATGCATTAAAAAAAGGAGATGCCTGCTTGTTTCCCCTGAAATAAAATCACCCGGCCTTATATGGGCCGGGTGGATGGGTCTTGATGAATAATAAATTTCAGTTCAGGTTAAATATCAAAATAAAGATAAAATTCATGGGGGTGAGGACGGCTGATGACCTGTTTCACCTCATTTGTCATCTTATAGTCAATCCAGTATTCAATGACGTCTTTGGTAAAGACATCCCCTTTCAGAAGGAATTCATGATCTTCCTTAAGGGCGTTCAATGCTTCTTCCAGGGTGCCGGGCGCGGATTTCATTTCGGCAAGTTCCTCAGGCGGAAGATCATAGATGTTTTTATCCATGGGATCGCCTGGATCGATTTTGTTCTGGATGCCGTCCAGCATTGCCATGGCAATGGCTGCAAAGGCCATGTACCCGTTGCATGAAGGATCGGGCGTCCGGAACTCGATCCGTTTGGCCTTGGGTGATCCTGAATACATGGGAATACGGATGGCAGCGCTTCTGTTCCTGCTGGAATAGGCAAGGTTGATGGGGGCTTCAAAACCCGGAACCAGCCGTTTGTAGGAGTTGGTCGTGGGGTTTGTGATGGCGCAGAGCGCCTTGCAGTGCTTCATGATCCCGCCGATGGAATAAAGGGCGTCGTCCGACAGTCCGGCATATTTGTTGCCGGCAAACAAGGGGTTCCCGCCTTTCCAGAAACTCATGTGGGTGTGCATGCCGGTTCCATTGTCACCGAACAGGGGTTTGGGCATGAAGGTCACGGTATGGCCGTTTTTGACGGCAACATTTTTCAGGACATATTTGAACCAGGCCAGCTTGTCACCCATATTCAGAAGAGAATCAAATTTAAGATCGATTTCGCACTGGCCGGCAGCAGCAACTTCATGGTGCTGGCATTCCATGGCAATACCGAGATCTTCCAGGGTCAGCATCATTTCCGTCCGGATATCCTGGTATTTATCATTGGGAGGAAGCGGATAATACCCCTGTTTGGGGCGGATTTTGTATCCCAGGTTGGGCATTTCATCTGAGCCGCTGTTCCAGTGGGCCTCGTCAGAATCAATCTCAAAAAAGGAGGCATGGGGTTCTGATGAATACCGGATGCTGCTGAAGATAAAAAATTCAGGTTCCGGGCCGACATAGATGGTGTCTGCGATTCCCGTGCTTTTAATGTATTGTTCAACTTTTTTTGCAATGCCCCTGGGGTCGCGGCTGTAGGCTTCCTGGGTGATGGGGTCATAGATGTTCCCGATAACGGCCAGGGTCGGAACCTTGAAAAAGGGATCGATTTTGGCGGTTCCGGGTTCAGGGATAACAATCATGTCAGAGTTGTTGATGACCTGCCATGCGCGCATGCTTGATCCGTCCAGGCCAAATCCTTCCTCAAAAGCGGATTCTGAAAGTTCGCTCACAGGGACTGAAAAATGCTGCCAGGTACCGATAAAATCCATGAACCGGATATCGACAATTTTTACATCATTTTCTTTTGCCAGTGCAATTACATCTTTGGGTGTCATTCTCATTCCTTTCTTAAAAATACTTTACTGATTCTGTTATAATGCTTCTGTTCCTGTTTCTCCGGTTCTCACCCGTATGACCTGCTCAACGGGGATAACAAAAATTTTGCCGTCTCCGATTTTTCCGGTATTGGCGGCATTCCTGACTGTTTCAATGGTTTCTGAAGCCCTTTCATCACTGACAACAATCTCAATTTTAATCTTGGGTACAAAGTCAACAACGTATTCGGCACCCCGGTAGATCTCCTTATGCCCTTTTTGTCGGCCATACCCGTTGACTTCCGTAACGGTCATCCCGTAAACTCCGATTTCGCTCAAGGCTTCTTTAACATCATCGAGTTTAAACGGTTTGATAATTGCTTCAATTTTTTTCATTGTTCATCTCCTTTGCCTTTATATGTGGAAGATTCATTAAAATAGCGGTTTTAATCTTTTCCAGTTCCTGTTCGGTTTCAATTTTTGCATCATTTTCAAGGCTTCTGACATAAAAAATATCAATGACCTGGTCGACTTTTGTAGCCACCATGGCAACATTCACATTGATACGGTTTCTGTATAATGCATTGGTAATGCAAAATAAAAGCCCTGGAAAATCATAGGTAAATACCTCAATAATGGTGAAAAAGCTGGATGTTTCATTGTCGATCCGGACCGTATTGGGTTCAGGGTTTTTGCCTGAAAAGACGGTAAGCGTCCGGGGTATTCTGCCAAGGGCATTGTCCAGGAAATGATCGTCCTGAAGGGCCCTGATCAGGTCGGCTTCGGCCTTTTCCCATTTTTCTGTTTCAAAAAGCCTGTCCATGGGGGGGGTGACCGTGAATATATCCAGGACATGGTCTTTTCCAAGGGAATAGGCCTGGGACCCGATAATATCCAGGCCGTTTAAAAAGAAAACCCCGGCAATCTTTGAATAAAACCCCGGCATATCCCTGCCGCAGATGGTTACGGTGCGAAAATCAGATCCGCCTTCCTTTGATATCTGCCAGATAAAATCCTTATCATTAAGACGCCGGTATAAATTGATGTGCTCCACAATGCTTTGGGCGGGGATATAGACAAGATATCTCCGGGACATGGATTCAACCAGCACATCGGTGTCAATTTGATCTTCAGGATCATTCAGGAATTTCTGGATTTCTGTTTTTTTCTTTTCAATCAGCCGCTGGGTCTTTTTTGAAGCCAGCTCCCCTTTTTTCAGAATGCCCATGGTTTTCAGAAAAAGGTCTTTCAACAGGTTTTCGGTCCATTCATTCCAGGCTTTGGGGCCGGTTGCCTGGGAGTCTGCCACGGTGAGGAGATAAAGCATTCTCAAGAGACGGATTTTTACGATTTTATTGGCCAGATAAACAGCGGTTTCTTCATCAGAGATATCCCTTCGGGTGGCGGTCTTTATGAGAACGAGATGATTTTCGATGAGAAAAACAGCATCCAAAATTTCCGTTGAATTGAACCCGAACCTTTCAAAAATTGGTTTTGCAATCCTGGCGCCTGTTTTGGAGTGTTCCTTTGCCGGGTCTGATTTTCCGATATCGTGGAGCAGGGCGGTAAAGAGAAGGGCGTTTTTATTTCTGACTTCTTTGAAAACCGATGAATAAAGCATGCCCATGATGGAGTCGCCGGGCTCTTTAAAGCTGTTGATGATCTGGACACACCGGATAGAGTGTTTGTCCACGGGAAAAAGGTGATAATGGTTGTACTGGATCTTGTTGATGATAGATGTGAATTCAGGAATGAATTTTCCCAGGATACCGGTTACCAGCATGACATTCAGGACATTGAATTCCCAGTGGGACAATGCCATGATTTTGTAAAAAATTTTTATGCAGGTTCGATTTTTTTTAAGATCATCATCCACTAGGTGCAAAAATTCACTCACTACCCTTCTTGCTTCAATGGATAAGGGGATTTTTCTGCGGCCGCTTTCCAGAAAAATTTTAATTAAAAGGTCTGGCTTCTGCAGAATCACCAAAGTGTTGGAAAAATACAGTCTTCTTTTTTTTATGACCAGACCCTCTGTTTTTGTGGGTTTTGAATCATCACTGTCTTTTTTCAGGCGGAAGCTTCCAAAGATATCTTCAAATGTAATCTGGTGGATCTGTTTTAAAAAATCCATGCGGGTATGAAGATCCCCGAGGAATCGCTCCACATCGGGCTGCCGCTTTCTTGATCGGTATCCCAGAATGCCTGCCAGTTCTGCCTGGTATTCAAAATGAAGAGTATCACATTTTCTTTTTGTAATATAATGAAGGAAATTGCGGATTTTCCAGATATCGTTCAGGGATTCTACAAGGGTTGTATATTCGAAGTGCGACAGGAATCCATAATACTCCAAGTCCCTTCGTGTTTTGATATCGGATTTGATTTTGGCATACCATAAAAGCGTATGATAATCCCTGAGACCGCCAAATCCGGATTTCAGATCCGGGGAGATGAGATAGGTGGAGTCGCCAAAATCAAAATGTCTTTTTTCACCATGCTCAAACAAATAATTCAGGGTGCCTTTCAGGTGCTTTACTGACAGCGCGGACCGGAATTTTTCAACAAAGGAGGAGTATATGAGCGATGCGCCGCAGATGAATCTGGCATCCAGTACGGTTGTTAATACATCAAAGCGCTCAAACGCCATCTGCAGACATTCAGCAATATTTCTGACGGCATAACCGACTTCAAACCGGGTATCCCACAGGGGGTAGAGCAATTCCTGAACAAAGGCTTCAACCTCAGGGGGAACGGCTTTATCAAAAAGAATGAGCAGGTCTATATCTGAATGAATGCATTGTTCTTTTCTGCCGTAACCGCCAAGCGCAATAATGGCAAAGGCATTTCCGGAAACCGTCATTTTTCTTGCCGTAATGCTTTCTTCAAACACAGAAAAAATATATTCATCCAGGATCAGGCTGTGTTTTTCAATAAAGTCGGGCTCATTTCCTGAAAGGAACTGCTCAATGAGAGCGGCTCTTTTTTTTATCAATATGTTGGTAATTGTTTTATCCATAATCAGTCATTTGTTTCTGAAATTATATAAGCAATTGGTGTGCCAGGCCCGGCATGGCTGTGAACAGGGTGCTTTATTATTTAAGACCATGGATAAAAAACAATGAATCGGTTTATAAAATTACAAAAAAGTATTAATTTTTAAAAATAAAACTTCAAATTTGTATTTTCATACTTTGTATAAGAAATTGATGATTTTGTACAGCTGAATTTAAAACACAGGGACAGGGCCAATACAGCCGCTCTATTTATTTAAAGGGGCGGCTGCGTGGGAGAACAGGAAAAATGGCTGGGGGTTATTTTTTTTCTATTTTTTCAGGGTCTTCTTCTTTGTCTTCTATTGTTGCTTCCTTGGTCGCCTTTTTGAAATTTTTAATGCCTTTACCCAGGCCGGCACCGATTTCAGGAAGTTTGCCTGCCCCGAATATTATAAGGATAATGACAAGAATAATGATTAATTCCGGCATTCCGACTCCACCAATCATAGTACGACTCCTCTTTGAATCATGTTGTTGTTGATCAGGTAAAAACTATTAGCACTAAGTCTCTGACGTGTCAATCTTTTAGAATCCCGGCGGAAAAACGATGAGTTACATTTTTGTAATCTTGAAATCTTTAAGGCTTGTACGCCAATAAAAAACTTGTCAAAAGCTATTTTGTGATTATTATGGACAGCTGAAATTATATTTGAAAAAACCATAACCACAGATGGAGACATACTTATATGCAGCAGGAATCGAAAAATGAGTTTCACGGCGCCCAAAAATATGTTCTGGATCAGGAACTGGCCTCAATTGTAAACATATCCATCAAATTAGAGATGCCCCTGCTCCTTAAAGGGGAACCGGGAACCGGGAAAACCATGCTGGCCCATTCTATTTCAGAAAGCCTTGCCATGCCGTTGATTATTTTGAATGTAAAATCCAGCATGAAGCTGATAGAAGCTTTGTACCAGTATGACACCCTTACCCGTTTGAATGACTCAAGATTCGGGGATTCCAAACGGGATGTCAGCAACATTGATGAATACATTAAAATGGGAAAAATCGGTCAGGCGTTCTGTGCAGAGAAAAGAACCGTGCTGCTCATTGATGAAATCGACAAGGCAGACACGGATTTCCAGGATGATATGCTGGACGTACTGGACCAGATGCAGTTCGATATCATTGAAACCGATAAGACCATCAAGGCCAGGCACAGACCGGTGATCATCATTACCTCCAATGCAAAAAAAGATCTTTCCGATCCCTTCCTCGGCCGCTGTAATTTTCATCATATTGCTTTCCCTGATCCGAAAATGATGAGAAAAATAATTAATGTTCATTTTCAAGGAATCGATACCAAGCTGGCTGAAAATGCCATTGATGCCTTTTATGTCATGCGGGAAATCGATTCCATTGAGAAAAAGCCGGCCACAAGGGAATTGATCAACTGGATCAGAGCCTTGAATGCCGATCCTGACTTCCGGGCAAAGGATCTGATCACAAATCAGCTTCCTTACCTCGGGGTTCTGTTCAAGAAAAGCCCTGACTATGAACGGGTAAAAAATCTCGCTTCCAGAAGAAAAATGTATTAAGGCTGAAAAACCTATGTTTTTAAAATTTTTTTATACACTGAAAGAGGTCGGCGTTCCCGTCTCCCCCACATCCTTTCTGACACTCCAGAAGGCCCTGCACCAAGGCGTTATCAACAGCCTGGATGATTTTTATACCTGCGCCCGGGCCATCCTTGTCAAGAGTGAAAGATATTTCGACCTCTATGACCAGGTATTTGCCCATCATTTTGAGGGTGTTCCCCTGCCGGAAAATGACGGCTTTGAGGTGGATGAGATAGCGCGCGGGATGCTGGATGAATGGTTGAAAAACCCGAAAATGATGGCAGATGCATTAGGGGTAAATGAAGATGAATTAAAAAAAATGTCGCCTGAAGAATTGATTGAGTATTTCAAGGAACGGCTCAAGGATCAAAAAGGGCAACACCATGGCGGATATAAATGGATCGGTACAGGAGGGTTCTCACCCGTGGGGCACTCGGGCTATAACCCGGGCGGCATGCGGGTGGGTGGAGAATCCCGTAACAAATCTGCGGTAAAAGTGGCCAATGAGCGACGCTATAAAGATTATTCAACAGCCGGTCCCTTGACCCAGGCCAAAATCGGCGAAGCTTTAAAACGGATGCGGCATATGATCCCGGCCGGCCCAAAGGATAAGATCAATATTGATGAAACCATCCGGGAGACCCTGAGAAATGGCGGAGAGATTGATCTTGTGTTTGACAGGGCCTTAAAGGACAGGCTCAAGATAATCCTGGCCATTGACAACGGCGGCTGGTCAATGGACCCTTATATCCACGTGGTTCAAACCCTTTTTGATTATGCCAGATCCCAGTTTAAAGAAGTAAAAACCTATTTTTTCCATAACACCATTTACGATTATTTATGGGAAGACACGACCCGATATAAAAAGCCAAAAAAGATCATTGAATTCTCAAAGCTTGATCCGGATACCCGCCTTGTGATTGTGGGGGATGCCAGCATGGCTCCCTATGAACTCATGGCCCATGACGGGTCCATTCATATTTCTGAAAGAAGCGGCAGACCCAGCATTGACCAGCTCCATTTTCTGGCAAAAACGTTTTCCCATTGCGTCTGGCTGAACCCGGTGTCGGAATCCATGTGGGGATATACGCATTCCATCATGACCATTTCAAAACTTTTCCCCATGTTTGAATTATCTCTGGACGGACTTGAAAAGGCAGTTACAAGGCTTATGTCCAAAACCTGATCCATTGATCCGGCATTTATGCATTAAGGTTTCTTAAAAAGGCTGCCGATAGCTTTCTTATATTGGGAGCCCTGGTTTGCTTAGGCCGGAAAATGAAAAAAATACTCATAATCTGTGTCATATTTTTATTTGTTCAATCAATCTGCATTGCCGGGGATTATATCGTTGAATTTGTAGAAGAGAATTACAAGGAAACTCAAAGCCCTTCTTCCCAGTCCCCTATTATTTATCATACCCTTCAGGTTTATTCCGAAGTCGGACCCAAACTTCTCATTCTTTCGGGAAGCAACCCTTATTACCGAAGATGGCTGCGGCAATATATTGCAAAGGGAACGGCATTTATCGTCAAAGTATCTGATGATCAGGACAGTCTTTTTTTGAAATCAGATAGCTTTCAAACAGATGAAAAAAACGTCTATCCTTTTAATTTAAGCCTTTACAGACAAGGAGAAGAAAAAAGCAGGAATGATCCGGATTGGGATGAGCTGGAAAGGCTTAGAAGAAGGGCACCGGGAAAAAAGGACATAGGTTCGAAACCCATTTTGCCGGAAGCTGAAACAAACACTGCTTCAAAAGCAGTTGCTGATCAAAAAGCAAAAAATGATCAGGCAAGAGAAGAAAAAAATCGGCTTGAAGCAAAAGAAATGATAGAATCCCTCCAGCAGAGTGAAGCCGAAGAAATAAATAAACAGCTGGAACAGGAAAAAAATGAACAGCAGGAGTTTCTTTTGCAGCTGGCGGAACAGAAATCTGCAGATGAAGCGAGACGCAGGCATGAATTGGAAAAAAGATGGCAGGAGCTTAAAAAGAGGCTGCTGGCCGATGAAAAAATAAAAAGGCTTGATCAGGACGCACAGGCAAGAGAAATAGAAAGACGATGGCAGGAACTCAAACAGCGCTTTGAGCTGGAATAAACTGTATTTTCTTATCAGAGGTCAACCTGATACAGTTTTTTTGTATTGTTGAACAGGGTTTGCGATAGAATCTCAGGGTCTGTATTTTTTATTTCAGCCAGTTTCAGCAGAACAGATATCACAAAAGCAGGCTCGTTGCGCCTGAATTTGTTTTTTTGCGGGGCAGGCGTGAGATAAGGTGCATCCGTTTCAATGATCAATCTTTCTTCCGGAATAAGAGGGACAAGGCTTCTTAAATACTCTCCTCTTTTATCAATGGTCACAATCCCTGTGATTCCGATATGATATCCAAGATCCAGGTATTTGAACAATTCTTCTTTGGTTCCGGAAAAACAATGGACCACGCCTTTGCGGCTTTTAGGGCCATTGGATTTTAAAATATCATAAAATCGGCCGTTGGAGTCCCTTTCATGAAAAATCAAGGGCAGATCAAGGCTGCCTGCCATTTCAAGCTGAGCAGAAAAGCAGGCTTCCTGATCCTTGATGGGAGAAAACATGCGGTTATAATCAAGGCCGGTTTCTCCCCAGGCTTTAACGCAGGGGTTCTCATTTGCCAGATTCATGAGGGTGTCAAGCATATCTCTTGAACATTGACTTGCATCATGGGGATGAATACCCACGGATGTGATGATGTTAGGATGGGTCCGGGCTATTTTTATGGCTTTTAAGGATGTCTGGATATCAATGCCGACAATCATTATCCCCTGGACATTTTCTTTTTCAGCACGGCTGATAACCGCTTCAAGGTCTTTATCATAGGATTTATCATCAATATGAGAATGGGAGTCAAATAATATCATGGCTGGGTCTTTTATGGTTCAGCAACAGGGTTACCTTATAATTTACCAATAGTTAAGCCTTCACTGAGTGGAAGAAGCCGTTTTACGGTAACAGTGAAGGCTCAATGTAAGAAAAACTGTTTTGCAGCACTCCTTGACACATGCAATTTATAACAGTAAATTCAGTCTCAGTCAATTGAGGATAGTGTAGGCAATATAACTAATTTGGACATGAACCAAGACATCAAAAAAAATTCTATTATCCGGCTGTTTAATGTCAGTAAAAGATATAATGGAAAATTTGCATTAAAAGATATTAATCTTGATATAGAGCAGGGGGAATTTATTCTCATTTCAGGTCCTTCAGGGGCTGGTAAATCAACCCTGCTCAAAGTGCTGTATCTTGCTGAAAAGGTTTCCGAAGGGCAGATTCTGATCGACGGTATGAATCTTGCGAGGATCTCTTCATCACGGCTGCCTCTTTTGAGGAGGAGATTTGGAATGGTGTTCCAGGATTTTAAATTGATCCCCAACAGAACGGTTTATGAAAATGTCGCTATTGTTCTGGAGGCTGCCGGAGAAAAATCGGATTATATCAGAAAAAAAGTGATGCAGGTCTTAAGAACAACCGATATGGATAAAAAGATCAAGGCGCTTCCACCGACACTTTCCGGTGGTGAGCAACAGCGGGTTGCCGTAGCAAGGGCACTGGTGGGGGAACCTTCCATCATTCTTGCCGATGAGCCGACGGGAAGTCTTGACGCAAAATCTGCTCAGGCTGTGATCGATTCAATCATGGAATACCATAAAAAAGGAGCAACGGTATTGATCGCCACTCACAACCTTCATCTTC
Organism: uncultured Desulfobacula sp.; assembly: GCA_964619205.1. Classification (GTDB taxonomy): domain Bacteria; phylum Desulfobacterota; class Desulfobacteria; order Desulfobacterales; family Desulfobacteraceae; genus Desulfobacula. The sequence goes on along the minus strand of CAZUDE010000018.1, from coordinate 83,165 downwards.
TGGAAAGCACGGTGAGAGGGAAAAATATTGAAATTAATGAAGGCACGATAAAACGGACTGCCACCATGCTTTAGGTCAGGAGAGACGATTCATGTCCCATTTTATAAAAAAAGCCCTGACAGATATCCGCCTGAATCGGTTTTTAAATCTGGTTACGATTTTTACAATTTCACTTTCCATTCTTGTGGTCAGTGTCTTTCTCCTCTTTTTTGAAAATGCAGGCAGAGTGATTGAAGAATGGAATGAGGGGGGGCGGGCCATGATTTATCTCAAGGGTGATTTTACCATGGACATGCTGCCGGAGTTAAAAGACAGGATCAACAGCCTGGGCAATATCCGGGAAATGGTATTTATTTCAAAAGCGGAGGCCCTTGACCGACTTAAAAAAGAGATGTCTCCCAACAGTACTTTTTTAAAGACATTACAAGGGAATCCGCTTCCGGATGCATTTGAGATAAAGATGAAATCCTACAACAGTCTTGAGGAAGTGGAAACATTTGCCAGGGAAATAAAAGAGATTGAAATTGTTGAAGATGTTGAATACGGTCAGGGTTGGCTAGGTAAATTTTTAAAAATTTTCAATTTATTCAAGATTACCGGCTATGCCATGTGCAGCCTGTTTTTTCTGGTGGCCCTGTTTATCACTTCAAATACAGTAAGACTTGCCTTTTATTCCCGGAAACTGGAAGTTGAGGTTATGCGGCTTGTGGGCGCGACAGAAACCTTTATTAAAGCCCCTTTTTATGTGGAAGGTGTTCTTCAGGGATTTTTCGGCGGCGTCCTGGGCCTTGTGATTCTTTTAATCACTTATCTTATGATTTCATCAGGGGTTACACAGAGCCTATCCTCTTATATATATTTTGATATCAGGTTTCTTTCAATTAAAACCATCATCTTGATTATTTTCATCAGTACTTTTTTAGGTTGGTTTGGATGTTATCTGTCTTTAAAACAAATATTAAAATGATTTTTTTCCCCTGCCTTGTTTTTTTTCTCCTTTCAGTCTGGGGAGCTGCTGAGGGTCAGGTTCTTTTCCGGGGGGTTATTGCTTCGCCCAAGATAAATATCCGAAAGTCTCCTTCTCTTCTTTCCGAGGTTGTCGGTGTTGCGGATAAGGGCGAATCCGTCGACGTGCTGGAAAAACAGGGAGATATCGGGGGATGGCTTTTGGTAGAGTATAAGGGCAAGAAGGGATATATCCGAAATCGCCTTAAATATATTGAACTGACAGCTGTTGCTGATGGAAAAGAAGAAAAACCTGAGGAGAAGAAGGCAAAAAAAATAGAGCAAAAAAAGGTTGAAGAAAAAAATGAGGAAATAAAACCTGAAAAAAAAGAAACCATCAGGGCGGATATCAAGGTTCAGGAGAAACTGGTTGAAACTTTTTCCCAGAAAGAAATTGAAATTGTTGAGGGTCTGAATGAAATCGATTACGCATTAAACAAGGCCCGCCTCAAAGCCCAGGCATTGTCCGGGGAGATCCGGCAGATGGAAGAAAAAATAGATCAGCTTAAAAAGGACGGGGAGCAATTGGCCCAAGACATCACCAGGAACAGGGGTTATGCCGGTGAGCGGTTGCGCGCGCTTTATAAAATGCATATGATCGGCAGGCTGGAAGTGGCTGGAATGCCATCTTCGGTTTTTGATTTTTTTCTGAAGCAGAACTCAATGAAAGCCATTGTTGAATCTGATTTTAATATCATTGACCGGCAAAATGCAGATCTTGAAATGGTTGAAAAGCTGGAACAGGAGATGAAAAATGAGATTCAGGCAAGAACACTTCTCGAAACAGAGCTGAATGATCAGATCAGGATTAACCATAATGAGACAAAAAAAAAGGAATTGATATTAAAAGAGATCCGTCAGAAAAAACAGCTGTCCCTTGCTGCGATTGAGTCTTTAAAGCTTGCCGCCCTTCAATTGGACAGCAGGATGGAAGAGATACAGTCCGATGAAATAAAAAAGCTGGGGGGTGAATCTTTTTTGGATCAGCAGGGAAGGCTCATGATTCCGGTAGAAGGTGAAATCGTTTCTGAGTTCGGCAGTTCAACCTCGGGCAATTACAAAGGCTTCACTTTTCAGAAAGGAATTGATATAAAAGTGGACAGGGGTGAGCCCGTAAAATCCGTTTTCAGGGGAGAAGTCATGTTTGCCCAATGGCTGAAAGGCTATGGGAATTTATTGATTATCAATCATGGAGACAATTATTATACGCTCTACGCCCATGTTGAAGAGATGTTTAAAAAAGAAGGCGAAAATGTTGAAACCGGGGATGTCATTGCAACGGCAGGGGACACAGGGTCAATCAAGGGAACGTGTCTGCATTTTGAAGTCCGGCATCACGGAAAACCCGTGGATCCCATGAAATGGTTGCGCAAAGGAGCGTAAGGATGAAATTAACACCCAGCAAGATTAAGATCATCAGATCCGGATGCTGTGCCGCAGTTGTCATGGCTGTCCTGATACTGGCGGCAGAATTGATAAACCCGCTGATGGCAGATGATAAGACCTACAGTTCTTTGAAGATGTTTACAGATGTTCTTGAGGAACTGGAGAAAAATTATGTGGATGATGTCAACACCGAAGCGTTGATTCACAACGCCATCAAAGGCATGGTGGGAAATCTTGATCCACACTCAAGTTTTATGCCTCCCGAAGCCTTTGATGATCTTCAGGATGATACAAAGGGGGAATTTTCAGGTGTCGGCATCGTCATCACCATGAAGGAAGGTATTTTGACCGTTGTATCCCCCATTGAAGGAACCCCGGCGTATAAGGCCGGTATCCATGCAGGAGACATCATCATCAGAATTGATGAAAAATCCACCAAAGACATGGAACTCTGGGAGGCCGTGAATATGATGCGGGGTCCTCAGAATAAACCCGTTCGCATTACGGTTATCAGAGAAGGAGAGCCCGATGCCATTGAGTTTTCCATCAACCGGGACCTGATTCCAATGGAAAGCGTCAGAAGCTCAACCCTGAAACCCGGGTTTGGATATCTTCGGATTACCAATTTCAGGATGAATACGCTCGATGATATCAAGACTCATCTGGACCGTCTCGAAGCTGAGAACAAGGGACTGAAGGGTCTTGTGATGGATTTAAGAGATAACCCCGGCGGTCTTCTGGATCAGGCGGTAAAAATATCAGATCTTTTTTTGACCAAAGGAGACATTGTTTCAATAAAAGGAAAACAGGAGAGAAACGCACAGGTGTTCAAAGCATCCGAAGGGGAAGGGGATCGAAAATATCCCGTTGTCATCCTGATCAACGGCGGATCAGCTTCAGCCTCTGAAATCGTAGCCGGTGCATTGCAGGATCATTCAAGGGCACTGATTCTTGGAACCACATCTTTTGGAAAAGGATCTGTACAGACGGTTCGGCCTTTAAAAGACGGATATGGGATTAAATACACCATTGCAAGATATTATACACCCAATGGAAGATCCATCCAGGCCAAAGGAATAGAGCCTGATATTGAAGTGGAATATGAAATCCTTGAAGAAAAAGAAAAAAAGGCATCTGCTTTTGACAGGCTGGTAAAGGAAAAAGACCTGAAAAACAGCCTGAAACCCGAACAGCCTCAATCATCGGAAAAGGCAAAACCGCAACCCAAAAAAAATCAGAGACTTCTTGATACGGATCAGCTTCTGCATGATGCCCAGGTTAAAAGAGCCCTTGATATTCTGATAAGCTATGGAGTCTTCAGCAATCTAAATGGCAGTTAAAAAAAAGAATATACCAAAGAAAAAAGCAGTATCAAGAAAGCAGAGCGGAGGCTCTAAAAGACACAAACCCGCAATTATCAGTGAATTGAAAAAGATTCTTGTGGGGATTGCCATTCTTATTTCCGTGTGTCTTACATTGGCAATGATTGCAGATCTGTTTTTTCATCCGGACCGCCCGGAGAAAAAACAGATCGTACAGAAACCTGTGGTTCCTCCCCAAATCAAACCTGTTGAGGAGGATATTCCTGAAGCAAAAGACAAAAAACAGGTTGAGGGTTTAAAGGAAAAACCGGATACACCCGTTCAAGACAAACCCATAAAGTATGAGGTGTTTGAAGGCATTGATCAGACCATTGTGGAAAAACCACCCCCAAAGGTCAAAGGCAGAATTCCCAGGATAGCCATTATTATCGACGATATTGGATATGATAAAAAGATGGCCATGGAATTCAGTGAGCTGCATTCAAATCTTACATTTTCTGTTCTGCCCTTTTCCCCTTTTGGTAAAAATATCAGTGAAGACCTGCATTCAAAAGGGGCTGAGATTATGCTTCACCTTCCCATGGAGCCTGTGGATCACCCCAATGCTGATCCCGGCCCCGGAGCGATTCTGTCCACTATGCTGCCTGATGATCTTCTGGATCAGGTTAAACAAAACATAAAGGATATCCCTTTTATTGTCGGGGTCAATAACCATATGGGGTCAGAGTTGACAACCCATTCGGACCAGATGAACCAGATATTTACAATTCTCAAAAAAGAAAATCTGTTTTTTATTGATTCCAGGACTTCTCTGAACTCCCAGGGGCAGGCATCGGCAAGGCTGTTAAAACTTAAATTTGCCCACAGGGATGTTTTTCTTGATAATCATCAGGAGGCTGATTATATTGCCGGACAATTAAGAGAGCTTGTCAGTCTGGCTAAAAAACATGGTTCGGCCGTTGGTATCGGTCATCCTTATAAAGCGACATTTCTGGCCCTTTCAAAGGAACTGCCAAAGCTGAAAAACAAGGTGGAAATTGTCCGTGCAAGTGAATTAACAACTATTCCGGAATAATCTCTGCTTTTTTTGACAGGTTTATTTTTCGTCCTCATCCATTTTGGCCAGTTCCTTTAATATCCCTAATGGGGATTGGCCCAGGGCCAGTGCCTGTATTTGTTTCATTCTGATTTCATCGTGTTCGAATTTCTTTTTCAGTCTTATTTCATATGCTTCCTTTATGGCTTCAACCAGTTTGTCAAATTCACAGGGTTTTTCCAGAACTTTGAATGCACCCAGTTTTGTACAGTTTACCGCGGTTTCAATGGTGGCGTGTCCGGACAGAATCAGAACCTCCAGATATTTATGGTTCTTTTTAAGTATTTCAAGGACCTGTACCCCATCAATTCCAGGCATCTGCAGGTCAATCACGGCAACATCAAACTGACCTTTTTTTGCCGCTGCGATAGCTTCTTCACCATTCGTTGCCGAGGTGATTTCAAAAAATTTCAATTTCAGCCGTTCCGTTATGGTTTGCAAAAACTTTACTTCGTCATCCACCATAAGCAGATGAATTTTTTCTTTTCCGTCCATCATTTTCTCCTTATCTTACAAGTTTTTTATTTTTGGGCTTTTTATTTCACTATAGTCTTCCTGTGGATATATATCAAATTATACAGTTCCTCCAAGTTGTTTTATTTTTTCAAAAACGTAAGGGATAAATATATTCAGTTCATATAAAGAGTGATTTTCTTTAAATTCTACGCCTAATGCACCTGCGGTTTTTTCCATTTTTTCATCGGGAAATTTTCCAGAAGGCATTTGAGCGGAATTAAAAAAACTGAGAAGAACCCCTTTGTCGTTTTCTGTGGAAAGGTGGATGCGTATTTCGCCAGTCGGCCCTGCAGACTCATAGGCAAAACACAGAATCTGATATATCAGGTTCTGAAGAAGAAACGGACTGGTTGATATGGTTTTGATGTCTTTACCCTTATGTTCAATCCGGACATTGCTTGCAAAGCTTAAAAACCCGGACAACCCTGTCATGAGATCCAGGGTTTCCACGAGGTTGACATCCATAACCGGTACATCCACGCTATGGGAAAACCGATTCATTTGTTTAATGGTTGTAAATCCGCGTTGAATCTCTTCAGCAATGCTGTTGCTGCAATTTTCGAGCAATGGCAGTTTCAGTTCCTTGCCCTGCTTTGCAAGCTCGGTTAAATCATTTAAAAAGCCGGCGGTTTCAGAAATGATGGCCAATATGTTTTTCAATTCGTGGGAAATGCTGGCATTGACTTTTCCAAAAAATTTCAGATTTTCGGTATTTATATAATTGAGTTCATCATTCATGGCTTTCTCCCATTGGTTTTAAGCAGTAATGATCCAGGGGCAGTTTACCCGGCCTGGGTCAGGTCTTCTATGGTTTCAATCAGAAATTCAATATCCAGGGGTTTTGAAAGATATATGTCTTTTCCTGCATCCTCCTCTTCTGATTTTTCAACAGCTCCGTGACCGGTTACAAAAATAAATTTGAGGTCTTCATGCAGGGAGCACAATTTCTTTTTTAATTGGATACCGCTGATGCCGGGCATCTTAATATCAAGGACGGCAACATCATAGGCGGTATCCCCTGCTTTTTTTATGGCCTCTTCCCCGGTATAGGCGACATGGGCCTCTATCCCCCTTATGGCCAGTCTTTTTGCCAGCATGTTAACAAATTTTTGTTCATCATCTACAAGGATAATTTTCATGCTAATCTTCCTTCTTTTGTTTTTACGGGCAGGGTAATTGTAAATGAGGTTCCAACCCCTTCCGTGCTTTTAACCGATATCCGGCCTCCCAATTTTTTGACGAGGCTGTAAGTGATGGAAAGCCCTAATCCTGTACCCATTCTGTCTTTTTTAGTGCTGAAAAAGGGTTCATGGATTTTTTTTAAATTTTCTTCAGGAATTCCACACCCGGTATCATGAATAACAAGTTCAATGGTTCCGGTATCCAACTGTCGCGCTGTAATATCCAGGCTGTTCCCTTCTTCAACAGCCTGGAATGCATTATTGACAAGATTGACAAGGATTTGCTGAAGTTTGCTGCTGTCTGTTTCCAGGTCTGGAAATATATCCGGAATCGATACCGTAACACTGATCCGTCTGTATTCAGCTTCTTTTTTATGGAAACTTAAAACCTGAGATATGAGTTTCTGCAAATTGACTTTTTTAATTTTAACATCAAACTGCCTCACAAACCCAAGAAGCTGACGGGTGATGGTCCCGCACCGGTCAACGGCATCAAGGATGGAATCAATATATTCAGCCAGTTCATCATCATTTCGGGACTCATCCTTGAAAATGAGAAGATCTTTGATATACCCGGCTGTCTGATTGATCACGGCCAGGGGGTTGTTGATCTCATGGGCAACGCCGGCCGCAAGCTGCCCAATGGAAGCCAGTTGCTGGCTTTGTTCCATCTGCATCATGGTTTCGGCCTTTGCCTTGTCTGCACGGTAAAGTTTATTGATCATAAACGTCGATGCAAAGGTAATGACAATCACAATGATAATGACACTGGCACCCATGATCCAGTTGAACTTGGACCGCATATCCACCCAGAATTGGAGCATCCCGGCCTTTTCTTTTAATACCATAAGGACAAACGGTGTAGTGATCATATCCCTTGATATGAATGAATGTCCTGAAATAATGGTGGTCTCATTGAGGGTCATCATGTTTACTTCTGTTTCCTCGGAGCTGGCTTGAAAAACAAGATCTGTCCGGGTAAAAATAGCACCATAATGGCTGGACGGGGTTTGAAGAATGCCTTCATGATTGACAAGGAAAATATCTGCATAATCCCCTGTTTTATAGGATGACAGGGTTTGCATCAGACGCTCCGTATCAAGGGTGGCTCTCAGAATAAAAAAGCTTCCATCCGGTTTTGCAGATCTGACCGCAATGATGATATGGGGAACCCCTCTGTATCCTGTAAATACCTCACTGATAAAATTCATTTTTTTAATGCTTTGTTCAAACCAGGGTTGGTTTTTATAGTTTTTCCCTTCAAGATTGAACGGTCCGGCATATGCAACCTGGTTTCCATCAGCATCCAGCACGCTGATGTCGGTAACCCCTCCGAATCCAAGTTTCAGGTTTATTAAAATTTCAGCAAGCCGCCTGCTTTCCGTGAGCTGTTCATATCCATTTTCATTGACGGTGAATGTCAGTGCATTGAGGCGTTCTTCCATAAAGAAAGTCACGGCGCTTTTTGCAACAGTGGTCAATTGCTTGGTTCGATGATTTAGATCGGAATCCACAGAAGTCTCTATCAGCTGATGGTATATGAGAGTTGCCATAAATAAGGGGGACAGGGCGGTTACAGCCAGAATGAATATGCTCATGGTCCAGAGATACTGGTAATTCTTGAATGTATAATATGCAGCCAGATGTTCTTTTTTTTTGTGGTAATTAAATTCAGGCCAGACGGCTTTCAGAGAATCCGGAAAAATTTTCAGCATGCCGATTTCTCCCTGATGTGTTCGAGAATGGTCATCAGTTCGTCTATATCCAGTGGTTTATGGATGAACCGATAGGCACCGAGCTTTTCGCACAGCACCCGGTCCTTTTCAGTCCCATGTCCTGTCAGGATAATGACAGGAATAGCAGGGTTTATATTTTTTATACCCATTAATACCTTAGTACCGTAAAGGTCCGGTAATCTTAGGTCAAGCAGAATCAGAGAAACCCTGTCGGCATTTTTTTTGACCCAGGAAAGCGCTGAGTTCCCATCATAGCAGACTGCATTGCTGCATCCGCGCAATGAAATCCGCTTTGCCAGCATGTCTGCAAATTTTATTTCGTCATCGACTATCAATATATCTGTATGTTTCATGATGAAATCTTTTTAATTGACTGTTTAAATAAAATACTTTATAGACAGTCTATATCGAGATTAGTTTCATTTGTAAACAATTATTTTAGGAGATCGATTAAATGCTAAACATTTTTTTTAATACCATTAACCGGCTGATTATTTCAGCCACTCTGATTTTTCTGACCCGGACGGTTGATGAAGCTGAAACTGCTTTTTCTGATGAACCAACAGCATCGCTTTGTCGAATGCTTGAAACAAAAATATCATAGAAATTTTGGAGTCGGTAATGCTGAAAAGGATTTTTCCATTTATAGAGTGGTTCAAAAATTATAATTTACAGACATTTCGAATTGATGCCATATCTGGTCTTACCGTGGCGTTGGTTCTCATTCCTCAATCCATGGCCTATGCTCAATTGGCAGGCCTTCCCGCATATTACGGCCTTTATGCTTCGTTTATGCCGCCCATGATTGCATCTCTTTTCGGTTCCAGTCGTCAGCTTGCCACAGGACCTGTAGCGATTGTGTCTTTAATGACCTCGGCTTCCCTTGCCCCGCTGGCCTCTGCAGGAAGCGATGGATACATCGCCTATGCCATACTTCTGGCGCTGATGGTGGGTATATTTCAATTATCCCTTGGTATCTTGAGGCTCGGGCTTGTTGTAAATTTTTTGTCTCATCCTGTGGTGAACGGGTTTACCAATGCAGCGGCCATCATTATTGCATCCTCGCAATTATCTAAAATGTTTGGGGTATATGTAGATGAGGCCGCACATCATTATGAAACCATCATGAGAGTTATCTCTGCTGCAATTCATTACACCCATTGGCCTACATTTTTTATGGGTGCCCTGGCCTTTGGGATCATGTATGGTTTTAAAAAGCTTGCACCAAAAATTCCCAATGTTCTGGTGGCCGTTGTTGTAACAACTTTGATTTCATGGAGCTTTGGGTTTGAACACAATACAAAAGTTGACATATCTGCCATTAAATCAACAAACGTTCAAACCGTTATAGAAGAGTTTAATCAAGGTGTAAATGCCATAAAACCCTTGTCGGGAAAAAGGACGAAGGCCTCCAATGACCTTGACAACCTCCAAGATCCCATTGAAAAGATGAATGTCCAGAATGAAATAAATGTGTATTCCTTGCAGATTGACTTGCTGAAACATGAGATTGAAAAAAACAGAGCTGTCATAAGGGGATTCTTATTTGATGGGGTTGAAGAAACCGGCGGTGCCATGAGCTTTCATATAAAAAATGAAACGGCTCAAAATTTAAGAACAGACGGCAGGACCTGGCGCATCAAAGTTAAAAACGACCCCATAAAACTTGATGATATTCAAATGAGCGGGGGCGGCTCTGTGGTAGGAAATATTCCCAAGGGCCTGCCATCCTTTGGAATACCAAAAATCAATCTAAAAGTAATAGGACAGCTTTTCCCCTATGCCATTATTATTTCCCTTCTTGGGTTTATGGAAGCCATATCCATTGCAAAGGCCATGGCAGCCAAAACAGGTCAGCGTCTTGATCCCAATCAGGAACTGATAGGGCAGGGGCTTGCCAACATTCTGGGATCCTTTGGGAAAAGCTATCCGATTTCCGGATCTTTTTCAAGGTCTGCCGTAAACCTTCAGGCAGGTGCAATTTCAGGTCTTTCCAGCGTATTTACAAGCTTTGCGGTTGTCATCGCGCTTATGTTTTTCACGCCTCTTTTGTATCATCTTCCCCAGGCTGTTCTGGCGGCCGTTATCATGATGGCGGTGATCGGTCTGATCAATGTCGCCGGTTTTATCCATGCCTGGCGAGCCCAGTGGTATGACGGTGCCATCTCGATTATTTCCTTTATCTTCACCCTTGCATTTGCGCCTCATCTGGATAAGGGTATAATGGTCGGAGTATTGCTTTCTCTCGGTGTTTTCCTGTACAAAAGCATGAGACCAACGGTTTCTTCATTGTCAAGACATGAAGATGAAGCGTTTCGGGATTCTTTGACCCATGAGCTGATGGAATGTGAGCATGTGGATCTTATCAGATTTGAAGGGACTTTGTTTTTTGCCAATGCAAGCTATCTGGAAGATAAAATAAATGAACGCATCATGGCAAAGAAAAATTTAAAACATATTATTGTTGCCTCCAATGGTATTAATGATATGGATGCTTCAGGCGAAGAAGCACTGTCCCTTATTGTGGACAGGGTGAGAAGCGCGGGTATTGATATTTCGTTCAGCGGTATTAATGAATCCGTGATGACGGTTCTAAAAAGAACGCATATGCTTGAAAAAATAGGAACCCACCATATTTATCCCACCATGGAAAAAGCGATTTGTTCTGTCCATGAAACGGCTCATAAGGGTGGAACTGAAACACAGTGTCCTCTTACAACTGTTTGCCGTATTGCAAACTACGACATGAATTAAGGAGAATGGCAATGTCAGTTATAACAATATTCAGCGGTGTTTTTTGCAAGGATGAACCCATAGTTAAAAAAATTTCAGAAACTACGGGATATAAAATCATTACAGATAATGTGATTGCATCTGAGGCATCAAAAATTTCCGGAATGTCTGAAAATAAAATTAAAAACGCTTTTTCATCCAAAACATCTGTTTTTAATAAATTCACCCATGAAAAAGAACGGGCAACTGCCTGGATAAGGCTTGCGCTGGCGCAACTGCTTTTGAAAGATAATCTTTTGATTGAAGGCTTTTGCGGCCAGCTTATTCCAAAAGAGATCAGCCATGTGCTTCACATCTGTTTTATTGCAGACATGAAATCCAGGATTGCTGCTGCAAAAGAAACCGGAAAGTCCGACAAGGAAGCACTGGCTTTCATTCATGGCAATGATGAGGAAAGAGCCGCGTGGGTTTATAATATTTTTAAAATCAGGGACCCATGGGAGGTTTCTCTTTATGATATTATAATTCCCACAGACAAGATGAGCATGGATGAGATGACGGTACTGATTGAAAAAAATCTTCGCAGTGAAGTCATCAGGGCCACCGACAGTTCCAAAAAAGCTGCCCGGGATTTTATTCTTGCAGCTGATGTGGAAGTTGCCCTGGCCAAAGAAGGACACGATGTCGGTGTAAGCGCAAGGGATGGGTCTGTTACCCTGACCATAAACAAACATGTACTCATGCTGAACAAGCTTGAGGAAGATCTGAAAGCTGTTGTTGAGAAACTGCCCGGAGTCAAATCTGTTGAAACAAGGGTTGGCAAAGGGTATCATCAGGCAGATATTTATCGTAAATATGATTTTGAAATTCCAAAAGTTCTTCTTGTTGATGATGAACGTAAATTTGTTCAGACGCTTTCCGAGCGTCTTCTTATAAGGGATATGGGATCTGCCGTGGCCTATGATGGTGAATCCGCCCTGAATATGATCAGTGAAGATGAGCCTGAGGTAATGATTCTCGACCTTAAAATGCCCGGAATTGACGGCCTTGAGGTTTTAAGAAAGGTTAAAGAAACAAAACCTGAAATTGAAGTGATTATTCTTACCGGTCATGGATCTGAGTCAGACAAAAAGCGCTGCATGGATCTAGGTGCTTTTGCGTATCTTCAAAAACCTGTCAATATTGATTTTTTAAGCGAAACTCTTAAAAAAGCAAAAGAAAAAATGAAGGCAAATACAGGTTTAAAGAAATGATGAATAAAATAAAAAAGATCCTGCTGGTTGATGATGAGGAAAGGTTGTTGGATTCAATGGCCCAGCGGCTCACGCTGCTGGGTTTTGAACCCATAAAGGCCCCTTCCGGTACAAAAGCCATCGAAATAGCATTAAAAACAAAGGTCGATCTTGCCATTGTTGATCTGAAAATGCCGGATATGGACGGCTTAACCACCATTACCCGTCTCAAGGAGATAACACCGGGTTTGAAAACAGTCCTTTTGACCGGCTATGGAAATGAGAAAACAAGACAGAAAACAGTGACCTTAGGATCTGAGTATTTTGAAAAAGATTCCATGGGTGAACTCTGGGATCTGATCAAACGATTAAGTTCACATGGAATGGATCAGCAGGTTTCAAGGGGGTTTATTGATTCCATTGGCAGAAGTCTGGGTGATCTGCCCAAGATGATCGGGGGAACCCCTGAGATGCAGCGGCTTCGTAAAGATATTGAACGCTTGTCGGAACTGGACTGCACCATTATCATCCGGGGAGAAGAAGGGACGGGTAAGGAACTGGCCGCAAGGGTCATTCATAAACTGAGTCACCGGAATGAACAGAGATTTCTGTCATTCAATTGCGGCTGTTTCAGCAATGATTTTAATTTTACCGAACTTCTGGGCTCCCTTGAGGAGCCGGGTGGATATTCAGGTTCCATGGATGAAGGATCAAGGGAGATACGGTTTATTGGAACAATCCTTCTGGATCATTTTGAAACCATGCCGGAAGAGACTCAGTCAGACATGCTTAAACTACTGGACAAAACCGCTGCAGCCAGATCTGCGGATTCATCAGACAGGGGTATCCGGTTTATTGTTGCAACCCATCAGGACCTTAAAAAAAGAGTTGAGGAGAAAAAATTCAGCAGGGATCTGTATCAGCGGCTGAGTGCCATATCAATATCAGTTCCCCCTCTACGGGAGCGCCGGGATGATATTTCTCCCTTATGCAGTTATTTTTTAAACCAATTAAATAAAGAATTTGAAAAAAATATTGAATCCATTTCAGATGAGGTATTTTCCCTTTTTAAAAGGTACCCTTTTCCCGGCAATGTCCGGGAGCTCCGGCACATAATCGAAAGGGCGGTGATCCTGGCAGATACGACCACAATTGAACTGACGCATCTTCCTGATCCATTGAGAAAAAAAACCCCGGATTTCCATTCTAAGGAAAATCAACCCTTTGTTACCATCAATGAAATGGAAAAAACCCATATTCTCAAGGCCATTGCCATAACAAAGGGCAACCGGTCAAAGGCTGCTGAAATTTTAGGCATCAGCCGGGCTGCCTTATGGAGAAAACTTAAAGTGCTCAATTTTAAAGAATAAGTTCTGCCCTATCTTTTTTTTGTCCATCTCTTCAGGAACAGAGGATGAAAAGCGCCTCAGAAATCGGAATCCTGCCCCCAAAATGCGGCTCTGTCTCAATGGATTCAATGAAATGCCTGTTGATTACGGAAAGCAGGGTGTTTAGCTGCTCGATATTGAGCAGTGTTTCTTTTGAAAAAGAGGTGATGCCCTTAAAATTTTCAGGACAGAAATCAATAAGGATTTCCCTCTCTTTTTCCATATAGATGGGGTATCCGTGCGTCCGGCAGATAATGGGGCGGGCCGGATATAAAACACATTCCCTGTTGATGAGAAGCGGGCAGGTGTTTTTTTCTTTTTCTATTTTCCGTGTAACCTTGAGTTTAATATCTTCGGACAAGTCTGCAAAAGCCTGGGACACCGCCATGGCTTCTACCGGAAAAAGGCTCAGGAATTTACAGCAGGCATCACATCCTTTTTTGCAGGCAAGATGATCGGCAAAGGTTTTTGTAATCGTGGCAATATGGCTGTCCACCTTTTTGACAAGCGCCTGATAATTTTTAAGAAGGGAATCGATCTGGGCAGGGTTCATTTTTCAAGTCTGGAAGAGGTTATATATCAACCGGTTTCCAGACCCCCTTGTCACACCATATCCTTGAAAACCAGGCGCCCGGGGCAAGTATTTTGTCGGGTAACCCGGAGGTATCCATATCACCATCAGAATCCCACAGGGGGTCCCAGGGTTCGATGATAACAGGGCCGTTGGGAGAGGGAACAAGACGCGGTGCAAGGGGGTCGCCCCAGGAACGGATTTGAAGCTCCTGCAACAGTTCATCAAGGGTTTTGAATTTTAAGAGCTGGGTCAGGGTCACCACTGTTGGCGGGCTTAAGGGTACACGAAGTTCAAGATTCTGTTCAAGGGCTTCTTTAGGGGTCAGCCAGATACCGTGCTTGGTTTCCGTATCATCGGGTATGCAGGTCTGACCCTCAGGCATAACTGCAATAAAGAACCTTGTGTCAAACCGCTTTTTCATCAGCGCCGGCGTAATCCAGTGGGACCATCTTCCAAGACTTGAGAGAGACAAGGTCCACTTCTCCTCCATGATCTTTGTCTTAAACCAGGATTTTGGAAGATCCCGATTCAGTCGAAAAGTGCAGATATGATCCAGATCCGCTTTTGTCTTATCCTCAGCCAAAGCCATGAGTACCCCGGCTTCCTCAAGGGTCTCCCGGATGGCGGCAATGCTGAAGGAAAGGGCATCTTCATCGGAAAAGCCCGGCCCGCCAAGCTTTTTTTCCATCTCATCCGGCAGCATGTCTAAAAAGGGAGCCCAGGTGTCAATCCCCTTGTCTTCCGGGTCCACCACACCTCCGGGAAAGACATAGAGCCCGCCCATAAATCCGGAAATGGTGTTTCTTCTTAAAAGATAAACTTCAAAGGCTTCTTTTTTTTCTCTTACAAGGATGACTGTGGCGGCTTGCCTTAAGGGTGGCGGAGTTGTTTTATTCATATTTATTCCTGAAATCAGTTTGCTTTCAAACGTTCTCTGAGTATAAAGGCCTTTGTTGAACACTGTCAATGATTAAGCATAATAATACAATGGCTTTTCGGACAGGATGGGTAAAATTTAAATAGCTTTCTTTCTTTGCTCACTTGACAATTATAATACATTGTGAGTAAGTGTTACTTACCCAATTGGCAAACGGTTTGACACCGTTTGAGACCATTATCATGAAGGTTCGGTCATATGAAGCACAAAGGAAAAACAAACCCTCCCGGCAGGATAAAAATCATGAAAGCATTCTCCCTTCTCATGTCTCAAAAGGATTTCCATTCCATTACAACGGCCGAGATCGCACGGAATGCAGAAGTGACCGAGGGTCTGATCTATAAGTATTTTAAAGATAAAAAAGATCTGTTGTACCAGGTATTGAATGAGCATTTTTTGGAATTCCAGGCAAAGATAGAAAACCGGGTTGCCAATGAAAAGACCTGTATTGAACAGCTTGAAGTGATCATTTTTACAAGCCTTGAAAGCTATGCGGCCAACCGGATTTTTTCAAAGATCCTCTTGCTTGAAGTCCGGAACTCCCTGGATTTTTTTGAATCCGGTGCTTATGAGATGATACGAAAATACACAAGGACCATTCTGAGCATCATTGAAAAAGGCCTGGAGGCAGGGGAACTGAAACCCGAGACAGATCCCCATATATTACGCAAGGTCATACTGGGCGCCATTGAGCACGCGTGCCTGGGGGAAATTATATTTGGCAGGGAATTTGATATTGACGATGTTTCAACAGGGATTTCAAATATTGTATTTAACGGAGCCAAAGCATAAATGAAAAATACGGATATTGAGAAATGGATTGAAAAAGGATTATTGTCTTCTTCAAAAGCTTTTATTGAAGATCAGGCCAAAAGCATATTCAGATTGTTCAAGATCCCGGTGGTGGATGAAAAACGGGAAACCAGGACGGAAGGGGTTCTTAAAGCCTGCCGGGAAACCGGATTTCCGGTAGTGCTCAAAGGCATCGGCAAAACCATTCTCCATAAAACGGAGAAAGGGCTTGTCCGGGTCGGATTGAACAGTGAAGATCAGGTTCAAAAGGCCTTGGGTGAAATGAAGGACTCCTCCGGGTGGGCCATTGAGGCGTTTCTCATTCAGCCGGTCATCCAGGGAAAAAGAGAATTCATGGCCGGCATGTTCAGGGACCCCCAGTTTGGACCTGTGATCATGTTCGGGCTTGGCGGGGTGCTGACCGAAGCTTTAAAGGATGTTGTCCTGAAAATTGCACCCCTGGATGATGCTGATATGGAAGACATGTTTGACCAGTTATCTTCAAAAAAGCTTTTGACCGGGTTCAGGGGTGAAAAACCTGCTGATAAAAATGCACTGAAAACCATTCTCAAAGGATTGTCAGATATAGCCCTCACCCATCAGGACATCCGGGAAATCGATATCAATCCGCTGATCATACAGCCGGACGGTTCCCCTGTGGCAGTGGACGGTTTGATAGTGCTTGAAAAAGCCGAGCACAAGAGAATAAAAGCCTTTGATATAGATCTGGCCACCCTGGGGTCCTGTTATTATCCAAAGTCCGTGGCTTTTATCGGAGCGTCTGCCACACCCGGCAAATGGGGGCATATGCTTTTGACCAATACTTTGTCCCGCAATTACCAGGGAAAGGTGTATCTCGTAAACCCCAAGGGCGGGAAAATTACCGGGCGTCATGTGTATGCCTCCATCACTGAGATAGAAGACCCTGTGGAGCTGGTGGTGGTCACCATACCGGCAGACCAGGTGATTGATCTATTGCCGGATCTGAAAAAAAAGAAGGTCAAGGGAATGCTCCTGATTACGTCCGGGTTCAGGGAGGTGGGTGAGAAGGGCGCTGAAATGGAAAAAAAACTTACCGCAGCGGCAAGGGATGCCGGGGTCCTGATTCTGGGTCCCAATACCATGGGGATCTGCAATCCCCATATTGATTTTTATTGCTGTGCTGCCCATGCCTATCCCAAACCCGGTTCCACAGCCCTGGTCTCCCAGTCCGGAAATATGGGAACCCAGCTCCTGGCGTTTGCAGAACAGCAGGATATCGGCATTCGGGCATTTTCCGGGTCGGGAAACGAAGCCATGGTCACCATTGAAGATTATATGGAAGTCTTTGAAATTGATGACCTTACAGGAACCGTGGTGCTTTATTTGGAGAGCGTAAAGGACGGCTCTCGGTTTTTTAAAAGCGCGGCCCGGGTTTCCCGGAAAAAACCCATCGTTGTCCTGAAGGGCGGCAGGACCCAAAAGGGTGAAAGGGCTGCATCCAGCCATACCGGGGCCATGGCCTCGGATTCAAGAGTGTTTAACGCGGCCTGCCGCCAGGCCGGTATCATCCAGGTCAGTCAGCCCATGGAACTTTTAGATCTTTCAGCCGTATTTTCATCTCTCCCCCTGCCAAAAGGGAACAGGGTCGCCATCATGACCCTGGGCGGGGGCTGGGGCGTAATAGCCACGGATCTGTGTGCGGAAAACGGGCTGGATGTTCCTGAACTGCCGCAAGAGATCATTGAAAGATTGAACCGGATTCTTCCTCCGTTCTGGAGTCATGGCAATCCTGTGGATATTGTGGGGGAGGGTGATCCTGCCATTCCCAAAACCTGTCTGGAAGAGCTGTTGAAGTGGAATGGCTGTGACGCGGTTATTCATCTTGGGATTCACGGCAAAAGAGTGCTGGTCAACAATATGATTGAATCGGTGTTAAGAACAGATCCGGCAATTGGCAGGGATCAGGCAGAGCTTTTCAAACAAGCCATTCTTCAGTTTGAAGACGATTATGCCCAATATGTGGTTCAATTAACGCATAAATATCAAAAGCCGGTTCTGGGCGTCAGCCTGTTGACTGATGGAATCAGCAGAACCCTTTACCCGTGCGAGGGGTATGATTATAAAAGCGTATTTTTTCCTTTCCCTGAAAGGGCGGTAAAAGCTCTGTGGGGAATGGTCAGGTATCAGGAGTGGCTTAATAGCCATGAATAAGAGGTCTTGTAACTGCTTAAATTTTATTTTAGTATGGCAATGACCAGGTGTGATTATTTTTTGGATGAATAAAAGCAAATCTTAAATTTTTCAGGAGAAAAAAATGCAGCCAAGAGTAACGACATCAACACTGATAAAAATGAAAGAGGAGAAAAAAAAGATAACCGCTTTGACCGCCTATGATTTCCCTTTTGCGAGAATGCTGGACCAGGCCGGGATTGAGATTATTCTGGTGGGGGACTCTCTTGGCATGGTGGTCCAGGGAAAGGAAAATACCCTTCCTGTGACCATGGATGAAGCCATCTACCATACCTCCATGGTATCCAGGGCATGCAGTTTTTCCATGGTGATCGGTGACATGCCCTTCATGTCCTACCAGGGTTCCCTTGATAAGGCCATTGAAAATGCAGGCCGGTTTTTAAAGGAAGCCGGTGCTGCAGCGGTGAAACTGGAAGGCGGCGCAGGGGTGTGCCCGGTCATTCATGCCCTTTCCAGGGTCGGAATTCCGGTCCAGGCCCATATTGGTCTCACGCCCCAGTCGGTTCATCAGATGGGCGGGTTCAAGGTCCAGAGGGATGAGGAACGGCTTTTAAAAGATGCCAAAGATGTTGAAGAAGCCGGGGCTTTTTCCGTTGTGCTGGAAGGCATTCCCTCTGCCATTTCAGAAAAGATCACAAAACGCCTTCATATTCCCACCATTGGAATCGGTGCGGGTGCTGAATGTGACGGCCAGATTCTGGTGCTGCATGACATGATCGGGATCAATGACCGGTTTTTACCCAAATTTGTAAAAAAATATGCAGACCTTGCAGGCGCCGCAAAAAAAGGTCTTGAACAATACATCACTGAAGTAAAGGCCAAGGAATTTCCCTCAAAAGAATATGAATACAAATAAAAAAAATATGGATTTCTGTATTATCGGTTGCGGCAGACTCGGAATATCCCTTTGTGTTTTTCTGTCAAAGCAGGGGTTTGTTCCCAGGGCCTTTTCCAGCAGGAGTCCTGAATCCGTCAAGCGGGCCATCCGGTTTGCCGGCAGGGGAAAAGGATATGAAAACCCTTCAGATGCGGCAAAGACCTCCCCCCTTGTTTTTATCACAACACCGGACACCCTGATTGAACCGGTGTGCGAAAAAATAGCGCTGGAAGGCGGATTTAAAAGTGATACCGTGGTATACCATCTTTCAGGGGCCTTGTCTTCCAGCATACTTTCTTCTGCGAAAAAAAAAGGGGCAAGCACTGGGTCTGTTCATCCTCTACAGGCCTTTGCGCCCTATGAGGAAGGACAGAAATCACCCTTCAAGGGCATCAACATGTCCATTGAAGGAGATGAAAAAGCGGTTGAACTTGGCAAAGAAATTGTCAATGCTTTAAAAGCCAATTCCTTTACCATTCCCACCCATGCCAAAACCGTTTACCATGCCTCTGCTGTGGTGGCGTCCAATTATCTGGTGACTCTTGAATATTTTGCCCTGGAACTGCTCAAACAGGCAAATCTGTCTGAGGAAAACGCCTATGAAGTCCTGGAGCCACTCATCATGGGCACTTTGAGCAATATCAAGAAAAGAGGCTGTATCAATGCGTTGACAGGTCCCGTGGCCCGGGGGGATGATGTCATTGTGTCACGGCATTTGGCTGATATTGATCAAAAACTGCCCGGGTTTTCAGATCTCTACAGACTTTTGGGGCAATATACCCTTGATATTGCCGCCAAAAGGGGTGAGATAAGCCCGGATGCACAGGAAAAGCTGGCCGCCCTGTTTAAATTTTAAACAGGGTTAATGGCTTTTGGGTCCCGGCAAGCTTGGCATTGGCCTCTTCCAGGTTTGCCTTGCCGGATATGACAGCGGTTCCTTTTAACGCCTCGTCACAGGTGAAATAGGTCCCGGCAATATCTTTTATCCTTTTTTTATCCAGTTTCAGCAAGGCATCTTTGAATTTTCTTCGGATGGTATCATCCAGTTTTGTGATGTCACGGTAAAATGCTTTCATGGCAGCCGGACCCGGTGTTTCAGGTTTGTCGATTTCAGAGCAGACCTGCAGAATGGCCTCTTTGACATCGGTATCGGAATAATCTCCACTCATAATAAAATCACAGGCATTCTTATAGACCTCCAGGGTCCTTTGAATATGGGGATCCCGGTATGAACCAAACGAAAAGAGTCCCTCTTCCGTGTTATACATGGCAAACCCGCCGTAGGCGCCGCCTTTTTCCCTGATCTCCCGGTGAAGATACAGGGATCTTAAAATTTTACTGATCACGGAAAGCCCGGGTGAGTCTTCATGGTTGATTTGTACTGTTTTAAAGGACTGACCGACAAAGGATACGGATGTATTGGTATACCAGCCGTCAAAGGGTACGGTTTCATCATAACCCATATCCGGGGTAAAAAAAGATTTTTCAGAGTCATTTGAAAGGGCCTCATGGATGGATACGATCTGTTTTTCCGACCGGACGATGGCGTCCTTGCCGCCGATGAGGGCGGGTTTCAGATTTCCTTTTTTTAATACACACCGGGCAATCCGGATGAGTTTTTCCGAAAGCGCTTCCAGGGTTTTATCTTTATTTTTTGTATCCAGCTGATCGGTTATCTGCCTGATGAATTGATATTGAAAAATCCCATGCCAGAGTTCATTGATATAAGAGGCTTTGGAAAGATGTCTGGAAGCAAGGGAAATGGCGTATCGGTGTCCGGAAGACACAATGGAGGCTTCCATTCCGGCCTGGTACTGCAGAAGAAGGTTTTTCAGTCTTTCAAAATCCTGAAAGCTGGAGGATTCAATAAATTCCCTGATCAGATCAAACATCCTGTCAATATTCCGGTCCAGGGCCTTTCCCTGGAGAGCAAGAAAAGAATGGTATTCAGCCTCCTTTGAAAAATAGGACCCTGAATACGGGGTAATGGATATCCCTCCGGTATAAAGATCCATGAGTTCAGCTATTTTGTCATAGGAATGTTTTTTCGTGCCGCTGTTTGTAAAGGCCCGGCAGAAAAAAGGCACCAGGGGGTAAAGATCAGGCGGAATGCTGCCGGCCCCCACCGGGCAGGTAAAATAAAGGATACCGGATGTGGCTTTGTCATAGGCGGTTGAAAAATAAACCGATTGAATTGCATCGGGTCTGATAATCTCTATTTCATGGGGAACATCGGAAAGTTCAAGAGTCGGCAGAACCGATACATCCTCTTCTTTTTCCTGGAGTGCCTCAAGGGTTTTTGCATCTTCTCTGACCTTTTGGAGGTCTTTTTCCGTCATTTTTCCTAAAAGGGTTCTCAGTTCCTTTTTTGTTTTTTTCAGGTTTTTTTCCTCAAGGCCTTTGTCCGGCTTAAGGGTAAACAGAACCCTGTGGGGATTCAAAAGAAAATAGTGTCGTAATTTATTTTCTAGGAACCCGCCTTTTTTCAGGTTTTTTTTGAGTGTTTTCAAATCATCATCAATATTGATACAGGAGACAGGGTCTCCGTCATGGATAAGGGTCCCGGCAATATCCAGAAGCAGTTTCAAACCAAAGGGATAAGGGGTATTGGTTATTTCCTTTCTGGAAAATTCAATCTGGTGGATGGCCGAGTCAATGAGGTGAGGGTCAATTCCCGTGTCTGCCAATTTTTTAATGGTGGAAAAGATGATTTTCTCAACTTTTTTAACAGAGTCTTTTGTGATGTCCTTTAACCCGCAGGTAAACATGGTATCCCGGTTTTCAGGGTCAAAGCCGGAGGAATCGGATAAGGCCGATCCTAATGAGGAATCGATCAGGGCTTTTCTTAAAGGGGAGGCGGAATTTCCAAGAAGGATCTGCTCCAGAATGGTAAGCACGAGGATTTCAAAAGAATCCTTAATATCACAGAGCAGCCATGCCACACAGGCCTGGTATTTTTTTGAAAGATCTTCCGGGTCGGCATAGGCATAAACCTGGGTAATTTTTTTTGGGGATTCCCACCTGGGTTGGGAAGGGACTTTTGAATCCACCTTGATTTCATCAAAGTCATTCAAAACTTTTTCACAAATAAAAGAGAGAGTTTCTTTAAGAGGCAGATTTCCATAAGTATAGAAATATGAATTGGATGGATGATAGTATTTTGCATGGAACTCTTTCAGGTCCTGATGTTTAAGGGCAGGGATTTCGCAGGGTTCACCACCGGAATTATTCCGGTATGTGGTATCCGGGTACAGGGCTGAAAGAAGCGACCTTCCCAGGACCTGGGACGGAGAACTCATTGCGCCTTTCATTTCATTATAGACAACGCCTTTATATTCAAGCTCTGTTTTTTTGTTCCCGGTTTCAACAATTTCCACACGGTGACCTTCCTGTTTGAAACTCAATTCATCTAATTTGGGGAAAAAAGCAGCATCCAGATAGACATTCATCAGATTGAAATAATCTTTTTTATTCTGTGTGGAAAACGGATACATGGTCCAGTCCGAAGAAGTAAAGGCATTCATAAAGGTTGACAGGCTTCTTTTGATCATGGAAAAAAACGGGTCGCGGACATTGAAGTTTTTTGATCCGCATAAGACTGTATGCTCAAGGATATGTGCCACACCGGATGAATCCTTAGGAACGGTTCTGAAAATGACGCCAAAGGTATTTTCTTTATCCCCGGTTGAAATATGGATGTGTTTTGCCTTTGTTTTCAGATGTTCAAGCTGAATCATGACAGCATCAATATTTTCAAGCGGGGTGATCGTTTTTATGATATATCCGCAAATGTTTTGCCCATTATGAAAAGCGATTTTTCCCATGTATTTTGTTTTCCTCTTAAACTTTTTGATAACTGCCGCGTTTTAACCGTTTTATTTTTTTTATCTTATCCAGTCTGAAAATGATGTTTCTCAGCTTTTTCTCATTAAATCCCGTGGCAGCCTGGATTATTTTAAAATCAGCACCCTCGGGATGTTTTTCAATTACTTCAAGAACAATTGAGGAAGCACTTTTCCTGTTTGCAGCAGATTTTGCCTGCACAGGGCTTCCCAGTTTTTTCTGATTCAGTAACTGCTCGAGCCGGTCAAGTCTCTGGTGTAAAAAGACAAGATCTTCCTTTGTCGGAATATCAAGCTTGCTCAACAGCATTTTAATGAAACTTTCCCAATTGGTTCCCTGCTCCGGTTTGTCTAACATGATACGCCTCCCTGTGAAAAGGTTTATTCTCAATATATGAATGATATAAAAACTATCAACACCGCATTCAGTATTGATGCGAATAATAAATTCAGACAGATATTAAAGAACTAAAAAACAGCTCTGATTTGTAAAGAAGGTTGTATCTGCTAATTGCTTGAAGTATATATAATAACTACTTCTCAGGGCAAAGAAAGTCAAGGAGTAATTTTTCAATATTTTTTTAGGAAACAGAGTAAACCCATGACACATCCAGGACAGTTGTTGAAACAGGCAGGATTGTATGCAGGAAAAGAGCTGGGACAGAATTTTCTTTCAAATCCGGGCACGGCAAGAATGATTGTTGAGAAAGCCGGGATATCAGAGGACACCCATGTTTTGGAAATCGGCCCCGGACTCGGGGCATTGACTCTTTTCATCGCAAAAAAGGCCCTTCATGTAACCGCCGTTGAAAAGGATGAACGCCTGATTCCGATTTTAAAAGAGGCGATTGAGAGTGAGGGATTAAAAAATATCGACATCATCCACAAGGATGTCCTAAAACTTAATATTAGAGATATGCTTAAAGATAAAAAACTTGTGGTCATCGGAAATCTCCCCTATAATATTTCTTCCCAGATTCTGTTTAAACTGGTGCAGGAAAGACGGTATATTGAAAAGGCATTTTTGATGTTTCAAAGGGAACTGGCAGCAAGAATCCTGGCGCCTCCCGGCGGGAGGGACTACTCAAGGCTGTCTGCCGTCAGTCAATATGCAGCAAAGATCAGCTTTGTTGCGGAAGTCGGACCCGCATCGTTTTTCCCCAGCCCGGACGTGGATTCAACCATTTTACAGTTTCAGTTTTTCCAGCCGGAAGAGTTTGATGAGAATGAGGAAAAATTATTGTTTGATGTCATAAAAGCTGCTTTTTCAAAAAGAAGAAAGTCTTTAAAAAACTCCATGGCCGGAGGTGAACTGGGATATCAAAAAGAATTTGTTCTCCGTGTCCTGGCCCGGGCCGGGATAGATGCCCAAAGGAGGGCGGAAACACTTTCCGTGAAAGAGTTTAAGGCTATTGCACAAGCCATAATTGAAACAAGCGGATAAGGGAGCGCGACCCATGAACTCAAGGATCTCCATTGATAATCTCATCGAAATTGTCAGATCGGGCGGAAAAGTAAAGACCGGCGTGGATGTCTACAATGGAAATGGTATTCTGCTGCTTGAAAAAGATGTTCTTGTGGACAAAGCAAGGTTGCTTGAAATCGTAAAAGAGAACGGGATTCGTTCGGTTCCTTTGAATACCGCACTGAATGGCGGACTGTGGGACCAAAACGGAAATATTATTCGCTTCAATACGGACGGAACGATTGATATTGAAGCGACAGAGCCTTTAATAGAGTCAAAACAGGGCAAACTGGTTTATCCGGATGTGGTCACCAATGAAATTGAGATGCGGCTGCATGAAATTGAGGAAATAAAAAAACTGGCTGCAAAAAAATACAATGATGCAAAAATCAGTATAAAAAAAGTTCTGACCGATATCAAAAATACCGGTGGAGAATTTGATTTTGAAGAGGTTGAGGCAAATGTTTCAGAACTTGTTGATTTTCTGGTTGTAGCGGATAACCCTTTTTCCTATCTCACCCAGGAAATATTTTCATATGATGATTATCTTTACAACCATTCCATTAATGTCTGCGCCATCGGAACCGCTGTTGTCAACCGGTTTAACACGCATTTTTCAAGCACGGTCAATGACCTGATCCAGGGCAATACTTCTGATATTCAGCATCCCTTTGAAAAAGAAGGGGGGAAAAAACAAGTAAAATCATATACCTGTTATTACACTGAAGAACTCAGCGATATTGCGCTCGGCTTTTTTCTGCATGACATCGGAAAAATAATTGTAGCAGACGAGATTTTAAATAAGCAGGGCCGGTTGACACCATCTGAATTTGAAGAGGTGAAAAAGCATTCCTATGAATATGGTGTCAATCTTCTGGATAAGAATTCGTTGAAAAATTCGGTTATCCGGGGCATCATCAATTATCATCATGCCCCGCTTTATGAAAGCGAAGAAAGATGCTATCCCTTTGATAAACAGTATTTCCAGATCCCTCTCTATGCTAGGATCTGCAAACTTGCGGATATTTATGATGCCATGACATCCAAGCGCTGCTATAAGGAAGCCATCAACCCCATCAATGTCGTGACCCAGATATTTCGAACCTATGCCAAAAAAGACAATATGCTGCAATATATCCTCCATGCCTTTGTTAAAAGCATCGGGATCTATCCGCCCGGCAGTATTATTTTTTTAAGAAACGGTCAGATGGCCTATGTTCTTGAAAGTAACGGTCCGCTGGTGCTTCCCTTCACAGATGATAAGGAAAATACCTTAAAGCGGAAATTCGACCCCATATATATCAGTGCCTCTGAGGGGGAACCCGCAAGGATGGTGGACAACAGGCGAAGTGTCACAACTCCGAAAGAGGTGTATGACCGCCTTCCTCCCTATTTGAAAAAGATAACGACGCGGCCTTAGAATTGACATCTCTTTTTTGATTGTTTAATACATCAGATTAACTAATTTATATATATGCTTGGAAAGGATATTTTTATGATCAGAGCAAATGACAATTACAGTAAACTAAAGGCTTCTTACCTTTTTTCAGATATTGCAAAAAGAGTGAATGAATATCAGGCCAAAAATCCGAGTGCCAATATTATCCGGCTGGGAATCGGTGATGTGACCCAGGCGCTGGTACCGGCTGTCATTAAAGGGTTTCATCAGGGCGTGGATGAGATGGCAAAAAATGCGACCTTCAGGGGCTACGGCCCGGAACAGGGATATCTGTTTTTAAGAGAAAAAATAGCAGAAAATGATTTTCATGCCCGGGGGGCAGATATTTCGCCGGATGAAATTTTTGTCAGTGACGGAGCCAAATGTGATACGGGAAATTTCCAGGAATTGTTTTCCGCTGACATTAAGGTAGCGATTCCTGACCCGGTTTATCCTGTTTATCTTGATACCAATGTCATGGCCGGCCGAACAGGCGAGTTTGAAGCCGGCCGGTATAAAGGTATTGTTTATATGGACTGTCTGAAAGAAAATCATTTTCTTCCAAAACTGCCGGATGAAAAAGTGGATCTGATCTATCTGTGTTTCCCCAACAACCCCACAGGATCTACAGCCAAAAAAGAGGAACTGAAAATCTGGGTCGACTATGCAAGGGAGAACAAGGCCCTGATTCTATTTGATGCAGCCTATGAATCTTATATCCGGGATGAGAAACTGCCAAAAACGATTTATGAAATCGAAGGTGCCAGGGAAGTGGCGGTTGAGTTCAGAAGCTTTTCAAAGACAGCAGGCTTCACAGGAACCCGGTGTGGGTTTACCGTGGTTCCTAAAGACTGCATGGTCTATTCTTCAAAGGGAGAAAAAGTGTCCCTTCATTCCATGTGGAACCGGCGCCATACCACCAAATTCAACGGGGTCTCCTATCCGGTCCAGAAAGCAGCGGAAGCTGTATATTCCAAAGATGGAAAAATTCAGATCCAGGAGCAGATCGCCTACTATTTGAACAATGCAGATGTGATATGCAAAACTGTTGAATCTCTCGGGTTTGATTATGTGGGAGGGAAAAATTCGCCCTATATCTGGGTGGACGGAAATGGGCGAGATTCCTGGGAATTCTTTGACCTTCTTTTGACAAAAGCATCTGTTGTATGTACGCCGGGCGGGGGCTTTGGCCGGTGCGGCAAACACTATATCCGGATCAGCGCCTTCAACAGTCTTGAAAATGTGACGCTGGCCATGGAAAGAATAAAAGAGGCCCTGAAATGAATCATTTTTTCAAGGTAAGAAGCCTTGAAGAGGTCATGGACCGGGTAAAAGATTTTTCTTTTGTTGAATCCGAGATAATCCCTGTTTTTGATTCTTTTTCAAGGGTTCTTGCAGAGGATCTGGTTGCAAAAACAGATATGCCAGGGTTCAGGCGGGCCACCATGGACGGATATGCTGTAGCGGCAAATTCAACCTTTGGGGCATCGGAATCAAACCCTGCCTGGCTTGAAATTTCAGGCACCGTGTCCATGGGCGATATTCCCTGCTTCACGGTTGAAGCAGGTCAAGCCGTAAAGATTTCAACGGGTGGAATGCTCCCCAAAGGCGCAGACAGTGTTGTCATGGTGGAACATACAGAACTCATTGATGAAAAATCCGTTGAAATCTATAAAAGTGTGGCACCGCTTCAGAACGTCATCGAGGCTTCGGAAGATTTTGCAGAAAATGAAATTGTTCTGTCAAAAGGAACCTATATCCGGCCCCAGGAAGAGGGGCTTGCGGCCGGGCTCGGGTTTTCAAAGATCAGAGTGTATAAGCGCCCCAGGGTCGGCATCATTTCAACAGGCGATGAAATTGTTTCCATTGAAGAAGATCCTTTGCCCGGGAAAATCCGGGATATCAACTCCTATACCCTTTCCGGGTTTATCAAAGAAGGCCATGGAGAGCCAGTGTGCTACGGTATTATCAAAGATGATCCCGCGACCTTGAAAAAAGCCCTTGAAAAAGCCCTTAACGAAACAGACATGGTGCTCATCTCCGGGGGGAGCTCTGTGGGAACAAGAGATTTTACCATAGATGTCATTTCCTGCCTGCCGGATACAGAGATCCTGGCTCACGGCATGTCCATCAGTCCGGGGAAACCCACCATCCTGGCAAGGGTCGGGGAAAAACCCGTATGGGGGCTGCCCGGTCAGGTAGTGTCGGCCATGGTGGTTCTGAAAATCGTTGTCATCCCATTCTTGAATCGGCTTAAAGGATTGGATAACCGGGATCGGACCATCCGGGTCCCGGCCATACTGAGCCGCAATGTCGCATCTGCCCAGGGAAGACGGGAGTTTATCAGAGTCCTTCTGGAACATCAGGAAGGCCGGATGATCGCAAAACCGGTTCTGGGAAAATCAGGATTGATCCGGACCATGATTCATGCGGACGGACTCCTTGAAATCGGCGAACATGTTGAAGGGGTTGAAAAAGACAGCCTTGTTCATATTATTCTTTTATAGAAAATTAAAAAAAAAGAGACAGGATTAATGAATTCCAAAAGAAATGTATATTTGAATATGAAAAGCATCGAAGAGGCTCGAAAAATCCTTTTTGAACAGTTTGGACATCTGGTGACACAGGTTGAAACCCTTGATGTGGTGGAGTCCAGAGACAGGATCCTGGCAATGCCTGCCATTGCCGCCATCTCATCGCCTAATTTTCATGCTGCAGCCATGGACGGCATTGCAGTGGATGCCAAACTTACATTCGGGGCTGGTGAAGAAACCCCGGTTACCCTATCCCCCGGAAAAAACGCTTTCTGGGTGAATACCGGGCACGCTCTGCCAGAGGGCAGCAATGCCGTCATTATGATTGAACATCTGAACATCTTGGATGACAAAGCCGTTGAGATTGAGGCCCCTTGTTTTCCCTGGCAGCATGTCCGGAAAATGGGAGAAGATATTGTGGCGACCAAGCTGTTGTTCCCAAGGGGTCACAGAATCAATTCCTATTCCATGGGGGCGCTTCTGTCCGGCGGTATCTTCCGGGTTCAGGTGTATAAAAGGCCGAGGGTTCTGATTATCCCGACCGGGTCGGAATTAAAACAATGGCATGAGATTAAAATTGATGTGATGAAACCCGGAGATGTGATTGAATCCAATTCAACTGTCTTGGGAGGTCTGTGTGAAGATCACGGGGCCTTGTTTGACTGTCATCCCATGCTCAAGGACAATCTTGACAATATGCTGAAATCAGTTGAAACAGCAGCAAAACAGGATTATGACATGATCTTCATCATCGGCGGATCTTCAGCCGGGTCAGAGGATTTTGCAAAACCTGTGATTTCATCCCTGGGTGAAATCTTTGTCCACGGCGTGACCATGATGCCGGGTAAACCCATGATGTTTGGCAGGGTCTTTCAAAAACCCATTTTTGGAATTCCCGGATATCCTGTATCCGCAATTGTTGCCTTTGAACAGTTTGCAGGCCCCCTGCTGCTCAACATGCAGAAGCTTCCGGAAAAGGAAATTGTTACGGTCCCGGTTTTTTCGTCACGGAAAATGGCATCAAAGCTGGGTCAGGAAGAATTCGTAAGGGTAAAAATCGGATCTGTGGACGGCAATCTTATGTCCTCTCAGCTGCCCAGGGGGTCCGGCAGCATCACCACCCTTACCGAAGCAGACGGGATTATCCGGATTCCGGCCAATGTTGAAGGTATTTCAGAAAATGAAAAGATCCAGGCCCATCTGTTGAGGCCCCTGTCCTCCATTGAAAACACCATTGTAATAACCGGGTCCCATGACAATACCCTGGATCTTCTGGCAGACCAGATCAAAATGACCAAAGGCGATATCAGCATCTCCTCCAGCCATGTGGGCAGCATGGGCGGGCTCATGGCTGTCAGAAAAGGGGCCTGCCATATGGCCGGAGCCCATCTTCTGGATGCAGAGGACGGCAGCTATAACATATCCTATATCAAAAAATATCTGCCCCATGAAAAGGTGTGGGTCATCAATCTTGTTATGAGGGATCAGGGTCTGATTGTTCCAAAAGGAAACCCGAAACAGATCATGACCATTGAGGATCTGAAAAATAAAGGTCTTTCTTTTATAAACCGTCAGCCTGGTTCGGGTACGCGGATCTTACTGGACTACAAGCTCAAAGCGCTTGAAATAGCTCCGACAGATATCAGGGGATATGACAATGATGAATACACGCATATGTCTGTTGCCGTTGCCGTTCTTTCCGGAAGGGCCGACGCAGGCCTCGGCATCATGGCCGCAGCCCGTGCACTTGACCTTGATTTTATCCCGGTGGTGACCGAAGAGTATGATCTTATTATCCCGGACAGGTTCTATCATACCCCAAAAGTCCAGGCCCTGCTGGAAACCATTCAAAGCGTTGATTTTAAAGAGAGGGTCATGGCCCTTGGCGGATATGATACAGCGAATACAGGCCAGGTCATCTATCAGTCATAAGGGTGTTCATGCATCAACAGAAGAAATAAAAGAAAAAAAAGTCACAGGGAAAATCATTTTTCCTTTTAGCCCGTAATAAAAACCGGGGGATGGATAATACCATCCCCCGGTTTTGTCTGCCGTAAATTTAAAGTTTTAGTTCATCGGCATAAGCTCAACTCTTCTGTTCAATGAGCGTTCTTCTTTTGTATTGTTGGGAGCAACAGGTTTGGTAAATCCAAAACCCTGGGTGGTCAGTCTGTTTTCTGCAACCCCTTTTGATATGAGGTATTTTTTGACGGCATTGGCACGTTTCAAGGAAAGCCCTGCATTGTATTCCGGTGTTCCGATATTGTCGCAATGTCCCTGAAGATCAACCTTCATGCCGGGGTTTTTTCCAAAAATTACAACGACTTCATCCAGAAGAGGATAGGCAACCGGTTTGATTTCAGCCTTATCAAAGTCAAACAGAACATGGCTCAGAACCCAGCATCCCTGGGCATTGACTTTGGCGCCCTTGGGTGTTCCAGGACATTTATCATCTTCATCATACACACCGTCGCCATCACTGTCGACTCTTTGTTTTACAACAGGTGCTGCAGCCGCAGGTTTTTTATTTAAGAAGACTTTTTCAACAAAAGCCGCCATCCCGGCGCTGGTCATCAGCTCATCCGCTTTTGAAAAAAATCCGCATCCGCCGATTTTTGCAATCTCTTTTAAAAGGGCTTCACCTTCGGGTGAATCACCCACAAGGATGGGGTAAAAGCAGATGGAAGCACCATAAACCTCATTCAAGGCTTTTGCCGCTGCCGCCGCATTTCCGTCGGTTTCAAGGCCGTCACTGATAATGATAACGGCATTCATCTTTCCTGAAAGATCCTTCAGATCGGCTTTTGCAGTGCTCAGGGCACTATAGAGTGGGGTTGTTCCACCGGCTTCTTTTATTTTTTTGAAATTATCAGCCAGGTTTTTGGAAGAATATTTTTCCATTCCATAAAACAGTTCTGTCGGTTTGGTTGAAACCGCAGGCGCATGGCCAAAGGATCTTAATCCGGCTGTCTGACCCATTTCAGGGATGGTCTGGTTCATTCTCTGGACAAGGGTCTGTGCGATTTCAAATTTCCGGGTTCCATTATATTTGTTGTACATGGAACTTGATGCATCAAATACGATTAAAAAATTATCCACTTTGGAGGTATACAGGTTTTTATCGAATTTTACTGCTTCAAACGGGGGTATGTTCATCTGCGGTGCGGCGCAGCCGAACAAAAAAAGGAAGACGGTTAAAAAAAATGCGCTTTTGCTGAAAAATTTCATCTTATTTTCTCCTTATTAGTGTTGTTTGTGAATTTAATGGGTTCTTTTTGCTAAAGACACTCTCTGTTAACGATAACTATAGTCCTTATATATAAAATCGCCGGAGAAATCAATCTTTCTCTATTAATTTTTTCTTATCGCCAAGTTCCTTTTTAATGGCATGGGCCAGTTTTTTTATGGTATAGGGTTTTTTAACATACTGACCTGCGCCGATCTTCAATGCTTCCTTTACCCGGCTGTTTTCTGAAAATCCGCTGGCAATGATGGCCTTCTGATCAGGCTTTATCTTCAGAATCTTTTTATACGTTTTCAGGCCATCCATTCCAGGTTCCATTTTCATGTCCAATATGATCAGGTCAACGGCGCGTTTTGTTAAAAAAAGAACGGCTTTTTCTCCGCTTGCCACTGTGAAGGGCTTGTATCCGAGCATTTTCAGGGAGTCCCGGGCAATCCTTCTTTGTTCGTGGACATCATCAACGACAAGGATGGTTTCTTTGTTTCCTTTAAAATCGTCCATGAGGAAACTCTCCGGTTCTTGCC
This sequence comes from uncultured Desulfobacula sp., assembly GCA_964619205.1. GTDB lineage: Bacteria > Desulfobacterota > Desulfobacteria > Desulfobacterales > Desulfobacteraceae > Desulfobacula. Next base: position 51,111 of record CAZUDE010000018.1, on the reverse strand, counting down.
CTGTTTCTTTCCGGGTTGCCGGGAAATAAAGTTCAAACGTGCTCCCCTTATTAATTTTACTGGTTACTTCAATATAGCCCTTATGGTCCTTTACACAGTTCCATACAACGGAAAGGCCAAGTCCGGAGCCGCTTCTGCCCATCTGCTTTTTTGTGTAGAAGGGTTCAAATATTCTGTTAAGGTCCTTTTCAGGTATACCGGCACCGTTATCCGTAACCCTTAAGACAACATATTCGCCTTCAAGGATGTCATCATAGCCTCTCAAGGGCATATCCAGATACCGGTTAAAGGATTCAACCGTAACCGTGCCTTTTGCCTTTATGGCTTCTGCGGCATTCATGACAAGGTTCATGACGATTTTTGAGATGTGGGAGTCAGACCCCATGATGTTCAAAAGATCGTCTTCCGGATAAACCTTGAACCGGATATCAGGATAGCTTTTTTCCAGTCTTTTATGGGCTGCACTTATAAAATAGTCATGGATTACATGATTCAGGTTGATGCTGTTTTCAACCGTAATGCCTCTTCTTGTGAGTGTCAGAAGGTCCTGTACTATTTCGGCTGCCCTGAGTCCTGCATCATGCATGAAGGAAATGGGCTCTTTTAAAGGGCTGTCCGTGGATAACTGCATCAATAAAAGTTCAGGATAGCTGACCAGCCCGGAAAGGATATTGTTTAAATCGTGTGCCACACCACCGGCCATGGTACCGATGAGTTCCATTTTTTTTGCCCGTTGAAGTTTTTCCTCCAGCTCTCTGATCTGGGACATGTCCCTTGCAAATACAAGCAGGGCAGGTTTTCCATTCCAGATAATCTGTGCCGCATTGATCTGAATCCTCAGGGTTTTCCTTTTTTTATTTATAAGTCTGAAAGTGGAAGGTAATCTCGGTTTTTCTCCCTTCAATCGCTGGAGATGATTCTGAAAGACTTTGTCCCGGTCATCAGGGTGAATGAGTTCGGCAAAACGGATATGCTGCAAAACGTTCCATGAATACCCAGAAAGCTCAAGGGCCCTCTGGTTGGCAAATTTTAAAAATCCGTCCTGAAGGATGTATATGGCATCATTGGCATTTTCCACAAGGACGCGATATTTTTCCTTTTCTTCAATGAGGTCTTTTTCCAGGGACAGGCGCTCTTCTTCCCGTGACAGCGCAGCGGCAAATGCCTTGATGCAATGGCAGTCATCTTCTGTAAACTGACGCATTTTTGTGTCCACAATACAAAGAGATCCAATGACGCATTGCCTGAGCTTAACCGGAAACCCGAGATATGATTTTAAATTGTACTGCTTTACATAAGGGTCGGTATGAAAGAACACAGTATTTTCAATATCAGGAATTGCCACAGCCCTGTTTTCTTCCTTGAGGGCTGCTTCCCAGAAGATCTGTCCTTTGGTATCAGACTCTATTTTAAGGTCTTTGGGTGCGATGCGGCCGGCCCTTAAAATGAGGTGTTTTTTATCTTCATCAATGCGACAGTATAGTGAACAAAACCCGTCCAGAATCTGCCGTGTCTGTTCCAGAATAATATCTATATTCCTTCTGCAGTCAGTGCCCAGAAGATGAAAAAGACGAGCCATCCCGGATAATTTCCCACTGGAACCGGCCTGTCTGAAATCTATTCCCGAGGCTACCATTCAGCATTGTCTCCATTTAAGACATATGCATGGTTTTATTGCGAAAAAAATACAAGTTCAAGTCTTTTTTTAATATCTTGCAATTTAGGCAAAGGAATTATATACGATTGCTGTTTGTTGACCAAAAACACATTAAAATAGAAAAAGAAATAAAAAAAAATGGAAATGCATCAGGGCATTATTCTTGGTATTTTACAGGGACTTACTGAATTTTTACCCGTCAGCAGTTCAGGGCATCTGGTCATGGGGCAGATTTTTTTCGGTATTACGGAATCACAACTGGTGTTTGACATCAGCCTGCATATGGGTACGCTTCTTGCGATCATAGTGGTTTATTTTTCCGATATCGTATCCATACTGGCCTCGGTTTTCGGATTTTTTTCAAAAGGGGTGTCCGGAAAGCCCGTCAAACATCTGCTCAGTGAAGATCAACACCTTAAGATGGCGATTCTGATCATCATGGGATCAATTCCGACGGCCATCATCGGTCTTTTTTTAAAACAGTTTGAAGCGGTTTTGTTTTCCTCGGCAACACTCGTAGGAATGATGCTGATGTTGACCGGGGTTATCCTATGGGTCTCCCGGAAATATTATACGGCTCAGAGCACAACAGAAGGATTCAGCATTAAAAAAGCGGTTTTCATCGGGACGGTCCAGGGCCTTGCGGTTATGCCGGGTATTTCAAGATCAGGCTCGACCATTTCGGCCGGCATGGTTGCCGGGCTTGACAGGCATACGGCTGCCCGGTTTTCCTTTCTTCTGTCCGTTCCAGCCGTTGTGGGGGCTGAAATTCTGAGTCTGAAAGATGTAATTGAAAGTGGGCTTTCGATTGACCTTGTGACCATTTATGCTACAATTGCAGCATTTATTACCGGTTTGATCGCACTGAAAATATTGTTACGGCTGGTTCATGCGGGCAGGTTTCACCTGTTTGCACCCTATTGCTGGTTTGCAGGATTTCTGGTGCTTTTATCAACATTTATTTAAGGGAGAGGAGTATGAATCCTGGAATATTCAGAGAATATGATATCAGAGGGGTTGCCGGCAAGGACATCATGGAAGAGGACGCTGAAAGTATCGGCAAGGCTTATGGTACTCTTTTAAATAGAGATAACAAAAAAAATGTATCTGTCGGCAGGGATTGCCGCCTGACATCTGAAAAATTTGCACAGCAGTTTATCAAAGGCATTCTCTCCACCGGCTGCGATGTGGTTGATATCGGTGTCTGCCCCACGCCGGTGCTTTATTTTTCCATACAGCATCTGAACCTTGAGGGTGGTGCCATGGTGACGGCAAGCCATAACCCGCCTGAGTATAACGGGTTCAAGCTCATGAATGGCCAGGACTCCATCCACAGCAACGGGCTTCAGGATGTCCGCATGCTGATCGAAAACAATGACTTTGTAAAAGGCAGGGGAATGGCAGTTCAAAAGGATGTCATCACTCCCTATAAGGAATTTCTTGTAAAAAATCTAAAAATCAAACGCCCCATCCGGGTCGGGATTGATGCCGGCAACGGCACAGGCGGCATCACAGCCCTTCCTGTCTTAAAACAACTGGGCTGTGAAGTGCATGATATCTATTGCGATCTGGATGGAACCTTTCCCAACCATGAGGCCGACCCTACCCAGAAAAAAAATCTTCTGGATCTTATCCGCCTGGTCAAGGAAAAAAATCTTGATCTTGGTGTGGGATATGATGGGGATGCCGACAGGATAGGAGTAGTGGATAAAAAAGGGAATGTGGTCTATGGCGATCAGCTCATGGTGATTTATGCAAGGGAAATCCTTCAGCGAAATCCGGGAGCCACTTTTATTTCGGAAGTCAAATGTTCCATGGTCATGTACGATGATATCAGAAAACACGGCGGTAATGCCATCATGTGGCGGACCGGTCACTCCCTGATCAAAAAGAAGATGAAAGAGGAGAATGCAGCCCTGGCAGGAGAAATGAGCGGACACATGTTTTTTAAGGATCGGTATCTCGGGTTTGATGACGCCCTTTACGCCACCTGCCGTCTGCTGGAAATCATTGCCGACACGGGGCTGGGAGTGGACGAACTGATTCAGGACCTTCCCAAGACCTTTACAACGCCGGAACTGCGGGTAGACTGCCCGGATAATATTAAATTCCGGGTGGTGGCAAAGATTGTCGAAGAGTTCAAGGCAAAACAGGAAGTGATTGATATTGACGGGTTAAGGGCGGTTTACAAAGACGGCTGGGGGCTTGTCAGGGCATCTAACACCCAGCCTGCCCTGGTTTTGAGGTTTGAAGCCCTGAGTGAAAAAAGACTTTCGGAAATCCGAAATGAAATAGAATCTGCTTTAGCAGCAATTATCAAGGAGACAAAATAAGATTTTCCATGCCCTGCCATGAAGTCTTATCTTTTATAATTTATGGAGTTATCGCTGCAGCAGAAACAAGCTGTCAATCATACCGGTTCCCCGGCCTTGGTGGTTGCGGGAGCCGGTTCCGGCAAGACAAGGACCCTCACCGCCAAATTTTCACACCTTGTAAATCAGGGGTTTGATCCTAAAAGAATTCTGGCCATTACATTTACAAACAAGGCTGCCGATGAGATGAAATCCCGGCTCATCAAGATGACTGGTCTGGATTATCTCTCTTTTCAATGGGTGAGAACCTATCATTCAGCCTGTCTCATGATATTAAAGCAGCACTGCGAAAAATTAAAATATGTTTCCCCCATACAGGTGTTTTCAATTTACCAGCAGGAAAAACTTGCAACGGAAATCTGTGTTAAAAATAATATTGAAAAAAAGCTTTCCGACCGGATTCTGTCAACCATATCCAGGGCCAAGAATTCCGGGAATCCGGGAAAATATCTGGACACACGGACATCCATGTTTTCCATTCACATCAAAGACCTGTTTGCCCAGTATGAAGACCGCCTGAAAGAAATGAACGGAGTGGATTTTGACAATATCCTTTTGAAAACAAGGGATCTGTTGCGCGATCATAAAGATGTCCGGGAATTTTATCAAAATTATTTTAGCTATATCCTGGTGGATGAATACCAGGACACCAATAATCTTCAGGATGATCTGACCAGCCTTCTCTTAGGCAGTCACCGCAACCTTTTTTGTGTGGGGGATGACTGGCAGGCCGTGTACGGATTCAGGGGCTCCAATGTAAATCATTTTCTGGGATTTAATGAAAAATATAAGGATGCAAAGATTTTCAGACTGGAAGAGAATTACAGATCTGCTGATGAGATTGTCCAGGCAGCCAATGATCTCATTGATTACAACCCGGATAAAATGGATAAAAAATGCTTTTCAAAGAAAAAAGGCGGGGTGGTTGAAATCTATGATTTTTTATCGGATTCCCATGAAGCCGAATGGGTGGCCCGGAGGATCAAGGGTTTGAACCGCCAGGGTCTGGGCATCCCCTATGACAAAATGGCTGTTGTGTACCGGACCAAATTCTGTTCCCTCCCCTTTGAAAAAATATTCCGGGCTTACCGTATTCCTTACAGTTTGAAAGGCTCCCAGGGTTTTTTTGAAAGAATGGAAATTTTGGATATCAATTCCTATCTGAGTGCGGCATATTTTCCCAATGATGATGTCTCCTTTGACCGGGTTTTAAATACACCGAAAAGGGGTATCGGCCCTGTTCTGGTGAAAAAAATGGCAAATATGAGATCTGACGGGGTCAGCCTCCAGGATGCGGCAAGAGTCATGGTTAAAGACCGGGTTCTGAGCAAAAAGATTCATGAAGGACTCTCGGCCCTTCTTGAAACTTTGGATGAAATCCTTGGCCTGCCACCGGCCGGGGCCATGGAAAGGGTCCTGGAAAAAACAGGGTATATGGAATATCTCGAGAAAAAAACAAAAACCCCGGCTGAATTTATTTCCAAAAAGGAAAATATTGAGCAGTTGATCCACACGGCAAAAGGAAAGGATACCCTTCTGGAATATCTTGAGGAGGCCGCCCTTATCCGGGAAGACAAAGAGGATGACGAAATGGATTCATCCGGTGTTTCCCTTCTGACCATCCATTCTGCCAAGGGCCTGGAATATGATACGGTTTTCATTGTGGGCTGTGAGGAGCGGCTGTTTCCCCACTGGCGTTCCATTGATGCCGGAGATCCTGCCCTTTTTGAGGAACGGCGTCTCATGTATGTTGCCATGACGCGGGCTGAACGGTTTTTATATCTTACCCATGCCAACTACCGTAAAGGGGAGTTTGCCACACGAAGCCGGTTTATCGACCAGATCCAGGAGTGCCTGTCCTAGGTTAAGGGGTTGGAATGACGGATTTTTTTGCCATCAAAGAGCCCCTTTCACAGCTTTTAAAAAAATTTGTAAAGAATGGAAAAGGGTTTATCCCGTCTGATCGTAAAGGTGTTTTCATTACCCTGTTTTTTGCCATGTTTTCAACGGTCACCGGTGTCGGGATTGTTGTGCCGCTTTTGCCCATCTATGCCCATGATCTCGGCGCAACCGGCATATATGTGGGAATGATATTTGGATCTTTTTCCATATCCAGAACCCTTCTTCTGCCGTTTTTCGGCAGGCTCTCGGATCAGAAGGGTCGAAAGCCCTTTATCGCCATGGGGCTCTTATCCTATACCCTGATTTCCTTTGCCTTTATCTTTTCAAAAAATGTGGAAACCCTTATTGCTCTGAGGTTTATCCAGGGGGCGGCCTCGGCCATGGTAATGCCCGTGGTCCAGGCCTATGTGGGGGAAATCACACCTGAGGGGTCGGAAGGATATTCCATGGGACTGTTCAACCTGTCCATGTTTTTAAGCCTGAGTCTTGGTCCCATGATGGGCGGCGTCATAAAAGACATTCTGTCCCTTGATGCGGCATTTGTGAGCATGGGAGCTCTGTCCTGCCTGGGTCTTTTATTGTGTATGGTTTTTCTTCCCCCGGTATCAGAGGAAAAAGCCGGGATCACGAAGCATGTTGTGGTTCCGTGGGCGGTTCTGGTAAAAGACAAGGCCCTGATCTCCATTTTTATTTTCAGATATGCCTATATTGCCTGTATCGGCGTTATATGGAGCTTTTTGCCGCTATATGCAGACAGGGAATTCGGTCTTTCCGGGTCCCTCACCGGCATTCTCGTGACTCTGGGTGTTTTTGTGTCCGGGCTGTTACAGCTTCCCATGGGGTATGCGGCAGACCGGATGAGCCGAACAGGGATGATTATTATAGGTGGTCTTTTTTCAGCTGTTGGCATGCTGATGCCGTATTTTGCAACATCATTTTCAGATCTTGTGATTGCCGTGTGCATTTTCGGTCTTGGCGGCGGCATTTCCATGCCTGCCGTCATGGCCTCGGCCGTATTGAAGGGCGATGAGAAAAAAGCCATGGGATCGGTCATGTCCATCATGACCATTGCCCACAGCCTGGGGATGCTGACGGGATCTATGGCAGCCGGGCTTGCCATGGATTTTTTCAGCCTCAGGATGTCTTTCCCCTCAGGAACCCTGATCATGCTGGCCGGAACCCTAGTGATCTGCGCGGCAGCTTTCAAAAAAATAAAAATCTGAGCAAGCGCTTTACGATCTGGTAATCTTGCAGGATATATTATCCGTGCATAAATTTCTTAAAAATGATATAGGTTCATGCAGAATAAGGAGGCACATTTTATGATTGATACCACTGCCTATTGCCCTGAATATCTTTTGGCAGCCATTCCCCATATTTTTGACATAGCCCGTCAACATAAATCCCTTGATGAATTCCGTCACAAGGCAGCCGAATATGTCAATAAATTTCAATATGAGACCTTTAATGATGCCGGCTCCTTCAGTGAAGGGACCATTATTCGCGTCCGGGACTGTGCCCAGGCAATTCATCAGCTTTTTTCCCATAGATCGGAAGAAAAAGCAGAGTTTTCCGTGGCCCGGGCCATATCAGACATTGCCCACAGCCGGCCCAGACCCGATCTTACACTGTCATTTTACGCGGAAATACTTCATCTTTTTTTAGGACTTCACGGAAAAGGTCCCCGCCCGAAATTTGCAGATTACCGTCTTGCACCCAGCGAGAATGAAGGCAGAGAAGCAGCCATAGATCGCAGCAGCCAGCTTGATATCCTGTCCGAAGATGTTTCAAAATACATGCATCGGTATGCTGACGGGCTTGACAAAGCCTCTGTGGATCGAAGGCAGAAACGGCGGGATCATATTCTTAATCTTTTAAATGCCTCTTCAGGCGACTGGGAGGACTGGCGCTGGCAATACAGCCATGTAATGAGGGACCCGGAGCTGATTAAGCAGCTGGTTAATCTGACATCTGACCAGGCTCGCGCCCTTGAGATGGTGAAAGACATCCGGATTCCCTTTGGAATCACCCCCTATTATTTATCGCTTATGGATGAAGATCCTGAATCAAAAAGGGATACCGCCATCCGGGCCCAGGTGCTTCCCCCGCTCAGCTATGTGGAACAGGTCTCGGAATATGATCCCAAAGAACTCTCATGCCTCGATTTTATGCGTGAAACCGATACATCCCCCATTGATCTGATTACCCGGCGCTATCCATCCATCTGCATTTTCAAGCCCTTTAACTCATGTCCCCAGATATGCGTTTATTGCCAGAGAAACTGGGAAATAGAAGATGCCATGATGCCCGGTGCCATGGCGTCTGAAAAACAGATCCAGGCCGCACTGAACTGGATCCGAAACCATCCCGCCATCCATGAAGTGCTGATTACGGGAGGCGACCCCCTGGGCATGAATGATAAGCGTCTTGACCGCATTCTCTCAGGGGTTGCGGATATCCCCTCTGTAGAGCGTATCCGTATCGGCACCCGGACGCTGGTCACCGCTCCCATGAGGATTTCAGAGGATCTTGTCCGGATTCTGTCAAAATACAGGGAGCCCGGCAGACGGCAGATAGCCGTTGTCACCCATATCCAGCATCCTTACGAGCTGACGCCCGAAACAGCAGCCGCAGTGGAACGGCTGAGAGAAAATTCCATATCTGTTTTCAATCAGCTGGTGTACACCTTTTTTATCTCACGGCGGTTTGAGGCCGCGTGCTTAAGAAGAAATTTGACCCGTATCGGCGTGGAGCCCTATTATTCATTTAATACAAAGGGAAAAGAAGAAACCCTGGAATACCGTGTTCCCATTGCCCGGCTGCTTCAGGAACAAAAAGAAGAGGCAAGGCTGCTTCCCGGGATGTCCCGAACAGACGAGGCGGTTTACAATGTTCCGGGAATGGGGAAAAACTATCTGCGCGCCCGTCAGCACCGGGATCTTATTTCAATCCTTCCGGACGGAACAAGGCTGTATGAATTTCACCCCTGGGAAAAAAACATAACCAGACGCATTTCCACCCATATCGGGCAGGATGTTCCCATTCTCGATTATCTCATCCGGCTGGATGATGCCGGAGAGGATGTCGCAGATTATGAGACCATCTGGTATTATTTCTGATTGGGTAATTCCCACCCATAAAAGAACAGGGAACAAGTTTCTTTTTGCAAGACAAAGAACGAAAAACTTAAACAACCGATATTGAATACCGGCTTTCATTCGTATTTTTTTAAATTCTATATAAAAAACTACTTAAATTTTGGAAAAAAATGTTATGACTTGTGAATATATTGTTATAGTTGTTTGATTTTTATTTTTGGAACAGGATCATTAATAAAGCTTTTTTTGTTCAATGCCACTGGCACGAGTTGTGCAAACAATTTTTCCTCATGGGGGAGGAGCAGTGTTTTTTATTTAATTAATTATAAGGAGAGAAAATGAAAAAGAATTTTTTAGTGGGCTTGGCAATCGGGATTTTGATGTTTGGTTTGGTTGGGGTGGCCAGTGCAACAATTATTGATTCAACTGATATCGGCGGATTCAGGACTTTTAAAGATACAAATACCGGGTATGTTTGGCTAGATTTAGATAATTTTTTTAATGCATCTTATAATGAAATGAAAGCTGCCGCAAACGCCGCTGGATTTACGGTTGCCAATTCGAATACTTTGGGTGTGCTTTTTGCTTCTCTTCCAAGTCCTGGATCTAATTTTGATAGTTACAGTGGAATAATTGGCAAAACTCCAAATCGTGACTTGTTTTGGGGGGCATATGATGATAATACCGCTGACAATTTTTACCGTTATGCGTATGCTGAAAAGGGTGGCGTGGAGATTTTCAATACCTGGATTACTGGTGACGGCACTGTTGATAATGATGGAATTGAGAATAGGGATACGATATACGCAGACATGAATTTGTTCGCATATAAAAACGGGACCCAACCTCCCTCTGTTCCCGAACCCGCCACAATGATGCTGCTCGGTCTTGGGCTTCTTGGCCTTGCCGGGGTAAGCAGAAACCAAAAATAAGTGCATTCAAATAGAATACATTAAGGCAGAATCATTGATTTGATTCTGCCTTAATTTTTTGATGTTCAATCCTGGAAAAAAAAATACCAGACGCATTTCCACCCATATCGGCAGGATGTTCCCATTCTCGATTATCTCATCCGGCTGGATGATGCCGGAGAGGATGTCGCAGATTATGAGACCATCTGGTATTATTTCTGATCCGACACCTCCCCTGCCCAACCCCATTTATGTTTTGAAAAGAGCTGTGTTACAGTTTATCTGTAAAAGATTTCAACTGGTCAAATTCTTGCTCCTTTTTTTATGAGGTCATGACAAGTCGGGATGGCCTATATTTATAAAGCTGGTGTCTGAAGAGCAATACAAAAGATTGAATAATCACAGAATTCAGGGTTTTCCCTGATTGAAAATTCTATTTTTATAAATTATATATTGCCGGGTATGCTTTTCTTTAAATATTATTAGTAAGGAGCTGAAATGAAAAAGGCGGTTCAGGTCTGTTTTTTGGGTTTTGTATTTCTCTTTGCAGGCTGTGTGACAGGAGGAGGGCAGGGAATTCCAATATCTGTTGATGATGAAAATGTGTTTCATTCCTATGTATACCCCAAAATGGAAGTCAGGATTGCAAAGGATATAAAATACATTGATACGGTGCCTCAAGACAAATATGAAGTGAAGCCGGAAAATGTGGGTGCCTTTCATGAGAAAATGTCGGTTAAGTCCAACAGCTATTCTTTTCTTAATCCTTATGATCCTGAGTTGGGCTGTGTGAAGGTTGTCAGTATTGAGATAAAAATATTTGAGACCGACCACAGTTCTTGGATACCGGTTGAGTATAAAAAGATTCCCGGTATTATCGATCATGGCTCCAGTCAGATAGGCGGAAAATATTATCAGTATGGGGTTGTTTTGAATAATTTTTCTTTGGCATCCATCAAAAATGATCTGCTTAAAGAGGCAAACTTGAAGATAGGATATTCAGGGCCCATGAAAATGATGACAAAAATATATACACGAGTGTTGGGCGCCGACGGTAGTGGAGTTGTTAACATCTTGTATTCTGAATCCATCCCCAAATCTCTGGAATGGCATACATCAAGCCCATTGACGGATGAACGCAGGGTATTTCTGGAGGCGTTTAATAAAAGGTGTGAGCAAAACCTGGTGATTATCAACTGAGACAGATTTTTGGGGGGAAAGAATACCAGTCTCACGGATAACAAAGAATCAGCAAATGGTTTGATCACGGCCTTTTTAAAAAAAGGATTTGTTTTTTATAATCTATGACCGCGTCATATTTTTTAAGAAAATCGCTGCCGATGATGCCGTCCAGGGTTTGATAATAATCAATCCGTTCAACATGGAATAAATCTACTCCATCAAATTCAGGGCTTGGGTATGAAACCGAATTTAGTGTCATCTCGGTCACAATAACTTCTTTCACGTCGTAGCTGGATGTGCCGATTCCGGAAATTTTTCCTTTCTTATCACGGCTTTCAAGGCCCAGGGATAACAGTTTCCCAATATGTATGACCGAAGATGAGGCGCCGCTATCAATCATCAAGTATGCTTTTTTCCCGTTAATTTCCGCCGTGGTCAGGATATGTCCGGATTTAGAAATCGTGAAAGGAATAGATGCAATATCTTTTTCAAGCCCCGCACCAACAGGTTGATGCTGTAAACATGATGAAAAAAACAAAGCAGCGAATAGAATCATAAATAAATTGGTGTTCATAGCTCTTTCCAATCTAAAGAATGTGTTAATTTTGATAATCCTGACTGGAGTTACATACTGGATATAAAACAGAAGTTCAATATTAAATCCGGGTTTGGTATTGGTTTTTAGAATTCCCGGAACCGGGAGTTTCAGATGTTTGGAAGAAAGGATAAAAAAAGAGGATAGGGGTCATATAAAATATTTACCATTTACATGTAAAAAATGTTCGGAAATGGCCAATAAATATCATAGGCATTTGCTTCGCGATTTTTATAGAAAGCTTATCCATGATGGGGTTGAGGATTTTCATGCTGCTGGCATTTTTTTTGCTTTACGGTTCTTACAGCCAAAAGTTTCATCGGGAAATTATTTGGCAAGAGAGGTAAAAAGGAGAATTTACATCATGAAGAAATACCTGTTACTGTTCTGCATTTTATTATTAACCTTAAGCTTTTTAGGATCTGCCACGGCAAACCCCATAGCAGATCCATTACCGGCCAATACCTATATAACCTGGAATGGCCTTGACTGGACTTGGGCAGCACCTGTTTCTCAAGTGAATTGGGGTAATGGAAATGTTCTTTCAGCACCCACTTTCCATGAAGGATGGAGATTTGCGACCATAGAAGAATGGACCCCGTTTGCAGCACTGAATGGCAATACTCGATTGGCTATGTTCACCAATGCAAATGGCGGGTATATTAATAGTGTTGTTTATTGGAATACATCTTTTACCCATGTAGATGCTAGCGATATGTCTGGTAGCGCTATTTCCAGAACTTTGGGCGGAGGTGCTCTTGAGATGGTATATGTTAGAGGCGGTGATGAGCAGGCTGTTCCCGAACCTGCCACAATAGCGCTGTTCGGTCTTGGTCTTCTTGGCCTTGCCGGAGTAAGCAGAAAACAAAAATAAGCGCATTGAAATAGAATACATTAGGGCAGATAATTGATTTGATTCTGCCCTTTTTTTTGATGCTCAACCCTCTACTCCAGAAGCCAGGATTCATGGTTGTAGATGCTCAGAAGGGCTGGGTCAAGTAGGGTGTTGATCCTTTTGTCGGTTGTTTCAAGATCGCTTTTGCCGAAAACAAGTTCGCTTCGAAATCCTTCCGGCGTGATGAACCGGGTGGGAACATCAATGGAAAGAGTTTTAATCCGTTCCATAATTTTTTCTTTTTTCAGGTTGGGGTGAAAGGCCATGAACCATCCCCAGTCGCCGAAGCTGGGCACATTTTCATGAAAGGGAAGGATGGAAAGGCCTGCGCTTTCAATGGTTCTTCCAATGCATAAAAAACTTTCCCTTGCAAGATAGGGGGAGGTGGCCTGAACCACCATGAACCCGTGCTGGGAAAGGTGACGTCTTACTTTTTTATAAAATTCCAATGCATACAATTTGGTGAGTTCCGGCGAGGACGGGTCGGGCAGATCAATAAGGATGATATCAAAAAACCCCTGGATATCACTTAAAAATTTGTCGGCATCCACATTCATGACCCTGACGTCGGCCAGTTTTTGGGTAGCGTCTGGCTGGGAAGGGCTTTTCCGGTTTGCCTCCATATAGACCTGTTTGTGAATACCCGGTGAAATGCCGCTGCCTTTAAGAGTAACAAGGCGGGCATCCTTGAAGGCGTCCTGGTTGATCCGGGTCAGGATGGGATGGGTAGCGGCAAGATCGGTCATGTCAGGATCAAGATCCACCAGGAGAACTTCTTTGACCTCCTTATATTTTAATACTTCCCGTAAGGCGCATCCGTCGCCGCCGCCCAGGATGAGAACCCTTTCTTTCAAGGGAGCAAGGTTCATGACCGGGTGGACCATGGGTTCATGGTAGCGCTGTTCATCTGTGCTGCAGAACTGAAGATTGCCGTTTAAAAAAAGCCGGACTTCATCCAACGGTTTGTCATGGGTAAGGGTGATATGCTGGTACTGGGTGGTTTTGCTGAAGATCACGGGATCATCATACAGGGGTTGCTCCAGTTTGATATTCCATTGCCGGTTGTTCAGGTATCCAAAGCATACGGTGCTAAAGGTCAGCACCATGATGACCGGCAGGACCAGGCTTTTTTTGATGAGCCCTTTTTTTGAAAAATAGAGAAAGGTGAGGGCAGCCAGGCAAAAATTGGCGCCTGCGGTGAGAAAGGCAGCTTCGGTTATGGAAGTAAACCTTAAGAGGACAAATACATAGAGCATGGATCCCATGAGGCTGCCGATGTAATCGGCGCTCAGGATGCTGCCGAGATTGGTGGATAATTCAGTGCTGAAATCATTGTTGATCCGGATAATGACCGGGATTTCAAGCCCGATCATGATTCCGATGAAACTGACAAAAAAATACAGGACCAGGATGTAGTGGGAGGTATAGCTGTAGGCCAGATAGGTCAGGGTGGGGGAAAAGCCCCCGGCCAGGGCAAGGCCGATTTCAACCCCGATAAAGGCATAAATGAGAAAGGGTTTGGAAATCCGGGACTGGATCAGGCTTCCGAACCCCATCCAGAATAGCATAAGCCCGATGACCATGGCCCATTGTTCAAAGGAATTGCCAAGGATCATGGAGGCAAGGCTGGCCTGGATATACTCCAGGATGATGCCGCAGGCACCGCTGGCAAACATGCAGGCGCAAAGAAGCAGGGATGCAAAATTAATCGGTTTTCCGGTCCGGGTCATGGATTACATGGAAAAGGCGATAATAATGGCAACGGCGTTAATGGCGCATTCCACCACAATCATGGCTGCCACATTCCGGTCTTCTTTTATTTCCACAGCAATGGTCGTGGTGGGTAAAAGAAGTTTTCCGATAATAGTCTTGAAAACCAGGAGCATGATGATGCCGTAAACAGTGTACAGGCAGAAACTTAAGATATCATGGGCCCAGCCTGTAAAAGGTCCGGAAAGGCTTGCCATGAGGATAATGCCAAAGGCCATGAGGGTTCCCCCAAGCCCGATTCCGGCGGCCAGGTTGTTGTTCTGAATTTCGCTTCTCACATTAAAAGGGGTGGTCAGTTCATAGAGAAAACCAAAGATAAGAAGTGCCATTTGACCCAGGATAAAAAAGAGAACCGCACTGGCAATGCCTTCGATCAATGTGCCGCCTGTTCCGGATATGGCGCCGTTCAGGATAAATCCCGTGGCCACCGACATCCCGGCTTCCACCATTCCCACGGCTGAATTCCCCTTAATCTTTTTCCCCTCGGGCGTAATGATGATCTTTACACATTCCCCATCATTGCTGATATTGCCCAGCATGATATAATCATTGACAAACCGGGATGAAAACATGAATCCGGTAATAATGAGGCCGTCAATCAAGAGCTGGAAAAGATCGGGAAAAAATCCCTTTGAAGCCCCGCCCATGGCGCCCGAAAGCGCAATGGCAATGCCGAGATACAGCCCTGCCCGTCTTAACCCGACAGCCACATTGCCGTTATCGATTTCCACATCATCATCAAACTCCCTTGTTCGCCAGTCATCCACTTTTTTGACAAGCCAGATAAAAAAAACACCCAGGATGACATACATCAATCCCTGACCCAGACTTGCGAGCATTGCCGCCATATTTAATATCTCCTCTTTGGTATCATTTTATTTGCCTTTGCTGTTAGGGCCGCCGCCTCGAAGGCGGTCGCCTGCTCCCCGGACGGAAGCGGTCCGGGATTTGAAGCCCCCGCTCTGGGCAAAGGCCGTGCTTTGAAATTTTGGGGATTGTTTGACATAGGCCCCTTGGGTTCCGTATGGTGCCAAACCGTCTTTTGCCTCGCCAAAATAGGGCTTCTGGTACCGGTAATTGTTATGCCAGCCGCTCCAGGAATTATAATGAAAATAAGATGGCGGGGAAAAGAACAGATAAGAAAAAAGGGCATATTTCCCATACCATGACCAGAAACGGTCGCCGGTGGTGTCCTGTTTCCACTCTCCATATTTCGGGTTGCCCACATAGGCCATGCCCGGCGGGGCGGCCTGGGTCAGGCGGTCTTCTTCGAACATACCATAGGGTTTGGACAGAATGGCCATGCCCAAAAACTCAAGATTGGCCTCATAAACGCTTTCATCCACCTGTTCCCAGTCAGTCTCTTTTGTTTCACCGTTTTCTTCCAGGATATATTTATGAAAATAGGTTTCTTTTGTATCTTCCACATAAAAGGAGGCGGCATTGTGACCTCTCTGGGGCCACTGGTCCGTGGGATTGATGGCAAGTTCGGTCCAGAGATCGCCGATATTGCTTTTAAGATTTGACCCCATGAAGCCCGCCGTGATAACGGCAATCTCATCCAGGTTTTCCTGGGTCAGGGCCTCGTAGAGTTCCGGGCTCACATCCCGCTGAAATATCACAGTGATGGGATTGTCATAATCGGCATTTTCATCCCAGGATTCCCGCTTGATGGTGACGCTGTATTCTTCCTTCATGTCTTTTAAGATTTTTGTATAACTTGAATATAGCCCGGCCATGTCCTTTGAAATACTGATATCAAGGGATTTTGCCTGTTCAAGGCCGGTCGACAGGGCTTGTGAACTGTCGGTGAATGCGGCATAGTCTGCCTCGGCCCCGGAGGCATGGCGCTCATATTCAGCCCTTACCCGGTCCAGATGACTTAAGGCGTCTCCATCCAGTTTTGATAAAGGAGCAAACCTGGCATTGATTTTTTCGGCTGTGTCAGGAAAGTCTGAGAGTGCTTTGGCTACCGGGCCGTCTTTTATCCTGGCCGCAATTTCCTGGATGGCTGCGGTATCGGTTTTCGCACGGGACTGCACACTGCCGGCATTTTTTTTGGTATCAAGAATCGCAGAAAATCTTGAAGACGGATACCGGTAAAGGTTTTCAGCATCTTTTATGATCTTTTTGATCTGGCCGGTCTTTTTTTGAACGTCAGGCGCAAGCTCGGGCGCATTCTTTTTGATCAAAGGGGAAAGTTCTTTATCATAGACATCCTTTGCCCGGTCCAGCTCGCCCTTTGCCTGCTGGAATTTCTGGGCCCAGTTTTCCTTTTTGCTGAACTGTTCCAGGGATTTAAACTCTGAAGAAGAGGTCTGGGTTTCATATTTTTCTCTATGTTTATCTACCAGGGACAATCCAGTTTTTATGGCACTGGGAAGTGATTCCGCCTCTTTTTTCAGCTCTTTGGGCAGCCCCTCGCCGCACCCGGTCAAAAACAAAAGAAACCCGAACAGTATCAGACAGGTCAGGATTTTCTTAAGAGGGAACTTTATTTTTCCGGTCATCCCTGAACCTCTCCTTGACTGATGAGGGTGATATGTTTCGGGTCAACCGGGCTTGAGGTATAAATCTGATATTCCTCCCTGCCGTCACCGGACCATTCTTCAATGGTGAGAAAAAGGGTTCCGGCCTCATTTTCAAATTCATACATATAGACCTTTTCTTCTTTGCCGCCCCTCTGATACAGCGAGGCCCAGTCATCCTCATAAAAAAAGGTTTCCCCGTTCACCACAACCACATCCCGGGTGTCGGCAATCTCATCCAGGTCGTCTTCATCAATGGGTCCACCCTCATCGTCCTTTAAATTCTTGAATGTAAACCTGTCAAGGGTCATACTGACTTCAAGCTCGTCGTCAAATTCCCATTCAACATGAACCGTCTCGCCGGTTTCAAGACAGAGACAGGTGAGCTCTGTTATAAAATAGCCTTTTTTCTTTTTAAAATCATCCGAGGTTTCTTCATACCGGCACAGGTCTTTTACCATATAGGTTTTTTTCTGATATTCGAAAAATGAATTTTTCCCGGCATTTTTAAGGGTCAGGGATGATTTTTCAGAGTCCGGGACAAGGTCGTTTTTTGACAGCGTCCGGATGGCGGTAAACCTTTCCTGAAATGATTTTTGTGTTGCCGTATCAAGCATGGGGGGTCTCCAAATCCTAAGCGTCCTGTTTTAAGAGTTCATCCGGGGTTACTGGTCCCGGCGTCTGGCTGTCAGGGCATCGGTCCTGGCCCTGAAACGGTCATTCATTTTCCCCAGGGCATTGGAACTCTGGGATGCAATGCTGATGGTCTCCTGTGATATCAGGGCAAAGGTTTCAAAGGCCTGTTCATAGGTATTGCAGGCTTCTTCCAGGGCCTGGATGTTCACGGTCATGCTCTGGCTCATTTGAGCGCCTTTGATGGCTGCATTTCCAATGACCTTTGCCGTGTCTTTCATGGTTTCGGCAGCTGCCTGCTGGACCATGTCCAGATGTTTTAAGGTTTCCATCTGCTGCTCGGCCGCCACCCGGACGGCCAGCGCGTTTTTAACAGCCGTGGAAAGAATCATGTCCGTTCTCTGGACCAGGCGTTTGACCAGATGGGAGTTTCTCACCATCATTTCCCCGCCGAACCGGGTCTGGAGGTTGGAATTGTCAATGGTTTGAAGATCCACCACAGCCATGGCAAGATCGCTGGTCAGGGTGGTCAGGGCTTCTTTGAATCTCGGGTCTTCCACGGTTTTTAAATGATCCATGAGTTTCTGCCAGATAACCTGGCCAAGATAAATCTGTTCCTGGAGTCTGGGCTGGATTTCCTTTAAAGCGTCGCAGATGACCGAGAGTTCTGCAGCATCAAAAGCCACCTGGTCGGCCTCATTTCTTAAATGGTTGCGGATGCCGTCAATGGTGGAATTTACGGTTTCCCGTCTTTCGGCAATGATTCTTAGGATCTCATCCCCCTTGGGCAGGCGGTTGACGGTTCTCGTGAAAAGGCCCAGCATTTTTGTCTGCAAAGGCGTTTCGGTTTTGGCCACCATGGTGGGGTTTACCTTGTCAAGCTCTGTTTTAATGGCCAGGATGTTTTTTCCCACCGGGGAGGATGCGTCGGTGGCCACGCTTTTGAGCACCTGGCCCATTTTCCGGTCATAGAGGCTGACCTGGGCCTGGGTCTGTTCCATGATGTCCTGGCCCAGGCTGAATACAAAATTACCCAGCTGCCAGTTGGAGGGGTCCTGTTTTATTTTTTCAAGAAATTCATCAGCCCTGGCTTCAATGGCCTGGATATCCTGAACAGCCAGATGCCTCGGCTGAACCGGGACAAGATTGGAAGGGGCCTGAACAGGGGTAAGGGCGCCCTGGCCCGAAACTTCCCCGACCTCGGCAAGGACAGGGGCCTTTGCCTGCATGGCAACGCTTTGAAGATCGCGTGTCATATCATTCATGTGATTCTCCTTTTTTAAGAAAATTTGCCGGCAAGGAAATTGGCCATGGTTTTAAACTCTGCGGTTTCGTTTTTTTCTACAATATCCCTGGATCGGTTTGAGACCTCACGCAGGGACTCAATGGTTTTTTTAAAAATATCCAGCTGGACGTTTCGGCTTTCCATCGAAAGATCCAGGTATTCCTTGACGGTTTTATAAAGGTGGGTCAGCCCGATTTTTTTGATTTCATAGGTCAGGGTTTCACCTGGATAGCGCTCCATCATAGAAGGGGTGATGACCATGAGGTCATCAATGACGGCTTCTATTTCTTCCGTCATTTCGCCGGAAAATTCCTTATCCTTTCGCATGAGGATATTGAGCTTGAGCAAAGAATCCAGGATGGCGCCGTATTCCTGATCAGGTGTGGGCCCGGACCGGGGAGAAGGGTTTTGTGCGGCAATGTCTTTTGAAACCGGGCGCTGTTTTTGTATATAAATTAGAAATCCGATGACTGCAACCATAAGGATTGCGACTGTGATGGTCATTGTCCTGCTCCTTCTGCCAAAGGGTTCATATCGGTCATGTTTTGCAAACAATAATGCAAAACCATATAAATACAAGCTTATTCAATTACAATTTTAAACAATTGAGGTCTTGAAGCTTGCACAAAGGTGCTGTAGAATTATATTAAAATAAGTCGGCAAAAAAGGAAAGGAAGGTTTTTATGAGAGTTCGGAAAATCAACTGTGAGAATCTTGCAAGGCTTCCTGCTTTCAGCCATGCTGCTGTGGCAGGTGATTTTATCTACGTTTCAGGAACCCTTGGAACAAAACATGACAAACTGGAAATTGTTGAAGGAGGTGTATCAAAAGAGACAGAGCAGATTCTCTTTCATATTTCAAACATTTTGAGAGAATGTAATGCAGCACTTGAGGACATCGTTAAGGTGAATGTTTATCTGACGGATATGAATTATTTTCATGATATGAATTCAGCTTATTTGGATGTTATCCAGTTTGAACCTCCCGCCAGGATAACGGTTGGCGTAAAATCTCTTGCACTGGGCGCATCTGTGGAAATGGATTGCATTGCCTATAAACCTAAACAATAGTGAATCTGAAAGGATAAAAATATGAAAACGTTTGGATACAGAACAGCAGTCATAGCAATTTTTGCAGTGATCGCACTATATACAGCCGGATGTGTTTCCAGCAGATCCAGCGAAGTGTATTCCAGGGATCAGGCAAGACAGGCCCACACGGTTGAAACAGGAACCGTTGAGTCTGTCAAGGAAGTGATGATAGAAGGCACCAAAACTCCTGTTGGAGCAGCTGCCGGCGGGGTTGCCGGCGGGGTGCTCGGCAGTACCGTCGGCAGAGGGTCGGGCCGGGCCCTTGCCACCGTGGGCGGAGCCCTTCTCGGTGCAGCAGGAGGGGCCATGGCTGAAGAAGGGATCACTTCCAAAAAAGGGCTTGAAATTGTGGTGAAAAAGGACAGCGGAGAGACCATTGTTGTGGTTCAGGAAGCCGATGTTCAGATTTATCCAAATGATCGGGTCCGTATCCTCAGGGGGCCGGACGGCACAACGCGGGTGTCAAAGTAATAGTTGACCTTTGCTGTTTCATGGTTATGTTCCTGGGCTTACAGATCATATCAACAGGAGAATCATGAAAAAAAATATACAGTATAATGAAAATTTAAGGAACGTTGCCATTATTGCCCATGTAGACCATGGCAAAACCACTCTGGTGGACGCAATGTTCAAGCAGAGCGGAACTTTCAGGGAAGGCCAGCAGGTGAATGAGCGCCTGATGGACAGCATGGACCTTGAAAGGGAACGCGGTATCACCATTGCTGCAAAAAATTGTTCCGTGACATGGAAGGGGGTTAAAATCAATATTATTGATACCCCCGGCCATGCCGATTTCGGCGGTGAGGTGGAAAGAGCGCTTTCCATGGCTGACAGCGCCATTCTTCTGGTGGATGCCTCTGAAGGCCCCCTTCCCCAGACCCGGTTTGTACTCAAAAAAACCTTTGAAGCCAACCTGCCCGTTGTTGTGATCATCAATAAAATTGACCGTAAGGATGCAAGACCCCAGGAGGTTCTGGACATGGTCTATGACCTCTTTATTGATCTTGATGCAACCGAGGAACAGCTTGACTTTAAATATCTCTATGCCATCGGACGTGACGGAATCGTAAAAAAAGATCTGGATGAAGAGGCTGATAATCTCAATGTATTGTTTGATATGATTCTGGAAGACCTGCCGGCGCCGTCCTATGATCCGGACGCACCCTTCCAGATGCTGGTGTCCGATCTCGGCTATTCGGATTATCTCGGGCGGCTGGCCATTGGCAAGATTTTCAACGGAACGGCCAAATCCAATGAGAACCTTGTCTGCATCAATAAGGACAATACCCACCTGCCCCTGAAAGTCACACGGATTCAATCCTATAACGGGCCTGCCCTGACACCTGTAGAAAATGCCGATGTTGGAGATATTATTGTACTGTCCGGGATTGAAGATGTAAAGATCGGGGACACCATCTGTACAAAACAGGCCCCGGTTCCGCTGAAACGGATTACCGTGGATGAGCCCACCGTATCCATGCAGTTTTCCATATCCAATTCCCCTTTTGCAGGCCATGAGGGAAAACTGGTCCAGTCAAGAAAAATTAAGGAGCGCCTGTTAAAGGAAACCCTTATGAACGTTGCCATTGAGGTGGAAGAAAACGACAAGGATGAAAGTTTCAAGGTAAAGGGAAGAGGAGAATTTCAGCTGGCCATTCTCATTGAAACAATGAGAAGAGAAGGGTTTGAGCTTTGTGCCGGACGACCCAGGGTTATCTTTAAATATAAGGATGAAAAAACCCTGGAACCCATTGAACATCTGTTTGTGGATTGCGATGAGGCTTTCATGGGAGTGGTAACGGAAAAGCTGTCCATCCGGAAAGGCAAGATGGTCAATCTGGTGAATAACGGCAAAGGCCGTGTAAGAATTGAATTTTCCATCCCGTCCCGATCTCTCATCGGATACCGGGATGAATTCATGACCGATACCAGGGGGACGGGAATAATGAATTCTTATCTTTCCGGGTATGAGGAATACAGGGGAGATTTCCCCGTGCGGTATACGGGTTCCATTGTTTCCGAC
Source organism: uncultured Desulfobacula sp. (assembly GCA_964619205.1). Taxonomy (GTDB): domain Bacteria; phylum Desulfobacterota; class Desulfobacteria; order Desulfobacterales; family Desulfobacteraceae; genus Desulfobacula. The sequence goes on along the minus strand of CAZUDE010000018.1, from coordinate 29,169 downwards.
CGCCAGGGAAAGGCCGTTCCCTATGCCTTGTTCAACCTTGAACCCAGAGGCCAGTTGTTTATAGAGCCTGGAACCCCGGTATATGAAGGGATGATCATAGGAGAGCACAACCGCCACCAGGACATTGATGTCAATGCCTGCAAGGAAAAGAAACTGACCAATATGAGGGCATCGGGCAAGGATGAACATGTGATCTGTTCTCCGGTCAAGGCCATGACCCTGGAAAAAGCCATTCATTTTATCCGGGATGATGAGCTGGTGGAAGTCACTCCAAAATCCATCAGGCTCAGAAAAGCCATTTTGAGCGCTTCACAGCGTCAGGTTGCAAAGGCAAAACAAAAGAAAACAGAATAGTATAAATATAAAAAGGGGAAAAATGAACATATTCAACAATCTGATTGCGAAATTTCTCCCCTTTTTCCCAAAAACCCTGGTCTGGATTTTTGCCAGGCCTTATCTTGCCGGGGAAACCCTGGATGATGCGGTTGCGAAAATCAGGGAACTGAACGATCAGGACATCTCGGCAACCCTGGACCTTCTGGGGGAGGACCCGAAAAAAAGAAGCGACTGCCTTGCTGCCGTAAATATGTATCAGAAAGCCGTTGACAGGATTACAGAACACCATCTGAACAGCGGCATATCATTAAAACCCTCTCACATGGGACTGAAGCTGGACAAGTCCTTCTGTTATGACAATATCAGGGATGTGGTGATCCATGCCGGGGCGCAAAATATATTTGTCAGAATCGACATGGAAGACACAAGCCTGAAAAATGATACCATTGATCTGTTTTTAAGACTTAAGAAAGAATTTGACAATATCGGTATCGTCATACAGGCTTATCTGAGGTCCTCTATTCTGGATATCCGGCAGATGATTGAGGGAAAAGCCAATATCAGACTTTGCAAAGGCGCTTATTTTTGGGAAAGTAAAAAAAACGTGTATACGGACATGGCCATCATCAATTCAAGCTATGCCTATCTTCTTGAAGAACTGCTTTCCCATCAGTGCTTTACGGGCATTGCCACCCATGACGAAAAGCTTGTGTTCGAGGCCATGAAAATCATCGACAGGCTGGGGCTTAAAAAAGAAGCCTATGAATTTCAGATGCTCTATGGAGTTGAGGAAGAGTTAAGAAGCATCATCCATGACCAGGGATACCCCATAAGGGTCTACGTACCCTTTGGAAAAGAATGGCTGGCCTATTCCATCAGACGCCTGAAGGAGAATCCCAAAATGGTGTCCTATATTATTTCCAACAGCCTTAAAAAACTGATTAAGCGCTGATACAGATTTTAAAAAAGGATCTGAATGAAACGTCCTTTGATCCTGGTCACGGGTGCCACAGGCTATATCGGCGGCAGGCTTGTCCTGCGGTTGTTAACTGCCGGATATCGGGTCCGCGCCATGGTCAGATCCATGGAGAAAATCCAGGGAAGGCCCTGGAAAAACCACCCCGGGCTGGAAAGTGTAAAGGCCGACGTCCAAAATTTACAAAATCTTGAAAACGCTCTAAAAGGCTGTGATGTAGCCTATTACCTGGTTCACTCCATGTCCCCCGCATACAAGGATTTTTCCGGTGCAGACCGCTGTGCAGCTCAAAATTTCGTATCAGCAGCCGGAAAAATCGGGCTTGCACGGATTATTTATCTTGGAGGCCTGGGGGGCAGCGAGCCCAATGCCAGCTTACATCTGAAAAGCAGGCTGGAAGTTGAAACCATACTCAAGTCCGGGACAGTGCCGGTTACAGTGTTTCGCTCAGCCCATATCATCGGATCAGGCAGCGCCTCCTTTGAAATGCTTCGGTATACAGCAGAGCGGATTCCTTTTTTTATTATCCCGAAAAGCTTGACAGATACAAAGATTCAGCCTGTCTGCATCCGAAACGTGTTGACCTATCTTGAAAAATGTCTTGAAAAAAATGATACCCTAGGGCAGACCTATGATATCGGCGGGCCGGAAATCCTGACCTACCGGAAACTGTTTGAAATATATGCCCAATGGGCAGGGCTAAAAAAACCATTGTTTATTCCTTTTCCCAGCCCTCCCTTTAAGCTGGGAACAAAAATTGCCCATGCAGTTGCCAAGGCGTTGCTTCCACTGTCTCCCGGTATTTCACAGCCTCTTTTAGAGGGGCTGGGGGTTGAAACGGTTACAAAAGAAGACAAAATCAGGAAGATTATTCCCCAGGACCTCATCCCCTGCCACAGTGCCATAGAACTTGCCACCCGGAAAGATTCCCTTAAAATAGTAGAAACGCGGTGGTCGGATGCCGGAGATCTGAACCCGCCTGAGTGGATGTATGCCGGTGATGCTGAGTACTCAGGCGGGACTTTGCTCCAGGGGGGGTATAAAATCATGCTGGCATGTGAACCCGATACCATCTGGCCTTTTATCAGCCGCATCGGGGGTGCCAATGGATGGTATTATGGTAATCTTCTGTGGCGTTTAAGGGGATGGATGGACCAGATGGCAGGGGGCGTGGGCTTAAGACGCGGACGGCGTCATCCGGAACATCTGTCTGTCGGGGATGCGCTTGATTTCTGGCGGGTCCTGGACATAAGCCCACCGCATAGATTGATTCTTGTGGCAGAGATGAAACTTCCAGGTGAAGCGCTTCTCAACATTGAATTGATCCCCTGTGACAGGGGGACTCACATCATGCTGGGGACAAGATTTCGTCCCACAGGGCTTTATGGGATCATTTACTGGTACATGCTGCTCCCTTTTCATAATCTTCTTTTTGGCGGGATGCTGAACGAGCTGGCCAAAAGAGTGGGAAAAAGAATCCTTAAAGGGCCGGAGAAATACCGGCCCGGACCCCTGGCCCTGGATCAGCAATAAAGACGGCCAAGGCTAAATCCCGTTTCTGTCCCGTTCGCTGAGAATAAAATCCTGGAAGGATTCGCCTTCAAATATGCCGACCTTGCCCCTGACTTCGAGAAACGCATTAAAATTGTTGATAAATATGTCAAGAACGTCCGGGTCAAATTGTTCGCCCCGCTCTTTTTTTAGAATATCAAGGGTAAGGTCATGGGGGTAAGGTTCTTTATAGGGTCGTTTTGAGCTCAGTGCATCAAAGGTGTCGGCAATGGCCACAATTCGTCCGGAAATGGGGATATCCGCTCCCTTGAGCTGATGGGGATATCCTTTCCCATTGAATTTTTCATGATGGGTCAGGGCTATTTCCTGAGCCATTTGAAGTATTTTTGATTTAGACCGGGATAAAAGCCTGGCACCGATCTGTGTATGGGTTTTGATGGTTTCAAATTCGATGTGGGTGAGTTTGCTCGGCTTTAACAGAATTTTGTCCGGGATGCCGATTTTCCCGATATCATGCATGGGTGACGCATAATAGATGGTATCGATAAACTCCCGGGACAGATTCAATTTTTCAGCCATGAGGGAACAGTATTTCCCGATCCGGATAATATGGTCCCCGGTATCCTCGTCTTTATATTCCGATGCCATGACCAGGCGGTGGATGGAATCCACATAGGATTCCCTGAGTTCCTCATGGGCCTTTGCTGCAATCTGCCTGAGTCGTCTTTCCCTTAACACACGATCCACCCTGAGAACCATTTCTCGCGGAGAAAAGGGTTTTTCAACAAAATCGCTGGCCCCCAGTGTGATGATTTCATCATACTGGTAACTTCGGATCTGGCCCGTCATAACAATGACATCAGAGGAAAATTCTGCTTTAATGATTTTGGAAAGCTCAATACCGTCCATGCCGGGCATGTCAATATCCGTCACCACCACATCAAAGGCTGAATGGACAAGCTCTTCCAACGCAGCTTCTCCGTTTTCAGCAAAACAACAGACATGGCCGGTTCTTTCCAGTGTCTGCTCAAGCAGATCCCTGATCATGGACTCATCGTCAACAATCAGAATACGGGATACTCCAGGATCGATGGAAAGAAAATCTGTCATCAGATTCTTTCCAGAATTCGATTGATGGTTTTAATCAGTGTCTTCATGGGTATCGGCTTTTGAAGAATTTCTATAATGCCGGCGGCTTTGGCATGTTCAGCGAGCGTTTCGCTCCGGGTGCCGGTACACAGAAGAACAGGGATATTGTTTCTGATTTCCAGTATTTTTCCGGCCAGATCCAGACCCTGTAATTTCGGCATGATATGGTCGGTAATGACCAGGTCATATTTCTGCGGGTTTTTTTTAAATGCTTCCAGGGCATCCATGCTGCCGGTATATCCCTCAACAGTGTACCCAGCCCGCTCGAGAACTATCTTTCCAAAATCAACCAGCGATTCTTCATCATCAATAAACATCACATGCCCGGTGCCCCTGGGCAGGTTTTGATCTCTTTGTGGATCCGGTCCATCTTGTTCAGCCATCCGCAGGGGAAGAAGCACCTCAAAGGAAGACCCTTCTCCGGGCCGGCTTTCAACGAGGATGGTTCCCCCGTGGCTGACGGCTATCCCGAATGCAACGGCAAGGCCCAGGCCGGTCCCTTCCCCGGGCTCTTTGGTTGTAAAATACGGATCAAAAACGCGTTCAAGGATTTCAGGGTCCATGCCGGGGCCTGTGTCCTGCACAAGGATGCGGGCATAGTGCCCTGATGCCATATTGGGGTAGTTGGAGGCCTGTTCTGAATCTAAAAAGACGGGGTTCAGGCTGACAGTCAGCTTTCCGCCGGTTGCGGACATGGCTTGGACGGCATTCTGGCAGAGGTTGAGGAAAAGCTGCTGAATCTTTGCCGTATCGGCAAGAATGGTTCCGGTTTCTTCCTTAAGATCCATCTTCAGTTCAATTGAAGAATGAAAATCGGGTTTCAAAAAGCTTATGACGGAATTCAGAACCGGGGATATCCGGATGAGCGTTTTATCCTGGTCTGTCTCACGGCAGAAGGTCAAAAGATGCTGAACAAGGTCTTTGGCTCGGAATGCGGCAGTATGTATTTTTTCAAGACTGATTCCCAGGGAGGTAGTTTTCGATATGTTTTCCATGGCTGCCAGATCGCAATAGCCGATGATAATGGAAAGAATATTGTTGAAATCATGAGCAATCCCGCGGGATAAGGTGCTGACGGCCTCCATTTTTTGAGCCTGCTTGAGAATTTTTTCCATTCGTTTTTGTTCAATCAATTCTTTTTTCAACTGCTCATTTGATTTTGTAAGTTCCAGGGTTCGAAAAGAGACTTCATCATCCAAAGCCTGCCTTGTCTGCTGAAGCTGAAGCTGCAACTGACGCATCACAAAATGTGTTTTCAGCCGGGTCAGCACTTCTTCTTTCTGGAAGGGTTTGGTGATATAGTCGGCCCCTCCGATCTCAAGCCCGGTAACCTTATTGACCGGATCTGTCAGAGCCGTCATGAACAGGACCGGGATATCTCTTGTCTTTATATTTTCCTTAATCCTTCGGCAGACTTCAAATCCGTCCATCTTAGGCATTAAGACATCCAGAAGGATGATATCCGGAAAAGAGTCTTCCAAAATCCTTAAGGCATCCTCACCCCTGGATGCGGCAACAAGGTTGAACCCGAATTGATCCAGAAGGCCTTTTAGATATTCAATATTTTCCGCTTCATCATCAACAATCAGGATAAGGCTTTTAGAAGCACTGGATGGGTTCATTTTCTCTCCTTAAATCTAAAAAGCATGCTATGTTGCATGAAACCGGGTTTGATGGAGATTTTTGTTTGATGTATAAATTATAGAGATATGGATGAAACTGTCAAGCAGTCATTTTTTTGATATATCATAATCCCTTTAAAGGGATTGATGTCGGTTGGATATCTGCGTATGATGGGGAAAAATATAAAATAAAGAGGAGAATATGCTGAACATCTATGCTGCCAAATGGTGCCCGCATTGCACAAAAACAGTAGACTATTTAAAAAAGAGCAGGATCTTGTTCAACTATATTGAAATAGAAGAACAACCTGAAAATATTGTTCAAAAAGTCATTGAAGTCAACGGAGGGGATGACTGGGTGGTTCCGACCCTTGAATATAAAGGGAAGTGGCGAGAAGGAAAAGTCTTTAATGAGCTGGAACTGCATTTTGACTTGAAAAAGCTGGGAGTTATCTAGAACCTTTTGGTCAGACCTCTGAAACAGCAGACAGAGCCTGCCGGGATTGTTGCCGGATACAGATGCTCCTGAACGGATTTTCTCAATTCTTTTATTTCCGGCAGTCCTTTTTCCAGGCTGATGAATTTTAAAAACATTTCTCCCCATGTGTTCATGTAGATCAATGTATAATGGGTAATGTCGCGCTGCTGCCGCGGGGCATAAAAATTGATGGAAACAAAAAGGCCGGCAAGTTCTTCTTTTTTCAATAAATGCCCAAAGCCGACCGGTTTATGGATCAGGGTGCTGAAATAGTCATACAGGGTCTTGAACAGTTTGCGGATGTCATCAGTGGTGACCGGTGTCGGGTTGGGGGTCAGATTGACCACTGTGGTATTATTGTAAATATGATTGACCATCAGCCATGCGCCTATTTCCTCAATGGTTTCGGCTGTGATCAGCGGTTCTGTCCGGTCTGAGGCCTGGATGTTTTTATTGATCAGATCCCATAGGGTTTTCCCCTCTTTTGTCCGGCTGTATTTTACATGAAGACCACTGAAATAAAGAACGCTTTTAGATACAAGCAGCAATTTTGAGATTTTACCCGGTTGTCTGGATAATTCAGAAAAGACTTTTCTCCCCAGAACCGTTCTGTCTTCTGCTGAAATCAAGGTTTCACTGCCGGGCAGAGTTTCAAAAGCCTTGTTCAGAATCTTGTATTTTTTTATGATATGGGATTCCAGTATGTTTGAAAGCTCGACAATATTTTTATATGGCCAGGATTCATAGCCGCCGATCCTGAACATTTTTTCCCTGGTCCAGCCCCATTTTGTCATACAGTTTTCGATAAGTATTTTTCTAAGCCCGAAAACTGTATTATCAAGGTCATCCGGCCCGGAAATGCCGAGTTTAAGAAAAAAACAGGTCAGGATAAGAGAAACAGACTCGTTATCTTTGGATGCTTCAAAAAATCTAAGAAGATTATCCACAAGAATATAATAAGCATCATTCCGGGTGAGTTTCAGATTGACGCCGGAATTCATCCATTCGTCTTTATAGGTGTTACATAATAAGGGTTTTTCTCCGTATTCAAAGACATATTTTTCCAGCAGTGCCATTTTTAAAATTGATTTAAAGGGGCTTTTCAGGCTTTTGAACATCTGCCAGATGGAGGCGCCGAAAAATTCACCCGTTGGAATGGCATGGATATCGCCAAGATCAATATACCGGAAAAAATCAGGCAGGGCTGAAACCATATTCAGGATGGCATGGTAATGGTTTTTGCTGAATGCCGTGGGAAGAACGGACCACAGGGGCAGTTTTCCCGCCACATGGATCATGGTCCGATAGAACTCTTCTTTTAACAGCATGGCCTGAGCTGATCCCGAGCTTTCCAGGGTGGAATCTCCAAAGTCATTGTTCCGGGCCTTTGTAATATCCACCAGGAAAAAAGTCACCTGGATATGAAATTCATTCCAGGCATACTGTTCAACTGCGCGAAGTTTTTTTTCCAGCAGAGCAAGTTCATCCTTGGAAAAAGACACTTCATTGATGCATATCCAGTAATCAATATCAGAGTCATTTGACTGGGCAACAGATCCAATGCTGCCAATGGTAAAAAGTCCTTCGATGGCAGGGCTTTTTTTCGGAGCTGACGTGTATTTTTTCCCCCGGCCGTATTTTGAAATGATGTCAAGGGTTTCAGAGTCGGGATGATAATCAAAAATCCCGTGAGGAGTTTCTTTCTCAAAGTCTTTTTTGATTCCTGGCAATGCCGTGTTTTCATGGAGGAGATAGGGTATGATCTGGAAAAGATCAGCCTGTTTGGGTTTGAATATGTCAAAGGCTGTGATCAGGCTGTACTTGTTCTGCCGGATAAATTTCATTTCACCGTAATGGATGAATTCACCAAAGATCAGCATATTGAGTTTTGAAAGCAACCCTGCATCGAATATTGGCATGTCCTCGGGGATTAATTGATATTTTCTGGCATTTAAATCAATATCCTTATTTAACAGTATGGGTCTGATATGGGTTGGAAAGCGGCAAAACTGGGCCTGAACTCCTGTAAAATCTGCCTGATCCAGGTTTGATCCGACAAAGGATATTCCCCTGATGCCCGCATAAGCAAAGGAAGAACAGGACAGGTCTGTTTTCTCAAATGAACTTTTGGACAGGGTGGCGGCAATGAAAAAAGATCCGCTCATCACGGCCTCATCAAAATTGCAAGCATGGATGGAAATTCCCTGGAAGCTGCAATTCCTGAATACGGCACCTTTTGCGTTCACTTGAATAAATACGGCATTGTCAAAGGAGACATTTTTAAAAACAGCACTCTGAAAGTCTACTTGAATGAGGGTGCAATCTTTAAAAGAGGCATTGGAAAAAGACGACTTGGAAAAATTGGAATCCTTGATGATACAACAACTGAAAAAGGCGGCCTGTTGAAGACAGGTCAAAGAGGATAGGTCCATATTCATGATGGGTTCTTGGTTGAAATCAATGATCTCCTTTTTTTTGCTTTTTTTCAGAGCCTCAATTTTTTTTTCTATACCTGAAGATGAAAAAAAAGATTTGAGAATCCCTTTGGATTGAAACGGCTCAATTTTTCCTGCCCTCTGAACAACAGCATGAAAGTGCTCTTCAAAATCCCGGCCTTCCATGGCCAGAATCTGTTTTGTCTTTTTAATAAAGGTCTCAATTTGCTTTTTTACATCATCTCCTGATTGGCTGATATGATTTTTGAGCATCCCCACAACCCGTTCCGGTCTTTTTTTGATTATTCCAAAGGCAGCCGCCAGGTTGATTTCAACATGTGATCCGGCATAAGCGGATCGGTTCAGGGCCATGTCCTGGATAAAGAAAAAGGAGATCTTGGATAAGTTTGAAATTTCTTTACAGATATGTTCCATGAGTTGAGGATGCTTTTCCAGAACCTTGTCAAGGATCTCGGTCAAGGGCAGCTTCCCTGAAACAATCAGGGCCTTGAAAGCCGCAAAGGCTTCTTCCCTGTCTTTTTTTTCAAGAAGCGCCAGTATGGGGTGAAATATTTCAGGATAGGTTCCAAACGCTGAATTTTCTATTATTTTATAAAGGGTCTGCCTGACATCGGCATCTGTTTCCGTTGCGAGTATTTCCATAAGAAGGCTGGGACTGATTTTGGGAATTGCCATGGCAAGGGCCTTCAGTCCCAGTGTCCTGAGCCCGGGAGAGTCTGACCGGACAAATTCGGATATGATTTTATCCGGGTCTCTTAACTCCGGATGGAGGTTGTATAAGAAGGGATCCACATCCTGTTCCGTATCAAACAGCCCGGCATAGAATCTTACAACCGCATCCTTTTGCCTGATGGACCGGACCATCTGTTTAAAAACGATACCGAATTTCAGCCTGAGCTCCGGAGTGGCTTTAAGATATTCCTGGATAAAAGCCAGGCGCTGTGAATCCGGCAGGGTCAGGATGATTTTTTCCGTAGATGCAAGAGAGATCCTTCTCATGGAAAGTGCTTTAAAGGCAAAAAGGGCACCGCTGCTTTCAAACCCGAGAAGGGTTTTTAATATGAAGTGCTGTTCTTCAAAAGAAATCCCCGGCCTGATCCGGGAAAAAAGCCTGCTGCAGACCAGGGCTGAATTTTTCATGGCGTTGCATTTTTGATCCTTATACACCGGGTCTGCCAGCCGGGCGAGAATTCCGGTCTGGATTTTTTTCAAGGTTTCCCGGGCCTGGGTCCGAATGGCTAACTGACCTGAGTCAATCCCTTTGAGAACGATCTGTATGGATAGATCAGGATCCAGGTTCCCGGAAATCTTAACAAGATCAGTCTTTTCGCCCTCTGAAAGCTTATCCCAGTAAACCTCAAAATTATGGATAGTCTTATCGTTCATTGCTGATATATAATATTGTTTGCAAAAACGGTCAAAACTTATGTAATATTTTTTTGATAATAATATCTGCGACGGCAGTAAATTGGGCGAAAGTGGTTTTCGAGAGCTTTTTTTACAAGGGTAAATGAACAAAGGTATTAATAAGGCAATGAATGGATTTCCGACATATTTTTTAAAACAGTATGATCCGGGCGATAAGGAACTTTATCTGAAAGCGAGATTTGTTCTGATTGCCAACATTCTTATCCTTCTGGCATCGGTGTTCACTCTGGGGTATAGCTATTTTATCCTGAGTGAGCCCGTCGCCGTTCTATTAACGGAGTTGGTCGGATTTTTCGTCATGCTGTCCGCATTGATCCTGCTTGTTAAAGGCCATTACGGGGTTGCCGTCCACACCCTTCTTATGGCCGGAGTCGGCACCATATGGATAGTAATGTTTGCAGGATCTAATTCGACTCCGATAACCAAGCTGGATACGGTCGTTCTTGTTCCGGCCCTGCTGAGCGCCATGCCGTTGATGATTTTTAAAAGCCGCCGGCCCATGGTCGTTTATTTTGTTGTCAATATGGCCCTTTTCTTTATTTTCAACTATTATCTGTTCGTGGTCATACCCCTGACAACAAGAGAACGGCTGGATTATTTCCTTGATAATTCGGTTGCCCTGGTGTTTGTATTTTCTATTTCGTTCGCCTTGTTTTCAATTTATCAACAGGTTCTGATGTCATTAAAAAAAGAACTGGAGGATCGGAAGAAAGCGGAAAAAGCTCTTCAGGAAAGCGAAAATCAGCTTTCCAGTCACCTTAAGAACACCCCGTTGGGTGCGATTTCCTGGGATCTTGATTTTCGGGTGCAAGAATGGAATCCTTCTGCTGAAACCATCTTCTGCTATTCAAGGGAAGAGGCCATTGGAAAACATGTTACGGATCTGATCCTTCCCGAAGATGTAAGAGAACAGGTGAATACGGTTTTCCAGAATACCTTGGCCGGTTCCGGAGGAGAACGGAATATTAATGAGAACATTACCAAAAACGGGAAAAGAATCCTTTGTGAATGGTATAACACGGTTCTGAAAACCATTGACGGCAAAATCACCGGCGTGGCATCGCTGGTCAATGACATTACGGAGAGAAGAAAGACCCAGGAGATGATGATCCAGTCTGAAAAGATGTTGTCCATCGGAGGACTTGCCGCGGGCATGGCCCATGAGATCAATAACCCGCTGGCCGGAATGATCCAGAGTGCCCAGGTGATCCATAACCGTCTGACAAGGGATGATTTACCGGCCAATGAAACAGCTGCCCGCGAATTGAACATTTCCATGACCGCCATCAGCCGATATATGGAGAAACGGGGCATATTAAAACAGCTTGACAATATTACCCAGGCCGGTCTCATGGCGGCAAAGATTATTGAAAATATGCTGAGTTTTTCCAGAAAAAGCGATTCATCCAGAAAAAAAGTTAATCTGGCAGAGCTGGTGGACAAAACCCTTGACCTTGCAGCAAATGATTACAACCTGAAGAAAAAGCAGGATTTTAAAAATATTTACATTGTCCGGGAATACAGCCCGGATCTTCCGGTTGTTTTTTGTGAGGAAAGCAAAATACAGCAGGTGCTGTTAAACCTGTTTAAAAATGCCTCGGAATCCATGGGGCCCGGTAAACAGGGGGAAATCAGGCCCAGGCTGACCATCCGCCTGAAAAAAGAAGAGGCCATGATTCTTATGGAGGTGGAGGATAACGGACCCGGAATGGAGGATGAAATACGCAGACGGGTTTTTGAGCCTTTTTTTACAACCAAGGGTCCGGATAAAGGAACCGGCCTGGGGCTTTCCGTTTCATATTTTATTATTGTCGATAATCATGGTGGCCGGATGTCTGTGGATTCAATCCCTGGAAAGGGGGCCCGGTTTATGGTCAGGCTGCCCTTAAGATCTGAAAGGCCGATATCATGAAAACAGCGATGATGGTCATGGGGTCCGGCATTGCTCTTTATTCGTTTATCCTGGTTATTTTCTATTTATTCCAGGAAAAAATGATATTTTTCCCTGGCCCGTCAGAGTTCGGCGATTGTTTTGAGATGAAGCAGCGAAGCGCACAGGCCGAATCTGTCGGGGGTGTCCGGTATTATATCCAAAAAAAGCCGTCCCCGGACAACTGGATCATTATTTTCCACGGCAATGCGGGAAATGCCTGCGACCGCATTTATTTTCTGGATCTTTTCACGGATTTTAATTCAAACCTTGTGGTGTTTGAATATCCGGGATTCGGTCAGGACGGGAACACACCCGGAGAAGCACTGATCCTGGATAAGGCCGTTGCCTTGATCAGGCATATTGAGACAATAAACCCTTCCGGCCTTCCCATCTATCTTATGGGAGAGTCCCTGGGAACCGGCGTGGCAACCTTTGCAGCAACCCGGACTAAGATCAGCGGCCTCATCCTGATTGCCGCCTATACTTCTCTTTCCCGGGTGGCCCGATATCATTATCCCTGGCTGCCGGTTCAATGGCTGATGAAACATGGGTTTGCCGCCGACCTCTGGGCCGGGCAGACCCCGGCCCTTTTGTTTCACGGCACAGAAGACGATATTATCCCCATCCGGTTTGCCCGGGAGCAGTTGGCCTGTTTTAAAGGCCATAAAGAGCTGGTGGAAATCCTCGGTTCCGGGCACAATGACATCACCGATACCGGGGCGACCCTCATAAGGGAAAACATCCGGTCGTTTATGGCGAATCCCCGGCTTGAATATTGAGATTTTTCATGGAACCCCATGGTTATAATTCAATTGTGTAAGCACAGGGAAGGGATATGAGTGCCGAGATGCATCAAGAACTTGTGGTTGAAATTCTTCCTCCCCGGGATTTGAGTCTTACATGGGAAAGCAGCAGCGAAAAGCTGAGTAAAAAACAGCAATTGCTGAACCGGCAGATTTATCAGCACTATTGCAAGAACCCGGAGACCTGGCTTTTGTATTTGGGCGGCGCCCAGGACCGGATTGTCTTGTCTGCCACCCTTGATTTTTTTCGTTCCCTGGCGCGGTTCTTTCTGGATACGGTGGCGCGATACCCGGATATTGAAAGGGTTCGTCATCAAGCCGATATATCCTGTAGCCCGCAAGAATTCAAACGCTTTATTGAAGCCGCCCCTCTCATGATCGGAAGGGAATATATCGGCCTGGATATGCTTTCTCATATCTGGGGAAATCTGAGTCACGCATTTGTCCATGGTATACAGAAATATCCCGGGAGTGTGAAGGATTATTTTTTAGAATTATGTCCCCATATTCATCTTGCCGGCAGGGTCTATTTTCACCTGGTGGAAAGTAGAGAAGAAGACTACCCTTTCCAGTTTCTTGCCACCTATGCAGAGGATACCAAAGGGGGTGGCGAAAGAAAACACCGTCCCCTGCACCATGCGCTTGAAGCCTATTCCGGGGATCAACTCCTGGAATTGATGACCACGGTAACCCTTGCGGCAAAACAAAGCCCCATGGTACGGGATCTCATGGATACCGGGGAGTTGTTTCATCACCTGGCCTGGGACAGCCAGGAGGCCTATGTGTTTTTGCAGCAGGCGGCTTTTTTCGAAACCTGCGGCATTATCTGCCGCATACCGGACTGGTGGAAAAATCGGCGCCCGGCAATACGTCTGTCCATTGGTCTCGGGAATCTGAAACCCTCCCATGTGGGCATGGATGCGCTGCTGGATTTTAACCCCCTTTTGTTGATCGGAGATGATCCTGTCACTCCGGAAGAAGCCAGGGCAATTCTGGCTCAAAATGCCGGGCTTACCTGGATCAAAAACCGATGGGTCGAAGTGGATACAGAGCGGCTGAAACAGATTCTTGACGCCTATGAAAAAGCCATGGACATGGTGGATTCCGGCGGATTGACCATTAAAGATGCGCTGCTGCTTCAGCTTCACCCGGAACGGTTTAAGTTGACGGAAAACGAGACCGACCTTTCCATTGTCCACGGGGATTGGCTGAACACGGTGGTAACACAGCTTTCAAACCCTGAACGGCTACGGGCAGTGGTTGCACCGGCAACCTTCACGGCAACCTTGAGACCCTATCAGCAGCAGGGGCTCAACTGGCTCTCATTTCTGGATTCCCTGAAATTCGGGGCCTGTCTTGCCGACGATATGGGTCTTGGTAAAACCCTTCAGGTGCTCGGGATGTTAAGCCTTCTCCAGAACCGGGAACCGGACAGGATGTCTTTGTTGATCGTGCCTGCGTCCCTGATCTCCAACTGGGAACAGGAGATCCGGCGGTTTCTTCCAGGGCTCGCCTATGCCGTGGCCCATCCCGGAAGTTCTGATCCGTTTGTGAAAGAAGGCATGGATGCACCTGATCCCGGCGAGTTTGATCTGATCATCACGACCTATGCCATGGTACAACGGTTTTCCTGGATGGGAAAAATCCAGTGGCGGTGCATCATTCTGGATGAGGCCCAGGTCATAAAGAACCCTTCCACAAAACAGACACAATGTGTGAAAAAGCTCATGGGGGATACCCGGATTATCATGACCGGTACGCCCATTGAAAATAGTCTTTCGGATTTGTGGTCCTTGTTTGATTTTCTCAATCCGGGATTTCTCGGCAGTGCAACATCATTTAAAACCTTTGCCGCCAAATTAAAGAAAAATCCATCGGGATACAACCGTCTGAAAAAGATCATTGCCCCCTATATCCTGAGACGGATGAAGACCGACCCTGCCATTGCCCCTGATCTGCCGGCCAAGGTGGAAATGAAAACCTTTCCCGAACTCAGCCGGCATCAGGTGGTGCTGTATACTGATTTTGTCGAGCAGTTGAAAAAGCGTCTGGCCCGGGCCGACCAGGGGATAGAACGCAAAGGGCTTATCCTGACATCCTTGATGAAATTCAAGCAGATCTGTAATCATCCGGACCAGTTCCTGGGAACCGGCGGGTTTGACCCCGCTGAAAGCGGAAAATTCATTCGTCTCGGGGAATTGTGCGAGACCATTTATGCAAAACGGGAACGAGTTCTTGTCTTTACCCAGTTCAAAGAAATGATCGCCCCTCTGGTCAATTTTCTGGAGGATATTTTCCATCGACCCGGCTGCTTTATTCACGGCAGTATAGATGTGAAAAAAAGAAAAGAAGCGGTCGAGCGGTTTCAAGGGCAGGAATATGTTCCGTTCATGGTGCTTTCCCTCAAAGCCGGCGGCGTCGGACTCAACCTGACCCGGGCGAATCATGTGATTCATTTTGACAGGTGGTGGAATCCTGCGGTGGAAAATCAGGCCACGGACAGGGCCTTTCGTATCGGCCAGCAAAAAGGGGTTCTGGTGCACAAGTTCATCACAAAAGGGACTATTGAGGATCACATTGATGCCATGATCGAAAGCAAGAAGGAGCTGGCGGAAACGGTGATCTCCGGCACCACCGGGGGATGGATTACAGAATTGGATGATAAAAAACTTTTAGAGATGTTCAGCCTTGCGCTGTGACAAATATTTAAGTATTGATTGGAATAACCGTCGGATAAAGGGAAAAGAGATAAAATGCGGGATGATTACGGATATCCGAAATATGTCAGTGTTGCTGAAAAAAGGGCCAAGGCTGAAAAAAAGCTCAAACAGCTCAGGAAAAAAAATCCGAACCTGGCACCGGTGATAATTACCGGCAACCGCCTGGCAACTTCCTGGTGGGGGACGGCATGGAATACCAACCTGGAAGGCTACGCAGATTTCAGTAACCGCATCGGCCGGGGCCGTTCCTATGTGAAACATGCTGCAGTCCTGGATCTGAAAATTGAACCCGGAAAAATTACCGCCCTTGTCCAGGGTTCCGAATCTGCTCCATATCAGGTGGAAATAACCATTAAGCCATTAAAGAAATCCGTATGGGAGAAGATTATTGAACAATGCCGGGGAGAGATTGACTCCCTTGATGCCCTTTTGGCCGGGGCCTTACCCAAAGCCATGGAAACCATCCTGACGCGGCAGGGGGACGGCATTTTCCCCTCCCCAAAAGAAATAGAGTTTGACTGCTCCTGCCCTGACTGGGCATCCATGTGCAAGCATGTTGCAGCAGCCCTTTACGGGGTTGGGGCAAGACTTGATACAGACCCGTCCCTGTTTTTTCTCCTCAGGCATGTGAACATGGAAAGTCTTGTGTCAAGCGTTGTTCGCAGCGAGGCAGATCAATTGCTGGAAAAGGCAAAAACCGGAAAATCCAAAAGAATTATCAGGGATGCTGACCTATCATCAGCCTTTGGTATTGACCTTGACGATTCCGTTCCGGTAAAGAGACCCGCGGCAAAACCGCCTGCCGTAAAAATCGTGAGCAAACCCGCCTCTCAGAAGACATCTCCTGACCTCAACCTTTATGAAACTGTGGTCAGGATGATCTGCCGGCGAAGGGTAAACGGTATCACCTTTCAGGAAATCAAAGACAAAACAGGACTTTCAGATATGGTATTGCGGAACGTCATTTTCCGGGCCCGGCAAAAAAAGGTTATTCAAAATCAGGGCCGGGGCCTCTATATAAAGGGATCGGCATCATAACCATGGCCTGCCGGATCTTGTCATACAGAGAAATCCCACCACAGGTTGCCCGGTGGAGTGCAATGAGTTGAATCTTATAAACAATACCGTGGATAAACCGATCCCCCGGCTCATTCGGCAACTGCCCAAAATGAGGGAAGGCCCTTATCGGCTTTCGCGTCTGTATTTGAGGGTTAAAATAGGGTAATAGGCGAACCTTATCAATAACCTGTTTTGACTCTTACCAAGATAGATAAAATATTTTTCGAGGCATCTGATTTTAATTCTTAAAAATTCTGTTACTCCAATATAATTGAATATCGGGGTAAGATTTTGATTCTGCTTTAGTATATATAAAGTTGAAGAATGAGTGGTATTAAGGAGCAATCTTTCTTAAGCAAATATTTCAATTCCTGACGATCTATTAACCTCTTCTTTAACCCTTGAAAAATGAATTGAAAGCTTAATTAAAAATAGATAAAAACCATAATCACTTAATGTAAAAAGTCTTTTTTGTTTTATATCTTCACATGATAAATAATCTGCTGGTAAATTGTTCAATCGATCAAACATCACTATAGATTCATCCTCAAGAACTTCACCTTTTGGCAAATAAAAGATATCTGTAATTTTTTGTTTTTTTATAGCATCTATATGCGAGTCTATTGATTGCTTCGTTTCTTCTTTCCCATTATGTTCTTCCATAAGAGCATTTCGGTATTTATTAAGCTTGAAAATTGGAGCATAGACAACTCTTTTTGGGAATAATCGTTCATTTTTTAAGTCTAAATCACAAGTATTGGAAAGAACCATCGCTGGCATTTTTCCGGTTGTTGGATCTGGTAAATTAACAAATAAAAAATCTTGGAACCCATCGCCTTGGAAAATATTCCCTTTTTCTTTTAGATAACTCGTAAAGATTCTGCCATCTAAATTTCCAGGGAAACTTTTCAGTTCATTGAGTAAGGAGTGACGAGCACTATCGGTTAAATAGTATGGAAGATATTTCTGTATCTCCTCTACATCTATCATGCTAAATTCCAAAAATGCTTATCAACAGTTTTCGAAAAGTGTGAGGGGGATTTCATAGAATTTTCAATGAGATCATTAACGAAGGAATGAATTATTTCAATAGTTGGCTCTATATCAGGTTGTTTTAGTATTTGAGCAATGGCTTCATTCTTCAGTAAGTAATAACAAGTCTTTCCTGTAGTGCATTCGTAGGAATAGTCATTCTTCATTTTAAATGGTATTTTGTCAGCCAAATTAGGTATCAATCCAATAGCCAATACAGAGGCTGTACCAATTCCGAGCATAACCTTTAATGCTGAATTTGTTGAGTTTGATAATTCCACCATAATTAATCTCCATAATTTGGGTTGAATTTTTCAAGAAAAGATTTGTTTAATAAAGAAAAAAACAATTCTTTTTCTTTAACATGTGCTTTCTCAACAACCTCATGATAATTTTTTAAAAATTTTGGGCTATCTTCTATATTGTATAAAATATCAATATCTACAACAGAGCAATTGATTAGTTTATTATCCTTCAGCATAGCAATTGAGTTCCCTATCTGTAGAACTTTGGTAAACCCTTCGTCAATTATCTCAGTACGTAAGTTTGTAGATTCATTATTTAATTTTTGACCTATAATAGTAACTTCACATTTAACTTTATCAAAAATATTATAATCGAATCGATTAATATATCTTAACCCAAGCCTTTCCACTTGATTGACAATCTTGGTACTAAAGAATTTTTTTAAAATTCCATAAAAAAAAGCAGACCACTCTTTCCACCCACAATATGGATTGGTTGTGGAAAAAGTTAAAACATCAGGCCCAATATTTAATGTATGTCCGGTTTTAATAAATTGATGAAGCGCTTGATACCTTAGATTTGGATCTTGACGTCTTATAGCCTCAGGTAATTGTAGAATTGGTAATGGCTTAGGCTCTTTTTCAAAAAAATCGCCAATTGACCCATATAAAATTCCAAATATTGCTTCACTTGGAATTTTTGAAGAAAACCTAATTTCAAAAATTGCTTCTTCAATTGGGCAAGGATCTATTAAAATTGGCAGCTTTTTCACAATATCTTCCATTCTATGTTATTCGTTTATAGTTAAACCTTACTATTCTTTGAATGTGTTTCTGTAAAAATGGATGCCAATAACTTATCTTCGTAACATATCCTATATAAAAAAATCATGATAACTAAAAATAGGTGTTCTATAAAAAAAATTATAAACATTTGCAACATTCTTTTCAACTTTTGGATAAATAAAGTTCAATAAAAGCCTGTTTCTGGCATTATTTTTTATAATATACAAAGAACAACAGGATTTATAGTTTTGGTATAATGGCAGAAACATCTGGATGGAATGAAAAAAGTCATTGGGGGTCAACGGCAAAAAATATGTTAAAATCAGCTATCCGGAGAAAAAATGGACATTTTTAATAGAAGCAACGCCATGAATACCGGGCAATTGCCGATTCTGAGTTCCTGGAGGCTGATAAGCCCGCAGAATTCAGCAGCTCATGGCATATCGGTACAGATTTCGGAATTTTTGCCGAAATGGAATTGGATGAACATTCGGTTGTAAAGAAATTCTTTACAACTGATGCCGACGGAAAGCATTACCGGCCTGATCCAAAATATTGATCTTATTTTTCTATGCTTACCCTCAGCTTTTTCTTGTCCAGCTTTCCAACGCTGGTCAGGGGCAGTTCTTTTCTGATCTCGATCTCCTTTGGGACCTCATAGGTGGCAAGCTTTTCCTTTGCAAAGGCCATGATGCCTGACTTTAAATCATCTTCACTGCCATGGAATTCATAGTCTTCGTCAAGGGTCAGATAGGCTTTAACGATTTCCGACCCCGGCTTTTTGGGATCGGGAACGCCGATAAAGGCAATCTGTGCAATGGCCGGATGCCCTGTCAGGATATCTTCTATTTTTTTTGAAAACACCTTGAACCCGCTCACATTGATCATGTCCTTGGTCCGGTCCACGATTTTAAGATATCCGTCCGCATCCTGAACCGCCACATCACCGGTAAAAAGATACCCGTCTGCATCCATGGCCTGTTGGGTTTCTTTTGGCAGGTTGTAATATCCTTTCATCACCTGGGGGCCTTTGATGCAGATTTCACCGGGTTCACCCTGGGCAACCAGGGTTTTGGTGACAGGGTCGACCAGCTTGATATCCGTGTTGGGCAGGGGCAATCCAATGCTGCCCAGTTTTTTTTGACCCATGACCGGGTTCATTGCCGTCAAGGGGGAGGTTTCCGTCATGCCGTAGGCTTCAATGAGTTTTCCCTTTCCGATAATCTGCTCCAGCTTTTTTTGTGAATCTTCTGGATAGGCTGCCGCAGCCGTAACACAGATTTGCAGGGTTGAATGGTCCATTTGTTTGAATTTCGGGTTTTCCATGAGCAGATGGTAAAGTGAGGGGACATTGGCGGTAAAAAAAGGCTTGTATTTCTTCATGTCGGCACAGATTCTGTCCGTATCCCTTGGATTGGGGATCAGGATCTGGGTGATGCCGTAGGACAGAAAAATGGAACTGGTAAAAAGCCCGGCAATATGAAACAGCGGAAAGGCTGAAAGCGCGGTTTTGCTTCCCTTTTTCAAATGAAGCCATGTGGAGACAATGACCATATCGGCAAGGGCGTTCCTGTGTGTCATCACCGCCCCTTTGGGAGTTCCGGTTGTTCCCCCGGTATATTGCAGATAGGCTGTGTCGTCGGGAGTGATATCCACCCGGGGGCGGACCGGTGAAAATTTTTTCGATAGAAGGATATCATGGAATTTAAATATTGTCTTTCCCTCCAGAGGGGTAATTTTCCCCTTGGGAATCTTTCCCAGAATCTTGCCTAAAAACCGTTTGGGTCCGGGCAGAAATCCGCCGACACTGGCGGCGACCACAAGGCTTAACTTAGGAAGTGAAGCATGAATCCGGGTCAGATGCTTTTCAAAAATGGCATCCAGTGTAACAAATCCTTTGGCATCGGAATTTTTCAACTGGAATGCTGTTTCATCACCGGATAAAAGCGGAGATACGCCGGAAACCACACATCCTGCCTTTAAGGTACCCAGGACGGCAATGACGTATTCCGGGATGTTGGGCAGGCTGATCCCCACCACATCCCCTTTTTTAAACCCGTTGGACAAGAGCATATGGGCAAAGCAATTGGCATATTGATCAAGTGTTGCAAAGGAGATCTCAACCCCCATGAATGCCAGCGCGGTTCTTTTTGGAAATGCATCCATGGTTTCATGATACACCTTATCCAATGTGGTTTCCCACAAAACCGGGTTAAGATCGCCCACCCCCGGATCATAGGATTTTTTCCAAAACGCTTCCTGCATTTTCATGGCCCCCTCCCGTACAATGGTTGATAATTGTTTTTGTCTCCATATTTGAACATCAGATCTCTTTTGCTGCCAAAAACCCCCCCAGTATGGCATTGTTGATTTTCCCGGGCGTGACACAGTCGCCAATGGCGGAAAACGGTATTCCAAGATTTTTGATCTGTTTTTCAATATCCTTCACAGGCACGGAACCCAATGCCGGGATGACGGTATCAAACTGCTCTGTTCCGGTTTCCCCCTTATTTTCAAATCCCACTGCCCCCCCTTTAACGGAAACAACCCTGGTGCCGGTTAAAATGCGAACCCCGTATCGTTTCAGGTTGTTCATCAGGATCCATTTGGTTGATTTGCCTACATCCTGCCCGGCCTTGTCCAGCATTTCAAACACGGTCACCCGGCAAGACCCGGTAAACATATAGTGCTTCAGCCGTTCAAGATCCAGTGCATCATAGGCCACAAGAAAATGAAGCATCTCAGGCGAGAGCGTTCCTTTATGGGCGACAAACAAGGCGCTTTCAAGCCCCACGGCTCCGCCGCCGATGACGGCCACATTTTTTCCGAGAAAGGGGTTGTTTTTCAATACATCCCAGGACGATATGATACAGGGGTCATCCATTCCCTCAATGGGCGGAACAAGGGGTTTGGCTCCCTGGGCGATCAGGAGATGGTCCGGGTTTATCTGTTTGATCAGGTCGGCATCAACCCGTGTATTTAAGTGTACCGGAATCCCATACTTTTTCAGCATGGCCCTGTAGTACCGGACATATTCCAGGAGTTCCCGCTTATGGGGCGGTGCCCCGGCAATCCAGAGCTGTCCGCCGATATCATTCTCTTTTTCATAGATTTCAACATCATGCCCGGCTTTTTTTGCGGTAACAGCCGCCTCAAGTCCTGCAACACCGGCACCCACCACCATGATGCGTCTGGCCTTGGTGCAGGTGTTAATCTGCCGCTCTTCTTCAAACCCGGCTCTTACATTTCCAATGCAGGACACGGGCCGCCCGGAAAAGATTTCATCGGTACACCCCTGGGAACAGGCCACACAGGGTCTGATTTCTTCAGGGGTCCCGTTTTTGGCTTTTTGGGGCCAGAAAGGATCGGCAATCAGCACCCGGCCAAGGTTGACCATATCTGCCTGACCATCCAGCAAAATCTGTTCAGCCTGGTCCGGTGTCGTAATTCGGTTGGATGCCATGACCGGAATTGACACCGCTTTTTTGATATTCATGGCAAGCCAGGAAAATCCCGATCTTGGCAGCTCCATGGGAAGCTGGGGGATTTTGGACTCATGCCATCCGCCGGTCACATTGATGACATCAACCCCGGCCTTTTCATACACCCTTGCAATATCCGGTGTTTCAGAATCTGTTGTGCTTCCCGGAACAAAGTCATTTCCCGCCATTCTGACGCCAATGGGAAAATCAGGCCCCAGCTTGACCCGGATCATTTCTATAATCTCTTTGCCAAACCGTGTCCTGTTTTCAAAACTGCCGCCATAGTCGTCTTTTCGAAGATTTGTCAGGGGGGAGAGAAACTGGGTAATCAGATATCCGGCCGAACCAATGATTTCCACCCCTTCAAACCCGGCTTTTTTTGCCCTGCCTGCGGCATCGCAGAATGCTTTTTGGACGGCTTTGATATCATCCAGGCTCATCTGCCTGGGTGTTGTTTTGGAATATGTGGAATACACGGCAGACGGTGCCATGGGAGTTTCATTGTTGATCAGGAACGGATGGGTATAGGCCCCGCCGTGAAAGAGTTGAATCCATGGGCTTGCGCCGTGGTCCTTGATCATGTCCGTGGCTTTGATGAATGAATCAACGGCATCATCCTTTGCAAGGGACAGGGGCACAAACCCGGACCCGATAAAATCAATCCCCACAGGGCCGATGGTCACGATACCGGCGCCGCCTTTGGCTATCTCGTTATAGAAATTGTAATATTTATCATTCAGCTTTGTGTCATAGGAATACAAAAGCCCAAGCGAAGGGTAGGCGATCCGGTTTCTGATGGTCAGGCGGTTGATCTTGATAGGGCTGAAAAGATGGGTATACATGGTGTCTCCTTATAATCCTGAAAATTTGGCGATCACATCGCACATCACTTCACTGGCGCCGCCGCCGATTGAAATCAGTCTTGAATCCCTGTAAAATCTTGAAATTTTCATTTCATTCATGAGCCCCATCCCCCCATACATCTGAAGGCACCCGTCCGCCACTTCGGTTAACAGGTCCCCGCTTTTCAGCTTTGCCATGGAGATCATCAATGTTGCATCCTGTCCTGCCATTTTCATCCTGACGATATGATAGGCAAGCTGCTGCAGGCATTCAATCTCGGTGAGCCATTTGGCGATCCTGTGGCGCAGCACCTGTTTTTTTATCAGGGGTTTGCCGAATACAATCCTTCCCTTCAGATATTCCACGGCATCGGCAATCATCATCCTTGCCCAGACATAGGCCATGGGAATCACGCTGAACCGTTCGTGCTGGAACTGCATCATCTGCTGGATAAAGCCTTCGCCTTCCTTTCCAATGAGGTTTTTGGCCGGAATTTTCATGTCGTCAAAATACAGCTCAGCCGTATCAGAGCTTCTCATCCCAAGCTTGTCCAGCTTTTTGCTCACCTTAAACCCGGGCAGGTCCGTGGGAACCACAAACAGCGAAAAGCTGTGATACCCCGGGTCATCACTGGTTCTGGCCAGAAGGGTCAGAAAATCCGCCTGGGTTCCGTTGGTGATGAATGTTTTGGACCCGTTCAGGATATAGTGATCACCGTCTTTTTGTGCAAAGGTTTTCAAGGCTGCCACATCTGACCCGGCATCCGGTTCCGTCACGGCTATGGCGGCAACAAGATCTCCCTTGAGCGCCGGTTTCAGATAGGTTTCTTTTAAATAGTCGGATCCGAAATCATAAATGGCCGGGGTTGCCATGTTCATCTGAACGGCAATGGCCATGGGGATGCCGCCGCAATCAGTTCTTGCACATTCTTCAAGCACCACGGTTTCATACCAGTAATCAAGACCTTCACCTCCCCATTTTTCATCATACCGGATGCCGAGAAATCCCAGATCCCCCATCTTTTTAAACAGGTCATGCAGGGGTGCTATTCCTTTTTCTTCCCAGTCATCCACAAAGGGATTGATCTCTTTGGTTACAAAATCCCGGACTGCTTTTCTGACCTGGTCATGCTCTTTTCCAAAATACAAATCATTCCCCATGGTTCATCATCCTTCTTTTTATGGTTTCAGAGTTTCAGGGATTTCTATGGTTTTGACCCTTAAGTATTCCCCCAGGGTTTTTGCCTGGGGGTCGCTTCTTAAAGAGGCTGCCGCCCCGTCTTCCAGCACGCCTTTGATATAAAAATTTAAAGCCAGAAGATTGGGCAGCTCATATCTTTCAATATCAAACCCATCCATGTCCGGCAGCAGGTCTTTTAATTTTTTTACAGTCAGAAACCGGTTTAAAAATTCAAACCCTTTTTTGTCTTTTGCCCATACGCCCAGATTGGCATTTCCCCCTTTATCACCGGACCGCGTGGCAAAAAGCCTTCCAAAGGCGATTTTTGTATGGGGCCCGGCATGGGATGCAAAGCTTTCCGGCCTGTCCGATTCAGCCTCTGCCGTTGATGCGGCGTTTTCTTCAGGGGCGAGGGAAGGCGGAAAAATTTTTATTTCCACCATATGGACCTCATCATGGATCACCACTTCATGCCGGATGTTTTTTAATGAAACCAGGGCCGGCCAGTGAAGGATAGTCGGCGTTTCCCCGGAAGGGGGGCCTGTGAGGGTAAATCCCGGAATGGTGGAAAGGGCGGCCTCGACAATGGCAGCGGAAAATAATTTGCCCACCTTTGCCTTGTCCTTGTCCATGACGGAAATCCTTAAATATGAAAAAGCTTCGTCATTTGTCATGGGATTTGTGTGACCGGATCGGGTCAGTTGAATATCGGTTTTTTCAAATTGGTTTTTGCCGCCCAAAGGGCCAAACACTGCATGTTCAACAATCTTTGCCTTTTTTTCAATATCCAGCCCGGTTAAAACAACGGTCATGCTGTTTTTAAATCCATACAGGGTATTGATGCAGACTTTGGTGAGACCTGTCGGGGGCTCCCCTTTGACCCCAAAAACCAATACCTGGTCATTTCCAAGATCCTCCATGGACAGGGTGTCAAACCGGACCTTGACGTCCGGTGTAAGATAGGAAGGTTCCCTGATTTCATATAAGAGCTGAGCCGTGACCGTGCCTTTGGATACAAGCCCGCCGGTTCCCTTATGCTTGGTGACGACAA
Source organism: uncultured Desulfobacula sp. (assembly GCA_964619205.1). GTDB lineage: Bacteria > Desulfobacterota > Desulfobacteria > Desulfobacterales > Desulfobacteraceae > Desulfobacula. The sequence continues at coordinate 4,079 of CAZUDE010000018.1, read as the reverse complement.
AAGATCCGTCTTCATGCATCCGGGCAATGGGAAATCCCATGTTTTCATAAGAGGGGATTTCATCCATAAAGGAATAATTTCCGCCCGTGGCCTGGGTCCCGCACTCAATAATATGACCGGCTGCATAGGCGCCGGCCAGTTTGTCAAAATCGGTTTGTGTCCACTTGAATTTCCATGCACAAGGGCCTGCGACCAGGGCGGCATCGGCAATTCTTCCGCCCACCACGATGTCGGCCCCGAGATCCAGCGCCTTTGTGATGCCGAATCCGCCAAGATAGGCATTGGCTGTCAAGGGCATAAGACCTGAAGAGTTGAGATCCGTGTTCTTATCCATGTGCCTGAAGGCCTCTCCGGCTTTCTGCAGGTCTGAAAGGCCGGGCAGAAGGTCATCTCCCCGGATATAGGCAATGGTGGGGTTTAATCCCAGGGTTCTGCTTAAGGCCTTTAAATCCATGGCAAGGCCTTTGGGGTTCAATCCCCCGGCATTGGCCACAATCTTTATGCCCCTGTCCAGGCAGGTACCCATGACCTGCTCCATCTGGGTGAGAAAGGTTGTTACATATCCTTTTTCCGGATCTTTTTGCTTCATCCGGAACAGGAGGGCCATGGTCAGTTCAGCCAGATAATCTCCGGTCAGCACGTCGATCTTTCCGCCTTCCACCAGTTCTTTTGCCGCACTGAGCCGGTCCCCGTAAAATCCTGAACAGTTTGCAATGATCAGTTCCTCTTTCATTTTATTTTCCTTTAAATACAGGCTCTCTTTTTTCTAAAAACGCTGTGATTCCTTCCTTGGCATCTTCTGTTTTGGCAAGGGCACAGAGTTGTTTTGAAAGAAAGTGAACCGCCTCTTCAAGGGGCATGGATTCAATGCCGACCAAGGCTGTTTTTCCCATTTTCATTCCAATGGGGCTTTTTTGGGCCAGGGCTGTGAGAATTTTCTGGGTTTCCCTTTCAAAATCCGCCCTGGGAAAAATCCGCGTGACCATTCCCATTTCAAGGGCTTCGGTAGCGGAAAGCCTTTCTCCCAGGAGCATCATGGCCATTGCTTTTTTTCTGAGGACATTGCGGTAAATCAGGGCGCCGATCATCATGGGGAAAAGTCCCACATTGACCTCAGGGGTCCCGAAGGTCACATCCGCTCTTGCAAGGACAATATCGCAGGCCAGCATGAATCCTGTTCCGCCGGCCAGGCAGTGCCCGTTTATCAGTGCCAGAGTGGGTTTTTCAAACCGGTAAATTCTGATTAAAAGGTCGGCATACTGATCAAATATTTCTTTTTCCTCTTTTAATCCCCTGCCCATGCCGGCGGAAAGGTCGGCCCCGGAGCAGAACACCTTGTCCCCTTTGCCGGTGATACAGACAACCTTTATTGCTTCATCTTTTTGAGCAGACTCCAGGGCTTCGTGAAAAAGCCGGACAGCCTCCGGGCTGATGGCATTTTTGTATCTTTCCCTGTTAATGGTGATGAAGGCGATCCCGTCTTTTTTGCTGTATAAAAGGTCTTTTTCCGCTGCGGTTGTTTCCATTGTCTCTCCTTAGTCTTTTTCAATATCCACAAGGATCTGGGTGGGCATGACCTTGTCCCCGACGGCTGCATTGATATGGGATATCGTGCCGTCAAAGGGCGCAAAAAGGGTGGTTTCCATTTTCATTGCCGAAACAATGACCAGCCCCTGGCCTTTTTCCACCCTGTCCCCGATCCTGGCCAGGATGCCGATCACCACGGCCGGCATGGGCGAAGCAACAATGGTGGTGGTGTTTAAAAGACTTTTTTTCCCTGGCAACGAAGGCTCGATCCGGTCGGCATCCTGTATTTCATAGGATCGCCCCTTGATGGTCACGGTTTTTGTATTCCCTTGTGTTGAGACAAAGGCATTGAAAATTTTCCCGTCCATATTCAGCAGGATCTGGTGATCCGATAAGGTCACAAATGATACTTCATAAGGGCTGTTTTCCGTCTGAACCGTAATGTTCCGGTCTGAAATGACGGCATGGACACTTTTTTTTTCCTGGTTAACAATCAGATTATATTCCATTTTTTTCCCTGTGATTCATCTATAGTTTCCAGTTTCCCAGCGTATCCCAGGGAGAGACGGTCTCTTCAAGTCTGAATGATGCATGGCTGCGGCGTTCAGATCCCCCCTGCACATCTGCAAGAAAGGCGATCATTGCAACATCGGCAAGATCCCGGTCAGGTTTCCAGCCGGAAAAATGGGTTGCTATAAAATCGGTAAACACCCGGCTTTCCCTGAAGGGTTTGGAATTTAAAACATCCATCATAAATTCAATGGGGGTTTTGACGCCTATAATAATATAATCCTGCAAGGATTTGACCATCTTTTCCATGGCCTCATCACGGGTCCCTGCGTGGACGATGAGCTTGGACAGAATGGGATCATATTCCACAGGGACCTCAAACCCCTGATACACCCCGGAGTCAATCCTGATGCCCGGCCCAGAAGGTTCTTTCATGAACCGAATAATTCCCGGACACGGGAAAAAGTCCTTTTGAGGGTCTTCGGCATAAATCCTGCATTCAACGGCATGCCCCCTGGGCTGGATATCTTCCTGCTTAAGGCTCAATTCCCGGCCTTCGGCAATCTGGATCTGGTGTTTTACAAGATCCACGCCCGTGGTCATTTCCGTAATGGGATGCTCCACCTGGAGGCGTGTGTTGATTTCCAAAAAATAAAATTGATTGTCTTCATCCAGAAGAAATTCTACGGTTCCTGCATTTTCATAGTGTGAGGATTTTGCGGCTTTGACAGCGGCAGCCCCCATTTTTTCCCGAAGCTGCGGCGTTAATGCGGCAGAAGGGGTTTCTTCGATGATTTTCTGATGCCGCCGCTGGATGGAACATTCCCGTTCATAGAGATGGATGGTATTGCCGTATTTGTCCGCAAGAATCTGAAATTCAATATGCCGGGCCTGGGTAAAGAATTTCTCAATATACACGTCCCGGTTTCCAAAGGAGTTAAAGGCTTCTCTGGAGGCTTGGGCCACGGCTTCCTCCATCTCTTCCGGCCCGTGGACAATGCGGATGCCCTTGCCTCCGCCGCCGGCCGTGGCTTTTACCAGGATCGGGTATCCTATTTTTTTTGCAGCAGCCTTGAGCACGGTCATATCCGGTTCGCAATGGCTCAACCCCGGTATGACGGGCACGCCGGAGTCCATCATGATTTTCCGGGATGTGATTTTATCCCCGAGCGTTTGGATCACCTCGGGTGCCGGGCCGATAAACACAATCCCTTCATCCCGGCAGCGCGCTGCAAACACATGGTTTTCGGAAAGAAACCCGTACCCCGGATGAATGGCCTCAGCTTTTGTCTGTTTTGCAGCGGCAATGAGGCGGTCCATATTCAGATAGCTTAAAGACGGTTCGGAAGGCCCGAGATATAAGGCCTCATCGGAAAAAATCACATGGGCCGCCTTTTTATCGGCATCGGAATACACGGCCACGGTTTTTATCCCCATTTCCCGGCAGGTATGGATGACCCTTAAGGCGATTTCTCCCCGGTTGGCAATCAGAATTTTTTCAAACATGATAGTATTCCTGTTTTCAAGTGTTACGGCCTACATTCTAAACACGCCAAAGCCATGATCCTGATCCCTCAAGGGCGCATTCAGGGATGCGGAAATGGCAAGCCCCAGGACATCCCTTGATTTTGCAGGATCAACAATACCGTCATCCCATAGCTGGGAGGTGCTGTAATAGGCATTGCCTTCTTTCAGCGCAGCCTCCATCACCGGTGTGTTGATAAAGGCTGTTTCTTCCGGGGTCAGGGTTTTCTGGCCCGCTCTTTGACGCTGGTCATTGGTAATGCTGACCAAGACATCGGCTGCCTGCCGTCCTCCCATGACGCCGATCTGGGCATTGGGCCACATCCACAACAATCTCGGGGAATAGGCCCTGCCGCACATGGCATAATTCCCCGCACCAAAGGAGGCCCCCACAATCATGGTGAATTTGGGAACACTTGCGTTGGCCACTGCATTGACCATCTTGTGGCCGTCCTTTGTGATCCCGGCCCGTTCGTAATCACTCCCCACGATAAACCCGTTGATATTCTGCAGGAAAA
>CAZUDE010000017.1:82307-101195 GCA_964619205.1 uncultured Desulfobacula sp. | reverse complement strand
GCACATACACGGCTTCCTTTGTCCTGACGGCATACTCTTTGGCACATTCGGTCTTGCCCCGGCCTGCATATCCCCAGGCCACCATGAAACCCGGCTGGCCTTTGACAGTATCCTTGACGACTCCGGCCGCTTCCCGGAAGGCCATTACCCTTGATGTTTCAATAAATACATTTTTCAATAAAACCTCCCTTACCTGTTGTTATAAATCAGTTTCAAATCTTCAAATCTCTGCCGGTAATTCTTGAATTCCGGCAGGGCTTCAAATTCGGTATAAAATGCCTGGTCATCTGGGTCAGGGGTCTGTCCGTGTTCATAGATCAGGCGGAATATCCATTCGAAATGCTCAAGATCAGAATTCCAGTATTTCGGCCTTGGGATTTCCGGCAACTTGTCTTTTTCCTGTTCAGCCTTCTGGATAATCATTTCAAACTGTTTTACCTTTTGATCAGATACCGGAGCCGCAAGCTGTTTCTGTTTTTTGCCCTTCTTTCCCGAAGCCGGAAGGATAGGGTCCTTTTCTTTGACAGCCGCAAAAGACAGGATATTCAGGCTGTCCGGGCTGTTCTTAGTGATGCCGAGGGCTTCAAGCTGTTGTCTTGCATTTTTCACCACCCTGGCCTGGCGTTTGATTTCATGAGTGACCCGGTCGATGGATACCTGATTACCGAAGAGTGTGGCCAGGGGATGGCAGGCCTGCACCGGATAGGCCTCACCAAGATAGGTGCCGTCAGTCGTATAGCACCAGATCAAGCCCATATCCGCTGCATCCACCCGTGCTTTTAAAAGAAGGTTGGGAGCAAGATTATGAAATGCGTCGGATTCATACTCGATGCCCCAGAGGATGGCCCGGCCCCTTCTGATATGGATATCCACCGGAACCAGGAAATCATGGGTCAGTTGACAGGCGTCAACTCCCGGACCCCGGTTGGGAAGCAGCCGGTCTGCCGGGGTGGCTTTCATGCCCCGGTGGTACTGCTGGGCATACCATTGGATATAACGGTCAATGATGACGGAAGCTCCCCGGATGGTTGGGACCCAGTTCTGTGTCCTGGCGGCGTGCAAGGCCTGGTGGAATTTTTCGTTCCGATGCATGTGTGCCGGTTTGGTCTGGATGGAATCACCGCAGAAAGATGGCAGGATAGATTCCACCTGCCACTGGAAGGTTCTGAAAAACCGCTCCACCACCTTGGCCCGGCCGTTATAGGGCTGGGCAAACATAACGGCCGTACCTACACGGGCATACAGCCCGGTCATTTCTTCAAAATCAAGACCTCGGCCTGCCCCCTGAAACAATTTTGATTTGAATGCCTTGCCGTTATCCAGGTACACGCTGTCCGGATACCGGCCCAGGGTGATGACGGCATTTCTGAAAGCCGCCAGGATGCCCCACTGGTTTTCTGTGGGCAGGATCTGCCAGCCCACCGGGTAGCGGGATTTCCAGTCAAAGAACACGATCAGGGTCATGCGGCAGGGACGGCCTGTTTCCGGGTGAAGAATATTAAAGTTCAAGGTCTTGCCGTCCGCCACCAGGCATTGGCCGACCTCCAGGAGTTCAGAGTCCCTGGAAATATAGGGGGCGAATTTGTCCTTATAGGCTTTCATGCCTTCCCTGGCCAGGCAGATGACCCCGGCGTTATAGGTTTCATAATCCCGGAGCCAGCGCCGCCATGTGCTGTCATCGCAATGTTCTGGCCGTTCTGCTTTTTCAAGGGTGATCCGGGTGGCCCGGATGGCCATCATCACCGTGGGCCTTCCGCCGTGCAGATAGCATTTTAAAAAAACCTCCTTGGCATATTCTGACAGTTTCCGGCCTTTGTATTTGGTGGTGCCGTGCTTTTTCCAGCCGCCCCGGCCGTCACACAGGCAAAGGTAATTGTCGTCATGATCCCGCAGCCGTTTGTCCAGGGCGTCCAGGGTCCGTTCCCGGATCGGTCCGACAACGGCGAAGATACCCGGTAAAAAGGCCCCGGTGTTATAGGCCAGAATGAAATCCGAAGCGGCCCGGTTGATCTCTCCCCATCCCGCCTTCTTTTTTGCCAGCCGGTACGCATGCACCAGGTTGTATTTGGCCAGTCCGATCTTACTGGAACGTTGCGGCACCGGCCTGTCATGGATCACCGATGGCAAACCCGCCTTGCCGGTGACCGACGATCTGACCGCCAGGCTGGCCTGTACATCCACCGGCAAAAGATCCCGGACAAAATACAGCTCATTGCCGCCTTGTTTCTGCACCTTTCTGACCGGCCAGTTGTCTTTGACAGCCCTCAGCCGCACAGCCTTTGCGCCCAGGTCCAGGGCCTCTGATATCTGTGATTCTGCTACCAGTGCGTTCATAATCAATCCTCTTCCGCTATTTTGACCAGGTTTTTCAGCCAGGTGACCACTTCCTTTTTGGATGAGGTTTTCCAGTTGCTGTCCTGTTCGCCGGATATAATGTCCAGCAGTACCTGGTACTGCTTTTTAAACAGGTTGCTGACAAGCTGGGTGCTCTCCAGCTCTTTTTTCTGGATGACTTTCTTTTTCTTTACCACCTCACCGCGCACCTCTTTGACGGCCTTGTTCACCAGGGCGGCGGTCAGTTTTTTGCCTTGATTGAGCTGGTCAAGGACAATCCGCCATGCTTTAACTTGGTCGTCAGGGTCCTTTAACTTTGTCAGCGGGCGGGCCTGGGCCTCGTTGATGGGTAAGATGATTTCCTTCGGTTCAGATCCTGTATCGTTCATGTCTCCCTGGGAGGCTGTTATTGCAGCCTCCCTATAGGCAGGGCACAATCCGTCCGGATTTGTGCATTTGCCGTGGCCTTGTATTTTAACGCCCTTTCTTTTATTGATCATGGCTTTTCTGTGTCCGCAGGGTATGCACATGGCACCGGCTTCCGCCATCCTTTCGTCATAGGTACTCGCGTACTTTTCTGATAAATCCGCCAGGTCGATGGGATCTATACCACGGTTCATTTCGGGGGATGACCCGGGGGTGTTTTTGTCCGCAATTGCGGACTTTTTTGATTCCAAAAGAGCAACAGCCTCATAACCGTCTATCTTTTGGTATGCGGTTGATTTGCCTAAGTCCCACTTGTCTTTACAATACTTTTCAAAAGTCTTGTGGGTCTCCCGGTAAAGCCGGTTATCCCGGATATCAGCCAGGGCGCGGCCTACCGCAAGGAATCCTTTCAGATCGGCCTTAATGATAGCTTCACATTCTATGAGTCTGAGTTCTTCATGCGGTTCTAATACCACAGTGATGTCCACGCCTGCCCGTATCAGTGCAACTCTGTTCTTGGTCATTATTCGCTCCCTATGCAGCCACACGGCCTTTGTTAAAGTATTCTTCAGGACATCCCTGGGAAATCAAATATTGAACCAGCCCCTTTGATGCAGCCTTGCCCATCAGAAAGTTGCTGACAATAGGATCTGAACATTTATAGCCCCTTGCTATTTTTCGGCCGGTCAGGTCGTTTTTGAGCATCCATATTTTGACCTCAAGGCCTTTTTTTTCATTTTTCTTTGATTTTTTCATAACCCTAAAGCCTCCATTACCTGGCGTTTTTTCTTGCTCCTGGACCGTTCATCCGCGACAATCTTACCGAGCTCAAAAAGTGCAAATTCTTTGTCAGATAGAACACCGATTCCTGACCCTGCGAGGGCTGCCCGGATCACCCCAGGGTCACCGGTAATCAAATAAAATGCCGCTGCATATTCAAGCGGCATCCGCCATCCATTCTTCGATTCGGCCGCCCAGTTGGCAATATGGTTTTCTGTGATGTCTTCTGTTACCAGCCGTGTCATTTCTTCCGCGATCTCTTTTCTGGACAGCTGACAGTTCTTGAGCGTGGTTTTCAGCGCTTCCACGACCGCTTCTTTTCGTCTGAAACTACCTGCAGGCTCATTAAAAGATTTTAATTCTGTCATAGGAAGGTTCATCTGGACTGGTTTGATGACTTGATTTTTTAAAAAGTTTGTCATTGCAAAAAGCCCTTAAATTAAATAATGTTGATAACTAAAAGTTTAACTGATTATGTTATAGGGCTATTATTTGCACTATGTCAAGAAAAAAGTGCTAATAATTGCCCCATGTGAGAAAAAATATGTCTTGCTTAGAAGATAGGCTAAAAGAAGCCAGGTCATATGCTAATATGACACAACCTCAATTATCAAATGCTGTTGGTGTTTCTCTTAGAACACTAAAAGCCTACGAAAAAGATGCCTCAAGCATTGCTTTGCGAATGGTGCATAAAATTGCACTCGCTTGCAATGTTGATGAGATATGGTTGCTGACAGGTCATGGTAACAAATTTAAAAAAGATGAAACTGTTAATAAAAACAAACCAAATGTGACCAAGGTTATAATAGAGCATCAAGGAATAGTACAACGATTCAAAAACCTTGAAAAAGGTCTTGAAAACAATGAATATTTGCTTGGTATAGAAGCGGCTAGTGAGGAGCTTTATAAAAAGGTAAGTGACTATCTAAAAACAACCCATGAGGCCGCTACAATAATAATGACAGAGCTGCAAGGATCAAAAAAAACTCCAAAAGACGGGGAAGATATACAGGATAAAAAATCATCGTAATCATCCACGTCGACCGGTTGGAATGCCGAAAAGAGTGATTGTTATTAATTACAGTGGGTTTGTTGTTTCTGGAGAGGGGCTGGGTGACGGCGCATATTTGTTCGACTATGCCGACACTGAATATGATCTGGATAACCTAAAAAGCGCCCTTAAAAAATCCGATAATTGCGGGTATCATACCGCTGAAATCGGATTCAGATATCAAGGTAAAAGGACAGAATATATATGCACAATATTCTTGAAAGGGTTTTATTATCTGATCGGTTTGTGGGAAATTTCAAACAACGTGATTTATTTTCCTGCTTAAAGGCCTTGGTGTGAGTGTTTATAATGAGTGGCTGGCGACTGCCGGAAAACTTGACCCTCTTCCCGAACAAGGGCACCGCCGCATGATGAAAGCCACAACAAAATATCAAATAAAAGTCTGTAGTTTCTGTGACCGATCCAGGGAAGAAGTACAAAATATTTTTAAAGGTCCTGGTGTGAATGTCTGTGATGAGTGCCTTGTTGCAGGAAGGCTAAAAGATTTTGATCCCCATGCCCCTCTATCCTTAAAATATCTTCAATTAACCGATAATGCGATTGAACAACTTATCCAGGAACAGTATTACGAAGAGGGCAGAGTTGATGATGCTATTTTGGATATTTTAATCGATAAGAGACGAATAGACCTGACCCGATTTAAAGATCAGAATAGAATCAGAGAGCTATGGCGTAAGTTGGTTTTGCTGTCTATTTTAAACCCGGATGGATATAAAGAGGCTTTAGAATATATAAAAACAACAGCAGATAGACTCAAGAAAGATGATATCCCGGATATCCCGGCATAAATTTAAAAAGGGGATACGGTACTATCACTATCATCAAAGGAGACTGATTGAAAAGCTCATTAACAAATCTTAAACCTGCAATTTTCAATGGTCTTGAAGATGATGGCCTTATAACTCCTGAAGTCGGTTCATGGGCAAATCGTAAATACAAATTAATTAAAATATACTCTGAAACTTTTTCAAACGCTATGCGGTTGAAATGGGACACCTTGATATATATAGATCTCTATGCCGGATCTGGCAGGTCCAAAATTGAAGGCTCTTCTAGAATAGTTCTTTCATCCCCGCTAATAGCAATGGAGAGTGGACCTTTTTTTAATAAATTCATTTTTTGTGAAGCGGATAGCGAGAAGTGTGAAGCCTTGCTTCAGAGATCGAAAAAATTGTTTTCAGAGGCAGATGTACAAATCATTAATGATGATGCAAATACATCTGTCAATGCGATCCTATCGAGTATTCCAAAAGGGAGCAAAAGCAACAAGGTTTTATCTTTTTGTTTCATAGATCCTTATAAACTTGATAACTTCGATTTTACCACCATAGAGAGACTATCAAAAGTTTTCATTGATTTTATGATATTAATTCCATCGGGGATGGATGCAAGCCGAAATCAAAGGTATTATCTTGATGAAAAAAATGTTAAACTGGATAAGTTTATAGGCTCTTCCGGATGGAGAGAAAAATGGAACGAAAGAAAAAATAAAATGAAACCATTTGAGGAATTTATTGTTGAAGAGTTTAATACCTCTATGATAATGCTTGGTTACAAAGACCCTGGGATTGAAAACTGTATCCCTATACGTTCAGATCAAAAAAAACTCTTATTATACAGATTGGCATTATATAGCAGGCACTCTTTAGGGCAAAAATTTTGGAAAATAGCCAAACAGTATTCAGACCGTCAAATGGAACTTTTTTAAGAGACTTATAATATGGCACAAGCTTCAACTATTGAATGGACAGAAAAGACATGGAACCCTTTAACTGGTTGCGATAAAATAAGCCCTGGCTGCAAAAATTGTTATGCTGAAAGAATGACAAGACGTCTCAAGGCAATGGGATCATCAAATTATGAAAATGGATTCAAATTGACATGCCACCCACATGCCTTGTCTATTCCATATTCATGGAAAAAGCCATGTACTGTATTTGTAAATTCGATGAGTGATTTGTTCCATAAAGATGTCCCAGAAAAATTTATCCATCAAGTTTTTGCAACAATGTCAATGAATCCAATTCTTCAATTTCAGGTTTTGACAAAACGATCTGATAGGCTATGTGAAATCAGCTCCAGGTTAAAATGGAAAAAAAACATTTGGATGGGTGTGAGTGTTGAAAATCAAGATTATTCTTTCAGGGTTGATCATTTGCGACAGACAGAGGCTAATGTAAAATTCATATCAATAGAACCGCTGCTGGGACCAATAAATAATCTTGATCTAACTGGGATTGACTGGGTGATAGTTGGAGGAGAGTCAGGACCAAAAGCAAGACCCATGAATCGTGAGTGGGTTATTGATATTCAAAAGGAATGTTCGATATCAAATGTTCCTTTTTTCTTTAAACAATGGGGTGGAACGCAAAAGAAGAAAGCAGGGAGACTGCTTAACGGTAAAATTTGGAATCAAATGCCCTCAATTCCAAATATACTACCAGCATTTCAGCCATGTTTTTAATATGAAAGATTTCCAACTTCATTTTTTTTTAAACAATACAAAAATCTTTAGAAGCCCCACGATCATTATCTATGTGAAAAATGATGATTATTGAATATAAAAATATGAACTTGGAAAGGCTTTTATGAATATTTAATTATCAACTTTATGTTTTTAAAAGATAATCTGTTTTTAATATACATTTAAAAGTGCAAGATTGTTTGCCAAAATAGCTATAAGATTGATAATTCCGCAGGATTCATATTTAGAGCATTTAAGTCACCTAAAAAAAATCGCTCAAGCGTCAGATCCGCTCCAGTATGGAAAAAGTGTCATTCCAGCCTCATAAAAATCTCCCTTGATCCAAGCCTATCAATTTTTCTGACATTGCCTGCCCCCTGACAATGCTTTGCTGTCAGTTCTTTTACGACAGATGCAGCGCGTTTGGAGGAGAGGTCCATGTTGTAGGCAAAGGTCCCGGCCGTGTCGGTATGCCCGACCACAAGGAGCTTGAGATTTTTATTCTCGCTCAGCAATGCAGCGATCTGCTTCAGGGTTTCAGTGGATTCAGACTTTATATCCGCCTTATTGGTATTAAAATAGATGCCGTAAAGGGCAATACTGCCGGAGGTTGAAATCTCATCAGCCATTTGCCTGGAGGTGACGGTCACCATTTTTTCTTCCATGGGTTTGTTTTCAATGATATCTGCCTGGAGCAGCACCTGCCCTTTTTCAATGTTTTTAAGATTGCTTGCCCAGAAACGGTTCTCTACTGCATACAGGGAAAGGATAAGGTGGCTTTCGGCACCTTTTTTTTCAACAGCCAGATATCTCTGGCTGTCGCTGTTCAGGGTCAGGGCCGGGATATTGGGCGGCCAAAGGAGTTTTTTATATCCGGCCGCCTCTGAAAAATAGCTGCCCAGTTCATCCTTGTTCCCGGAAAAAAGAGTCGTGAATCCCTGGGCTTTCAGTTCATTTTCATAATTTCGGATCACTTCCAAAGAGGAACGTCCCACAGGGATTTTATAGGTCAGCCGGGTAACGGCTCCTTCAGCCTGCATGAATTTTAGGAGTTCGGATGAGCTTTTGGCTTTGCCAAGCGGTATCGTTAGAGTATCATATTCATGAAATTCATATTTGATGATTTCCGACCCTTCATATCGTTTGAAGAGCTTATGATCCCTGCTGCCGTCAATATCGGCTGCAAGGACGGCGTTGATCGGTAAAAGCCAAAGGATGGTAAAAAACAGGATCTTGAAATAATTTCTGGTATTCATGAGGTTCCTTTCAAAAGGGTGCATCGTGTTCGGCTCCAGTCTGTTTTCATGAAAAAGATTATGGTTTGATTTTTTTAATAATCAGGTCGGCAAGAATCTTGGCTTTTTCTAAATTGGCATCTACATCGCCCGTTGCTGCCTGAACTGTGAAATAGGTATCCTTATACAGTACGTGCAGGCCGGCACCCAGTTTCAGGCCTGATCCCCCCCAATAGGCCTTATCCCCAATTTCGGGGATTTCCACCAGAGAGTCAAGAAAACTCATGTTGTTTTTGAACAGGGAGGGCGCCTCCCAGTCTTTCCCGGGCCGTTTTGCCCATCCGGTGCGGACCATCTGCAACTGGACAAACCGGACCGCCTTGTCTGAAGGTATATCAAAAAAGCAGATGCTCTGTCCCATGGGGTTGGAAGGGTGGGACTGTATCTCACCGATATCGACCACCATCACCGTTTTAACTTCGTTTTTGGTCAGGTAATCGCAGGCATGGCCTCCGCCGCAAAAGGCAGGGGTTGCCGATAAAATCAGAACAGCGGTTAAAAGCAAAGCCAGAATTTTTTGACTGTAGACGTCAACTGCAACCTTTGATAAATTATTTTTCATCATGTCGGTTACTCCAGAGTTTAAAAATAATAATCTGATAAAGTCTGATTCCATAATTGCGTATCAATATTTCAACTTACTGTAAAGGCTTCTGCATGATTTTTCAGGACCTAAAAAAAATATATCCACGGAATAGGAAAAATGTACTATAACCCATAAAACCGGAACCGGTTTTATCAGGTTCATCAGACGGGATAAGGGCATCCAATGAAAAAAGGAAAAGAGATCCTCATGCAATTGGACCGGTCCTTTGATTTTTTTCTCGTAAAGGGCAGGGCCGGTCTGGAAATCAGGGCTTCGCTGGATCGGAACGCATCGGTAAAGGATATGATTGAATCCTGCGGTGTTCCCCACACCGAAGTGGGGTATCTGACGTTTAACCGGGAAGAAGTTGATTTTTCATTTATTCCCCGGTCTGCCGGGGTGTTGAGGGTGTATGGCATTTCATCTCCCTTTGATGTCAAACGCCCTTGTTCTTTAAGACCCATGCCCCTTAAGGCCGTCCGCTTTATAGCCGATGCAAATGTCATCCGTCTGGGAAAGCTGATGCTGATCCTGGGGTTTGATGTGGCGCTTTTTCAAAAGGGATCTGACAGCGATATTGCCCATATGGCCCACGGCCAGAACCGGATTGTGCTGACCCGGGACACGACCCTTCTGAAGCGGAAAAAAATCATCTTTGCACGGCGCATCAGGGCTGATCTGCCCTATGATCAGCTTTTGGAAACCATTCGGTTTTTTGGTCTTGAAGAGAAAATCACCTTTTTTTCAAGATGCACGGTCTGTAATAAAAAACTGATCCCCAGGGCAAAAGATGAGATTCTTCATTTGCTGGAACCCAAAACTCGGTTATATTTTCATGTTTTTTTTCAATGCCCGGAATGTGGAAATGTTTTCTGGAGAGGGTCTCATTGCGAGAACATGAAACTCAGATTTTCTTCCATGGGAATTTTAATAAACGATTGATTTCAAGCCCCATGATATTATATTCTTCGTATCATTTACCCGAAAGAGGAAATTATGATTATCATAACAACACATAAAGGATCGGATTTTGATGCCATGGCCTCACTTGTGGCTGCAACTCTGCTCTATCCCGGCGCCAAACCTGTTTTGCCGACATCCATCAACGGCAATCTGAAAACATTTTTATCCATTCATAAGGATCTGTTTGATTTTTATTCACCCGGAGATATTATCCTTGACCATGTGAAAAAACTGGTTGTGGTGGATACCCATTCCTGGGACCGGCTGGAAGGCATGGAAAAACTAAAGGATAAAAAGGGGCTGGATATTGTGGTCTGGGATCATCACACAGAAGGCGATATGGATGCGACAGAAAAGCATGTAGCTGAAACAGGCGCCACGGTTACCCTGCTCATTAATGAAATAAAAAATAGGCGAACCCTTATCACACCGATACAGGCAACACTTTTTCTGATGGGGCTTTATGAGGATACCGGCAATCTGACATTTCCGTCAACCATTGCCGATGACGCCTATGCAGCCGGGTTTCTTCTTGACAGAAGAGCCGATCTTAATATCCTTTCGACTTTTTTACGGCAGGCCTATGGGAAAAAGCAGAAAGACATTCTCTTTGAAATGATTCAGAAAGCAGATCGAAAAGAGGTGGCTGGTTTTTCCATCAGCATTTCCAGGATGGATGTCGAGGGTAGGATTCAGAATCTGGCCATGGTGCTTCAGATGTACCGGGAGATTGTCAATGTGGATGTTGCTTTCGGGATATTCAAGGATGTGGAACGCAACAAAAGCATGGTGATCGGCAGAAGCAATGTGGATGAAATCAATATCGGCGTTCTCATGCGGAGCCTTGGCGGCGGAGGTCACCCCGGAGCAGGATCGGCTCTCCTGCACGGCGTCAACCCGGACACCATCGAAGAAATGCTCATGGAACTCATTTCAGGAAACCAGTATTCTTCCATCCGGCTGTCCGATATCATGTCTTACCCTGTGGTTACCGTGACGGAAGATACCAGGATAGAAGAAGTGGTCATGATTCTCAGGGATATGGGTTGCACGGGCGTCCCGGTTGTGGATAAAGACGAGAATGTGGTGGGCATCATATCCCGCCGGGATTTTAAAAAAATTAGAAAAACCAATCACATGCAGTCCCCGGTCAAGGCCTTTATGAGCCGAAAGGTGGTCACCATCGATCATGCGAAAAGTGCTGTAGAGGCTGCCAGACTGATGATCAAACACGATATCGGGCGTCTTCCGGTCATGAAGGACGGCAGGCTCATCGGGATCATCACCCGGTCCGATGCCATGATGTATTTTTATGATCTTCTGCCGGATTGAAGTTTCAGCTTTTTCCCGGCTTTTTCAGCAAGTTTTTCCCTGAATATCTTTGAGTTGTGGCGGATATCCACGGGAAATGATCTCTCAATGAAAACATGATCAATCCCGGCAGTCAGCGGGTTGGATCGGGCAAGGGCAAGAAGCTCACCGATAAAGGTTTTTTCATCCTTTATTTTTGAATAGGGCTCAATAAAGATAACGGGTATTTGGGCATTCATGGGACCGATGCCGGCAAGGGCGCTTCTGAAAACCTTTTCGTGATTGTTGAAAATGGCTTCCACCGGAATGGTGAAAAGCGTTTCGTTTTTGGTCACCACCCTGTGACTTTTTCGACCGCAGAACCAGATTCTGCCTTTTGAATCCTTCCACCCGAGATCCCCCATCCGATGCCAGATTTTGCCGTCGGAATCAGGAATCTTTGAATTGAGGTCTGCATCCCGGTTGTTGAAATAATGTTCCGTCACAAGATCGGCCTTTACCATGATTTCGCCCACCTGCTTTTCCGGTGCCCAGATGGTGTCATGGATCTGGGTAATGGGGTTGTCCGTAATCCGAATGATCTCAACCCGGGTGTTGCAGATGGGTCTGCCGATGCATAGACCATAGCCTTTTTCAGACAGGGTTTTTGTTTCAGCAAGAATTTCATTGGAGCCGATGGATATGACGGGAACAGCCTCAGTGGCCCCGTAAGGGGTATGAACCTGTGCCGTGCCCGAGAGCATGGAGGAAAACTGTTCAATATTGGCCGGGCTTACAGGCGCACCGGCTGAGATCACACGCCTTAAAGACGGCAATGTGATCTGGTTTTGTTTTCCATATTTACCCAGCCGGTTTAACAGGGCAGGGGAGGCAAACATATTGGTAACACCGTGGTTTTCAATGGCTTCAATAATTTTTTTGGGATTTGCAAGCGCAGGTTTGGTCGGGTCCATATCCGGGATTACGGCGGTCATGCCAAGCGCAGGATCAAAAAGAGCAAACAAAGGAAATGTCGGCAGATCAATCTCATCGGGTTCAATCTGGAAATGTTCCTGTATCTGTCTGATCTGGGCATCAAAATTGCCGTGGGTGTAGACCACACCCTTGGCAGGGCCGGTGGAGCCTGTGGTGAAGACAATGGCTGCAATTTCATCCCGTGTTGTTTTGGCCGGTGAATAGGGTTTGTAAGGACCTGACATCAATTGGTCAAGGGTATGCCCCCCCCAGAACCAACGGTTGCCAACGGTTACCCAGTGTTTTACGGATTTGAAATAATGGGGTTTGAGCTTACGCAGAAGATGGGCTTTTTCTATCCCGATAAAGGCCACGGGTTTTCCTTCTTCAAGACACTGAAGCATTCTTTCGATTCCCATGCCGGGATCGACAACCACCGGGATGGCGCCCACTTTGAACATGGCAAACACAATGGTGAAAAATTCCATGCCCGGCTGGACCATCAAAATGGTCCTTGTTCCCCGGATAATGCCGATCCGTTCAAGGCCGTAGGCAAGGCGGTCGGATTCCTGTTCCAATTGAGTAAATGTCATCTGGCTGTAAAGAACCCTGCCGTTTTTATCTCTTTTGGCAGGATAAACAACGGCTCTTTTGTATGGATAGGCTTCTTGTGCTTTTTTCAGACCAAGTGCGATATTGATATAGGATGTCATAAGAATTTCTTTTTCAGCTTATACAGGGTTCCCTGGAAAAGACCCTGTGGAGGCGCTTCTTCTTGTAGTGATGTTTTGGTCAGTTCCCGGGCAGGAGCAAGGGCGGCTTCTGCAAGTTCAGTCAATTCCTTGTTTTTTTCATTTATCTGGACCATTGCCTGTTCCTTGTTGACGCGGAACAGAACATAGATTTCTTTAACCGCTTTTTCGATTTTTAAAAAGCTTTTTTGCAGATTTATTTTTGTTTTTTCCCAGACTGCTTTTTCTTTTTCTGCAATTTTCCCCTGTTCCGGATATTTTTTTGCTATTTCGTCTATCCGTGCAATCTCTTTGTCAATCAAACCGATTTCACTGTTACAGTCAAGGATGGCCGCATAAAGATCCGGAAAATGGTCAAAACAGAACCGTATCATTTCTTCGGGCAGGTTTATATGTTTCAGTTCAATTTTTTGATAGACGGTTTTTAAGGATTCAGGATCTTTCGGGGCAAAATAAAATTTGTAGACAACAAAAACAGAAGCTCCCAGCGCAAGCAGAACGAGAAAAACTATAAAAAAAAGCTTTTTTGAAAGCTTTTTTCTTTTCTTTTTTTCAGGTTTTTTTTCTCCTTCGGTCTGGACACCCTCTTGCAAAGAGTCTTTTCCCCCATCTCCCCTCTTTTTTTCTTTTTCTTCTTCAGACGGTTTTTCTTCCTCAGAGCTTTTTTCTTTGTCTTTTCTACCGGTTTTCTTTTTTGAAGGGTCTGTTTCGTCAGTGTCTTTTTTTTTCTTTTTTAAAAATTTAAGCATGATGGTTTATTACCCCGTGACCCGGCTGAATACCAATATCATGACCAGCCTTATGAAGTTAAAAAAGCGTTAATCAGACAAGCGGTTTCTTCGGGTTTGTCTTCAAACAGATAATGTCCCGCATCATGAAACACATGGGTTTTGGCCCTTGGAAACCGTCGTTTGAATTCATTTAAAAACCTCAGATCAAATACAAAATCCCTTGCTCCCCATAAAAACATGAGGTTCGATTCGGACAGCATCTTTAGATTACGGTCCACATGATCGACCATGGCATAGCTCTGATCTTTTTCATCTATCGGTATATCCTGGACAAATTTTAAGGTGGCAATCCTGTTTTTCCAGGAATTGTAAGGTTCAACAAGGCCTTTTTTCACTTTTCCCGGCAATTTATTTTCACAGGCTAAATACAGGGCGCCCCTGGCAAACGCGTTTAATCCGAGGACTGCAGGGACTGCAAAAAAACCGACATATTTGATAAGCTTCAATACAAGGGGAAAGGGTTTGTCCTTTGGCAGGAAAAACCCGGAGGTATTGGTGGCAATGATTTTTCCGATTCTGTCGGGATTACGGACGGCAAAGGCAAGACCGATCATTCCGCCCCAGTCGTGGACCACAAGATCTATCTTTTCAGTGATGTCAAGGCCATGGATAAGGGCCTCAAGATCATTGACCCGGGCTTCAAGGGTATAGGCATAGGTTTTGGCATCGGGCTTGTCTGAAAAGCCGCACCCGATGTGATCGGGTGCAATGGCCCTGAAATTTTTTGAAAGGCGGGTGACAAGATTTCGAAAATAAAAGGACCAGGTGGGGTTGCCGTGGATCATGATCACGGGGTTTCCCCGGCCCTCGTCAATATAATGGAGTTCGTGGCCCCTGATATTCATAAATTTTGATTCAAAGGGATAAAGCGCGTCAAAGGCCCGGGTGGAGGTCAGGGTCCCGTTTATGGTTTTTTCTACCATTTTACACCTAAAATATAGCAGTTCAGGCCTGATCCCACCCCAATAAAGGCCACAAAATCACCGGGTTTTAAAAAACCCCTTTCATCGGCAATGGCGGCTGTAATGGGAAGGGAAACCGTGCCGATATTCCCCAGGAAGGGGAAGGTGCAGAAATCTTTTTTCATGTCCTGGTTCAGGGCCTGGTAGAATTTTTGATGATGGGTGGCTCCCACCTGGTGGCCGATAAATTTATCCGGCTCATGGTCTGAAAGATTGAATTCTTTTTTAAATGCTAAAAAAGTTTTTTTGGCAAGGGTCAGCCCGTGATCAAGAACACTCTGGGCGCTGGTTCTCATGATGACCCTGGAATGGGTGGGCATGCCTTTTTCTTCAAACCCCCAGTGGCAGAGACCGTAATGTTGAATTGAATTTTTAACCACCCCTCCTTTGAGGGCATGTTTCCGATTGTCTGGATTCCCTATAGTGCCGTCGGTCAAAAGCACAGCAGCCGAGCCCGATCCCCCGGTCATGGTGGCAATGGTATCTTTGTAAAAATCAATGCTTTTATGGGTGTTGATCTCATCAATGGTTGAGTCTACTATCTGGCGGGCGCTTTCGCAGGATACCACCAGACCGGCTTTGATATTGCCCAGCTCAATTTCATTGGCAATCTGGACAATGCCGGTGATCATGCCGAGGCAGGCGCTCTTGACATCAAAGATATGGGCGTTTTCTCCCAGCTTCAACCGGTCTGCAATGGAACAGGAGGTGGCCGGTTCAAATCCGTCCTGGCAGACACCGCAATAGGCAAGGGCGCCAATGTCATGGGGTGAGATTTCAGCTTCGTCTAAAGCTTTTTGCCCGGCAATGGCGGCATGCTCAGCCAGGGTATGATCCTTGTCCCAGTATCGCCGTTCCCGTATGCCGGTCAAGGCTTCAAGTTGACCCGGCTCAAATCCGGCAGCCCTGTAAAACGGTGCAAGCTTTTTTTCCAGTTCCGCTGTTGTCACCACATTGGTAGGCAGTTCATATCCGAATGATTCAATAAATACGTTTGAATACTTCATATATTGCTCCAAGATTTTTCCAGGTCGGTTTTGCTCAGACCTCTAAGTGTCATTCCCATATTCCGATACAGAACAATTCTCAAATCATCGGAAAACATGTGTGCATCTGCCATGACATAGGGTTCCGGTCCATAGGCCATCTTTTTTATTTCGATTTCATATCGGGCTTTTTTTGTCATAGGTGTCACAGGACCCCGGCATTTCAGATCACTTTCATTGCCCGCCACAATATCATAATAGACATCCTCCCGGTCACTTACCCAGCCCATTCTCTGGGTAAAAATCCTTAAGGCATGGGCACAGCATTCATACATGAGGGTACCCGGCATGACCGGGTCATCAATAAAATGACAGGTTAAAAACCAGTCATCCGGGTGAATGTCGGCCTCGGCAATAATGGAGCCAAGACCAAATCGGCCGCCTTTGGGATCAAATTCAAGCACCCGGTCAATGAGATGCATCCTGCCGCCGGGAAGAAAAAGGTTTTTACCAAGCCGTTTTCCCGTAAAATCAGGTCCAAAGGCAAGGCCTAAATCTCCGGATCTAAGGGCATTGACCTGTTTTTCTGAAAACCCTGTTTTTGAAACCGGGACAAGAGGGGAAATTTCAGGCTCACTCTCTATCTTTTTCAAATCTTCATTTTTCAGAATAATACCGCCTGAATTTTCGACCTCTTTTTCCGTAAAAAAGCCGGCGCATCCGTCCCTCATTGAAATGAAGAGCCGGTTGTCAATATAGCCTTTATAGTGGAAAAAAAACAGATATACATCACCCTGTTTTAGAAAACGATCGATTTCAATGTGGTATTCAATTGTTTCTCCGGGCTTGGGCAGAGTTGTGTGGAATGCATCCAGGAGCCGGTATTTTCGTTTTCCTTTCACTACATGGTCAATGCCGAGCCAGGCACATAAAAAAAGATCAGCCTGGCCGGCTTCAATGGAAATGGAAACCGGGGCTTTGCCGCCGTCAAGATACCATGCATCTTTTTTGACATCGTGCTGGGTAATGATTTTGCCCGAGGTCAGGGAGAGCATCTGCCCACTGATTTCCATAATTCTGTCCACCAGCATCAGGGGTTCGGCAGGAAGCCTGACCCGGACAGGATAGGTGTCGATGATGTCAAAGGCCTTTCCAAGAACATTGCCGGCTTTTCCAACAGCATGCTCAAGACAGTCGCTCCTATTAAGAAAGGGAAGGGCGGTTATTGGTTTCTCTTTTCCTGTGATATCCCCGGGTTCTGCCTCGGATTTCCGGGGCGGGGAATTTGTTTGAGGACTGTCCTGCTCATTGGAACTCCGGACAATATGGCCTGCCAGAATCGTCAATGCTTCAAACTGTTTTTCCATTTCAAGCATGGTGTTTTTTGAAAATTCAAGAAATTTTTCATGGGCCAAGGCAGTTTCCGGATGACTCAAATTTAAAAGGCCGGAATCGGCATGAGCAGCAGGCCCAATAACAGGCTCGAAAAGGGCCTGGCCGCCCTGGAGTTTTAAGACCGAATCTTCTGAAATCTGTCCTCTACAGGTTTTTAAAATTATTTTTTTTTGAGTTTTTTCAAGAGCATCAGCAGGGCGTTTTTTTATATCGGGATGGTTTGAACCCTTGGGTCTCTTTTTTTTATTTTTATATTCTTCAAGGATTATATGGGAAGCAGTGCCGGCGAGGGTCATGGAGGCGATACAGGCCTTTTTTGAAACTTCAGGGCCCCATGAATTCAAGGAGAAGAGCTTGTCAGGAGATGATGATGTGTCTGGCGGCAGCTGCCCCAGGTAAAGGCATAAAGCAGATTTTATGACCGAGAACAGGGAAGAGACAGCGCCGGTGTTTCCGATGACAGATGCAGTAGACGAGAGATGAAACCTTTGCCCATGGGAAGTCTTTGAGAAAAGGGCACTTAGTACAGCTGCTTCGGCCGTGTCATGATCAAGGATTCCGGATGTGGCGGTGTCATACAGGCCGATGTCTGAAAGGCTGGTTTCTGCATCTGCCAGTGCAGATTCAAGGGACCGGGTATAAAGGGATTCCATGCTTTGAGGATCAGGAATATTTTCACCGGGAATGGGGCCTCCGGCGGAACCTGAAATACCGGTGATCACCCCGTATATACGGTTATTGTCCAGAATGGCCTGATCCAGGCGCTTCAGGATAAGGGCGCAAGCGCCTTCAGAGGGCCGGATATTATTTGAATGGGGTCTTGCCATGTCATTCAGTGCAAATTGCCGGATATCCCCGGCAAGGTCCACACAGCCGCAGAGAAAGACATCAGTCTCGCCGCTGCTAAGGGAATGGACCCCTGTTTCAATAGCTTTTATCCCTGAGTCGGCACCTGAAGACAGGGTGAATGAGGGGCCGCCGAATTTGAATTCCCTTGCCACGCGAGAGGCTACGATACCGCCCAGGGCGCCCAGGGTGCGGTTAAAGGTCAGAGGAGGGGACAATCTGTTTTTAAGGTTTTCATCAGATGACTCTGCGGTCCATCTCAAATGAAAATCCGTGGCCCCATAATCAAATTCAATGCCCACAGCGCAGCCCATGGTGTGCCGTAACAGCTCCCTATCAATGGGTCTGGGTTCGATATTCGCATCTTCAAGGGCACCTTTTGCTGCTTTTAAAAGCAGGATGTGCTGGGGCAGGATATCTTCCATCTGAATGGGAGGGATGTGAAATTCACCATAAAAGGTCGAGAACTGATCCAGAAAAAACCCTTTTTGTTCATTGACAGCCCCTGTCCTTCTCCACCGCGACCCGGGAAGCTCCGGGGTCAATTGGATTTTGCCGAATATCAGATCCGTGAAGCCGGAAAGGGAATCGCAATCCTTTAAAATGGTGTCCATTCCGACAATGGCGCAGGGAACGCATCTGGCTTTTCCGGTTTTTTCAATGGATTTTACTATATAATGCTTTGAATCGGCTTTATATTCTTCAACAAGGAGATGGGCATTGATGCCGCCAAAGCCAAAGGCGCTGACGGCTGCTTTTCGGGTGGTGCCGGGATCTGCGGGTTTCCATTCTTCAACCTCGGTCTGAACCCTGACATTGGAATGGTTTAAGGGGCTCTGGGCCGGAGGGCCTGTGAAATTCAGAGACGGCGGTAAAAAACCCTTTTTCATGGAAAGCAGGGTTTTGATAAATCCCGCTGCACCGGCAGCCGTCAAAAGATGACCGATCATGGATTTGACAGACCCGATGGA
>CAZUDE010000017.1:0-82297 GCA_964619205.1 uncultured Desulfobacula sp. | reverse complement strand
ACGGGTGTGCCGGAACCGTGGCATTCCATATACTGGATATCGGCAGGGGTCCATTTTGCCTGTTCATAAGCCTGCACCATGGCCCGGACCTGACCTTCCGATGCAGGTCCCACAAGGGTTCCGTCGATATCGTTGGAAACACCTGCGCCCGTGATCACGGCATGGATGGTGTCACCGCAGGCAACGGCATCCTCCAGTCTTTTAAGAATGACGATCCCTGTGCCTTCACCCACCACAAGACCGTCAGCTGTTTTGTCAAATGCAGCACATTTTCCCGAGGGTGATAACGCCTGAAGTTGGGTAAATCCGATCTGGGTATAGAGGGAATCGGGTCTAGAAACACCTCCTGCCACCATGATATCCGCTTTTTTCAGATGCAGGTGCTCACAGGCAAGCTTGATGGCATAAAGGGAAGATGCACAGGCTGCATCAAGGGTGAAACTGGTGCCGTAAAATCCCATGGCCCTTGACAGGATGGCGGCAGGAAGAAAGACCATACCGGTGTTTGAATACTCTTCCGGGAAAGGGCCTTTGTAAGCCCTGTCACACAGCAGCTGTCTTGAAAAACGGGAGGATCTGTCCGTGGGAAGGGCAATGGCGGCAAGAATCACCCCGGTTCTTTTTTTGTCTTCCTTTGTGTGAAAACACTGGGAAAAAGCCTCCCGTCCTGCATGAAGGGCGAGTTTGTGGACCGGGTCAAGATGGGAAACAAAGTTTTTATCCATAAGAAAACCACAGGGGTCAAAATCAAAATTTTCAATGAGCCCGGCCCTGTCTGAAATTGCTTTGTCCGGAAGAGGAACCTTTGATATAAACTCTTTAACAGGCCCGGCCCAGAGTTGGTCCGGAACTTTTATGATACAGTTTTTTTTATGAAGGATATGATCAAGAAAAATAGTTGTGTTCCCGGCCTGGGGGAAGACACCGGCCATTCCCACAACGGCTGTTTTTCCTGTCATCTTTTTCATATGGGCTGATATAATGGAGAACCGTTGTGATTACAAGAAGGCAATGTAAAACTTGTGTAAATTATGTAAAAGAAATCAAACAAAAATAAGAAAAAATCCCTTGATGACGGATCTGGCCAGAAGCCACAGGGTAAGCAAAAAAAATATAAAAGCCAGGGATCGGTCAAATAGATTTTCTTTCCTTATTTCCCGATATCCCATGACCCATCCGAAAAAAATACCTGAAAACAAACCGCCGGCATGGCTCCAGTTGTTGATATTGGGCATTAGGAATCCGAAAAGAATCAGACTCAATACCCATCCGGTGGTTTGTTTGTAAACCAGTTTCCCCCATTCCCCGCCCCTTGATTTACCAAAAAATAGAAGGGCGCCAATCAGGCCGCAAAGCCCTGAGGAAGCACCAATGGTGAGATACACATTGCCGATATAGGATAAGAGAAAACCAGAAATTCCTGTGAGGGTATAGATGGAAAACATCCGGCACACACCGAATTCAGCCATGACAAGGGGGGCCACAGTGCCCAGGGCCAGCATATTGAATATGATGTGGAGAAGTCCGCCGTGAAGCCAGTTGGCTGTAATAAGGGACCACCATGCTTCAAATTTCACTATGGGCAGCCTGCCTGAAGCCCCTAGAAAATTTAACACATCCGTGGAAGGTGTCAGGGCATAAAAAGGGTTCAGACTGATGATCACATTCCTGCCGCTGTACATCAGGCTGATGACATACATGATGATATTGATGAAAATCATTGCCTTGAGGATGGCAGATGGGTTTAAGAATGTCTGGGCAGACTTGTTTTCCATCATCCGGCCGGTTACTGCTTCAGTGCCTTTTGAATCACTTCCTCGATGGACTGGTTGACAAACATTTCAAGCTTTTCAGGTGCAAACGTCATTTCCGTTCTTTCAAGGATCAGGGAGACAGGTATGGTTTTTAATTCGTTTCTGTCTGATTTTTTACCGATAAACAGTGTGAGGTCAATTTCAAGAACCATATCGGTTGTAGCCCCTTTTTTTTTAGCCCGGCATTCAAATTTGTTGATCTGTCCCGCCACAATCTGCTTGAACCCGCCGACGGCAGTCATTACCCCATCCGGTGATAGGTCCCATGGGGCCATGGGAGTGACGTCAAACCCGTTTTTTTCATAATAGTCTCCAACCGTCTTCTTTAACGTGTCCGCAAGGTTCATGCCCTGGACAAAATAGGTTTCCTGGCTGTTGTCCATGAGTAGCCGATACCCCACATACCCGCCGTTTCTGTCCGCTCTTTTGTCCTTAAACGGTGCCAGGCCGATGATGCCGGTCTGAGATTTTTCGTGGTCTGCCTTATAAGAGATACTGATAAATTTCTGGCCGGGAGTCGCGCATCCCAGTAAAAAGAAAAGAATACAAAAAATCAGCCATTGTTTTTTCATGAAAAGAGTCTCCTTAGATCAGTTAAACTTCAGTTAAGCTTGATATCATCAATTTTCATGGTGTTCAAGTAATCTTTAACAGCCCCGAGAGTCAGGGTGAACATTTTTGTTCCAATGAGTATGGCAGCCGGGTTGTTTTCACTGAAACAGGCAGAGGCAAAAACAGGTCCGATGATGACGGCAGGATTTTGTGAGGTTTCCGGGTTTTTCTGCAAGGCATCAAGATAGGTGTTGAGCCGTTCCTTTAAAATTTCAAAATAATCAATGCTTTTTCCGGTTGTTGTCTGTGTCAATGTGGACACATTGATGGAAATTTCCCTGATATTTTCCCAGAAAATCTGAGTCAGCGGGCCTTTGTTTTTATCGTTTTGAGGCATGAAAAAAGACAGGGCCCAGCCGACACTCAGTATTTTAAGCAGCTGAAGTTCATATTCAAGGGAGGTCATGTTCAGGCTGATATCAGCAGGAACGGCAGCCAGAAGCTCTTTTAGATCCGTTCTGTCAACGGCAAAGGATGAAAGGTCCCGGGCCATTTTCTCAACGCTTATGCTTTCTTTTTTTTCATGTCCCATGCCGCCTCCTTTGCATTAAATTCATGTACAAATTAATTCACTTATGTCATATAATATGAGGTCTTAAATAACAGCACAAACAAAAAGAGTAAACTTAAAAAGCAATGATTAAAATTAATCTCAGGCTGTTTGTGACATTAGCCGGATATCTGCCGAAAAATGATGAATTTCTTGAAATTCATGAAAATACGACTGTTGAAAAATTGATCAGGGAGCTTGGCATCCCGGATGAACTTGTCAAACTGATTTTTATTAATGGAAAACGTCAGGACATATCATACCGGTTGAAACAGGGAGACAGGGTGGGGCTTTTTCCTCCTGTTGGAGGCGGATAAAAAATGGAAGTAATAAAACTAAAAGAGCGGTATGACCGGAATTTCAACACCTTTTCCCCTGAAGATCAAAAAATGCTCGGGGCTTCCACGGTTTTTGTGATCGGTCTTGGCGGACTTGGGGGCGGTGTCTGCGAAATGCTGGCAAGAGTGGGAATAGGAAGGCTTATCCTGGTTGACGGAGATGTTTTTGAAGTCAGTAATTTAAACCGCCAGGTGTTGAGTGAAGAGCGGCTCATTGGTGTTCCAAAGGCAGAAGCTGCAAGGGACAGGGTCAGAGCCATAAATTCAGATATAGAGGTAATCCATCGGATTGAATTTCTGGATGAAAAAAACCTTTATGAACAGATAAAAAGCTCCCAAGTGGTTATGGACTGCCTGGATTCCATTGATATGCGGTTTAAACTTCAGGATGCAGCGAAAAAAGCATCCCTCCCCATTGTATCCGGAGCCATAGCCGGGGTCACAGGACAGGTCACAACCATTTTCCCGGAAGACAGGGGATATTCGCTGATATATGGGGAGAAAAGCCGGAAACAGGCAAAGGGTGTGGAAACAAAGACCGGCAATATTGCCTATTGTGCACTTTTTACGGCTGCCCTCCAGTCCTCGGAATGTGTGAAAATTATTTTAAACCGAGGGGACCTCCTTCGCAATAAACTGTTAATAGCAGAACTGTGGACCAATACTTTTGAGGTAATGAATCTTGTCTGATTTATATCAAAAAGCAGCTGAATTCATCACCTCATCAAGACGTTGTGTGGCCTTTACAGGGGCAGGCGTTTCCGTTGAAAGCGGTATTCCGCCGTTCAGGGGGGAAAATGGCCTATGGAACAAATACGATCCCAAAACTTTTGACATAGCTTATTTTTACAGTCATACAAAAGAATCATGGCATGTCATCCGGGACATTTTTTATGATCTGTTTGGAAAAATCGTACCGAATTATGCTCATTATGCTTTGGCTGAACTTGAATCAAAAGGGTTGTTAAGATCAGTGATCACACAGAACGTGGACAATCTTCATTTTGATGCAGGCAGCAGAACAGTCCATGAATTTCACGGCTCGTTAAAAAAAGTGATCTGCCTTGGTTGTGGCCTAAGATATGGAATTTCGGAAATTGATCTTACCTATCTGCCGCCTGAATGCAATAAATGCGGCGAAGTTCTGAAACCGGATGTGATTTTTTTTGGAGAGGCCATTCCCGAGCCTGCGGCAACCAATTCTTTCAATGAAACAAGAAGAGCGGATTGCTTTATTCTTATCGGAACAACGGGAACTGTTGCTCCCGCGAATATGATACCGGCGGCGGCAAGGTCAAATGGCGCAAAAATAATTGAGATCAACCCCTTTGCCTCTGAATATACCCATACGGTTACCGATGTGTTTCTGAATGAAAAAGCAACCGTGGCCATGAGAAAATTAATGGACAGGATTAACGGGAAATGATCCGTAAAAGGAGATGCGAATGCCGGAAGAATGTGTTTTCTGCAAAATAGTCAAACGGGAAATGCCTGCTGAATTCCTATATGAAGATGACAGCTGTGTTGTGTTCCGGGACATTAACCCTGCGGCACCGGTCCACCTGCTTTTGGTACCTAAAAAACATATCAGAAGCGTCAACGATCTGAAAAATGAAGATGAGGGGATTGTCTCTCATCTTTTCCTGGTAGCAAGGGATATGGCAAAGGATAATGGGGTAAAGGGTTCCGGATATAAGCTGTTATTTAATGTTGAAAAAGGAGGCGGGCAGGTTATTTTCCACCTTCATCTTCACTTAATCGGCGGGTGGAAAAGGCGATGATGAAAAACGAAGTCACTGTAACCCAGATACCGGTTCCGGGGGATTCCCGGGTCATGTATGGCGGGGATTGTATTACCTTTGAGTTAAGGCTCTCAAAGAAGACAGACGGCAAGGCATGGGTAAGGACAAATCTTGGCTCTGCAGCCGTATCAAGACGGGAAGTTATTTCCCGCATTGAAAAAAATGAAATCAAGCTGGATGAAGCCTGGTATGATATTGAGATGAAAAAGAAGAATGATTTGGTTTTTCAGATTGTTCTTCCGCTTCACCAGACCGGTTTTTTCCAGGCAAAATGCTTTTTTATCCCGGAAAACACGACCATTCCCATCTGGCCGCCGGGGTCCAATTGCATTATCAATGTTGAGCCGCCAGGCACCTGCTGCGCCAATATCATTTATAACGCCTTTGTCCGGCAGTTCGGCAAATCAAAGTCTGGTGCTGCTGAAGACAGGGACTTGTCATCCACCATCAAGCTGCTTGATTCAAAAGGGTATACGGTTATACCTGAATCCGGTAAATTCAGGGACTTAAAGCGGGAAGTGGAGTTTATTTTTTCCCGCCTCGGATGCAGGGTTCTGCACCTTCTGCCCATTCATCCAACCCCCACGACCTATGCCAGAATGGGAAGATTCGGCAGCCCCTATGCCGCCTTGAATTTTACAGAAGTTGATCCGGCCCTGGCTGAATTCGATCCTTCCGCAACCCCCCTGGAACAGTTCATGGAACTCGCGGATACGGTTCATTTTCATAACGGGTACCTGTTTATGGACATTGCCATCAACCATACCGGGTGGGCGGCATCCATCCATGAAACCAATCCTGAATGGCTGGTCCGGGGGGGCGACGGCAGGATCGAGGCACCAGGCGCCTGGGGAACGATCTGGGCTGATCTTACAAAGCTTGATTATACCAATATCGATCTATGGAAATACATGGCCGATGTGTTCCTTTTGTGGTGTCACAGGGGAGTGGATGGATTCAGGTGTGATGCAGGTTATATGGTCCCGGTGGAAGCCTGGGAGTATATTGTTGCAAAGGTCAGGACAGAATATCCTGAAACGCTTTTTTTCCTGGAAGGATTAGGCGGGCCCATTGCGACAACAAGGACCATTCTGAGCCGGGCCAATTTTAACTGGGCCTATTCAGAGCTTTTCCAGAATTATTCAAGGGAAGAGATTTCGCGATATCTGCCCCTGGCTTATGATATTTCAGAGACCTGCGGGAATATGATCCATTTTGCAGAGACCCATGACAACAACCGGATGGCGTCGGTTTCAAAGCAATATGCAAAAATGAGAACCGCCCTTTCCGCCCTTTTCTCTGTCGGCGGCGGGTTTGGGTTTGCCAATGGTGTGGAATGGTTTGCCACACATAAAATAGATGTCCATGAATCCTCCAGTTTGAACTGGGGAGATAAAATCAACCAGGTAGATCATATTTCAAAACTGAATCTGATCCTGAAAAACCACCCGACATTTTTTGCCCATGCAAGGCTTTCACTGATTCAGAAGAATCAATCCGAATGTCTGGTTCTATTGCGTCATCATCAACCTCTGAATAAAAAACTCCTGGTTCTGGTGAATCTGGACTGTGTCAATTCCGGCGAAGCAATCTGGAGCAGGGAGGATACGGGATTTAAAGAATCCCTTATGGTGGACCTGATATCCGGAACTACCATCAAAACAGAGGAAGAAGGAAATCTTTTTACCCTCAGGCTTGCCCCGGGTGAGGTGATGGCGTTGACACCCGATCCGGGGGATCTGAAACAGCTTGAACAAAATCGTCAGTATAAAAGCCAGACACCCGAAAGGGTATATCTTCAGAAACTGAAAGCCAAAGTCCTTTCTATCTATGGGGTATTCAACGGATACGGGGATGTCAACGGTCTTGATGTCGAGAAAAAAGCCTTTGAATTTGCAAGACGCCCGGCAGAGTTCGTCCGCTCATTAAATAAAGAGTCTAAAGAATGCAGGGTTGTTGAACTAAAATTTGAAAGGGATTTAAAACGTCAGCTCATGATTCCGCCTGGATTTTTTCTTCTGATTTTCTGTAAGACAGGATTCAGGGCGGAAATCCTGGATGAAAGTAAATCTTCAAAAACATCCATGGGGTATGAGGAAGGAATTCCAACACCTGACAGAGAGGGTTTCTTTGCTATCTTCAACCCATTTGAAATACGGAATCAGCATAAGGAATATTCATTGATCCTTCGGGTATTTGAATCTGACGGAACAAGGGTTGAAAAAGTTTTTCTATTATCCCTTGCGCCCCTTGATTCGCTTTATATGAGTTCTTCCTTTACACGAAAAGAAATCGTCAGAACACCTTCTCTGAAATTGCTGGGCACCACAAAAAGGGGGGGCATGATGAGGGCAGCAGCCTGGTGGGGCAGGCTTGACAGCCGCTATGATGCATTTCTGGGTGCCAACCTGGATAAAACCATGCCGGAAAACCGGTGGATGGTGCTCTCAAGATGCAGGATCTGGGCCATATTCCAGGGGTATTCCAGGGAATTGGTTCCGGACTGCCTGGAAAGATTTACATTTTCATATGAATACGGCGGCCGGTGGCTGTTCCGCGTCCCCACATCAGAGGGCAAGTATTATGCCCTTGAACTTGATCTTTCCATTGACCGGGAAGAAAACCATGTCTGTCTTATCATGAAGCGAAACAAATCCGATAATGGGGATTCAAAATTTTTTCTGGAGGATAATAAAGGCATTACCCTGATAATTCGCCCGGATATTGAAGACAGAAGTTACCATGACCCGGTAAAAGCCTATCTGGGGCCGGAAAAAAACTGGCCCGGGGCGGTTGCGGTAAATGAAAAAGGCTTTGTTTTTTCTCTTGCAAACGGGAGAAAACTAGGGGTGAACCTGTCCAAGGGCAGATTCTTTCATGACCCGGAATGGTATTATATGGTTCATCGTTCTCTGGAAGCCGAAAGAGGTCTTGATCCGGATTCCGATCTTTTCAGTCCCGGCTATTTCAGTGTTTCCTGTCTGGGAGGGGATAACGTCCTGCTCAATGCCTTTATAACGGAAAACCATGAAGATGGCAGACGATTTGATAGGACTGTGGAAGTCTCTGAAAAAAGAATATTTCAAAAGGGGATGAACCTGTGGGAGGCTGTATATAAAAGCCTTGACGCCTTTATAGTTTCCAGAGGCGGTGAGAAAAGCGTCATTGCCGGCTATCCCTGGTTCCTGGACTGGGGAAGAGACAGCCTTATTTTCTGCAGGGGGCTCATCGAGCTGGGGCGGTTTTCAGATGCAAAGGCAGTTTTACGTCTTTTCGGACAGTTTGAAAACAATGGAACTCTTCCCAATATGATCTGCGGAAAGGATGCGGGAAATATTGAGACATCAGATGCCCCTCTCTGGTTTTTTACCTGCTGCAAAGATCTAATCGAAAAACAAAAGAGTCATGATTTTTTAAACGAGGTGCTGGATAAAAGAACCGTAAGGGAAATTCTTCTTTCCATTGCCCATGCCCTTATCAAAGGAACAAAAACAGGGGTGGTTGCCGACCCGGAAACCATGCTCATTTACAGCCCGTCCCATTTTACCTGGATGGACACCAATTTTCCGGCCGGGTCCCCAAGACAGGGGTATCCGGTTGAAATCCAGGCCCTCTGGTATAATGCCCTGATACTGCTGTCCTCCATTGACAAGGATAATTCATCAGACTGGAAGAAAAAAGCACACACAGTTCAAACATCGGTTCAAACCCTTTTTTATCTGGAGGAAAAAGGATATTTTTCCGATTGTCTCCATGCCCATGGTCCGATTGGTGCAAAGAATGCAGTGGCTGATGATGCCTTGAGACCCAACCAGTTGTTTCTGTTTACCTTGGACGTGATAGAAGATATGAAAATTGTTCGGACTGCTGTTGAAACCTGCCTGGAACTGCTGGTTCCCGGAGGCATCAGAAGTCTTGCCGACAGAAGGGTTGAATATCCAAATCCTGTTTATTATAATGGGCAGTTGATAAATGACCCTCATTTCCCCTATTTCGGGGAATACAGGGGAGATGAGGATACAAAAAGAAAACCGGCCTATCATAATGGGACGGCCTGGACCTGGCCTTTCCCGGTATTTTGTGAAGCATGGGCCAAAGCTTTTGGAAAAAACAGCCATTCTACCTGTCTTTCATGGCTGGGCAGCGTATTCAATTTGATGAGAAAAGGCGCAGCCGGATATATTCCTGAAATCCTGGACGGAGATTATCCGCATACGCCGAGGGGATGTGATGCACAGGCCTGGGGATCCAGTGAAGTTGCCAGAGTGATGCATAAATTATTAGGCTGATTTGCAAAGGGAGATGATTTGTCAAATGGGAAAAATGCAGATTTATAAAGTGTATCCTGCCATACCTGAGGCCCTGTCCTTTCTGGATTATCTTGCAAGAAACCTGTGGTGGTGCTGGAATCCTGAAGCCATAGAACTCTTTCATAGAATTAACTCAACACAATGGGAAAAAGTCGGTAAGAATCCTGTGGCATTTCTTTCCTGTATATCCCAGCGCAGATTTGACGAGCTTTCAAAAGATGAAAGCTTTCTTGGGCATTTGAACAGGGTGAAGGCCAAATTTGAACGGATGTTTTCCTTTATATCCCAGATTAAGGAATTGAACCTGGGTCCCAAAGAAACCATTGCCTATTTTTCAATGGAATTCGGCCTTCATGAATCTCTCCCGTTTTTTGCAGGAGGGCTGGGCGTTCTTGCCGGGGACCACCTCAAAGCTTCCTCCAATCTTGGGATTCCTTTAACAGGTATCGGACTTTTATTTCACGAAGGCTATTTCAGGCAATTTCTGGATCATCATGGTTGGCAGCAGGAAACCTATCCCGTCAATGATGTGTTTGATCTTCCGGTTCAAAGAGTCAAGGATGCCTCCGGATATGATATCATGATCGACATTCCGGGGCCCGCAGGCTTGATCCGGGCCTGCGTATGGCAGATCAGAATCGGGAAAATCAAGCTCTTGCTCTTGGACACAAATCTTCCTGAAAACTCCAGGGAGATCCGGGAGATTACCTCCAGACTCTATGACAGTCAAGGTGACCGGCGGGCTGCACAGGAAGTATTGCTGGGAATAGGCGGCGTCAAAGCTTTAACGGCCATGGAGTTGTTCCCCACTATCTGTCACATGAATGAGGGTCACTGCTCCTTTGCCGGTCTCGAGCGCATATCCATGATCATGGATAAGCATGGTCTGGACTTCCAGAGCGCCTTCCAGGTCTGCAAGCGAACGTCTGTCTTTACAACGCATACACCGGTTGCCGCCGGTCATGATGAATTTCCAAAGGAAATGATCAGAGCATATATCAAGCCCTATGCTGAAAAATTTTCCTTATCTGAGGATGAACTGCTGTCCTGGGGAGAGCCTCACGGTTCAAAAGATACCGGGAAATTTTCCATGTTTATTTTTGGAGTCCGATTTTCAGGATTTATTAACGGCGTCAGCCGCCTTCATGGCCGGGTCGCCCGAAGTATGTGGCAGTCCCTCTGGCCCAAACGCCATGTAGAGGAAATCCCGATTTCACATATCACCAACGGAACCCATATCTGCTCTTATCTTTCCAGGCATAAGAATGCATTGTTCGAACGTTATATATCTTCTGACTGGGCCAACAGGATATCTGATCCGGCACTGATTTCAAGAATTGATAATATTGAAGATGCAGACCTCTGGCATGTTCATGAACTGGACCGGTCCAATCTGATCCGCAAATGCCGGGAATTATTACTGGCCCAGTATGAACGCAGAAACGCCCCCAGGAATGTGCTGGATGACGTTGTAAGCGCTCTGGATCACCGTGTTCTGACCATTTGTTTTGCACGACGGTTTGCAGTTTATAAGCGTGCCGCACTTTTGCTCAAGGACCCGGAGCGTCTCATAAAAATTCTCTCGAACGAGGAAAGGCCTGTGCAGATCGTTTTCGCCGGCAAAGCCCACCCCAATGACACTGAAGGCAAGGAAATCATCAAGAGGATTGTAGAATTTGCCAGGCTGCCGGTTGTCCGGAACAGGGTTGTCTTTCTTGAAAATTATGATATCAACATTGCCCGATACATGGTCCAGGGGTGCGATGTCTGGCTCAATACACCAAGAAGGCCCAACGAAGCCTGCGGTACGTCCGGCATGAAGGCTTCAGCCAATGGTGGTCTCAATCTTTCCATCCTGGATGGATGGTGGTGCGAGGGGTACAGGGATACAAGAGGGTGGAGTATCGGCAATGGAGATCTGTATGATGATCACCATTACCAGGATGAAGTTGAAAGCCAGGCCCTTTACAATATTCTTGAAAATGAAGTCGTCCCTAAATTTTATGACAGGAAAAGGGGCAATCCGCCTGAAAAATGGATCAGGATGATGAAGGAAGCCATGAAAATGGCCATCATGGATTATTCAAGCGACCGGATGGTCAGGGAGTATTCAACGCGATATTATATTCCGGCTGCAAGGAATTTTACCCAGTTGACCGCAGATACGGCATGGAAAGCCAAAGAGCTTGCCCTGGTGCAGTCACGCCTCATATCCCTTTGGGGAGGCATCCGGCTGTCACCTCCAAAACTGGCCACAGAATCTGATTTTACAGTGGGTGACACTTTCAGGATCACAATTAAGGTTTTCCTTGGTGAGTTGACCCCGGAAGAAGTTGATGTGCAGATTTATCACGGGAAAATAAGATCTTCAGACGCGGTTGAAGGCAGCAGGGCAGAAACCATGTGGCTTCAGGAAACCATTTCCGAAGGGGCTCATATTTATGCCTGTACCATTACCTGTGCCGATTCCGGCAGGTTCGGGTATACGGCAAGGGTAATCCCCAAGGGTGATGATGCGCTGAGCCATACGCCGGGCCTCATCACCTGGGCCCATGACATGGAAAATGAATAACTGCGGGCTTCAGGAACTGAATAGTAACGAAAAATCAAATCCGGGAAAAGACCTATGGCAAAAAAACCGAGAATCCTTATCATAACTCCCGAAGTGACATATCTCCCCGAAGATATGGGTGCACAATCCAGATATTCTGCAAAGGCCGGCGGACTTGCCGATGTATCTGCAGCGCTTATCAGCGCATTGTTTGATCTTCGTTGTGATGTCCATGTGGCACTGCCGGATTACCGTTCCATTTTTAACGGGTATTCCACCAAGACCCATAACAGGGAGCTTGAAAAAATCAGGAAAAGCCTTGATGAGGAGCGGATACACCTTGCTGCCGACCGGGCTTTTTACTATCTTGATAATGTTTATTCAGGATATTCTGATAAGGACCTGAAAGTCTCCCTCGCCTTTCAAAGAGAGGTGATCAACAATATCATTCCCAGGGTCAGACCGGATATTATTCACTGCAATGACTGGATGACGGGTCTTATTCCGGCCATGGCAAGACAGATTGAAATCCCCTGCCTTTTTACCATTCACAATATCCATACCATGACCTCCACCATGGCGGAAATCGAAGATCGGGGAATTGATGCAGCTTCTTTCTGGCGCTGGTTGTTTTTCAAGAAAACCCCCCATAATTATGAAGAAAGCCGGGGATGGAACCGGGTGGATTTTTTAACTTCCGGTGTTTTTGCAGCCCATTATGTAAATACGGTGAGCCCGACCTTTTTGACGGAAATTGTTGAAAACCGGCATCCTTTTGTTGAAAATTGTCTTAAAAACGAGCTGGCCAATAAATACTACGCCGGATGTGCCACCGGCATACTGAATGCTCCGGAACCGGAATTCAACCCTGCCGTGGATGAACTCATCCGCTATAATTACGGCCCAAAAAACCACAGATTGCAGAAAGCCAAGAACAAAAGATATCTTCAGAAAATCCTGGATCTGGAAGTGGATGAAAATGCAGTCATGTTTTTCTGGCCGTCCCGGCTGGACCCTGTGCAGAAAGGCTGCAACCTTCTGGCTGAGATCATGTATGAAATTGTTTCCAAGTACTGGGAGGTGAAACTCCAGATCGTATTCGTTGCCAGCGGGGAATATCAGAAACATTTTCATGATATTGTCCGGTTTCATGGGCTTGGACGAAGAATCTCCGTTTGCGGATTTAATGAGGCCCTCTCGCACCAGGCATTTGCCGCCAGTGATTTTTTGTTTATGCCGTCTTCCTTTGAACCCTGCGGACTTCCCCAGATGATCGGCGGGATTTACGGAACCCTGCCCATTGTTCATGATACCGGCGGATTGCACGATACCGTTCAGCAGCTGGATCCCCACAACAATACCGGAAATGGATTTTTATTCAATGTTCATGATGCCATTGGATTTAAATGGGCCATTGACCGGGCCATGGATTTTTATTTTCTTTCTCCTGACATCAAAGAAGTTCAAATTCACCGGATTATGATTGACAGCGTTCTTGGATTCAACCACAGCCAGTGTGCGGAAGAGTACATCAATTTATATGGAAAAATGCTCCAGAGGCCCTTCATTGTCTGATCCGGGCATCTTTAATGACCCTTATCTGCTTGCTTATTCAGATGCCATATCCCTGCGCCTGTCCCATGCAAAGGATCTTGAAGCGGCATTGACAGAGAAAAGCAGGAGTTCCTTGCGGATTTTTTCCGATTATGACAAGCGATTCGGTCTTCATTTTGAAACTGATAATGACGCCTGGGTCTTCAGGGAGTGGGCTCCCCACGCCCATGAAATCTTTATCCTCTGCGATAAAACCTCCTGGCAGAAAAAACGGGAATTTCAACTTGAAAGAAAAGAAAATCAAATATTTGAAAAGAGGTTTCCCAAAGATATATTTCTCCATGGTGATCTTTACCGTCTAAAAATCACCTGGCCGGGCGGGGAGGGCGATCGTATCCCCACGGCAGCAAAAAGAGTGGTTCAGGACCCCCATACCCTAATTTTCAACGCCCAGGTCTGGCATCCGCAGGATCCCTACCATTGGAAGATCAATGAATTTATCCCTGAAAAAAGACCGCTTCTCATTTATGAAGCCCATGTTGGAATGGCACTGGAAGAAGGCAGAATCGGCACTTATTACGAATTCGAACACTATATCCTGCCCAAAATTGTCGATTCAGGCTACACTGCCATTCAGATGATGGCCATCCAGGAACACCCTTACTATGCTTCTTTTGGTTACCATGTGTCGAGTTTTTTTGCACCTTCATCCCGGTTCGGAACCCCGGATGAGCTGAAAAGCCTGATTGATGCCGCCCATGAAAACGGGATACGGGTATTCATGGATATCATCCATTCCCATGCCGTGAAAAATGAAGTGGAAGGGATTTCAAAATTCGACGGCACGGCATATCAGTTTTTCCATGACGGCCCTAAGGGCTATCACAGGCAATGGGACTCCCGGTGTTTTGATTATGGAAAACCTGAAGTATTAAGATTTTTATTGTCCAATATCCGGTACTGGATCGA
The DNA here is from genome assembly GCA_964619205.1 of uncultured Desulfobacula sp. GTDB lineage: Bacteria > Desulfobacterota > Desulfobacteria > Desulfobacterales > Desulfobacteraceae > Desulfobacula. The sequence goes on along the minus strand of CAZUDE010000017.1, from coordinate 67,797 downwards.
AGAATTCAAGGTTGACGGATTCCGTTTTGACGGCATAACCAGCATGCTCTTTGAGGATCACGGCCTTGGGAGGGCATTTACTTCTTATAAAGATTATTTTGGAAGTGATGTTGATTTAGAAGCCCTGTCCTATTTATATCTTGCCAACAAACTGGCCCATGACCTGAATCCTGATATTATCACAATTGCTGAAGATGTGTGTGGATATCCCGGGCTTGCTGCTCCGATTTCAAAGGGGGGGACAGGTTTTGACTTCCGGTATGCCATGGGCATTGCAGATTACTGGATCAAATTGCTAAAAGATTATAAGGATGAGCAATGGCATCTGGGGACACTCTGGTATGAGCTGACAACTAAAAGAAATGAGGAAAAAACAATCAGTTATGCTGAATCCCATGATCAGGCTCTTGTGGGGGATAAAACCCTGATGATGCACCTGATGGGTGAAAAGATTTATACTTCCATGAATAAATCTGAGCAAAACCATGAGAACTTAAGAGCAATATCTCTGCATAAAATGATTCGTCTGATTACGATTTCTACGGCTGATTCAGGATATCTTAATTTCATGGGCAATGAATTCGGCCATCCGGAATGGGTGGATTTCCCTTCTGAAAGGAACGGGTTTTCTTTTCATCATGCAAGACGGCAATGGAATTTGAAATATGATCAGACACTTTTTTATTCCTCTTTATTCGAATTTGACAGGCACATGATAGCTTTCATCAAAAAAGAAAATCCATTTTTATCAGTTCCAAGGCTTTTATTGATCCATGAAGAAGACAAGATCATGGCCTTTGAGAGGAATAATATAATATTTGTTTATAATTTTCATCCGGAAAGATCGTTTACGGATTACCAGTTTGATGCACCGCCGGGTGAATATGAAATGCTTTTAAACACCGATGAAACAAGGTTTGGCGGGAAGGGCAGGCTACAAGAAGGTCAGGTCCATTTCACATTGTTTGACCCACTGTTTTACGGGAAAAGAAATCTGCTAAGCCTTTATCTGCCGACCAGAACAGCTGTTGTGCTTAAAAAAAGGCTCTAATAAAACCATTGAATGTTCTTGACAAGGACAAAAACTATCTATAAGGTTCAGGAATATTTTTTGGAAAAAATGAATGAATAAAACAATACATACACGCATATTTAATTTTGGACGCTTCTTTTTTAGGAGCGTTCATCCGGCGTGATGCTTTATTGATTGATTAAATAAAGCCCCGGGTGGACGGTTAAATCCACCCGGGGCTTTCATGTTTAAAGGCCCTGGGAAATTTCCAGGGCCTTTTTTTATTTTTTAACAGGGAGAAAAAAAATGATTCTTGTTCTTGAAAATGAGATTACCAGGGAGCAGAAGGATAAACTAAAGCATGTCCTGTCTGATGAAGGGTGCATGTTGAGGGAGATCACGGACGCAGGCCGGAATATTATTGGCGTTATTGGAAAAACCCGGACACCCCTTGAGGATTTTAAACAAATGGAAGGGGTGATGGATGCAGTTCCCATTCAAACATCACACAAGCTTGTGAGCCGTGAGTTTAAATCTGAAAATACCCAGGTCAAAATCAATCAGGTTGTTGTCGGGTCGGACAGGATCGTCCTGATCGCAGGGCCCTGTGCCGTTGAAAGTCATGATCAGGCCATGACCATTGCCCAGGAGGTTAAAAAATACGGGGCGGTCCTGTTCAGGGGGGGCGCCTATAAACCAAGATCTTCGCCATACTCATTCCAGGGGCTGGAAGAGGAGGGATTGAAAATTCTTGCTGATGTCCGGGAAAAAACAGGTCTTGGTGTGGTGACGGAAATCACATCCGTATCCCAGGCAGACCTGATGGTAAAATATGTGGATGCAGTACAGATCGGGGCGCGGAATATGCAGAACTTTGAGCTTTTGAAATGTGTCGGGCGTATGGGCATGCCGGTTATTCTTAAACGCGGGCTTGCTTCCACAATTCAGGAGTGGCTCATGTCGGCAGAATATATCATGGCAGAAGGGAATCATAATATTATACTTTGTGAACGCGGCATCCGGACCTTTGAGCCCTATACCCGTAATACGCTTGATTTATCCGCCATCCCGGTTTTGAGACAATTAACCCATCTGCCCATTATCATTGACCCCAGCCATGCGACCGGGATACGGGAAAAAGTAAGCCCCATGGCAAGGGCAGCCGTGGCAGCAGGCGCAGACGCTTTGATGATCGAAGTTCATAACAATCCTGATAAAGCCCTATCCGATGGCGACCAGAGCCTTTACCCGGATCAGTTCGGCCAACTGGCCCGGGATATTTATGTGATTGCACCGGTAGTGGGGAAACAACTGGATTTTGATTATCTGAAAAAATCTGAAATGATCAATAACCTTGATGCCAAAGATTCAAAAACAGCCGCTTTTATCGGCGAATTTGGTGCATACAGCCATAAGGCCAGTCTTGGATATTTCGGTGAGGAAATAAAGCCAGTGCCCATGAATTCTTTCCGTGACATTTTTAATGCCGTTCGGGCCGGGAGGTGTCAATATGGCGTGGTTCCGCTTGAGAACTCTCTTTCCGGCTCCATCCATGAAAATTATGATCTCCTCCAGGAATATGACCTTAAAATCATCGGTGAAATTACCATACGGGTCAAACATACACTGATTGCCCATAAAAATACGTTAAAGAGCGACATAAAAAAGATTCTTGCCCCGCCGCCGGCCTTTTCACAATGCAGGAATTATCTGGTTCAATATCCTGATATCGATCTGATTCCGGTAACGGCAACATCCAGTGCCGTCCGGCAGATCAAGGATTCCGGCGACAGACAGGCAGCGGCCATCGGGTCGGCCATGGCGGCAGAGATTTTCGGCATGAGTATCCTGGAAGAGTCCATTGAAGATAATCCGAGAAATTATACAAGGTTTGCCATAATCGCCAAAGAGAAAACAGATTATAAAAAGGTGACCAAAACATCCATCATTTTTTCAACCGGAAACAAGCCGGGCGCTTTGTTCGAAGTGATGAAAGTGTTTTCAGAATACGAAATCAACCTGGTTAAGCTTGAATCCCGGCCCATGTTGGGAAAGCCCTGGGAATATATGTTCTATGCCGACCTTGAAGCAGACATGGAGCACCCTGATTTTGGTAAGGTTATGGACAGACTAAAGGAAAAATCTGAAAATTTAAGGATCCTTGGCCGGTATTAAATAGTAATATATTATTATTCCCTGACCCGGCATCGTCACTTCGGGTCAGGGATATTAAAAATCTTCCCGGCTGAAGGCATCAGACCGGACTTTCTTCAGGACTTCCGCCAAATGGTCTTTGGCATGAAGTGCATGCTGGGCTACCGCCTGGATTATTTTTTCCTTATCCTTGGTGATAAGGGTCTGATAAATTTTGATATGCTCCTGTAAAAGTTCATTCCAAAGGGGTTGAACCAGATTAAGCGCATGTCTGTATTTAATGGTCTGATCGGTCAGGTTTTTGCATAGGGAAAAAAGGCTTCTGCTTCTGGCAGCCTTGCAGATGATTAAATGAAATCCGACGTCCAGTTCGGTGATCCTGAAATCTTCTTTTGCCTTGATGGCTGCTTTGGTCTTCTCAAGGTTGTTATCGAGGGTTTTAAGCTCTTCCGCCGTTATGTTATCAATTGCTTTTTGAAAGGCGATCTGTTCGATTTCCATCCGGGTGGTAAACAGATCCTGGATATCGTTATCGGAAAGGTCTTCCACCATATACCCGGCCTTTGGAATGGCAGTCAACAGCTTTTCCTGGGACAGTTTCTGCAGGGCTTCCCTGACCGGGGTCCGGCTGACATTAAGGGAATCAGCAACCTCATTCTCCGTCAACCTTGTGCCGCCTCGTATTCTCCCGGATACAATATCCAGACGAAGAGATCTATATACCTTGGTTCTTAAAGATTCTGCCTTCATATAAAATAATCCTCCTATACCTGTTTGATACTTATTGTATGCATCAGGTGTTTGTCAAGGTCATTTTCACCACTCGATTGCGGCACATAATCTGAAATTTGAGCAAATAAACTTAGGAATTTGAAAAATATTTTTTTTGGATTTAAACAAATTATATTGAATTGAATGTGAGAAAATGAGTTTTGACGACTGGTCTGGCCCATATAGACTAATCTGAATGCTGAGAAAAAAGAGCCCGTTAAAATAAAAAAAGGCAGGAACTAAATCAATAGCCCTGCCTTAAATTAATATTTAAATCTTTTTACTATTTTTTTCTGCTCACACCGGCTAAGCCAAGTAGACCAAGACCGAAAAGAACCATGGTAGCAGGCTCTGGCACGGAGGATGAACCACTTCCATTCAATTCTAAATTGTCTACTAAAAAGTTATTACCGAAATTTAAATGTAATTCATCAATTATTACAGAGCTACCAGCTATAAATTCCCAAGTCGTTGTTAGTATAAAATCCGAGACCCAAACCGAACTACCATTATTGAAGGCCTCTATATCTACATTTCGGCTTTCAATATTATCAAGCCATATTCTGGTATATAGCCCAGAAAAGGTGAAATCAGAGCCTGTGCTTGAAGTAATTATGGCACTTCCACTGTAATTGTTTAACATTGTGAAATCGCCACTAACTGAGCCATAATTCCATTGAGAACCAACAGTATCAATCCAATCCATCCGATTATAGTTAGGAGAGCCGTTGATAGTTTTGAAATCAAAACCACCGTAACTCCCTATCTCGCCATAATCATTTTGAGTGACCCCTAAAATATCATCGAAAGTTAAAACTACAGCACTTGCCGTCCCAACCATTCCAAACATTAAAAATCCGATAGCTAAGCTTACTAAAAACTTCTTTGTCATTTTTTTTCTCCTTTTTAAATTTATACTGAAAACATCAATCCGATTTGCAAGCATTTTTGATAGATTGAGCAAAAAACATGCCTGATTTATCTAAAAACCCAATAGCCTTTATTGTCAAGCTTGTTCAATAAAATCAGAATCAGACACAATAGACAATGCATTAAATTATTACATTTATTATATAAAATTATTCAGTGGTGTCCGGTTAAGTTTTTGCACATAATTTTTCCCGCTTGTTTTTAGTTTTTTTCCCGCTGGTATATGCTACGCTACTGATCCGAATCTCGTTCTGGATATTATTCCGAAGCTGTCGAACCCTTCTTATGGAAACGGCCTCTCCAAACTGCTCATGGCAGTATATGGCCATTAGCAAGTAAGAGATCAGCCCTCCAAGGATTTGAACCATCAGGCCGTATTTACTGCGGGCAATCAAGTGGTATACTTTCAGATGCTTTTTCCACCATTTAAAAAAGGTCTCTATGTCCCACCTGAGTTTGTACACTTTTGCCACTTGTTCCGCAGAAAGATCGTATCGGTCTGTGGCCACGTAATAATCAACTCCGGCAATGGTGTAGCCAACCACCCGAACCGGTGTTTTCGTCTGGTTGTGATTTTCCGGAGTACCAAGCAGAACAACGCAGTCATAAAACACATGGCTATTCTCAGGGATAGGATTTTGCCCGACCACTGTCCGTGTAGTTCGTTCTTTAATGCGGCATACAAAGTGTTTCTTCTCTTCCTGGAGAAGATCAAAATCCTTATGGGATTGATACCCCCGGTCCATGATTCCGGTTTGGCCTTCTGACAAGATGGCTCTGACAAAAGGACGTTCCGCGCCATTCCCGTCGGTAAGATCGACCTTCATCGGGATCTGGTGATTGATATCAAAGCCAAAATGTCCTTTAGCCTTTTTTGCTCCTTTCCTATAGTCGGCCCAATACATGGAAAGAACAGCGTCAATTAAGGAACCATCAATTGAAACGAGGTCTCCAAGATCTGTATGTTTTGCCGGTAAAGCTCCCTTGGCCTTTTTACAAAGTTCTTCAAAAATATATTGGAGTTGCTCAAGCCCGCGATGATTAATAGCCTCGGAGAAACTGCTTCGACTTATACCACCATCAGGGGCAATGAATTCTTTGGCAAAAGTGTCCTCTTTTAGATGCTGAATAAGATCCCGTGCGGATTCATGTTCCTGAAGATGGAAAAACAGCAGCGCATGAAGCTGGTCTTCAAATGTCATTTTCAACGGACGGTTCCCCCTTGATTCAAGGATGGGAGCGTTCGAAAGAACGGTATGTAGTGGGTTGAGATAATTGCCATAGGAATGAGAGTCAAACTGTACCTTTTTTGTTTTGAGTAGACGCATTTTGTCGAAATTCCTTGTTATAATAATAGGTTATAACAAGGCGGCAAAATCGCCTTTTGTTAAATGTCAAGTAAAAAATAAGCTTTTTTCATATTTTTTCCATGCAATTTCCTAACCGGACACCACTGAAAATTATTACATTTATTATATAGAATAGGTAAAAATTTTATCATCGCCCTTATCATCTCTTTTTGGTTCTCCCCTGCTACATATTTGAAGGCTTTGATTCTGGAATCGCAATTCAAATATATGGGAAAAGGCAGCGTCAAATTAATCAAGACACCGTTAAAGCATATTGGAGATAAAACGATGAGACCCTGTTGATCATTTACATATAATATTTGATTTCCGATCTTGCATAGCTGGAAAAAAGAAGTCCTATCCCGGGAAACCCCATAAAAATGATTTGTTTTTATGGGGTTATGATTGTCTTTTATTTTCCTGCCGGCTTAAATACCCTGCGAAAACTGTTGTTCCAATGATGACGGCCCCTCCCACAAGTGTCCTGATGCCGGGGGTTTCATTTAAAATGAAAAAGGCCAGAACAATACCGTAAACAGGTTCAAGCCCTGCAATGACCGATGCGGTCTGTGCCCTGATAAAAGTCAGCGACTGGATGAACAGGGTATGGGCGAGAGCTGTGCAGACAACCCCCAAGAAAATGAGATTGGGGAGATCGGAAATAAGCGGCAGGGGTATTTTCAGCAAAAGCACCGGGATGGTCAAAAACAGGGCTGCAAAAAGATTCTGATAAAAGGCAACCGCGATGGAATCGGATATTCTCGCATTTCTCCGGTTTACAAGGGCCAGGACCGCAAAGGTAAATCCTGAAACGATTCCATAAAATCCGCCCCGGGTGACATTGTTTGAAAAATCAAATTCCGGGATAACAAGGAGGATTCCAATGAAAACAGCGCCGGCTATAAAAATATCCATGGTTTTTATTTTTTCCCTGAAACATAAGGGCTCAAGAAAGGTGACAAACAAAGGAAACGTGGAAAAGGTTACAAGCCCCACGGCCACGCTGGATATCTGAATGGAAAAAAAGAAAGACCACCAGTGAAGGGCCAGAAGGATGCCCTGTAACATAAAAAAGAAAAATTCTTTTTTCCCAAAGGCAAAAAGAATGGTTTTGGATATAAGACGGCTATAGATAAAAAGAGCGATAAATGCAAAAAAAGTTCTGCCCAGCACGATATAAAGAGGGCTGCAGGAAAGAAATTTACCAAAAAGTCCTGCAAATCCGAAAAGAAAAACAGCGATATGGATTTGCAGGGCCCCTTTATTGAAAATGGACTGTTTCAACCGATCCCTTTTTACCTTGTGAGCTGCCGGTATTTGATGCGGGTGGGTTGATCCGCCTTGATGCCGAGCCGTTTTTTCCGGTCTTTCTCATAATCGGAATAGGACCCTTCAAAAAACAGGGTCTGACTGTCCCCCTCAAAGGCAAGGATATGGGTTGCGATCCTGTCCAGGAACCATCGGTCATGGCTGATAATGACGGCACACCCGGCAAAGTTTTCAAGGGCCTCTTCCAGTGCCCTTAAGGTATTGACATCCAGATCGTTGGTGGGTTCATCCAGGAGCAGCACATTGGCTTCTTTTTTGAGCAGGGCGGCAAGATGGACCCGGTTTCTTTCCCCTCCGGAGATTTCTTTTACTTTTTTCTGCTGATCCTGTCCTGAAAAATTGAATTTTGCCACATAGGCCCGGGAATTGATCTCTCTTCCGCCAATGAGCATTTTTTCAGTGCCGCCGGTGATGATTTCAAATATGGTTTTTTCCGGATCAAGGGTGTCCCTTTCCTGGTCCACGTAAGCAAGTTTGACTGTCTGGCCGATTTCAATGGTTCCTGAATCCGGTGTCTGCCGGTTGGTAATCATGTTGAAAAGTGTCGTCTTACCGGCCCCGTTGGGTCCGACAACCCCGATAATACCTCCCGGCGGAATAACAAAATTCATTTTTTCCACCAAAAGCTTGTTGTCATATCCCTTGGAGATATCTTTAGCCACAATGACTTTATCACCCAGGCGGGGTCCGGGCGGGATAAATATTTCAAGATCGTTTTCCTGCTGTTTGCTGTCTTTTTTCAACAGGTCTTCATAGGCAGTGATCCTGGCCTTGGGTTTTGCTCTTCTGCCCTTTGGCGACATATTGATCCAGTCAAGCTCTCTTTGAAGGGTCTGCTGGCGTTTGGATTCGGATTTCTGTTCCTGGGCCAGGCGTTTTTGTTTTTGGTCGAGCCAGGAAGAATAATTGCCTTTCCATGGGATTCCTTCCCCCCGGTCCAGTTCAAGAATCCACCCGGCCACATTATCGAGAAAATACCGGTCATGGGTGACGGCGATCACCGTGCCTTCATAGCGGTTCAAATGTTCTTCAAGCCAGGCAACGGATTCTGCATCCAGATGGTTGGTGGGCTCGTCCAGCAGCAGGATATCGGGTTTTTGAAGCAAAAGGCGGCAAAGGGCCACCCGCCTTCTCTCACCTCCTGAAATAATGCTGACAGGGGTATTGCCATCCGGACATCTTAAGGCGTCCATGGCCATTTTCAACCTTGAATCAAGATCCCAGGCATTGATCTGGTCCAGTTTTTCCTGGAGTTTGCCCTGTTTGTCGAGAAGTTTATCCATTTCATCATCCGACATGGGGTTGGCAAATTCTGCCGAGATGGTTTCATACTCGTTTAACAGGTCAACTGTTTCCTTGACACCTTCTTCAACAACCTCCCTGACTGTTTTTTTGCTGTCCACAAGGGGCTCCTGTTCAAGATGGCCAATGGTAAAACCCTTTGACAGAATGGTCTCTCCTGCGAATTCCTTGTCAACTCCGGCCATGATTCTGAGCAATGAACTCTTGCCTGATCCATTCAAGCCCAGCACTCCGATTTTTGCCCCATAAAAATAGGAGAGGCAGATATTTTTAAGAACCTGTTTCTGCCCATGGAATTTACCCACATTCATCATGGAATAGATTACTTTTTTGGTATCTTCGGTCATTTTTCTACTCCTTATTCAATAACGGCTATGCATTCGATTTCGATCCGCGCATCCTTTGGCAGTCTTGAGACTTCAATGGTGGAGCGGGCAGGTTTATGTCCTTTGAGGCAGGCCTCATAAACGGTATTCATTTCTGAAAAATCATCCATGGATTTTAAAAAAATAGTGGTTTTGATAATTTTATCCAGGGTTGTTCCGATTTCCAGAAGCACGGCTTCAATATTTTTCATTACCTGCCGGGTCTGATCTTCAATGGTCTGGCCCACAATGGTCATGGTTTCAGGATCAAGGGGGATCTGGCCGGAACAAAAGGCCAGGTCCCCATGGACAACCGCGTGGCAATATGGGCCTATGGCAGCAGGCGCTTTTTTTGCAATGATCTGTTTCATGATATTCTCCTTATAACTTTTGATTTTATTTGAGATTAATATGTCACTACAGGCTCTTTTAATATAAGATCAATGGCTTGTCTTGCTGTTTTTGCAAGTTCAGGAAAGCTTTCTTCGAGCTTGGAAATCTGTCTTAGATTTTCCCCAGTTCTAAGGATCAGCCGGGCCAGATCGCCTTCAGAAAAATCATAAAGGGTGCAGATATTTTCCCAGGGTTCATCATGGGCCCATAAATAGATCAAAAGGCTTGGCTGAATAAAAAGATTGGGCGCGCTGAAGCCTTTTTCCAACATATTGACGGCAAAGGGCTTTAACTCTTTTCTGACCGTAAGGAAAACATCTTTCAGCCCTTTGGGAAGGGCCTGGTTGTACAAGGGCTCATCATTGAATTCCTTTTCATTGACAAAAGCGCTGATGATGGCAGCCAATAGGGCCGGGTCTGTCTGGGGTAAAAGATTATTCCGAATACTCTGGGCCACAAGAATCGGCGAGTCGATCCTGAGTTTGGAGGCCCAGAGACCGTCTTGTGTCAGTCTTCCTTCTTCGGTAACAAATCCTTCACAGAGAAGAAAGTCCATGTGATCCATAAAATCAAGCCAGAGAATTTCAAGATCCATTCCATACCTTTTTCTTGCTATTTTCCCTCTTTTTTTTCCGGACCGAATCAGGTAAGAGGCAAAGGATTTTTCAAGAAGCAGTTTTATCTGGTCGGGCGTATGGGATAAAAGAAGGTTTAAGACCATGGAAAAATTTATGGCGATCTGGCTCTCGATATCGGACGGCGGAGAATTCATCAGTTTTATAATATGGTTTAAATCCATGAATTTGCCGGGCATGATAATGCAAAAACCGATATTATCCATGCCTCTTCTTCCTGCTCTGCCTGACATCTGCTGAAGCTCACTGGGGGTTAAGGGCATGAATTCAACCCCGTTAAACCGGTCCGAATTCAGGACGACCACGGAACGTGCAGGGAAATTCACCCCGGCAGCCACGGTGGAGGTTGCAAACATGGCATCCAGAAAACCTCCTGCCATCAGGGTTTCCACGACAGCTTTCCAGGCAGGAAGATGGCCGCTGTGATGAGATGCGGTTGCGGTTCTTTCAAGATAGGGCCGCTGGCTGTGGCCCTCCAGGTGGGGATGATGGGATACCAGATCATCGAGTTTATCCAGCAGGGCTTTCTTTCTCTCCGGGTTTTTGTTCAAGAGTCTTGAATTACAGAGTTTTATGGCCTGGTCGCAGTCTGATCTTGATTTTAGGAAAAAAATGGCCGGAAGCAGATCATAGGTGTGAAGAATTTGAAGGATGTCACCGAATGGCGGCAGTTTTTCACGATGTGACATCCCTGGCTTCTGCTTTGTATTGACAAATTTATAAACTTTTTTATATAGGATTTGTTTCTCATCGGATTCTGACTCCTCTGTCAGGGGGAAAAGCGTGCCCGAAGGGTGGATGAAAAGCGGAAAAAGAGGGACGGGCCGTTCATGGGCTTTAATTACATGGCATTTTTTCCCCCGGATGGATTCAAGCCATTCTGAAATTGACACAGGGTTTCCAATGGTGGCGGACAGGAGAAGCAACGGGATTCTGACAGGCAGATAAATGATGATTTCTTCCCAGACCACTCCCCTTTGTTCATCTCCAAGAAAATGGGCCTCGTCCAGGATGATCAGATCCGAGGTTAAATTTTCACCCGTATGCATGGCATCATAGAGCTTATTTCTTAAGATTTCCGTTGTTCCGATAACAATTGCAGCATCTGGATTTTCTTTGATATCGCCGGTCAGAATCCCGACATTTTCCCTGCCGAAAAGCTTTGAAAACTGAGAATGGATTGAATTGGTCAGCGCTTTTAACGGCGTGGCATACCAGACCTTCCCGCCCTTTTGTATGACATCTCTTGCAACTTGTTCGGCAATCCAGGTTTTACCCGCACCTGTGGGCGCAGATACAAGACAGTCGGATTTTTTGATGGCCTCAAGTGCCTGTAATTGAAACAGATCCGGGTTGAACTTTTTCTCACCAGGGGTGCCGATCTTTTCAAACACCTTTTTTAAGGACTTATCAGAACCGGGCTGCATGAGATTGGGGCTGCTTTTTTTCGCTTTTTTTTGATTGAATTTTTTTGAAGCATAAAATCTTTTTTTCATGACTGTGATAAACCATAAAAACCAATATTATGCAACTTATAACTCAATGGGGACATGGAGATAAGGGGGATGATAAAATTTATAAAATCCTGGATGCCATCCCTGGCAGGGATGGCATTAAAATCCTGAACAGGGCAAAGAAAAGATTTTTGACAGGCGGCAGAAAGGGCTTTCCCTCATATTTCCTTTATTTTAAATAATGCATCAGGCATTCATTTGATAGACTTCCTTTAATGCCATGACATGCATTTCCCAGATTTTTGAAAACCTGTTTTTATCGGCCACAGGCTTTTTAATCATTTGTTTGCAATATGCCATCTGGCTGTCTAAAGTGTCTGTTTTTGAATAAAGCTTTAATGCAAATTCTGAAAAATCCCTGATCATGAAATCAAATATCTGTTCCAGAATATCCTCTTCAAATTGGTCCATATTAAATTTTTCAATGATCAATTGACCATAGGCAACAAGCGTGAACATTTCTCCCAGATACAAAAGAAAATCCATGTTTTTTGATTGAGTTTCATCTGGGGTGGCCTTTATGAGAAATTCCTTTAACAGGGAGATCTGTTCCTTGAATACGTTAACATTCGGCAGATTCACGCTATCATAGGCAAGATTGTAATCATGGAACTGGATTTTGCCAAGCCCTTTTGTTTCTCCCTGGTCAAACAGGAATTCATCACAGGCGGCATCATCCCTTTTTGCAATGTCGGGAAACCGGCCGGGGTTGAAAAAATAATTTGCCATGAACTTGATAATCAGAGCCATGTTCACATGAACGGTTCCTTCAAGCTTAGGAAGGGCGCGGATATCGGTTGCCGCCATTTCAAAATATCCATCCTTTTCAAAGCCCTTTGCTGCAATGACATCCCATAAAAGGTTGATAACGGTTTCTCCCTGACTGGGCACCTTCATTTTTACCATGGGGTTGTATAAGAGATACCGCCGGTCATCTTTTGACGCACTTCTAAAATAATCCGATGCCCTCAAGGAGAAAATCTTCATCGCCGTAAGTCTTGTATAGGCATCCACAAACATTTGCCGGATATGCGGGAAATCCGTCACCCATTTTCCGTAAAGATTCCTGTTGGCGGCATGGTTGAGGGCTTCGTAAAAGGCATGGGTACAGATGCCGATGGATGCCCACCCCAGATTGAATTTTCCGATATTGATGGTGTTCAAGGCAGAATCCCATGCTTCCCGGCCCGTTGAAAGGATATCTGCTTCGGTAACAGGATAGCCGTTCAAGGCATATTCCGCAACATAACCTTCCCAGTCCACCACATTCTGAATCAGGGTATAGTTCTCATGTTCAGGGCTCACTGAAAAGAAAACATAGTCCTCGGTTTCAGAATTTTTCCCGAATGTGGAAACAATCCCGGCCTTATTAGCATTCCCAATATAGTATTTGCCGCCATCGGCCACATAGCGGCCATCCCCAAGAGGCGTGAGCGACATATCAGAGGCATAGAGATCAGCACCATGGGTTTTTTCCGATAACCCAAAGGCAAAAATATGACCGTCTTTTAACAGGTGAGCGGTTTTATTTTTAACAGCCTCGTTTTTGCTCATCCAGATAGGGCCGAGCCCCAGAATAGAAACCTGCCAGGTATACCAGTGAGACAGGTTGTAAAAACTTAAGATTTCATTGAAATCACAGATTCTCCTTGTATCCCATCGAGTATTTGGGTTCCCTTCTGCATATTTTCCAGGTGTCAGAAGGGTTGCTAAAATCTTATTTTCTTTTAAAAATGAAAGAAAATCGGCATACCAGATCCTTTCATGGTAATCTGATTTTAATTTTTTCTTCCCTCTGTTTTCAAAATAGGTAATGGTTTTTTGCATGATGGCTTTTGATTCAGCATCCAGGTGGTCAAATGATTGCGTTTTGGGATTTAGTAAATACATGGTGGTTTTTCCTTTAATGGTTGGAAAATTAAGAATATTTTAGTTTGTGTCCAAACTTGTTTAATCCTTATTGATAATATCGATCAACAATCGTCTGAATAATATTTTTTCTTCGGCAGAAAATCCTTTTAAAAGATCCTCATTGGCATTCCGGCGTTTCATGATCAGCTCCTGTTTCAAATCATCAGCTTTTTCTGAGGTATAGATGGAAGATAAGCGCCGGTCTTTTTCATCCGGTCTTTTTTCAATCCACCCGCTTTTCACCATTCTATCAAGAACATCTGAAAGCGTTGCCTTGTCAAGAATCAGAAATTTTCCCATCTGAGTGGCGGTCATTCCCTGTTTATACCAGAGGCTCTCCAGCACCAGGTGCTGCATATTGGTAAGTCCATAGGGGATTAATAGTTTTGTAAAGGATGCATGGGCCTTTTGATACACTTTAGCCAGAAGAAAGATCATGCAGTCCGGAACATCATCAGGTAATATCTGTGTCATGTATTGCTCCTTTGTATACGAACAATATAAAACTAAACAGATTTTGTCAATTCTCTTGAATAATTTTCCAGGCAGAGGTGTCTTTCAGGATAATATTGTATTCACCGCCTTATTGTGGCATAGTATGGATCAATTTTATTTTTTTCAGCAGCATTAAGAACAATAACAACAGAAAAAAAGATAAAAAAGGGTAAAAAAAGGGTTTTATGAATCTTCAGGGCGATTTTGAGGGGTTAACACTTGCAAGCATCCTTCAGCTTCTGTGCAATGATCTGAAAACAGGGGTTTTGACGGTGACATCTGAGGATGAAGAAAGTCGGGTTTTTTTTGATCAGGGAACCATTGTGTATGCGTCTGCTTCCTTAAAAGAAGCTAGGCTAGGATCCCTTATGAGAGCAGACGGAGTCATTTCCGCAGATCAGCTGCAAAAATGCCTTGCCCTGGCTAAAGAAGAAAAGATGCACCTGGGTAAAATGCTTGTTGACAAGGGGTATATTTCTCTCGAGACACTCAAAAAATATAATACAAAACAGGTGGAAGCAATTTTATATAACCTTCTTTTCTGGAAAAAGGGTCGGTTTGAATATAAAGATGCAAAACTGAATCTGAAAGGCATGATCATTACTCAGCTTAATCCAATGAAGCTTATCCTTGAAGCATCCAGGCGGATCGATGAATTGTCGGTTCTGCAGAAATACATCTCCAGTGACAGGATTGTTTTTAAAATGTCGGGAAAGGTTCAGAACAAAGAAGAAATCAAGCTCAATGCTAATGAATGGCGGATACTTTCCCTTATTGACGGCAGCCGGAATGTCCGTCAGGTGATTGACGAAAGCGGGTATGATGAATTTGCAGTTTACAAGATTTTTTTCTCAGTGATTTCTTCGGGTCTCATCGAACAGAAAGAAGAGGTTTTTTCTTCTGATCCTGAAGGGAGTGACGATTATTCATCCATTTTGATTGTTTTTAATGATATCCTTATGTCCGTCAGAAAAAACATTGCCGATGAACTTGGAGACCGTTGCTATTCTCTGTTTGAAGAGAGTAAATCAGGCCTTGCTGCTGAATATAAAAACATGCTCAAAGAGTATCACCCGGATAACCATAAACACTCAAATTTCAAAACCATCGTCTCTGTTCTGGATACAATGAATTATGTGAAAAACCCAAAAGAATTGCTGATTTCAGGATTTATAGAATATTGCAGCCGTGTCCTCGAAAAAGTGGGTGAAATTTTAGGATCTCAGCCCCTGATAAAGGTTCTTGATGACATTGAAAAAGTATTGGGGTATGTGAAAAAATATCAGGCAGGGTCAAATGAAAAAAGCAAAATTGTCAATGATATGAAACATGTTATCGACAAAATTCAATCAAAATTCAAGATAGATCTAAGAGGACGTTCAAAGGGCGGTTTTTTTTCAATGTTTTCTTAAATGGGTTGGATGACTATGAATCTGCAACTTTTGCCCCGCCATAGGCTAAAAATGATAGTGCCGCAGTTCTGAACAGAGCTCTTATGATTTCAAGTATTTCAGTTCCCATGAGCTGGTCAAAAATTACAACATAATCGGCAATAAACAGGAGGCAGACAGTCACAAGGATCAGGTTGATGACTTTTCCGACTTTGCCGCCCGCATATTTTATTCTGGCCTTGTTGAAAACAAAGATGATGATAAGATAGATCACCAGAGTGAAAATCAGAATGATGGTTTGTGCAGTCATGAATCCCTCCCAAGATATTAAAAATCCTATTTCCGGTTTTAAAAAGCTTATAGAAATTGAATGACATTTTCTGCTGATACAGTATTGTTATTTTCCTTGTATTTTATCACTCCAAGGGAATATTTGCCAACAGGAAAATAAAAAATACCATGGCTTTCTTTTGAAAATTTCAGACAATTAAATCTTTTTATCCCTGATCCCACATGAAATAAAACCGCAGCTGGATAGTATTTCTCCCATTAACCAGGACACGGGACGGGTATGGCGCGAAAAATTTTGCGGTTTCATGACCCGGGCGGATCATCCGGCCGGGAATAATTTTTCAGATATTTCACGGGGCAGGATTGAGGCTTTACAGGCGATGACCATGAACAGGGTTTCCCCCATCATTTTCACAATCATGTGTTTGTCCCCGACAGCCAGACCCATTTCGTTCACATCACCGAGCTTTGATCGGCCCGCTACATAAGCTTTAACCAGATTTTGGCCCAGGGAGGCAAGGTCAGTCGTTGTTAATATTTCAGGCATGTGGTTTTTTAGCACACCGAACTCTGTGTGAAAAAGAAAAGACCCTAAGATATCGGAAAAGCCTTGGGCATACTCAAAAAACAAGTTTGTATGTTTAAGTATCTGGTTTTCCTGCGGCTTGAAATGATAAGGGTTCAAATATCCGCAGGAACTGCACCGGAAAGTTGGCCTGGTGTCAACGAAGTCAATTGAAGTCAATAGATTTTTTTTGCCGCAATCTTCGCAAAAGATAATCATTTACAGTTAATCGCTTTGTTTTGAAGTGAACATTGCCTTGATCCTTGCAAAAACTCCGGGGGGTCTGTCTTTGGCTCTGCCGGGAGCAGGGTCATCTTTTTGATGATTTGTTATGGCGCTCTCTACGCCTAAAAGGCTGTTCTTTGGGTTTTCAAGAAACTGAAGGGTGAAGAGGAGCAAATCCAGAAGAAGGGTTTTCTCAGGGTCATTGTGCCAGACAGTTTTTAAAGCGGTTATATCTTTCTTTATGGATATAAGAACAGACTCCGGTTTAAGCCTGTCTATGGTTTCTATGCTGATTTTCAGCCTGTCAAGGATATTCAGAACCAGCTTGTCTTCCTGTTTTTTCCCATGAGGCTCGGCATTGCCGGGTTCAAAGGATTCATCCTCAAATTGAAAAGGAATAAGACCTTCAGTGTTTTCTTCTTCCGGTTCTGAAATCCGTTTAACGGTTCTGTCGGGAGAAAGCGACTGCCTGGCGGACTCTTTGGGTGAAGTTTCCAGGTTGAAAAATTCATCCAGCCTGTCCTCAATTTCCGGAATTGGATTATTGTTTTTAAGCTTCGGCGTAAATTGTTTTATCCCGCTGGAAGGTGAATGAATATTCTGATTCTGTATGTGGAGAGCCTGGCTTTGATTGGAACCATGCACATCCATCAGGTGGATGGCATCCAGCAACTCGTCAGCAGGAGATTCCTTAAGGCTGAACAGATCGCCCATCACGTCCCTTTGAGACCATGGAGGGTTTTTTTTGTCTGAAAGCGGGGGGTTAATATCTTTAAATTCAGAATCATCTGTTTCAGTAAGCCTGGTAAAGGGCATGACATCCACGGATGAAATTTTAGAGATCGGCTTTATGTGGGAAAGGGCAGGCGGGAGGAATTCCTCCTCCGAAATAATTGAAACTGATTTTGTTTTGGGCGTTTCTTTGGAAATTCTGGCTTTGAATTCATGAAACCGGTTAATATTGCTTTCAAGGAGTTCTTTTTTATCTTTAAGGGGCATATCAGGGGTTTGAATCACTCTTTCAAAACTGTCAAATACAGAACGCAGGAATGATATGGCATCTGGATGGGCATTCGACTTCCGGGAGCCGATATAAGATCCCAGACTCTGGATGATCTTTAAAAAATTATGATGTATTTTGTTATATTGATAGGCAGATAAGAAAACCCGGACAACTTTTTCAAAATGATGGAGTGTGTTGTCGGATATCTCCCAGTCAATGGCCAGAATTACGGCTTTCAAATTGTCAAGCTCCGGACCTCTGATATCCGCTTTTGAACTGATCTTGCTCTGGAGAACCTTATATTTTTGGATTTCTCCGGATATAATTCGGTTGATTTCATCTTTGTCCCTATCGAAGTCAAACTCAGAACTATTGATGATCCTTTTAAACTGATCTGTAATTGAGAGTAGAACTGATATTGAATCCGGATGAGCATTGCCTTTTTTTGAATCAAGATATTTTACAAGAGACCGCATCATTTTTAAAAGCGGAATAATGGCCGGTTTGTCTGAATATTGGAATTCTATCTGTGCAATCCTTCTCTGAAGAAGATCGGTTTCAAAATCCGTAATGTTGTGATGCAGGGTCTTTATGATATCTGTAAGTTCAGTTAAAGAGTTCAAAGCAAATCTCCTTAAAAAAGCTGGTCCTGGATGGATGAAAGCGTCAGAGTAATGATCTTTTTTAACGTCGGAATAACATTGCCGCCGCTTACAGCACTGGCCTCAAAGGCAGGGGCGTTTAAAACACTGTTCAGATCTTTTTGCAGAATCTGGGTCGGTATAATCTCAATGTCAGAATTCTTCAGGTCTATTTTATTGTACTGCATGACCAGGGGCATTTTAAAAAGATCAATGCCATAGGTTTGAAGATTTTCATAAAGCTGATTCAGGGACTCAATGTTTTTTTTACGTTGTTCCTTTTGGACGTCTGCAACAAACACAATTCCGTCAACGCCTCTCAAAACAAGCTTTCTTGTGGCATTATATTTAACCTGTCCGGGTACGGTATACAATTGAATAGTGACGTCAAATCCCTTGATCTGACCGACATCAAAGGGCAGAAAATCAAAAAAAAGGGTTCGATCATCCTGGGTTTTGAGGCTGACCATTTCGGTTTTTATCTGATCCCGGTATTTCTGATTGATATATTCAAGGTTTGTCGTTTTTCCGCCTCTTCCAGGACCATAATACACAATTTTGATCTGAACTTCTCTGGTTTTTACATTGATAAGCGCCAAATCCAATTCCCTTCAAATGAGAATGCGTAGATAATGATCAGAGTCTTTTTTAAGCGATAAAATATCAAATGTCTGTAAGAATATGAATGATTTCCTTGACGGTTTCAGCCACTTTTAATCTCACAAGGCCGAGGGAGATATCTTTGTTGAACATGGAGATGAGGAGAGTATCCTCAGTGACCTTGCTGAAATGAATGCTGGATTTTTCTCCTTTGTGGAAGAGCAGTGAAAATTCAGATTCCCCTACAAGCTTTGCCATGGCATCAACAGCAGCAAAATTACCTGCCGCAAGGGCGGCAAAAGCAGTTGAATCAAGAAGGCTTTTGCCATTATTGTGTTTTGCAATGGTATTTCCGGCCATGTCCATAAAAATAACATGATCAAGCCCTGATTCGATCAGGTTGGTAAGGATAGCGCCGTCAATGGCATCAAGCTGATTTTGATTAAACATGGAAAGATGGTAGCCTAAAACTTTAATTTATGCAATATGTTATGAGATTTTTATGGTATTTTCATTCAAGTCCGGCTAAATTGATAAAAATCGTCCGGAATAAGAAAAAAAAGGCGAAATCCATGGATAGATACAAAATCGGTGTTGATCTTGGCGGGACGAAGATTGAAGTTATCCTTTTTTCTCCGGACAGGTCTGAATTATATCGGGAACGGATACCGACACCTTCCGGGAATAATTACAGTAATATTGTAAAGGCCGTTCACGACCAAATCAGAAAAACAGCAGCAAAAATTCCGGGGAAAAGTGATTTCTCAATTGGAATTGGTATTCCAGGGGCAGTTGATAAAGAAACAGGTCTTATCCTGAATGCCAATACAACCTGCCTGATTGGAAAGCCTTTTCAATCAGATCTTGAAGCCCTTTGTAAAAAAACAATAGCCATGGAAAACGATGCCAACTGTTTTACCCTGACAGAGGCTTTAGAGGGTGCAGGCAAAGGATATGGAATGGTATTCGGTGTCATTTTGGGAACAGGTTGTGGGGGCGGGGTCTGTATAAATGGGAAAATATGGAATGGAACAAATGGGATAGCAGGAGAATGGGGGCATTTTTCCATGGATCCCGGAGGCCGGCCTTGCTACTGCGGCAACAGGGGCTGTGTTGAAACAAAAATCAGCGGATCAGGAATTGAGGCGTCTTTTTTTGAAAGATTTGGCAGACACCTTGGAATGAAAGAGATCATTGAAGGATATAGACAGAATGATGAGCCCTGTCAAAAAATTTTTATACAGTTTCTGGAGGATTTTGGCAGGGCTTTGGGCGGGTTGATTTCAGTTCTTGATCCTGATGTTGTGGTCATTGGCGGCGGGTTGTCCAATATTGAGGAAATTTATACCAAAGGTGTTGAACAGGTTCAAAAATTTGCATTTCATAAAAAAATCAAGACCCCAGTTTTACAAAACAGATTAGGGGATTCTTCCGGTGTGATCGGGGCAGCACTGCTGAATGAATCATGAAACCGGCCGATTATTGCTTGACACTATTTTAAAAGGATGGTAGAAGTCGCTTTGTTTTTATTTTAAGAAATCGGGGCGTAGCGCAGTCTGGTAGCGCACTTGACTGGGGGTCAAGTGGTCACTGGTTCAAATCCAGCCGTCCCGACCAAATCTTTCCTTCACCATACCCCTTTCGCCTTGACTTTCCATTACAAATCAAATAGTCAGATAAATATATTTGTTGGATACACTTATTGTATTTTCAGAAAAACAAACCAGAAAATATTGATAGATTATCCTGAGATTGACCAAACAAACATTCAAAGGTTACGTTATGCCCAATTAACCAGGAGGGAACGGATCGATGAAATTTGACAGGTTGGCATTTTTAATCTTCTTTTTTATTTTTCTTGTATCGTTATCACCTGCATCAGCGCAGGCCCCTGCCGGAGAAAAGGAACATTATACACTTGAGGTCTCAAAAGACGCAGAGATCGGCCAAACCAATGAGCATGCTCAAGCAAAACCCCATGAAGGGGCCGGCAGCCATGTAAATCTTGGAGAGGTGTTGCCGTTATTCACTTGCATCCCCTTTGCCTGTATGCTGTTGTCCATTGCCCTTTTGCCTCTTATTGCCGGAAATATCTGGCATCATCATTTTGGTAAGATTTCAGCGTTCTGGGCTGCCAGTATGGCTGTCCCATTTATTTATGTCTATAAAGGGATAGCAATCTATGAAATTCTACATATTATCCTTGCAGACTATGTGCCCTTTATTATCCTTTTATGGTCATTGTTTACTGTGTCCGGCGGTATCCTGCTGAAAGGTACTTTAAGAGGGACGCCTTTTGTAAATACAGGGATTATTCTGATCGGTACACTTCTTGCCTCGTGGATGGGAACAACGGGAGCAGCCATGCTTTTAATCCGTCCATTGCTAAGAGCCAATGACTATCGAAAAAACAAAACATTTATGGTGGTGTTTTTTATATTCCTTGTGGCCAATATCGGCGGTGCCCTGACGCCACTTGGAGACCCCCCCCTGTTTTTGGGCTTTCTGCACGGAGTCAGTTTTTTTTGGACTTTTAAAATATTCCCCCAAATGCTTTTAGTGGTCAGCATTCTTCTTGGCATATATATTATCATTGACACATACTACTATAAAAAAGAGAAAGCATTAATTCCGGATAAGGGAGAAAAAAAACCGTTGCGACTGGTTGGAACCTATAATTTTATTTTTCTTATGGGGATTGTAGGTGCTGTATTGATGAGCGGCATCGTGGATCTTGGAGAAGTATCAACTCTCGGTATACACAGGGCAGTTCAGGACTGGTTAAGGGACGGCCTTTTAATTGCCATGGGGATTGGTTCGCTTTTGTCCACACCAAGAGAAGTCAGGGAAGAAAATCAATTCTCATGGTTTCCCATTATAGAAGTTGCCTATCTTTTTATCGGTATCTTCATTACCATGATCCCCTGCCTCCTTTTGTTGAAAGCAGGTCCCAATGGTGCTTTTGCCTTCCTGATCAATGCCGTTCGGGACCCGGTTCATTATTTCTGGGTATCAGGTTTATTATCAGCCTTTCTGGATAATGCGCCGACGTATCTGACCTTTTTTAATACAGCGCTTGGGAGTTTTTACGGCGGCATGTCGGAGGCAGCTTCTGTTCCTTTGTTGATGACTGAAAAAGCAATTTATCTAGCTGCTATTTCATGTGGGTCTGTTTTTTTCGGCGCGTGCAGCTATATCGGAAATGCACCCAATTTTATGGTCCGGTCCATCGCCAGTGAAGCGGGAATAGCCATGCCAAGCTTTTTCGGTTATATACTGAAATATTCCTTAGTATTTTTAATACCGACCTTTATTATTGTAACCTTTATCTTTTTCTAATATATTCAGATTATTGAATATAAAGCAAAGGCATTGGAAAGGAGCAGGCAAGCCAATGAATATCGATCTTAAAGGAATAAAGATTGCTATTATCGGGGGAAACACCCCGTGTAAAAAAATACTTGAAATATTACTGGGACCCGACTTAGCGGAACTTGCCCCTAAAGTCCTCATGGTTGCAGATACCCTGACCCATTCAGAAGGCGTTCTTTATGCAAAGGGGAAGAACATCCGGGTGACTACGGATTATGCCGATGTTTGCAGGCTTTCAGGCATTGATGTCATTCTCAAATTGAAAAACGATGAAATACTGAGCTGCATACTGGAAAAAGTGAATACAGAGCGCGTCAGTATTGTTGACCTTGATACACACAGGGCCATGTCTTTTCTAAATTTTCTTGAAATGGAACAGGAAAAAATAAAGATAAAGAGAAAAATTCAGGCGGAAAAAATTGATCGAAAAGAAATTATTGATCTATTTGATGAATATTCAAGAAGAATAAGGCATAATGCAGAAGAAGAAAATAAATATCTCGAGTCGGAAAGGGAGGGTCTCATTGAAATTGAAAAAGAACTTTCCCAAATCATACAGGGCAGTATGATACCAACCTTTATCATCAATAACGAGCATATCATTACTCACTGGAATACGGCCTGCGAAGATCTCACCGGCCAGAAGGCTTATGAACTGGTTGGCACGGATCGCCAATGGGTTCCTTTTAGATCCGCAAAAAGGCCAACCATGGCCGATGTCATTGTCGGAGGGATGTCTGAAGAGGAAGTTACAAAATACTATGGGTCTTCCTGGAGAAAATCCCATTTGATCAAACAGGCCTATGAAGCTGAAGAATTTTTTCCTCATTTAGGGGATGAAGGAAAATGGATTTTTTTTACTGCTGCCCCGATAAAATCACCAGATGGTAAGATTATCGGTGCAATTGAAACATTAAGAGACTTGACCGAAGATAAAAAAGCCAAGGAAGAACTTGAACTCCAGGATAAGGAGCTTTCCACGCTTTATGAAAAATATAAAAAATCTGAGGAAAAATACCGGTCTCTGTTTAATAATAATCCTAACCCGATTTTTATAATTGACCGAAAAACCCTTGAAATGCTGGATGTGAATCACAGGGTGGAGAATGAATACGGTTTTTGTAAATCAGAGATTCTTGGTAAATCTTTTCTTGAGCTCTGGGATAATACCGATGCAACCATTAAAGAGAGTCTTGAAAATCTTCCGGAAAACAAGGCGATCCTTTTTACCAAGAAAAAACATTTCAGGAAAAATAAAAAAACTTTTTTCGTGAATGTTAAAGTGGTCCATGCGACTTACAGCCACAGGGATGTCCTGATCGCATCGTCCACTGATATTACGGAAAGTGTAGAAAAAGACACCCAGTTGATTCAGGCCGGAAAACTTGCAACGCTTGGAACCATGGCTGCCGGTATGGCCCACGAAATAAACCAGCCCCTGAATGTAATCCAGATCTGTGCAGATCTTATTTTAAAAATGATCAATAAGGGGATTACGATTCCCAATGAAGAACTTGTGATGATGGCCAAAGATATCACAGATAATGTTACGAGAGCGGCTGGTGTTATCAAACATGTCAGGGATTTTTCAAGGCAATCGGAAAGAGATCTTAAAAAACTATTGATCAATGACCCCATTAATGATGTTTTCAAGGTGCTCGGCCATCAGATCAGTGTTCATTCCATTCAGGTCAAACTTGATCTTGATCCCGGCATCCCTGAAATCCGGGCGGAACATAACCGGCTGGAACAGGTGTTTATAAATCTTGTGACCAATGCTATCGATTCC
Source organism: uncultured Desulfobacula sp. (assembly GCA_964619205.1). Taxonomy (GTDB): domain Bacteria; phylum Desulfobacterota; class Desulfobacteria; order Desulfobacterales; family Desulfobacteraceae; genus Desulfobacula. The sequence goes on along the minus strand of CAZUDE010000017.1, from coordinate 43,760 downwards.
ATGGACGAGAATGCGGATAAAGCTGTAAAAGAAGGCCGCATAGCTGAAAAAACACTGGGGATCAGAACATATGCCGATATAAACCATGTGGTAGCTGAAGTATCCGATACAGGCCTTGGAATGGATGAGGAGGTCAAACGGAAAATTTTTGAACCTTTTTTTACCACCAAGGAAACCGGAAAGGGAACAGGGCTTGGAACCAGTATCAGTTTCGGAATTATAAAGGATTATGGAGGAACAATAGAAATAGAGAGCGAGTACGGCAAGGGTGCAAAATTTATTATCAGGTTTCCGGTAATTAAATAAGGGAATATACTATGCCACCGGTTAAAATATTGATTGTTGATGATGAAGAGCTGATCGTTCGGCTGCTTTCCATGTCGCTTCGGAGTGACGGCTATCAAACCGTTTCGGCTTTCAGCGGCGAACAAGGCCTTGAGGTTTTTAAGGCTGAATCCCCGGATATTGTGGTTACTGATATCAAGATGCCGGGAATGGATGGACTGGAACTTCTAAAAAAGATAAAGGAAATAAACCCTGAAAAAGAAGTTATCATTGTCACCGGTCACGGGGATATCGACTCAACCATAACGGCACTTCAATATGGTGCCAGTGATTTTATCAACAAACCGGTTCGGGATGCCGCCCTCGCCATTGCCCTTGAAAGGGCAAAATCCAAGATCGCCATCCGTAAAAAACTCGAAGACTATACAACCAATCTTGAAATTAAAATCGCAGAGGCAACAGAAGAAATCCGAAGGAAATCAAACTTCCAGAGGCTTTTGATAACCAGTTCGAATGATGCCATTGTGGCCTTTGACAATGATTGGAAGGTGGTTGTTTACAACCCTGAGGCTGCAAGGCTATTTGGTGATCCGGCAAAAGAAGTGCGCAATAAGATGACGATTGATGAGCTTTATACTCCGAAAATTGCCAAGGTTTTTAAAAATCAGGTCAAGGACGAAAAGGATCAGAGAAATTTTCCATGGAAAGAGCAGGTAATCAACACCAAAGATGGTAGACAGATCCCGGTTCGGTATGCCAGCAATGTGTTGTTTGAGAATAATGAATTTGTCGGTACTGTTAATTTTTTCCAGGATCTGACTGAAATCAAACGGCTTGAAAAAGAATTGGTCCAGTCCGAGCGCCTTGCTGCAGTTGGACAAACCGTCAGCGGTCTTGCACATTATGTAAAAAATATCCTCATCGGTTTGAAAGGCGGATCTTATATCGTTGATGTGGGACTTGAGAAGAACAATACGGAAAAACTCAAATCCGGATGGGAAACCATTAAAAAGAATATAAAACGAGTCGGCGATCTGACCCAGGATCTGTTAACCTATTCCAAACAGAGAGAACCGGAAATGGAAAACTGTTCCCCCCACGACATTATTAATGAACTTATGGAGTTATTAAAAGGTTTTGCAGCATCAAAAGACATTTCTGTTTCAAAGAGCCTGGATAAAACCATCGGGCAGATTCTGGCTGATCCCAAAACCATTCATCATTCTCTTTTAAACATTATAAATAATGCCATTGACGCCTGTATTGAAGACGAAGATATTTCTAAAAAACATGAAGTTTCAATTAAAACATTTATCGATAAGACCAACATGATCTGTTTTGAAATTAAGGATAACGGCTGCGGAATGGATGAGGACACCAGAGAAAAACTGTTTACGCCCATGTTCAGTTCCAAGGGAGGGAAGGGGACAGGGCTTGGACTCCTCGTTACAAGGAAGCTGATTGAAGAGCATAAAGGCACCATTGAAATCGAAACGAGCCCTGGAGTTGGAAGTATTTTTAGAATCAGGCTTCCCTATGAAAAAGCAAAAGTGGTTAATGGAAATTGACCAAGGAGGATAAATTATGAGTAAAAAGGTTCTTGTGGTGGATGATGATCCTGATGTTCGATCATTTGTTGTCACAGTTCTGGAGGAAAACCAGTACATACCTTTAATCGCTCAGGATGGTGTGGAAGGGTTGGAAAAAATTGAAAACGACAAGCCCGACCTTGTGATTCTTGATGTATTAATGCCAAGAGGGAGCGGAATCAGGCTGTATCACCACCTGAAAACACATGATCAATTCAAGCAGCTGCCTATTATCATGTTTACGGGGATTGCACTTCGTTCTTTTTTAAAATCCCAGAAAGTTCTGGATGAATTTAAAGGGGCTGAGGTTCCCAAACCTGATATTTACCTGGAGAAGCCTGTTGATCCGGAAGTATTGGCTGCAGCAATCAAAAAAAAACTGGGTTGATTGAAAATGAGATCATAGATAAAAGACAGGAGATAATATGGAAATAAAAAAACTGCTTTTTGTAACAAAGTTTGAAGACCTTTGTTATGATGCATTGAACTCTCTTCTGGAACTCAGAAAAGCAGCCCTGGAACATGTTGTATTCCTGAATGTAATTGAAAGAGATAAGGTCGCTATGAAAAGAGGGGCGGGCTATCTTAAGGAAGAAGAGGTAAAACTGAAGGAAACCGCAAATATCCGCTTTATCGATTGGGCTGAAAATCTTTTTGAAATTGGAATGGAGGTTGGGGCTTATATAGAGGTTTCTACCCTGATTCCGGAAATTTTGAAGGTTATTGAAAAAGAATCGCCGGATCTTGTTGTCATCGGCCGGTCCCATAAAGGAACCCTGGAGCAGCTTTACTCAGGCTCTGATGTCAGTGAGCTGGTCAGGAGAACCCGGGTTCCGATTCTGGTGTTCAAGCATTTGAGCGAAGATAAAATCGTTCCTGAAAAATTATTTCAGCGTCCCTTATTAGCCACCAACTGGTCTGAAACAGGGGAGAGGATGGTCGAATATATCAAGGGTATGAAAAAAGTGATCGGAGAAATCCATATCATCCATGTGGTTAAGGACAGTGCTTTAAAAAGCCCGGATACCCACGAAGTTCAAAAAGTGAGAAAATCGGAACGTAAAAAGCTCGATGCCCTTTGCAATGAACTTGAGGATTTGGGAATAAAGGCCAGATCCCATGTTTATGTGGGTGATCCTCAAAAAGAGATCGAAAAGGCAGCCAAGGAATACCAGGCTAGTATGGTGATATTAGGTTCCAGCGACAAGGCCGCCATTCTTGAACGATGGACCGGCTCCATTTCAAAGAATATAGCAGACAATTCTATTTTTCCCTGTTTAATTATCCCTGGTAAAAAAGAAAACTAGCACTGTTTCAAAATGCTACAATGTAAATACGATATAGCTTTTTTTTTAACAAACATGTTGACTGACTAAAACGAAGTTGCTATAAGCACCTCCGAACCTGATATTGACATGCAAAGTTAATTTAAGGAATATATATGAAACTCCTATTCATCGATGATGAACAAACCTTTTTAAAATATCTTGCCAAGCGCCTCCTTCTTGACGGTTTTTCGGTTAAAACTACTTTTTCAGGTGAAGAAGGCGTCGAAGTTGCTTCAAAGGAAGATTTCGATGTGGCTGTAGTGGATCTTCAGATGCCTGGAATTGATGGTATCGAAGTCCAGCGGAGACTCAAAGATCTTCAACCGAATCTTCCCTGTATAGTTCTGACAGGACACGGAAGCGTTGAAAATGCCCTGGAAAGTGGGAAATATAATGCTTTTAAATTTCTGTCAAAGCCCGTGGATATGGATACGCTCATTGCAACCATAAATGCGGCCTATGATTTCAGGATCCAGCAGGAAAAATTATTCCAGGAAAAGAGCAATGTCGGCAAAGGATCTGGAAAAGAAGGCCCTATCTCCAAACTGTATGGAAAATTCCGTAAGCTTTATGGCGTTGAAAAATAGTGTTTCCGGGTTCAGGGTTTTATCCTAATTTAGGGAGGGCAATGCAGTGAGTGATTTTCGCGACGGGATTTCCAATGAGGATGGTAAGCCATCCGCCACAGTCTTAAAATCCTTTCTTTCATTTTTAATTACATTTGTTTTAATGTTTATATGCTGGATTGTCCTATCCGGTATATTTGATCCTTTATTGCTGGTTCTGGCAGTGATTTCATCCTTTCTTGTGGCCTATTTTTTTCATGATCTTTTGTTTCCTTCTATGGAGCCAGGATATATCGGAATATTTTTTAGATTTATTCAATATCTGCCTTGGCTGATCTGGGAAATCATTAAGGCTAATTTTCATGTTATGTTTGTCACGCTTCATCCGCGGATGAAAGATTTGATAGACCCTCAGATTGTTACCTTTAAAACAAATCTGAAATCCGATATGGCCATCACAACCCTGGCCAATTCCATCACCCTGACTCCCGGAACCATTACGGTAACAGCTGACAGCGATGGTTTTTTCAGAGTCCATGCCATTGACAGGGCATCAGCCGAAGCCCTGCCCGGCGCCATGCTGGAAAAGGTTGCAAAGATATTTGGAGAAGATATATGACCACATTTTTTCTTTATGTTTCAGTGGGGATGTGTTTCCTCATGCTTTTTTCAATGTACAGAGTTTTATTCGGGCCTACGGTTTTAGACCGGCTTATCGGCGTCAATGCCATCGGCAGCAAAACCGTTATCCTGTTGCTGCTCATCGGTTTTTTGTATGAGCGTGTGGATATGTTTGTTGATATTGCGCTTGCTTACGGGTTTTTGAATTTTGTGGCAGTCATTGCTGCCGCACGGTATTTTCATAAAAGGAAAGGTCTGTACGAAGAATCCTTTATGGATTGATCGTCAGATGGGAGAAACCATGAACATCCTTGTTATTGCATTTTTGCTCTTTGGTTTGTTTTTTTTTCTGGGCGGCGCCATCGGTATTCTCAGGATGCCTGATTTCTACAGCAGACTTCATCCGGCAGGCAAACTGGATACCCTTGGAACCCTTGCCATGGTGGCAGGCCTTGCCTTATACAACCTTCACCATATTTCCCTTGGAACCATCCTGGTCTCCATTAAAATGTTCTTAATCGTCTTTTTCGTGTCTCTGGCCAGTCCAACTGCCACCCATACCATTGTTGATGCAGGCATGCGGGCAGGGTTAAGACACTGGACCAAAAAGAAACAAAGGGGTTAATCATGCACTGGCCCATTGATATCATTGTATTGACCTTTGTCATTTTTTGCGCAATTGCAGCTCTTTCCGTCAAAGATCTCTTGGGTACCGCCATTTTGTTTGGTGCCTATTCCTTTTTAATGTGTCTGCTCTGGACGATTATGGGGGCAGTGGATGTTGCATTTACAGAAGCCTCAGTAGGTGCGGGTGTCAGTACGGTTTTCTTTGTAGCAGCGATCTTCAGAACAAGCAGGAGGACAAAAGATTGAGATTTTTAGCATTCATCATTGTTTGCCTGACCGGGGCATTACTGCTCTATGGAACAGGCGAATTTCCGGATTGGGGCGACCCTAACTCACCAGCCTCACTCCATGTTTCCAATTATTATATTGAACACACGGTTGAAGACACGGGCGCACCAAATTTTGTTACTGCCGTCGTTACCGATTACCGTGGATATGACACCATGTTTGAGACTGCGGTTATTTTTTGTGCCGGACTTGGATGTTTCCTTTTGTTAAGAGATTTCAGGCAGAAAAAAGAACATTTTTACCGTCATATTCCCACTGGGGTTATTCTTCATGTCAAGGATGATAAAAAAGTATTAACAGTGGGAAAAGAGTTCGGCTATATGGATAAAGAATGGGTCCCCCCGGATTTAATCAATAAAACCGTCTGCCGAATGCTGATTCCTTTTATCCAGATCTATGCCATGTATGTCGTAGCCCACGGGGATTATTCTCCCGGTGGCGGTTTCCAGGGAGGGGTCATTTTTGGTTCCAGTCTTATCCTTCTGGCGATATCCTATGATCTGAAAACCCTTGTGAAACGGATTAAAGAAAAATTCCTGGGAATTTTTGCAGCACTGGGGGTATTGATTTATGCCGGTATTGCAGCCATCTGCATGCCCATGGGAGGAAATTTTCTTGATTACAGTAAATTGGCTCCCCTGGTTCCGGGGGATTCCCATCATAATGTGAGAGCCTTAGGTATGCTTGGTGTTGAAATCGGTGTCGGGATTGCCGTGATGGCAGTCATGACCGTCATCTATATAAATATCGTCTCTGAAGGAAAACATGATGAAGGATTATAGGTAAAGCTATGACTGATTTGTTATCCCTGATTATTGCAAAATACAATTACTGGCTCTATGTGATCCTCATGATGATTGGACTTTACGGCATGATTGCAAAAAATAATCTGGTAAAGAAAATTGTAGGAATGAATATTTTCCAGACCGCCATCATCCTTTTTTATGTGTCCATCGGATATAAAAAAAATGCAACCATTCCCATCCTTGCAACTGCACATGATGCCCATGGGGCTGCTGCCATTCATGCGGCTGATTATATCAACCCGTTGACATCCTGCCTCATGCTCACGGCCATTGTCGTTTCCGTTGCTACCTTTGGCTATGCTGTTGCCCTTACGGTCAAAATATACCAGCGATATCAGACCCTGGAAGAAGATGAACTCAGAATGCGCTTATCGGAAGAATAGATCATGGAAAATTATCCTGCCTTAATCGTTGTTGCACCTTTGATGACCGCACTTTTAGCCGGATTGTTCGTGTGGGTTGAAGAGCGTCTGTCATACCCAATAGTCCTTGCCGGACTTGGTATTTCCCTGTACTCAGCCATTAACGTACTGATTCAAGTCATTGTATCGGGACCCATCCAGTATAAATTCGCCGGCTGGGCACCTCCCATTGGAATAGAATACCGGATTGACCTGTTAAACGGCATGGTGCTCTGTCTTGTTTCAGGGGTTGCTTTTTTAAATCTTATTGCCAGCTACAGAAGCGTTCAAAAGGAAATCAGCGACCGGACCGGTTCCTATTTCACCGTTTATAATCTTTTTGTTACCGGGCTGCTCGGCGTAACCATCACCGGTGATCTTTTCAACCTTTATGTTCTGATCGAGATTACCTCTTTGACAAGTTATTCCCAGGTCGCCCTGGGTGACAAAGACAGGGGACCCCTTGCCAGCCTGAATTACATTTTTATCGGTGTTATCGGCGCCAGTTTCTACCTTCTTGGGGTAGGATACCTTTATATGTATACCGGTTCATTGAACATGGCCGATGTGGCTGTCCTTATCAAGGGTGCCCAGGGGTCTTCCACGGTTCTTACCGCCTTTATTTTATGTATACTCGGCATCTGGATTAAAATGGCACTTTTCCCCATGCATGTGTGGCTGCCCAATGCCTATTCATATTCACCCACGGCTTTTTCGCGGGTGGTCGCACCTTTGATGACCAAGGTCATGGTTTATGTCATGATCCGGTTGATGATCACAGTCTTTGGATATGATTATATTTTTAACACATTGAATCTTGCCGAAGCCGTGGTCTGGCTTGCCACCATTGCCATTCTTGCCGGAGGTATCATGGCGTTGGCCCAGAAAAATCTCAAAAAAATGCTCACCTATGTGATTGTCTGTGAAATCGGCTATATGGTCGGCGGGGCCTGGATGGGAAACCAGCTTGGGATGACGGGTGCCATTCTCCATATTTTCAATGATGCCATCATGACCTTTGCTTTATTTCTTGCCGTCGGCAATATTGTTTACCGGATTGAAAAAGTTGATCTTACTGATTTAAAGGGGTTGTTCGGGAAAATGCCCTGGACCATGGCAGGGTTTGTCCTGGCTGCCTTCAGCATCATAGGGGTGCCGCCAACATGCGGATTTTTCAGCAAATGGTATCTGATCCTGGGTGCTCTTGAAAAAGGAGCCTACCATTTTGCTGCCGCACTCATTATATCCAGTCTTATCTGTGCGGTTCTGTTTTTCAAGATATTTGAAATCTGTTTCTTCGACTCCGAGTCCCATGGACATGAAACATCACACGGCCATGTTGCCGTAGAAGAAGCACCGGTATCCATGTTGATTATCTCAGGCCTTGTCAGTCTTTCCCTGATTGTGGCGGGGGTTTATTCCGGAACTATTGTAAACACAATTATTCTTCCTTTCCTGAAATGAAAATGAACAAGATGATATTAAAAAGGTAACCCTATAAATGGAAACCATTCTATCTATTAAACCTCTCCTGGCAATATTAGTGTCTCTTTTTGTCATTCCCGTGTTGATTTCTTCTTCCAGCAAACCCAATGTGAGAGAATCATGGATTTTTGTGGCGGGAACCATTACACTGATTCTTGTCCTTTCCATGCTGCCCGATATACTGGCAGGAAAACAGATCATTCTAACCTTATTTGAATTTGCTCCCGGGGCTGCTATTTCACTCAGGGTGGACGGACTCGGGATGCTCTTTGCCATAGTTGCAGCAAGCCTATATATCGTGACCAGTGTGTATTCCATCGGATATATGCGGGGGCTGGACGAACATGGACAGACCCGGTTTGTTTCTTTCTTTTCCCTTGCAATATTTGCCACCCTTGGTGCTGCATTTTCCTCCAACCTCTTAACTTTGTACCTGTTTTATGAAATTTTATCGCTTGCTACATACCCTCTGGTGACCCATCATCAGGATGAAAATTCAAAGATTTCCGGCCGAAGGTATTTAACATTTATTTTAGGCACGTCCATTGGTCTTGTCTTACCTGCCATGATTTATTGTTACCATGTCACCGGGACCCTGGAGTTTTCCACTGCCGGTATTTTTGCAGGCCAGCTGTCAAAACCTGCGGCAACCGTATTGTTGTTAATGTTTGTATTTGGTTTTGCCAAGGCCGGAATCATGCCGTTTCATTCATGGCTTCCGGCAGCCATGGTCGCTCCGACTCCGGTCAGCGCGCTGTTGCATGCCGTGGCCGTTGTGAAGGTGGGTGTTTTTTCAATCACCAGGGTGATGACCGGGATTTTCGGTGTAGATCTGCTCGCCACCCACAACCTTGGGATTGTGATAATGAGCATTGCCTCTGTAACCATTCTTTTAGGGTCCTGTATCGCCCTTTCCCAGGATGAATTGAAAAGACGGCTGGCATATTCCACCATCAGCCAGTTATCCTATATTATTTTTGGTGTGGCGCTTCTGACACCCCAGGGCCTTTTAGGTGGCGTGATCCACATTGTCATGCATGCCTTTGGAAAAATCACCCTGTTTTTCTGTGCCGGTGCCATTTATGTGACCACACACAAAAAATATATCAGCCAGATGAGCGGTCTGGGTAAAAAAATGCCCTTTACGTTTGCCGCATTTTTTATCGGCTCTCTAGGGGTCATCGGTCTTCCGCCAACCGGCGGGTTCTATAGCAAGTGGAACCTGATATTAGGGACCCTTGAAGCCCAGCAGACCATTTTCATGGTTGTCCTTTTGGTGTCCTCCTTTTTGAATGCCTTTTATTTTTTACCCATTGTATATAAGGGGTTCTTTGGAAAAAGTGAGGATGAAACAGAGGGCGAACCCATCGTTATCAAGGAAGCCAATTTATGTCTGCTGATTCCTTTGTTGTTTACGGCGATTATTTCGATCATTTTATTCTTTTACCCGACAGTTTTCGTCAATTTGATCAAACAGGGGTTGGGAATTTAATCATAAAGGGATTTTAAATGGGAATTAAAAAGAAAAAATTCAACGGCCAAGAATTTGAGGTTCTGGATCATGCCGAGGTTCCAGGGTTCAGAACAGCATTCCATATCATTATCAGTGTGGCAGTGATTTATTTTATCTATATATTTTCGCATGCAGTTCATTGATAAAGGAGTTGAGGAAAAAAGATGAAAAAAGAACTGACCATTTTTGATAACCCCAAAAATGTCAAACGGCTTCGGATGGGGTTTTACATCGCCCTTGTTTTGGTCCTGATTGCAGAAGCCTTTGTCCAAATGCATGGTGCATTCCCAGTTGAACATTTTTACGGGTTCTATGCGGTTTATGGGTTTATTTCCTACGTCCTTTTAATATTTGTTGCCAAGCTTTTAAGAAAAATCATCATGCGCAAAGAGGATTATTATGATCAATAGCATGTTTCCCCCTGCACTTATCTTTGTATTGGGCGCTGTTTTAATCCCCTTTATCAGGGGCAGGGCAAAAGCTGTTTATATGCTGGCCCTGCCTGTAATTGTATTCATAACCTTGTTGAACCTGTCTCTGGGTAATTCCTGGATGGTTGACTTCTGGGGTTACAAGCTGATCATGGGGAGAGTGGATAAACTGTCCCTGGTGTTTTCCTATGTATTTACCATCATGGCATTCTTAGGCGTCCTGTTTGCCCTCAAGGTCAAGGATAACCTCCAGCATGTGTCCGGATTGATTTATGTCGGTTCAACCCTCGGTGTTGTTCTTGCAGGAGATTTTTTATCCCTGTATCTGTTCTGGGAAATCATGGCGGTCAGCTCCACTTTTCTAATCATTGCCTCCAGGACCAAAGAATCCCGTGAAGCCGGGTTCAGGTATATTCTGGTACACCTCATCGGAGGGTTATTTCTTTTAGCCGGGATTGTTCTTTATATCCAGAGAACAGGTACCATTGCATTTGACTATATCGGTCTGAGCGGGCTTGACTCATATCTGATTTTTATCGGGATTGCCCTGAATGCCGCAGCTATTCCGCTTCATGCATGGCTGCCCGATGCCTATCCCAACGGAACCCCGACCAGTACGGTTTTTTTAAGTGCATTTACCACTAAATCAGCGGTTTATCTTTTAATCCGTACCTTTCCAGGGGCTGATATCCTGCTGGTTATCGGCGGATTAATGGTTTCTTTGCCCATTTTTTATGCCGTTCTTGAGAATGATATTCGAAGGGTCTTGTCTTACAGCCTGATGAACCAGGTCGGGTTTATGCTGGTGGGAATCGGTATCGGCTCTGAACTGGCTCTGAACGGAGCGGTGGCCCATGCCTTCTGCCATATTATTTACAAGGCCCTTCTTTTTATGGCCGCAGGCTCTGTTCTTCAAATGACGGGAAAAATCAAATGTACGGAAATCGGCGGTCTTTACAAGACCATGCCGCTGACCTGCCTCTTTTGTATGATTGGCGCAGCTTCCATTTCCGCTTTCCCTCTTTTTTCAGGATTTGTATCCAAATCCATGATCATCAGCGCATCCGGCCAGGACCAATTTTTTCTGATCTGGCTTGTGCTTCAGTTTGCTTCCACCGGTGTAGTGGATCATGCCGGCATCAAGGTGCCGTTTTTTACCTTTTTCGGCCATGATTCAGGCATAAGGGCAAAAGAACCACCGCTAAATATGCTGCTTGCCATGGGTTTTGCAGCAGCCCTTTGTGTGGGGTTGGGCATTTTCTATAAGCCTTTGTATAACCTTCTGCCATTTACAGTGAATTATGAACCCTATACAGGGGCGCATGTGGTGGGGCAATTACAGCTTCTTTTGTTCGGCGCCTTTGCCTTTACCCTCCTGATTCTGTCCGGCTATTATGTTCCTGAAGTCAGAAGCAAAAACATTGATGCAGACTGGACCTATAGAATATTTGGACGGTTTGCCTATAAGGTTCTTGATAGCAGCCTCAATGCATTAAACAGGCTTTCCGAAGGCATATTAATCAGATTTGTCAAAAGCATTTCATCCTTTTTTAGCCGGGCCGCATTAAACATGGCCCTGTTTTTTTCAGTCAATCTCTGGCTGCTGATGGGATACCGGGATAAGCGATTGGAAATCAAAAAAATCAAACTTTACAATGATTTTTATCAAGGGACATTATCCATAGGGATAAGTGCGGCGGTTGCCGTTTCCTTTATTCTTTTGGTGTTTATTTTAACTTAGACGCAAGGCATTAAAATGGTAAAAATTGAAGATTTGAAACGCATCAACATGTTAAGGGATGTTCCTGGTCACCTGCTCGAGATCCTTTCAAAAGAAGCACAATTAAACATTTACGGGGCAGATACCCGATTGTTGACCATTCATGAAAAAGTCGATACGGTTTTTATGCTCATCATGGGACAGGTAGCTGTTAAAAAAGAACTGACATCCAAAATAGATGCTGTTTTCGATTATATCCAGTCCGGGTCTTCCTTAGGCATATCAGCGCTTATGGAGGGATCAACTGCCTTTTATACCGCCGTCTGTCAGGAACCCTGTGAAGTTATCACTTTATCCGGGCAAAGAATAAGGGAATTGTTTAAAGAGAATCATGAGCTTGCCTATTATATGCTTCAGGGTGCTGCAAGGCAGTATAAGAAAAAAATGGATATCCGCGCAAAAATGATCCTGAAAACCCTGGATGAAAATCCTGATTTAAAGGAAGATATCCGCGACATTGAAACTCTCACTCCGGTAATTTAATTAAGGATCTCTACCAATGGTTGAAAAAGAATATTTTAAGAAGATCGGTTTTTTAAAGGATCTTCCGGACAGCATTCTTGAAAAAATAGGGGCTATTTCACAACTTGAAACTTTTGATGAAGAAAGCCTTCTGTTCAGGCAAAACCAGGAAAAAGCCCTTTTATACATGCTGGTATCAGGCAAGGTATTTTTAAACAGCCGGTCTGCAACAGGAAAATCTCTGACTCTGGATGAAGTAACTCCCGGAAGAACTTTTGGCGTATCCACTCTCCTCGGCGGGGGTAATGCCAGCACTTTTACAGCTGTATGCGCTGAAACAAGCACCATGATCACAGTTTCCGGTGAACAGATACGCAAATTGTTTTCAGAGGACTATGAAACCGGCCATGCTGTTATGTTAAAAGTGGTGGAACTTTTCAAATCAAGAATGGAAATGCACACCCATCAGTTTCTGCAATCCCTTGCAAATCACCCCGAAATCCGAGAATCATAAAAAATAAGGGGTCTTATTTTTTCCAGAACTCAGGTACAACGAGGATAATCAGGGTATAAAGTTCCAGGCGGCCCAAGAGCATGCAAAAGGATAACAGGCATTTTGCCGTTGCCGGAAGATGAGCAAAGTTTTCAGTGGGTCCCACATTTCCAAATCCGGGCCCGATATTTCCGAGGCATGCCGCAACCGCACCGAATGCGGTCATCATATCAAGCCCCATGATCCCAAGAAGCATGCTGGACAAAACAAAGACAGCGATATAGAGAACTATAAACGCCATAATGCTTCGCAATACTTCATTGGAAATCACCATATTATTAATCTTTACCTGGCTTATGCTTCTTGGGTGGATGATTTTGAACAATTCCCGGTAAACATATTTTAAGCATACGATTATTCTTGAGCATTTCATCCCTCCGCCGGTTGATCCGGCAGAGGCACCGATAAACATACAGAAAAAAAGAATCATCTGGCTTAATCCCGGAAATTTCTCGTAGTCTGCCGTTGCAAACCCCGTGGTGGTTAGGATCGAAACGACCTGAAAACCCGCGAATCTGAAGGCTTCATGTACAGTTCCATATACAGATCCGTATATATCAAAGGTAACAAGAAGCGTCATGGCAAGAGTGAATAAAAGGAAAAACCGGCATTCCGTATCCTCCCAGAAGATCAGGGTTTTGCCTCTGAGCATCTGATAATGCAGCGTAAAATTGATACCGGCCAGGACCATGAAAAAGATGATGGTATAATCAAAAAAAGCACTGTTATATTGAGCGATTGAGGCATTTCGTGTGGAAAAGCCCCCGGTTGGCATGGTTGTAAAGGCATGGCAGGTGGCTTCAAAAAGGCTCATGCCGCCGCCCAGAAGAAAAATAATCTGAAGCAGGGTGAGAACTGCATAAACAACCCACAGTATTTTTGCAGAGTCACTCAGGCGGGGGGTGAGTTTATCCGGCACAGGGCTCGGCACCTCTGCCTTGTATAATTGGATGCCGCCGACACCGAGAAAGGGCAGTATGGCGATGGAGAGCACAATAATTCCCATCCCGCCAAGCCATTGAATAAAACTTCTCCAGAAAAGAAGACTGGGTGTCGCTGCCTCGATATCCGTCATTACCGATGATCCGGTAGTTGTAAAACCGGAAACCGATTCAAAGAATGCGTCGGTAAAATTTGTGAACTCAGGGCCGAAATAAAAGGGAAGGGCGCCAAAAAGCCCCATGGCCGTCCAGGCAAGGGCCACAGCTGTCATTCCCTCTTTTTGATTGATATAATCGTCCCGGCCTTTTCTTTTTGACAGGATAATCAGGATGAGCCCTGCTGCCATTGAAATGCCCAAAGACCGGATAAAACCGTCCTGAGCCTGATCATGATAATAAAAACTCACCAAAAGGGGCATAACCATTGTCATGCCAAGGAGAATCAACAGGATGCCGATGACGCCTGCTATGAACCACCAGCGCATCAGAAAAAATCCAGTTTGACGGTCAGCAGTTTTTCAAGCTTTTTAACAGCCTGCTTGACAGCAAACAGGATCATCCTGTCGCCTGGCTTTACAATACTGTCACCGGCCGGGATAATAACCGCTCCTTCCCTTACAATGCAGACAAGGATGGCGCCTTTTGGAAAGGAGATTTTTTTAAGGGGGTTGTTGGTTATATCAGATGTCTCAAGGGCAATGGCCTCTATAAATTCCCCCCGTTCTCCTAAAATTGAAATATCGGATAGGACTTTTCCCTTCCTGACTTCCTGAAGAATGGAACTCACTGCAGACAGCCGCGGGCTTACAATTTTTTCAATGCCGATGGTGGACAGAAGAGGAAAATAATTTGATTTATCGATTCTGGTGATTGTATTCCGGACCCCCATGTTTTTTGCCATGAGAGACACAAGTATGTTGGTTTCATCATCTTCGGTAACCGTAACAATGACATCGCTCTGATTTATATTTTCTTCAAGAAAAAGTTTCTGGTCGGATCCGTCTCCGTGAAGAATAATGGTTTTATCCATTTTTTTAGATAGATATTGACATCGTTGGATATCCGATTCTATAATTTTGGTTTTGATGTCATCTTTTTCAAGTTCTCCGGCAAGCCTCTCACCGATTCTTCCCCCGCCGATTATAAAAACTCTCCGAGTTGGTTCGGTTTTAATTCCAAAAAGCTTCAGAGTGGTCTCAAGCTTTGCCGTTTCACATACAAAATAGATCAGGTCTCCGGCTTCAACATTGTTGGCCCCTCTTGGTACAATAACCTCATTGTTCCGGATGATGGCGGCAATCAGCGGCCGCTCGGCGCCAAACCGGGCTGCAAAATCAATCAGCCGAATTCCGACCATGGGAGAATTTTTTTCAAGCCGTATGCTCACATATTTGACCTGGCCGTCTACAAAGTCACCGACATCAGCGGCTCCCGGAACCTGGATGAGTTTTCGAATGGTATTCACGACTTCAATTTCAGGATTGATTACCGTATCGATATGAGGGTTTTCCTTTTTAAACCGATCGTGATAAGGATCAAAATCAGCGTCCCTGACTCTGGCAAGTTTCTTGGTTGTGGGTGAAATCAAATTGGCCATGAGGCATGCCACAAGATTGGTTTCGTCACTGTCGGTGACGGCCAGAAGAATCTCGGTTTCCTTGATGCCTGCATCAATCAGGATTCTTGGGTTGCTTCCGGAGCCGATGATGGTCTGGACGTCCAGGTCTTCGGTAAGACGACGGATCGCATTGGGGTCCTTGTCAATGACAATCACGTGCTTGTTTTCAGAAGAAAGCCGGTTGGCTATGTTGTACCCGACCTCTCCGGCACCCACAATAATGATTTTCAAATAATCGCTCCTGCCTTCTTGATAATGATTTGGCGCCTAACTTACTAAATCACTGAAAAACTGTCAATAAAAGATAAAGACGGGCTTTTCTCGGCTTATGAAATTTACAGTATGAAAAAATATCTGACAGCTGTTTTATGAAAATTCTGTTCCATTGGGCGTAGTGTTTTAAAATATTATCTTTATTTCAGTATGTTATAAAATATTTTAATGGGTCAAAAATCATGGGCATCATAGTTGCTCTATGGATCTTTTAAAACCGGCATTTTTTTTAAAATGGAAGGACATGATGGATAATACGGCAATGAAACAGTCCCAGGCTGGAGATAAAATCAAACGATCGATCCTGGCCAATATGATCCTTGTGCCGTTTATCCCCTTTATTCTGACTGTTGGTGTCAGTTTTTATTATTTTACCACTTCCTTAGAGAACAATACCACCGCAAGCCTGAAACGCATCGTGTCCGATCACAGGAATATGATTGAACATTTTCTTATGGAACGAAAAGCCGACCTGGAATTTGTCACAAACACATTAAAATACGATGAGATTAATCAGAAAGAATCCATTGATATCATTTTTGAGCATTTAAAAAAACAGTCCAATGCTTTTATAGATCTCGGACTGTTTGATTCTAAAGGGATTCATGTCCGGTATTCGGGTAAATATGCACTTGAGGGCAAAACCTATGCTGATGAATTCTGGTTCAAGGAGGTCATGCGAAATGGGTCCTATATCAGTGATATCTTTCTTGGATACAGAAATATCCCCCATTTCGTTGTTGCAGTGCGGCATGACAGCGGGGATCATGCCTGGGTTCTTAGGGCAACCATTGATACCTTATATTTTGATAAAATGATTTCTCAGGTAAGAATCGGAAAAACCGGAGAGGCCTATATTTTGAATAAAGAAGGGGTTTCTCAGTCTGAACGGAGGTCTTCAAATATCCAGGTGATGGACAAAGATCCTGAATTTGCATCTTTGCCTGTATCTGAAGAGATGATTCAAACGTTTATCAAAACCGATCCATCCGGCATTAAATATCTTTATGCCACCACCTGGCTCAAGGACAAGGAATGGATGCTGGTAGTGAGACAGGAAAAAAAGGATGCCTACAATTTTTTATATACTTCGGTATACATCAATTTGATCATCATGATACTCGGTGGGGCTGTCATTATTGTGGTGGCGACATTTATCACCGACCGCATATTAAAGCAGATCGAAAAACTTGTTCTGGAAAAGAAAAATCTTGGGAATCAGCTTATCCGGGCGGCGCAATTGGCTGAAATCGGAGAGATGGCGGCCGGATTTGCCCATGAGATCAATAACCCCCTTCAGATCATTAAAAGTGAACATGCCCTGATTGAAACCCTTCTGGAAGATATATCAATTAAGATGGATGCGGGGAATAAACAGGATTTGAATGAAATTGAGGACTCGCTGAGTCAGATAAAACTCCAGGTGAACCGATGCTCGGAAATTACCCATGCTATTTTAAAATTTGGAAGAAAAAATGAAATTCGCCAGGAGCCTCTGAATCCATGCCGTGTTATTCCTGAGATCGTCCGAATGATAGAAAAAAAGGCTGAAGTGAATGGTATTGAAATCTTAAAACAGCTTTCTGAGGAATCACCGGATTTCATGGGGGACCCGTCACAGTTCCAGCAGGTGATGCTCAATCTTTTTAATAATGCCATGGATGCCATAACCGAACGCCACGGATCAGAGGGCGGGGTTTTGAAAATTGAGACCAATAAAGATGATAGCCGTTTTTTGACAATAAAAATTACCGATAATGGAACCGGTATCAGCCAGGAAAATATTTCCAAGGTCTTTTCCCCGTTTTTCACAACTAAACCAGTGGGAAAAGGTACCGGTCTCGGGCTTTCCGTATGTTATGGCATTATTGAAAGCTATGGCGGAACAATGGAAGTACAAAGTGAAGATAATGCCGGAACGTGTTTTATCATCCGTCTGCCGGCGATAACCATATAAATAAAGGACAGGAGAACAGGTATGGAAAAGATGAAAATGATGCTGGTGGACGATGAGGAACGATATCTTCAGACGACCGCAAAACTTATTGAAAAAAAGGGATATGAGGTTTTAACGGCCGGAAGCGGGAAAGAGGCCCTTGAGAAGCTCAAAGCTCAGAATGTTCATGTGGTTGTTCTGGACGTGAAAATGCCGGGCATGGATGGAAATGAAACCTTAAAGGCGATTAAAGCGCTATATCCCCTGGTGGAGGTCATTATGCTGACCGGCCATGCAACTGTGGATTCAGCTATTGACGGTCTTAAAAACGGGGCATTTGATTATCTTATGAAACCGGCGGACCTGGATCAGATCCTGGAAAAAGCATTGGACGCGTTTGAGAAACGTCAGAGGGTTGAAGAGAAAATAAGGGTGGCTCAGTCCAAAAAATATATGAGATCCCCTCGTGAAATACTAAAGGAACAAGAATCGTAAAAGAGAATGATTTGTTGACCGGGGCCTTTTTGATAAAGGCCCTGGAAGGCATAAAGGAAGTTCTCCGACGCAACCGGCCGGGAACAACAAAGGGGATAAAAAAATGATCAGGAAAATATTAGAGACTTTTCAGTTCTATGGCTATGCCCTGATTCAAATTCTCATTGAGCCGAAACGGTTTTTTACGGAATTGCCGGAGAATGCCTCTATTATAAAATCT
This sequence comes from uncultured Desulfobacula sp., assembly GCA_964619205.1. Taxonomy (GTDB): domain Bacteria; phylum Desulfobacterota; class Desulfobacteria; order Desulfobacterales; family Desulfobacteraceae; genus Desulfobacula. The sequence goes on along the minus strand of CAZUDE010000017.1, from coordinate 25,542 downwards.
TTGGGCTTCTGCGTTCTTTGCAGCATTTTTTATACCGGGGCAAGCCTTTTAATCGGAAGTGATATTGACGCTGTTGCCATGGGATCTGTATTCTTTTTCGGCAGTGTGGGAATGACATTTGTTTCTGCCTGTGTAAGCTACACGGTCATGTCACTAACAATTGGGAGGAAAACCGGCTTTGAAATGATATTCAGTGTCCATGCCTTTTCTTCGGGAATTATTCTCCTGGTCTCCTGGGTGTCTTTTTTCTTCTGGGTTACCGAGCCCTGGAAATGGTGGCTGGTCTATACCGGATTCAGAAATGCCGGAAGATTATCCTGGAAACCAGCTGTCGTGATCCTGCTCATGACCCTGGCAGTTAACACCGGTATGGCCTTTTATCTTTTTCCTGTCTTTTTCAGGCATTAAATTCCACATCTTTCAGAACGACATGAATTAAAAAAAAGGTTCTATTTACGAATAAGTGAAACGATTTCTGAATAAATATCCTTATCACGGATAACCCCGACCACCTTTGAGATATCCTTTACCATCAGGATACCCCTGGAAGTTCCGGCCATCACATGGGCGACTTCCAGAAGGTTGGCATTTTCACTGATGGTCGGAGGGCGTTCCGAGAAGATTTCCCACACTTTTTTCTGGGAGAGTGCCTGAACCCGGTCTGAAAAATAACCAGCCCAGAACATGGATGAAAACCGAGAACTGTTTTCATTAAAGGACCCGTCTTCAGAAATATACTCCGGCCGCACTGACCGGATGATATCCATGCGGGTCAGGATATTGGTTAGAATCCTTCTCTCGTCAAAAACAGCGATAACCCCTTCATTAAGTTTCATGGCATCTTTTAGAGTCGTGTCAGTGGAAATGGATTTAAGATCATGGATAGGTGTCATGATGTTCAATGCTTTTTTATCATCAAATTTAAACCCGCGGTGTTTTGCAAGATAGGCATCCTGGATTCTTGAGGCAAGGATCTCCACATCACAGGGTTTTGCAAGATAGTCAAAGGCTTCCCGAACAAGTGCCCGCATGGCGGAATACCGGCTGCCATAACCTGTGAGGATGATAACCTGTATGTCGGGGTCTGTTTTTTTTATCTCTTGAAGCGCTGTGTGTCCGTCCATTCCAGCCATCTGGATATCCAGAATAATGACGTCTCTCTTGCTGTCTTTGAGGATATGAATGGCCTTTTCAGCATTATTGGCAATGGTGGTATCAAATCCTTTTTTAATAAGGAGTTTTGATGTTGTTTCACAAAAACGGTCTTCGTCATCCACCAGTAAAACTTTTATTCGATTCTGCATATCTGCCTCCTTTGTACATTTAATATTTAAAATAGCAATTACCATGCCGGATGATATTCAAGCCGCCAAATACTCTGGGAATGCTTATTAGATATTCTCAGGGGATTTGAAATGTGTCGGTTTTCTTTACAGCTTGATAGAATTTGATCTTGTCGTCTCTTTTTCCGATTTCAATTTTTTGGGCATATATCCTCATAAAAGCTTTGTTTTACAGGCAATTGAATGTTTTAAGATATCCGGGCACGGCATTTGCTCTTATTCAGCTTAGAAGGCAAAAGGAGGGCTATCTATGGAACGAAAACCAGCAGGATATGATTTGAATGCCTTAAGGGCAGTAATTTCTTATGAGGTTTTTGGATTTTCGGTGGTCATACTGTTTTTGTGGCTCGATGAAATTCTGGACCTTCCCCATTATTTGTTCGGGGCCATGAAAACACCTGTCAATACGGTTGAAAGTGTTTTTGAAACCATTATCATCCTTTTCATCTGTATTTTCTGCGTCCGGGTGACTCAGGGACTTTTATCAAAAATCAGAATGCTTGAAGGGATGCTGCCCATCTGTGCTTCTTGTAAAAAAATTCGGGATGAACACAATCAATGGCAGAATATTGAAGCCTATATTGAGCAGCGTTCCAATGCATCCTTCAGCCATGGCCTGTGTAAGGATTGTATTGAGAAAATGTACGGAGATCAGGACTGGTATAAGAAAAGATAAAGCGATGGAGATTTTTTTAACCATCGCCTTTACAATAACCCAAAATCATAAGGAGACAACAGATGACAAAAAATGAACAGGAAAAAAGATATCAACCGGGGTATTATGGCAAAAAAAGGCCAGGTGCTGCTGAATGGGCAGACAGGTATATCAAAAAATACAGCAAAGAAGAGGCAGATAAGAAACTGGCAGACAAAAAAAATGGAACTTGGCCAAGCGTTTGCTTTTCAAGACAGATCGGCGTGGGGGCACTGGAAATTGCAGATCTTCTTTCAGGTATGATTCACTACCGGGTTATTGACAGAGAGATTCTGGAACACATGGCCAAGGATGCCGACCTGTCCAGGAAAACCGTTGAATTCTACGATGAGCGCTATCCCGGCAGGATGAGCGAACTTTTTTCAATGTTGATCAATGAAAAAACGTTTCTTAAAAGCGATTATGCAAGGCAGCTTGCAAAAACAGTGACTGCTCTTGCCGGCAGTGAACCCACTATTTTTGTCGGAAGAGGAACCCATCTGATTCTTCCCAGAAACACCATATTGTCTGTCCGGTTCATCTGTGGCCGGGAATACCGGGTTGACAGGCTTGCCCGGATGATGAACATCGGTAAGTCCGAGGCTGAAAGACAATTGGAAGTCTGTGATGCAGAACAGCATGAATTTTTTAAGGCTGTTTACCAGAAAAAGGAAACCAGTCCGGAGGAATTCGATCTGGTCATTAATATGGATCATATTAAAGGGGCGTTTCAGGCAGCTACCATAGTTGCCTGTGCATTTGAACAGAAATTCGGATTGGGAAAATAATGACTGCACCCACCAAAAGATGATCAAGGCTTCTGCGCTTAACCAAACAGAGTCTTCAAGACTTTATCGAGAAGGGTGGGAGTGAATCTCTTGCCCTTCTGGAACATATGGCCATTGTCAGCTTTGCCGGTATTGATTTTCCTTTACACAGCTTTATTGTTTTTTTGAATCTCAAACCAATGAATCCAGTATTTGGCAGATTTCAGGCCAACCCGGGTCAAAATCCCTTCAGAAAAAAATGATGCTGCATTATAAAGCAGTCATTGGTATTCCTGTCAGGATTTTTTTCAGGTTGATAGGATCGTATTCAATCATTTTCCATTGTTCAAGATTTTTTCAATTTAAATCAAATGAAACAGCTGCATGGTCAGGGCTTTTCAGAAATAAAACAAATCTGGCACGGCAATTGCTCTATAATTGCTGACTGATAAGGAAAAAGTCAGGACATTATTAATTTATATTGGAATTTTTGATTTATACAGGAGAAAACCATGCTGATAAAAGAATGGATGAGTAAACCGGTTGTCATGATCAATCATGATGAATCTTTGAATGAGGCTGCCAAAAAATTTCAGACACGCGTGATATCCATGCTGCCCGTATTAAAGGATGGAAAACTGGCAGGCATTTTGACTGACGGCGATATCAAAAAAGCCATGCCCTCCGAGGCCACATCTCTGGATAGATTTGAAATCCCGGCCCTTCTGGATTCCGTGAGGGTAGAAACGGTCATGTCAAGCCCTGTCATCACCATCCGGGGTGATCATACCGTTGATGAAGCTGCTGGGATCATGCTGAAAAAAGGGATATCCGGTATGCCGGTGGTAACCGGAAAAGGATATATTGAGGGGATAATCACCAAGAGTGACGTTTTCAGGTGCTTTGTATCTTTTACCGGAGTTTCAAATAAAGGTCAGATTTTTGCCTTCACCCTTCAGGACAAGCCTGGACTCATCAAAATTCTTACGGATATTATCCGGGGCAGCGGCGGCAGGCTTTGCAGCATCATGACGTCATACGACGATATTGAAGAAGGGTACAGGAAAGTGTTTTTTCATACCTTTGACATTGATCCCTCAAAATTTGAGCCGGTAGTGGAAAAGCTTCATGAAGCGGGAGATCTGTATTATGCAGCAGACCTGTCAAGGGGAATAAGAACAATGATGAATGGATAAAGGAGCTCTTAAAATGGACCAGAAGATAAAAAATATGGTTGTTGCGCTTGATTTTTCAGAATATGCCGGCCCTATCCTGGAGTATGCCGTTAATATTGCCCGGCATACCCGATCCGGAATTACCATCCTTCACATCATTAATAAAAAAGCCATTGATTGTGTTAAAAGACAATTTGAAATGGATCACCTGGAATATTTTCCCTATGCAGAATATGTAGCCCGTGAAAAAAAACGTTGCATATCAAAACTTGAAGACATTGTTAAAGATATCCATGCCGGTGACATTTCTTTTGAGATCAGGGTTGAAGAAGGGATTCCGTCTGTTGAAATTTTAAAATTTCTAAAGAAGGAAACCACAGACTTTCTGGTCATCGCTCAGAAAGGCGAATCCAATCTTCCGGACTTTCTTTCCGGATCTGTTGCAGAAAAAGTTTTCAGGCATTCCCCTGTTCCGGTGTTGAGCATGAGATATCAAAAAAAAGAAAAATCATGTTGAACAAAAGTGTTTCAGGAAAAGATCAGGAGCGGCAGGTTTTTTTTCAGACAGGGGGTTTGGGTGAAGCAAGGGGAAAAGAGCAGGAAAATCGGGTTCCTTTTTCTAATTTACTTTCAACCGACAGGGTTCCTTTCAAAATGTCCAAGGCCTCTTTGACAATAATAAGACCGAGCCCTGTTCCATTTTCTGTAAAAGCTTTTGCATTCTCAGATCTGAAAAATTCAGAAAAAATATTGGAAAGATCTTCTTCAGGGATTCCGATGCCTGTGTCCGAGACTTGAAATTGAATGCGATGGTTATTATCTGATGATAAAATAATTCTGACTTCTCCCTTTGGCGGAGTATACTTTATGGCATTGGAGATAAGGTTTGAAAAAAGGTCATCCAGCAGTTGTTTGTCTGCATGAATTAGGGGGATGTCTTTATCCATATAAAGTTTTAAATTCACATTCTTTTCTGTTGCCCTGAGTGTATATAGATCAGCCAAGTTCTGCAAAAGGAGCTTAACATCAACCGGGGGGAGAACCGTATTGTTTGTCTGCGTTCGCCTGATGCCGATTTTTAACAAATCATGTATCATGTCTCCAAGAATCTTAATCCGTGTGTTACATCGGTTCAGGGTCACGGTTTGTTCTTCATTGACAGGCCCCTGAAATCCTTTTTGTACCATATCCAGCATGCTGTGAATCGCATTCATGGGTGACCGAAGCTGGTGAGCCGCCTTTGCAAGGAACCAGGTTTTATTTAATTCTCTAGTGATGTTCTCTATGCCAAGAGCCGTCAAATCTGCTATCAAAGAGAAAAAAACCATATCTTCAGTATCAAAATAATGGGGTACCTCGCTATAAAAACAAATAACACCCAGCACCACTTTTTTAATCTTGAGCGGCAGACACATCATAGCGGCAATTCCTTCCTTTTCTATATCCTCGGGAAACTGGAAAGAGTTTGTTTTGTCTACTTTGCCGATACTAAAGCTTTCTCCTTTGATAATTTTAAGATTCACAGGGCTTTTTTTGATATCAATGGCTTCTTTTGCAATATAATCCTGGCTGAGGCCATAGGTTGAAGAAAATTTTAATTTTTCCCTTCCCGCATCCAGAAGTTTGATGGAACACCCTTTGACTCCCATAATAATGGCTGAATTTTGGGTGGCCGTATCCATCAGTTTTTGCAGATCATAGAGGCTGCCCATTTCCTTTACCATTTCGTACAGAGTCATCAATTTGGCATTACTGTTTTCAAGTTCTTTTGAAACCTTGAGCAGTTCACGCCCCTTGAGTCTTAAACTCAATTTGATGGAAGTGGTCAGGAATGCAGAAATCATGATAAATGCAGCCAGTATCAGGAACAGAAAAACAGACCCTGGAAATTCAAGGTTAAATGCAAACAAGGCGTTCCCAAATAAAATGGGATGATGGGGAAGCATAGCTGTGTTTTCTAATGCAATCAGCCCCCCAAAAATCAGAACCACCAGCCCGGAACAAATAAAACAGCTGGCAGGAGAGAGCAAAATACCAGCCAGGATGATATGAAAAATTACAAATATCAAGAAAGGGCTGTGTATGCCGCCGGTAAAATATATGAAAAAAAAGAAGACAATCAGATCAAGGGTAATTTGCAGGTGGGCAAAAATCTCAAAGGGCCTGACCTTGTCGGATTGATAAGATTTCAGCCGCAGCCAGATAAAGAAAAAAAGAGTATTATAAAACGCAACTGCAAGAATAATGACCGTTAACGGAAACACAGGCAATTCTGGTTCTAAAGAAAAAACGGCCCAACCCCCAAAAACCGCCCCCGACAAAACGATCCATCTCAGTTTAATGAACCAGTAGACTCTTTCCCTCAGTTCTTTCCTGAAGAACAACTGATCTTTTACCAATTGATGCCCCAGGCTCATAAAGGGTAATCCTTATTTAAAATTGTTATGTATTCCCTCATAGCAGGTCCTGAATAACGGCAAGCAGTGCGTCCGGGTCCACAGGTTTTTCAATAAATTCCGAGACCGGCCAGCTCTCTCCCATGATGTGTTGAAATTTTTCAGGACCTTGCCGGGTCATTTCCTGGGGAAAGGATGTCAGCATAATAATGGGGATTTTTTTGTACGGCTTGCTGTTTTTAAGTTTATAGGCAAGATCAAAACCTTCTGTATCGGTGGACATCATCACATCCAGGATGATAAGATCAGGAATATTTTTTTCAATCATTGAATAGCCCTGTTTTCCGTTATAGGCAACAGAAACTTTATAATTCTTGCTTTCCAGAATGATGCGGGTTGTATTAACCATGTCTTTATCATCATCAATGATGAGTATTGTTTTTGCTGCGGCCATTTTATCCTCCTTCACTAATGGGGTTGCAGACGATTTCAGCCTTGCCGTGAAAGGCGTTCAGGAATTCCATAATGGCTGATGCTGCCTTGAGAGCTCTTTTTTGAGTCTCTGGATCCAGCCCGTGGCCAAATTCAAAATTGTCGCCTTGTACAGAAACAATATATGTTTCCGGATTTCTTTGATAAAGGGAATGAATAAGGCTCAGAATCAAGGATGGGCTAAAAAGGTGAGTCACATGATAAAACCTTTTGAACTCAGGAAATATCCTTTCCCATTTCCATCCATTTTCTATTATGTCCATGGTTGCATCGACAAATATTATCATACGGGCAGACTGCAATTCATCAATCAAATCAGGGTCCAGTTGATGAAGTGAAAGGGTGCGGATATCTTTCTTATGTTTTACTTTTTTCCCTATCCTGCCGGCCACATAAGGTCCGATACCGTCATCCCGGCGATGAAAATTTCCATAGCCGACCACCCAGGTGCTGGAAATTATAGTCTCCATGGATTGCATGACTCATTCCCTTACCAGTTCTTTAACAAGTTCTCCTGAAACGTCATAGATCCGGATGTTGAGTGCCATTTGCCCCACAGCATGTGTTGAACACGAAAGACACGGATCATAGCACCGGATGGCGCCTTCAACCCGGTTTAAAAACCCTTCCTTGACAAGGCCGTTATGGATGTATTCCCTGGCCACCAGTTGTATGGAGCGATTCATGGGAATATTGTTATGACCTGTCGCGACAATGAGGTTCACCTTTTTAATGACCCCGTACGGGTCCACCCTGTAGTGATGGATCAGTGTTCCTCTCGGTGCCTCAATCATGCCGATCCCTTCTTCATGTCTCACATCTGCCGTCACTCTGATATCAGTACTGCAAATTTTGTCATCCTTCAAGAGTTCTTCAGCTTTTTCCAGACAGTAAAGCAGCTCTATAAGGCGGGTATAGTGGTAGAACAAAGAACATCCATTCCATTCAGCCCCATAGGTTTCTCTAAATGCCTTTCTTTCCTTTTCTGCTTTGGGTGTGCTCATGCCGTTGGCAGCATTGAGTCTTCCCAGCGGCCCGACCCGGTAGCAGCCGTCCGGGTAACCATGGGGTTTATAAAACGGAAATTTCAGATACGACCAGGGCTCTACATGTTCTCCGATGAATTTGAGGTAATCCTTGGAATCGAACTCTTTGACAATGGATCGTTCACGGCCTGCGATTCTCATTTTTCCATCATACAGATCAGGATGTCCATCCTTATCTACCAGCCCTGCATAAAGGGAAGCAAAATTTGCAAAAATTTTTACCTGTTCCTGGTTTTTATCAATCCACTCTTTGATAATATCAAGAGCAATGTAAGCGGTTTCATAAGCTTCATTAAACCCGTTCAGCAATGTATCCCGGTGGGTTTTTAAAAGTGAGCTGACAACCCCGCCGGGTATTGCAAATGCCGGGTGGATTTTTTTTCCACCCAGGGCATGGATGATTTCCTGGCCGAATTTTCTTAGTCTGATTCCTTTTATGGCGATGGATGGAAATTTTTGAATCACACCTACCACGTTTCGCATGGCTGGATCTGAATCCCACCCTAAAAGCAGATCCGGACTTGCAAGATGAAAGAAATGAAGGGCGTGGGATTGAATAAACTGACCCATATGAATCAATTCTCTAAGATGTTTGGCCGTTTCCGGAATAGTAACACCTAAAATTGCATCACATGCCTTTGCAGAAGCCAGTTGATGACTTACCGGGCAGATGCCGCAGATTCTCTGGGTAATAATCGGCATCTCTTCAAAAGGCCTTCCTTCACAGAATTTCTCAAACCCCCTGAATTGCGTGATATGAAACCGGGCATCCTCTACCTCGCCGTCTCCGTTTAAATGGATAGTGACCTTGCCGTGGCCTTCCAGGCGGCTTATGGGATTAATCGTAATGGTTTTTGTTTTGTTCATCTGCCCTTCTCCTTAGTCAAAATGCATCATCTCGGTTGGAAGCACAGGAATTCTTCCCTGCAGAACCTCACTTAAACAATAGACGATTGCCTCCGGTGAAGGCGGACAGCCAGGTACATACACATCCACCGGTACAATTGAATTGACGGGCAGGGCTTTTTCCAGAAGCAAGGGAAGGCTTTCATGAACCGGAATTATTCCGTTTACGGTGCTTTCAGTTTCGACATAGCCCCTTTGCAATATGTCCTGTGTTGAAAATACATTTCTTAATGTATTTATCCCGCCAAAAGCTGCACAATCGCCCCAGGCCATAAGTATCTTACATTTTTTCCGCAGTTTTTTTGCAATTTCCTCCTGCTCTTCATTTGCAATCCCGCCTTCGATAATGCCCAGTGCAACTTCCTGAAAATTAAAGTCTTTAAAGTCTGTAATCGGTGAATCCGTCAGCTCAACCTTGCCAAGAATATCCAGCAGACCTTCATCCGTGTCTAAAAAGGACATATGACAGCCTGAACATCCCTCAAGCCATACGGTTGCTATTTTAGGCAGTTTCATGGAATTTCCTCCAATTTATTCTGAAAGTATGTTTTCTGGTTGTTGTTGTCCTTTAATATCCTTATGCCGGGATCAACCCTGCCTTTTTTGCAAGTTGGGTCAGGGTTTCCTGCGTATTTCTGATATCATCCGGAGGGTAAAACACTTTTTGTTTTAAAACAATTTCGCGACCATCAAGGGAGGTATAAGTTCCATCCTCTTCCATCCAGGTCGGCGTCGGAATCATTATATCTGCCGTCTGAGCCAATTCAACCGGAAAAAAGGGACTTATGACGGCAAGAAAATCAGCGGTGCTCAAAGGGTCTGATCTCATATGGGTCAAATCTTCTTCTCCTGACAAAACCAAAAGCCCTCCTTTCCAGGGGGTGCCCGGGGGGAATTCTTCTGTTGATGAAACTCCGGTCTGCCAAGCTCCGGAGCTGTTTCCAAAGGGTTTGAGAAGAATGATTCCCAAATTGGTTTCAGTCAGATCTCGTTTCAGAATCGCCAGATCTATTAAATCATTCAAACCGGAAGCATCTTTTATGCCGGTCAATCCTTCCCCTGTAATAATCAAAGGATTCAAGGACAATGCATAGGCCTTGACCATTTCCTGAAACAAAACAATATCTGTCCCATTCAGACCAAGAGTATGGAGGAGTTTTGCCGAATCAACACGTTTTGTCTCTTTACAGATGCGCTTCCAGTCGTCTGTGGCCCGGTCGGGATTTTGTATCATCCCCGGCGTATCCTTTAACATGGCTTTGATCAAAAGCGATTCTTCCCCCTTTTTTACAGGCAGGTGATATGAGATCAAAGGCAGAAGAGGGGCGGCGTTTCCAATCATTGCGACTTTTGTTTTATTCTCCAATATGGTTTTTTGAATCAAAGATCCAATAACAGGCTGGGTATGACTGGGAGATGCACCCGCTACAAGGATAAAATCTGCCTTGGGAATGGTTTTCCAGGATGCTTCCTGCCAGTTTCCATGGTTTTTATTTCTGGTTTTCAAGAGGGTTCTGAAATGAATTCCGTCCAATGTATCAATGGATTGAGATCTCCAGCCCCGGCACAGGAGGTCTTTAAAGCGCTGGAGAGTTTCATTGGCGCACATGGCGGAAATCATACCCAGAATTGAACCCCCGCCATGGGTATCCCGAATCGCATTAAATTTTTCAGCCACAAGTTCCACTGCTGTTTGCCAGTCTGCTTTTTCCCAGTTTCCCTCCTTGTTCCGAATCAGGGGATGGGTTAAACGCTGCCCTTTTGTTTTGAGCACTTCAAATCTTCCCTTAAAACACAATTGTCCTCCATCAGGCCTGTCATCATTTCCGATAAGAGTACCCTCAACCTTTAGCAGTGTGTTGTTGTTGATGAAGGAGGTTGCAGGGCATAATAACCCGCATAAAGGGCAGCATGAGTTGATGCTCTGCCATTTTTTTATATCATGCCCTTTGACCGAATAATGAGATCTGTAACGATTTACAATGGCGCCGGTGGGACATGTCTGTAAACACGCGCCGCAGGAGTGACAGGTTGACCCGTCTCTTTTGTCATTAAAATCAAACCCGATACGGCTGTCAGAACCGCGATGGATAAAATTCAATACATGGGCACCTGAAATTTCCCGGCAGGCACGGACGCATCTTCCGCACAGAACACAGCGGTTATGATCAAATGACATATAGGGGCTTGTCACATCTATGGGGAATGTATCAAATGAAGAAGGTACTGTAAGATGATCCATCTGCAGTTCATACGCGAGATTTTGGAGCTCACAGTCCCCACTGTCCTGGCAAACCATGCAATTGTGATTTCTTTCTGCAAATAAAAATTCTAAAATGGTCCGGCGGCTGTGGATAATTTTTTCATTGGAGGTTATAATCTCCATTCCATTACGGACCGGTGTAACACAACTGGCAGCCAGCCTGGGAGATCCATCCACTTCCACCATGCAGAGGCGGCAACCTCCCCAGGCTGAGAGGTTTGGATGGTGGCAAAGGGTTGGAATATGGATATGGTTTTGCCGGGCCGCATCCAGTATACTGATTCCTTCATCTGGAAAAATTTCTTTACCGTCAAGGGTTATTTTTATTTTTTTCATGTTGGTTTCCATTGATCACCGTCTCCTTGTGAGAAATTCATCCATCTATATCTCAATATCACAGCGAACACATCTTCTTGCTTCCTTTAATGCATCTTCCATGGAATACCCGAGCTCAACTTCTTGAAAATCCTTAGTCCGCAGACTGACTTCTGCCTCACGCACGGGAACCCTCTGCATTTCCAGAGTCTCTTCTTCAATAAGGGGCGGGATTTCGATCCTTTCTCCAGGATGGATATATGGTTCCCCGCCATTTTGCGCGCGTATGGCATCATCGATCTCCCGTGCAGACTCAAATCCGGCAGCAATGGCCTGGACAACGGTATCAGGACCGGTTACAGCATCGCCACCGGCAAACACCATGGGCGCGGATGTCACGGTTATGGTTTCTTTTTTGACTTCAATAAGGCCTGACGTTGTTATTTGAATACCGGCTTCTTCCAAATCAAAAGGATGATCCGGCTTCTGGCCGATGGCAATAATAAGCTGGTCAAGATTTAAGGTAAATTCGTCGCCTATCTTTGGAACAGACTTTCTGCGGGCACTGATATCAAAATCCCCAAACGTCATGTTCTGGCAAATGAGATTCAATAGCTTGCCGTTGATCCCTTCTGTTCTGAGAGGGGTCACCATGAATCTGAATTTTATGCCTTCTGCTTCTGCTGCGAGGATTTCTTCTTCAAGTGCGGGCATATCCTGCCGGGTTCTCCGATACAGAATGGTCACTTCTTTTGCCCCGAGTCTTAAGGCCGATCTTGCTGCGTCAATGGCAGAGTTACCCCCTCCGACGACCCCTACCTGCTTGCCGATACGGGGAGGATAATCAGAATTTATTTTTCTTAAAAATTCAATGGCTCCCCACACCCCGTCCAGCCGATCATCAATCATGTCCATATGAAGGCTTTTGTGAATGCCGGTGGCAAGATAAATCGCATCAAATTTTTTTCGGATCTCCTGCCATGAAATATCAATCCCCACCCTTGAATTACATTTCAGCCCTATGCCCAGGCTTAAGATGTCGTCAATCTCTTTTTTCAGAATATTTCGGGGCAGGCGATAGGCAGGAATCCCCCACCTGAGCATTCCCCCGGGTTCTGAAAATTGTTCAAAAATAGTTACCCCATACCCTCTAAGGGCAAGCCCTTTTGCAACGGTTAAACCCGAAGGCCCTGAACCGATGACCGCAATTTTTTCCCTATGGACAACCGGTATTCGCTCAACCAGGGGTCTTACGGTGTTATCGGTGATAAACCGTTTGAGATTTTTGATGCCAATGGGCATATCTACTGTCGCCCGTCTGCACTTGGATTCACACTTATGGTCGCATACTCGGCCGCAAACACTGGGAAAGGGATTGGTCTCCAGCAGAACCTTGTATGCATCCTCAAGCCGGCCTGCTCTGACAAGTGCGATATATCCGGGAACATTCATTCCTATGGGGCATGTATGCCTGCATGGGGCTTTAACCATAGCCTGGCATACAGCAGCAGGGCACCGCTTTTTATTAATATGGATTTCATATTCATCCCTGAAGTACCGCAGGGTTGAAAGAACCGGGTTCGGCGCTGTCTGTCCAAGCCCGCACAAAGCAGTGCTTTGAATGATACCAGCCCAGTTTTCAAGCGTTTCAATATCCTTTTTCTCTCCTTTTCCATCACAGATCTTTGTCAGTATTTCCAGCATTTTCTGGGTTCCAACCCTGCATGGGGTACATTTCCCGCAGGATTCATCCCGGCAGAATTCCATAAAGAACCGGGCAATATCAACCACACATTTATCTTCATCCATTACAATCATGCCGCCGGATCCGACAATGGCACCTAATTCGGCAACGGATTCATAATCCACAGGCGCATTCAGATGCTGGACCGGTATACAGCCGCCTGAAGGTCCGCCCAATTGAACAGCCTTGAATTTTTTACCCTTTGGGATGCCGCCGCCGATCTCATGGATAATGGTTCCGATGGAGATTCCCATGGGGACTTCCACAAGCCCGACATTGTTTACATCGCCGGTAATGGCAAACACCTTTGTGCCCTTGCTCTTTCTTGTTCCAATACCGGAATACCATTTCCCCCCTTTCTGAATGATTTGAGGAATATTTGAAAGGGTTTCCACATTATTCAGAATACTGGGTTTTTTCCAAAGACCCTGGATGGCGGGAAACGGAGGCCGGGGCCTGGGGGTTCCCCGTTTGCCCTCAATGGATGTCATCAATGCTGTTTCTTCTCCGCATACAAAGGCACCTGCTCCCCTGTAGACTTCAAGATCAAAACTGAATCCCGAGTTGAATATATTTTCCCCCAATAGCCCCAGATCTCTTGCCTGGGCGATGGCGGTGTTCAACATTGAAACCGCAAGGGGATATTCAGCCCGGCAGTAAATATATCCTTGATGGGAACCAATGGCTTTGGCCGCGATAATCATTCCTTCAATGACCGAGTGCGGGTCTGACTCCAGTACGCATCTGTCCATAAATGCCCCTGGATCACCCTCATCTGCATTGCATAGGACATATTTGACATCATTTTTCGATCCCGCGGCAAACTGCCATTTCATGCCTGTGGGAAAGCCTGCGCCCCCTCTTCCCCTGATTCCCGACCGTTTGATTTCATTGATGATTTCATCCGGTTCCATCTGATACAGAGCTTTTGCAGCTGCAAAATATCCGTCCATGGCAATATATTCTTCAATTTTTTCTGCCTGGATCAGACCGCGGTTTCTCATCACAACCGGTTGCTGCATGCCGAAAAACGGAATTTCGCGAATATGGGGAGTAAGGTTGGTTGTCGGACCCTGCGGTCCTTCAAAATCTTTTTCTTTTTGTTCCCAGCCTCTTGCAAAAACCCATTCGGCATTTATCCTGCCGTTGATGACATGGTCTCTAAAAATCAAATGGGCTTTTTCCTGGTTGACCTTGGCATATTTTACAGGTTCTTCCCCCAGCCTCTCGATGGTGATAAGCGGTTCATAATTACATATCCCTGCACATCCGGAAGTGGTGATCAAAATATCTGTTCTGCCGGAGAACGACAATTCTTTGTTTAATGTATCCAGGACTTTATCCGCACCCGAAGATATACCGCAAGTGCCCATATGCACAGAGATCCGGATGCTTTTTCTCCCCGGGGCAAGCTCCCATTTTCTGAGCACATCTCCTTTAATTCTTAATAAGTCTTCAATTTTTAGATGTGGCATGATGTTCCTCGTATTAATCGTAGTCTTCAATCAGCCTGGATACTGTGGTGGGTTTTACCTGACGATATGTATCCTCCCCCACCATCATCACAGGGGCCAGTCCACAGGCACCAAGACAGCGGACCGTCTCAAGCGAAAACTGCCTGTCATCAGTTGTGTCCCCAGGATGAATTTTCAGTTCCTGGCTGACTGCATCCAATAGCTTTTTCCCGCCTCTGACATAGCAGGCGGTTCCAAGACAGCACCGAATGGTATGTTTCCCCCTTGGGGTCATGGTAAAAAACGAATAAAACGTAACAACACCGAATACTTCGCTGAAAGCAATGTTCAGACCCACAGCAACTCTTTTCTGGATGGATATGGGCAGATACCCGATAGCTTCCTGAACTTCTTCAAGAACCGGGATTAATGAGCCCGGTTTTGATTTATATCGCAGGATAATATCATCGACCTTGCCCATTTCATCCAAGGTGAATTCGCGAATTTCCATTGCTGATGAATTGATTTGATTCTGTATCACTTTATCACCCCCCCATGAATAGATCATTGATATTTGAGATTGGGTAACAAATCTGCTTTATAAAACCATTCATTCAATATATGTGCCAGGGTTAAAAACCAGATTGAATCTATCTGCAGAGAAGCACGGGAGCGGTTATATACATATAGAGGATTAAGGATTTATCAAAAATAGTGTGATGTCATCCGACGCTATGTAAAAATTACTGACAATTTTGACAGGTGACATCCTTTTAATTGTGGAATTCGCATCTTAAATTTTTTGCATGGATTTTGTTTTTTCCAATGTCAGATTATTTTACAGGTTGATAGAAGGCCAACCCATTTTCGGCCTGATTTTGATCGATCGTTTTCTTTAAAACATTTTATCGCTTTAGGGATAAAGGCGTTTTAGGATATCTTCAACCCCCTGGCACAGCAATTGCTACGGCATGGATGTTCAAAAGGGAAAGAAAAATCTCTGCCCATAACAATATCGATTCTTTGATCGGAGGCAGGGAGATATCCATATTCAATAAAAGGAGGAAAGACATGAACCAGAACATCAATAAAATTCTTGCCTGTATAGATTTCAGTGAATATTCATCCATGGTTCTGGAATATGCTGTGGCGCTTTCCCAGGGGGGAAATACACAGATATTGCTTTTAAACATTATCAACCAGAGGGATATTGCCGGCGCAGAAATGGTTTTCAGCTATTACCCGGGCTCTTTTGCAAACATTCTTAATACCGAGGATTATATCCGGGATCTGAAAAATGAAAGATCTGAAAAATTAAAACAAATGATAAAGGATAGATTTTTCGAAAAAAAATCCATGATGGAGATAAAAATCGATGTGGGCATTCCTTTTGAATGTATCCTAAAAACTATTGAATCTGAACATATAGATCTTGTGGTTATGGCCAACAAGGGCCGCAGCAATATTTCGCGGGTTCTGTTTGGAAGCGCTGCAGAAAAAGTATTCCGGCATTCTCCGGTTCCGGTTGTCAGTGTCAGGGAAAGGGCCAGATTTAAAAGGGAGAAATAAAATGAACCAACAAACGACTGGAAAAATAAAAAAGGTATTGGCAGCTGTTGATTTTTCACTCT
Organism: uncultured Desulfobacula sp.; assembly: GCA_964619205.1. Taxonomy (GTDB): domain Bacteria; phylum Desulfobacterota; class Desulfobacteria; order Desulfobacterales; family Desulfobacteraceae; genus Desulfobacula. Next base: position 9,316 of record CAZUDE010000017.1, on the reverse strand, counting down.
ATTCAAGGCAGGTTCTGGAATATGCAGGAGAAATTTCACGAAATACGGATGCTGAAATTTGTGTCATTCATATCATTAACCAAAAGGGAATAGATACTGTCGAGAGAGCGGTGAACAAGGCCAGACCTGACAGTTTTATCCTTGCAAAACATCTGGCGGAAGAATCCGGCCGTCGTGAAATGAAACTCATGGCCATGGTAAAAAATATCAGCAGCCTGGATGGGAAAAAAGTAAAAACAATACTTGGTCATGGTGTGCCCTATGTGGAAATTCTGGCTGCCATAGACAGCGAAAATATCGATTTTCTGGTTTTCGGACCCAAAGGAAGATCCAATCTCCAGGGATTCTTGTTCGGGAGTGTGGCGGAAAAACTGTTCAGGCATTCGCCGGTCCCGGTGATGTGCCTGCGGTCACATTCCTGAATAAAGCTAATTGGTGATAATATTTTTTAAAAAAAGGAGAATAAAACATGTACAAAAACACTGATAGAATACTTGTCGCCCTTGACGGTTCGGAAAGGGCCTTCAGAACCATTCAGTACCTTTGCAGTTTTAAACCGTTTTTAAAAAAGAAACTGGTGCTGCACAATATCATCACAAAGGTTCCCATGTGTTATTATGATTTGAAAAAAAACCCCTTCAGCGCCAATGTGACATCTGAGGTATATGCCTGGGAACGGTCATACAGGTCCCAGATGGATGATTTCATGGGAAAGGCGCGAATGCAGTTGATTGCTTCAGGATTTAAACCCGAAGACATCACTGTTGTCATTGCCGAAAGGAAAAACGGGATTGCAAGGGATATCATGGATGAAGCCCAAAAAGGATATGATGCCCTTCTCATCAGAAGGCGAGGCGGCTCCCAGACACTCCTGCCCATTATCATGGGGAGCGTTTCAACCAAGCTCGTTGAAAAAGCGGATAAGATTCCGGTCATGCTGGCAGGGATACAGAAGGTGAATCATTCCTTGCTTTTGGCCATCGATGGTTCGGAAGGGTCAAATAGAGCTGTTGAATTTGTCGCCCGGATGATTCAAGGCTCTGATTGCAGGATTGTTCTGTGCAGCGTACTGAGAGATTTTAACCTGTATGATGAAAAATCAGGAAAGAAAAAGCCGGCCGGATTTGTCAAAACTGTATTTGAAGAGCTTGAAAATGCCATCCAAAATGCTGAAGGCATTCTTGAGAAAGCCGGGATTCAGAAAAAAAAGATTACCGTCAAGTTCATTCAGGGTGCTGACAGTCGTTTAGAAGCCATTGTTTCCGCTGCCAGGGATGAAAAATGCGATACCCTTGTCTTTGGCCGTAAAGGTAAATCAAATGTGGATAATTTTGATATCGGTTCCATCCCCTGGAAGGCTATCCAGGGAGCAAGGGAGACGACGGTATGGATTGTGCCTTAGAAACAGGAAATATTAGATTTTTCTGAGCGAACAGGCAATATGGTATTTTCCCATGAAGACGTGAGAGGAGAACTATGAGCACAATCAATTTGCACAGGCTTTTTAATCCGAAAACCGTTGCCGTTGTCGGAGCAAGCGAAAAAGAAGGTTCCGTCGGGTATTTAATCATGAAAAATCTTCTGGAAAAAGGGTTCAAGGGAAATATAATCCCGGTGAATCCTGGATATGCACAGGTGATGGGACAGAAAGCCTTTTCCCGAATTGAGAAAATTGATTCGGATATTGATATGGCCATAATTGCAACACCTATCCACACGGTCCCGCAAATCCTTGAGTCCTGCGGAAATGCAGGGCTTGCCGGTGTTGTCATCATTTCTTCCGGCGGAAAGGAAATAGGAACAAAGGGCATAAAAATGGAAGAACTTATCCTTCAGACGGCAAAGAAATACAACCTGAGAATTATCGGCCCCAATTGTCTTGGGTTTGTCAATACAGCCACATCCTTGAATGCAAGCTTTGCCCATCTTTCCCCTCTGCCCGGGAAGATAGCCTTTTTATCCCAGAGTGGTGCCGTGTGTACGTCGGTGCTGGATATTTCCCATCGGAACAATGTGGGGTTCAGCCATTTTGTTAGTCTGGGTTCCATGCTGGATGTCAATTTTGCCGACATGATCGATTATCTGGGTTCATTGAATTCCGTGAGCAGTATCGTCATGTATATGGAAAACATTACCCATATCAGAAATTTCATGAGTGCTGCAAGGGCTGTTTCCCGGGTGAAACCCATTATTGTCCTTAAATCCGGCCGGTCAAGGGCCGGAGCCATGGCAGCAGCCTCCCATACCGGAGCCATGGCAGGAGAAGATGCGCTGTATGATGCGGCTTTTCAGAGGGCCGGTATTCTTCGGGTCAACGAATTTGAAGAATTATTCGACTGCACCGAGTTTCTTGCAAAACAGCAGCGCCCCAATGGTTCCGGCCTCACCATCATCACCAATGCCGGAGGGCCTGGTGTTATGGCAGCGGATGCCCTTTCATCCCATGGCATTGAGCCGGTAAAGCTCAGTGTGGAAACCCTTGGTCAGCTGGACAGTATTCTGCCGGAAAACTGGAGCAGGGGAAATCCCATCGACATTCTCGGCGATTCAGGAAGGGATGTTTATCTTAAAACCGCCAGAATATGTGCCAATGCTCCTGAAACCGATGCCCTGCTGTTGATCTGTTCACCTGTGGGCACCATGGATATCCTGGGTCTTGCAAAGGCTCTTTCAGATGAAATAAAGCTTTTACCCTGTCCGGTTTTTACGGCCTGGATCGGAGGGATCAATGTTGAAAGTTCAAGAAAAGTCTTTAATGAGGCTGGTATTGTCACCTATGATTCTGCGGAAAGAGCCGTAAGGGCTTTTAAAAACCTGTATCACTATGGCAAAAACATTGAAATGCTTCATGAGATCCCTGTCAGAACAGACACCAAGCTTGTGATCAACCGGGCCAAGGCACGGCAGATCATAGGTGATGCCGTTTTGGCAGGTGAAAAAAGCCTTACGGAAACAGAGGCCAAGGAAGTTTTAAGAGCCTATGGAATTCCTGCCAATGTGACAAAAATAGCGGACTCGGAACAAATGGCCATGGAAATCTCTGAACAGATAGGCTTTCCAGTCGTTTTAAAGATTTGTTCAAAAGATATCCTTCACAAATCGGATTGCAATGGTGTTGTTCTGGATTTGAAAACCCCGGCCGAGGTCAAGGCGGCCTATGCCGGGATCATGAAAAATGCCCGGGAGCTTTTTCCAGATGCTCAGATAAAAGGGGCTTCGGTTCAGAAAATGCAGCAGAAAGCAGATTATGAACTCATCATCGGTGTAAAAAAAGATGATCATTTCGGCCCTGTGATTCTTTTCGGCATGGGAGGCATTTTAACAGAAGTTTACAAGGATACGGCCATGGGCCTCCCTCCCCTGAACCGGTCTCTTGCCCGTCAGATGATTGAAAAAACAAGAATATCAAAAGTTCTCAATGGATTCAGAAACCTTCCAAAAGCTGGCATGGCGACCCTGGAAGAATATTTGATCCGGGTTGGCAGGCTGGTCACGGATTTCCCGGAAATCCAGGCGTTGGATATCAACCCGCTCATGGTTAAAAACGGTGAAATGACAGCCGTCGATGCAAGGGTTCTCATAGAACCTGCAACGGTTGAAACTCCGAGACACCTTATCATCAGTTCCTATCCCTGGCAGTATGAGTCAAAAAAACAAAGCGTGGATGGTCATGGATTTTTTATTCGTCCCATCCGCCCCAGTGATGCGGATCTTCTCATAGATCTTTTTAATTCCCTGTCTCCGAGAAGTGTATATATGCGCTTTTTTTCACCCATGAAACAGCTTTCAAAAGAAATGCTGATCAAATTGACACAGATTGATTATGACCGTGAAATAGCCCTTGTGGCGTTAATGGGAACAGATAAGGAAAGAAAAATAGCCGGGGTCTGCCGGGTTATTGATTATCCCGATGGAAAACAGGGCGAATTTGCTATTGCCATCAGTGACGCATGGCAAGGCAAAGGCATAGGGGCGGAGCTGTTGCGGCAATGCCTGAAGGCCTCCTGGGATAAAGGATTGGATCAGGTGAACGGCCTTGTTCTTGCTGAAAACACCCAGATGCTGAAACTTGCAAAAAAGCTTGGTTTCAGTATTAACCGGACTTCGGAAGGGTCGGAGTATGAATTAATCATTCAACGAAATGACTTGAATATTGAATAGATCATTTTTGCATGCTATAGGTGATGAACAAATATGAATAGATAAGGATTATAAAGCGGATTGAAGTTCAAACACTTATTTTTTGACCAGCGCGACCATGATCTGATCAGGATTGTCAATTCTGTTTATGATACAGATAAAACTCTGGGATATACGCGGAAGCTGTATTATCCGTTCTTCCATCCCCTGGGAATTAAGGAGCTTGCCGAATCCAAAGGGCTTCGCACTGCCTACGCTATTGTTTATCTTCTGGAATCCATGGAAAGGGGGGCCATTGAAAATCGCATCCAGGCACTTCAGAGCTTAAAAGATGAGATCCTGAATACCACGGACGGATCCATCCCCAAAAATACTGCGCGGGTGCTTCTTCAGATCATGAAGGAACTGGTGAGGGCCAAGGGCAATGATTCTCTTCAGCTTCAGCTGGCCCATACCTTCCGTATGGCCGCCTTTGGAAAACCAAGGGTCATCAGGAAGCTCCTGAAACACTATCATCTTCTTGAAATGCCGGAAGAATGGAACCAGATTGCTTTTGACGATCATGTTCATGATGCCAATACCTCGGGCAGAAAGTCTCCGACTCATCTGATCATGGATGCCTGGATAAAAGGGATCCGGCGCCTTCGGGTCATTTATTACCATTGCATTGAACCCAGGTTTGCCGCAGAGCTGATCCAGGCGGCAAAGATTTTGGAGATTGATCTTCGTATCGGGATTGAATTCTGGGCCCGGTACCGGGACCGGTATATATCCTTTATCTGGGTGTCCAGGGGGCTTCCCGATGCCGAGGCGTTTCTCTGCTTTCTTGCCGAACCCCATGTAGTGGAATTCATGGAAGAGGGCAAGGCAGTTCTGAAATACCAGGAAAAATATGTGCTCCGCCTTCTTGACAGCTTTAATGAAAACTTTCTGGATGATATGTGCAGGGACCTGGATATTAAGCTGCAACGTCTTTCTCAAACGGAATTTTTAAAATTTGCATCACCGGGTCTTCCCTCTGTTCCGCATCTTGGGGAATTTATTCACGCTTTATCCGTCAGTGCCATGCAGGAACGGATCAAAGATCTGAATCTTTCCTTTGAAAAAGCGGATAAAAGCGAACAGGAGCAGATTAAAAACCTGGTGGAAAAAATGGACAGTTTTAACACCAAGGATATTATCTCCACCTATTTAAGCCCTCTGAAGCATCCTTCAATACCGCATCCTTTTTCCGTCAGCATTGATATGAATATCCCGGCGCGGCTCAAACTGGATTTTAAAGAACTTCTTTCAAAGATACAAAAGCTTCATCATGATTTCAGGATTACGCTGAAACTCGGTAACCTGAAACCTGAGGATGTGGTTGAAATTCTGTATGAAGGAAACGGGCTCATTACCCGGCTAGAAATCATTAATTTAAAAGATTTTCTGACACAGGAAAAAGACTCTGTTTTTGCCGTCAATGAACTTCAGAAGGCCATCAATTCAGGAAGCCTTTTAAAGCTCAAACGGGTGGTCCGCCAGATCATCCTGGCCGTGGGAAAGACCGAATATGCAGATGGAGAAGACCGGCTGCAGACACTTCTTAATATTCTCCATGATATTGACACATTAAAAAATATGTATACGGTAAGGCCTCTAAAATCCAGAATCGGCAGCGATTCGACGGGAAAATCCCACCAAGCCTACTCCATGGGGTTCGGCATCATCAACACTTTTTCCCAAAAAGCCCGAAAAGAAATTAGAAAAAACATTGGAGATCGATTAATTCTTCCGGCCAGCATCAGTGTCAACCACAGGATGACCTCTTTTGCCATAAATGAAATTTCGCCTTTGATTAAATGGATCATCAGGGCATTGAGATGGCTGCCCGGTTTTGATCAGGTGCTGCCGATGAAAAAAAGAGAATGGGTGTTTGATTCCTTTTCTCTTGATATGAAAAGCAAGGGAAATATTGTTACCCTTGGCGGACTTCAAAAAGAAATCAGAAACAACCTCAGTCTTGAGTTGCCGGACACAAAGAAAAAAAACAGCCTGTCCTCATGGAAAAATCTTAATACAAAATTTAAAAACTGTCTGAAAATTCTGATGGGGTTTATCCCTGCCTTTCTGTGCTTTTCTCTGACCAAGGACTGGTGGTTTCTTGCCTATTTCGGGGCTTTTATCTGGTTCGGTATCACAGGGTTCAGAGTCATCCTGCAATCTGTCCTTGGGGGAGGGGGGATCAACCGGTCATCCTTGACCAAATGGAATGATTATGTCAGTTGGGAAAGGCTGACGGATGCCCTTCTGTTTACTGGTTTTTCCGTGCCTCTCCTGGACTATCTCATCAAAACTCTTGTTCTGGATAGGGCGTTTGGGATCAATATCTCTACAAGCCCCCTGATTTTGTATTCAGTCATGGGTCTGGCCAACGGGATTTATTTATCCTCACACAATGCCTTTAGGGGACTTCCCAAAGGGATGATCACAGGGAATTTTTTCAGGAGTATTCTTTCCATACCCGTTGCCATCCTTTTTAATACCATCATTGGAACGATTCTTTCTTTTTATAACATCCCGGCCATTGACAGTGTTCTTCAGAAATGGGCGGCCATTATTTCAAAAGCAGCATCAGATACTGTTGCAGGTCTCATTGAAGGGACAGTGGACAGGTTTTACAACCTGGCGCTTCGAAAAAGGGATATCAGTAAAAAATTTTCAGATCTCTTTGAAACCTATACAAAACTTGAACTCCTGTTCCCTGAAACCGAAGAACTTAAAATTCTTGAAAAGCCGGAGAAATTATTTACCAGCAGGAATTCCGAGGTCAGAGATCTTGCCGTCATGATTATTATCAATTCCCTTGATCTGTTTTATTTCTGGATGTATCTGCCCAGGGCAAGAATGACCATGCTGGGTATGGTATCCAGGCTGACCCCTGAAGAAAGAACCATATTCATGCAATCCCAGAATATCCTTAAAGAGGAACAATATATCAGCAGGCTTTTTGTGGATGGTATTCTGGGAAGGAATTTTTCCAGGCCTTTGTCTTTTTATCTCACTACCTACCGTAGCTATCTATCCGGTATCGAGAAAATCAATTACGTCCATCCCCAGTAACACCTCATTTTATACGCCGGATTTTTCCATAAATTAAAAAAACTGACGCATTGTTAAAAAATTAATTAACATTTTGATAATTATACTTACATAGTGTAAAAAAAATCGACAGGTGTCGAGAATATGTACAAGTGTCAGTATTTTTTATTATCCCTTTATTTTCAAATGGTTGTTGGAAATTACAATGGGTGCCCTCTTGTGGCATGCCTTTTGCTCTCGTTTTTGCAACTCATTTAACCGGCTTGTTAAAAGCCATATGCTAAAAAAGGAAAAAAGAGTGGAAGATTTATCTGCAGAACGGAATGTCTTTTATGAAGAATTATCCAGGAAGATAAAAATCCTGATCCTGGTAGTTTCATTTTTTCCAATGACTTTGACCGTCAGCATTCTTTTCTACCGCTTTAACCTGACCTATACTGAAAAAATCCAGGCCCATGTTTCAGAGCTGGTTCAAAAACATACCCAGAATATTGATACTTTTTTATCAGAGAAACTTGGAAACATAGGATATCTGGCTACCCAGCTTGAAAAAACACCCCAACCGCCAAAAGAATTTCTGAAAAAAAATATGGAGTTGCTGGAAAGAGAATACAAGGATGCATTCACTGATCTTGGCCTTGTCAATGAAAATGGAATACAGATTGCTTATGAAGGTCCGTTCAGGCTTGAAAATGCAGATTATAAAAATGCGGAATGGTTTCAAAAAGCATTGGAAAAACCTTTTTTTATCAGTGATGTGTTTGTGGGGTTAAGAGGGCACCCCCATTTTATTATTGCCATCAAGATGAACATAGATGGAAGAATACACATTCTGCGGGCCACCATTAATTTTGCAAGGTTTAATTCCATGGTGGAGAATATCCAGATCGGGAAAACCGGTATCGCCTATATCTTGAATGGTGAAGGCAGGCTTCAGACCAAAGCTGATATTAAAATCAACCCAACCATTATTGCATCTCTTATCAGAGATAAAAACATGGATAAGAACGATACTATCATCACAGAACAGCAGGATACAGCCGGAAATACCTATTTGTACGTGATATCTACCCTGAAGAACATTGACTGGATGGTTGTATTCCGCCAGAACATCCGGGATGTTTTCCGTGATTTATGGAAAACACAGCTTCTGACGGTCATTATTTTCTTTGTCGGATGCATTGCCATCATCTTCGTGGCATTTACCCTTCCGCGGTATATCGTAAAACTTATTTCCACTGCAGAAACCAAGAGTGAAGCCATGAACAGGCAGGTAATAGAAAGCGGAAAACTAGCCAGCATTGGCGAGCTTGCCGCCGGAATTGCCCACGAAATCAACAATCCAGTAGCCATCATGGTTGAAGAAGCCGGATGGATGGAAGACCTTCTCGAAGATGAAGCATTAAAAGAATCGGAAAATCTCGGAGAGTTCAAGCGCGCATTAAAGCAGATCAATACCCAGGGGAAACGCTGCAAGGAAATCACTCATAAGCTCCTCAGCTTTGCCAGAAAAACCGATTCAACGGTAAATGATGTAGAGGTCAATGAAGCTGTCAGGGAGATGGTTTCTCTTACAGCCCATATGGCCAAGTATAACAGCGTCACCATGGAAACAAAACTCGAGGAAGGACTTCCCTTTGTCCGGATATCCCCTGCCGAACTCCAGCAGGTCATGCTGAATCTTATCAACAATGCTATCGACGCTATGGAGAAAACCGGCGGTGTAATTAAAATTGAAACCAAAAAAAGCAAAATTGAAAAAAACCATATTGCCATTTCCATTGAGGATACGGGTCCTGGTATACCCAAAGACAACCTTGAGAGGATATTTGATCCTTTTTTTACAACCAAGGCAGTGGGTAAAGGTACAGGTTTAGGGCTTTCCATCTGCTACGGATTGGTTCAAAAAATGGGTGGGAAAATTGAAGTGTCCAGCCAGGTCGGCCTAGGTACCAAATTTCGTATCTGGATTCCTTTTCAGGAAGATTCTAATGAAGATAAGGACAAACACTTTCATCCGACAATTATATAAGGAAAAATATCATGGATCAGTGCAGCAGGGAAAAAAAGGTGATTGACCTTCTTCTGGTGGATG
>CAZUDE010000016.1:89023-104343 GCA_964619205.1 uncultured Desulfobacula sp. | reverse complement strand
ATCTGGGGATATGCCTTGCGGATATTCATGGTAGGCACAGGCATCGGTGCCGTCTGGGCCGGTCGAACCCTGTTCTAGGCCGGATCCGGAACCAGCGGCGGCGCCTCCCTGGCCCCCGCAGGGGCCCAGATCTCCGGTCTGCATGATGCCTTTCATAGAATAATTCAGGCAGGATAGTATTATACCTTTTGCTCAAACACTGGGGCTGATCTTCAGAAAAAAATCAAATGACATAACAAAAGAATTTGATTTTAAGAACTATCAAATTATTTATTAAACAGTTCTTTTAATAGTTCAGAACACTTAATCACTGATTCAGTCTGTAAAAATTTCTGAGTATTAAAAAACCACAAGGCTATTTATTTTCTGGATCAGGCTTTCGCCGCTCTTTGCCGCTTCGTTTTTCCTCTTCCTCCGGAATAAAATATTTGACAAATTCTTCTGATCTTTTATCATCTATATCCCGACGGTCTTTGCTCGTGCGCTTTTCTTTCTTTTTTGTCATTGAACCACCTTTTAAAGTATACAATGAAATATTTGTGAACTTTTTTTGTAAATCATATATACGCAGATATCTCTTAAAAAATGAATTCTGTCAAATAAATCATGGGGGATACCCCTGCTTATCCGGATGATTAGCCCAATGCCTCTATAAGTATCTTTATAACAATTGACAAGAGATGTTGATTTATGTAATTGAATCTATAATTTTACAAAAAACGCTGTTTATCGGCATTTTTAAGAATTGAGGAGCGTTTGGCAACAAAGAATTGAACTTTAACAAACAATTTTGATCCAGTTGGAGATAATTGGCTATGGAACATCATATTGCTTTTCTCAAAGAGCTTGTTAAAAAAGGAGGGCCGGACTCGTCCGAATATCATGAGTTAACAGGCTGGTTTGAAACACTCCACACTGAATTTAAAAACGGCTTATTAAGTGAAAATGACCTCCGGCTGTTAAGGGATGAAATGGGTGAGGCTCTGTCCATATTAACGCTTCAAGGTTTTGTTTATACCAAACCCCATGGATATCCCGGGGATTATGAAATCATTGAAAAAATATATCTTGAACATACATCAAATGACCCTGAGTTAAGAAAATGGGATCTTTACTTTCAGCTTCAAAAAGCTCCCCTGGCAGTAAGAAACAGGAAACAATATTTTATTGATCTATTAAACGGCCTTGAAACAAAAAATCCCGGCGATTCCGAAAACCGGGTATTAAATATTGCCAGCGGACCTGCAAGGGATCTGTTTGAGTTCTTTTCTCAAAAAGACAACCGGACTCTTGTCTTTGATAATGTAGAATTTGACCCCCTTGCCATATCCTATGCAAAAAATCTGTGCAAGGATTATCTTGACCATATTCATTTTCTTCATACAAACGCCTTTGATTTTTCAACAACCAAAAAATACCGGCTTATTTGGTCCGCCGGACTATTTGACTACCTGAATGATAAAAAATTTATCTTTCTTTTAAATCATATTCTTCCTCTTCTGGAAGATGATGGCGAGATAGTGGTGGGAAATTTTTCAACAGACAACCCGACATTGCCATACATGGAAATTATCGGTGACTGGAAATTGAAACACCGGACACGCGATCAATTGCTTTCTCTGGCTAAATCCTGTAACGTCAAAGATGAAGATATACGCGTAGGCCAGGAGCCGGAGGGGGTGAATTTATTCCTTCACATAAAACGCGGGAAGTCTTTTGTCAATTGTTAACAAGGATGTGACAAGTGGGATTCAATTCTAAAGTGAATTCTTCGGGTTCTGCCTTTAATCCTTCTGAAATGCAGCTTAACTGGCTGACCTTATCCTTTTCTGCTGAATCCGGGAAGCTTGAAAAAGAATTTTTAGAAGATTATTATCTTAAATATATCAATCAAGTCAGGATTTCTCTTTTTATCGCCATAATTTTCTATTCCATCTTCGGCATTCTGGATGCCCAGCTGATGCCCCAGATGCGTAACCAATTCTGGTTTATCAGATATGCCGTCTTCTGCCCGATAACCGCCCTGATCCTCGCGAGCTCATTTACTTCTTTTTATAAAAAATACATGCAGTTTTCCCTGGCGTTTACAGTTGTCCTTGCCGGGCTGGGTATCATTGTCATGATAGTCATTGCACCTCCGCCTGTAAACTATTCATACTATGCCGGTTTGATGCTGATTTTTATTTTCGGGTATTCATTTATCCGGGCAAGAATTGTCTGGGCTACCGTGGCCGGATGGTTTATTGTTTTTTGCTATGAAATCGGCGCCACCGTCATCAGTGACACGCCCCTGCCCATTCTGATCAATAACAATTTTTTCTTTATCAGTGCCAATGTCATCGGCATGTTTTCCTGTTATTACATCGAATATGCCGCCAGAAGAGATTTTTTTCTCGCCAGACTCCTTGAAGAAGAGCGCCAAAAGACCCATGAGGCCAATCAATTACTAGAAGACAGGGTTAAAGAAAGAACTGAGATGCTGGCTGAGACCAACAAGGATCTCAAGCTGGAAATAATAGAACGAAAACGTGTTGAAAAGGAATTGCGGAAAATCCATAGTGAACTTGAAATCAGGGTGGAAGATCGAACCCAGGAGCTGAAGAAGGCCAACATCGAACTGCAGAAAGCCAAAGAAATTGCGGATGAATCGACAAAAGCCAAAAGCAGCTTCCTTGCAAATATGAGTCACGAGATCCGGACGCCCATGAATGCAATTATAGGAATGTCAGACCTGGCGATGAACCCTGATCTTATGTCACCGCAGCGTTTGGATTATGTCTCTATCATCAATTCTTCGGCAAAATCCCTTTTGGGAATCATCAATGAAATTCTGGATTTCTCCAAAATAGAAGCCGGAAAGCTTGAAATTGAAAAAACACCATTTCAAATTCGGGATATCATCAAGCATGTTGCAGATCTTTTTGTCGATGATCTCAGAAAGAAAAATCTTGAAATGATTATCGATATGGCGCTTGATATCCCAATGGAGCTTATCGGCGACCCTTTACGGCTTCAGCAGGTGATTGTAAACCTGACTTCCAATGCAGTAAAATTTACTGAAAACGGTGAAATCCATATCCGGCTTCACCTCATTGAAGAAACCCCTGATCACGTTACGCTGAATTTCGGCATTCAGGATTCCGGTATTGGAATCGACCCTGAAATTCAACAGAAGCTTTTTAATGCATTTGCCCAGGCCGATAGTTCAACAACACGGAAATACGGTGGAACAGGTCTTGGTCTTGCGATTTGCCAAAAAATCATCTCTGCAATGAATGGCACCATTACGATTGAAAGCACACCTGGGAAAGGAAGTCTTTTCAGTTTTATTATTACGTTAGAAAAAGGAGCTTCTTCCAACGAAACTCTTTTTAAATTTCCTTATGAGCTCAAAGGTATGAAAATTCTGGTAGTGGAGGACAACCTAGCTGTAAGGCATGTTTTAAATGAGATGCTTGTTTCTTTTGGTTTTTATCCGCATCTGGCTGAAACCGGAGAAGAGGCTGTTTCTTGCTATGATAAGAGTTCTGAAAAGCGGCCTTTTGATCTTCTTATTGCAGATACGACACTGCCGGACATGAGTGGTGAACAGCTTATCCGGGAAATCAGGAAAAGAGATTCATCAAAAGACATGCCGGCAATCATCATGGATACCTTCAACAGCCTTGAGAAAAGCCCTGCATTAAAACACAATACAGCCTATTTTTTTCTACAAAAACCCGTGATTCCCTCATATCTGTTTGATGTCATCATGGAAGCGTTCGGTCATCAGGCAGATTTCTCTTCACAGCCGGATCTAAAAAAAATCTACAGTTATTCATCCACTGCAAAAGTATTGCTTGCCGAAGATAACCCCGTTAACCAGATGGTGGCGGTTGAAATCCTCACACTTGCCGGAATGACCGTCCATAAGGCTGTAAACGGACTTGAGGCCATTGAAAAAATCAAAACCGAGACGTTTGATGTGGTGTTGATGGACGTTCAGATGCCGGAAATGGACGGTTTGGAAGCAACCATACGGATCCGCAGGGATCTTGGGGAAAAAACCCTGCCTATTATAGCCATGACTGCCCATGCCATGCGGGGGGATCGTGAAAAGTGTATCGCCGCCGGAATGAATGATTATATCTCAAAACCCATTGACAGGTTGAAATTGTATAAAGTCTTAAACAAACACATTCCCAGCAGCAGATTAAGCTATAACCCACTTAATAAGCCTTTGCCTGAGGGGGAAAAAAATAAGCCCGATATAAACATTCCGGGCATTGATGTCGATAAAGGCATGAATCTTATGGGATGCAAGCTTGAGCGATATATTGCCATCCTTTCCCAGTTCTTTTTAGATCTCAGTCCTGTACTGAGTAAACTAAAGGAATTTATTAACCAGAATAATTCTGCTGAAGCAAAAGTGGCCAATCACTCCTTAAAAGGATCTTCAGGAAACCTTTGCATAACGGATCTTTACAAGGCTTCACAGCACCTTGAAAAAGCCCTTGACACAAGGAATATGGATCAGATAAACGAATGTCTTTCACAGGTTGAAAATCATTTTTCAAAAGCCAAAGATGCCTTGGAAAAATTCAAAGCAGAATCCTCTGTCAAAGAGCCCGGCCTAATCTCCAGGACAGGCCAGGACATTGATCCTGAAATATTGAAAGAAATGCTTGGGGAACTGGACAAGAGCCTTGAAGAATATGATCCTGCCGGATCAAAAATAAAATTTGACCGGTTCAAGGAATACCTTGAAGGCCATTCTCAGGACACCGAGGTATCCTCTCTTTATACGAAACTTGAAAATCAGATAACCATATACCAGTTTGACAAAGCCAGACAGATCATCACATCATTTATTCAGAGGCCATAAATCCGGTTTTTATAATATCAGCCGCTTTATTCTTATCAACGGGTTTTGAAAAATAAAAACCTTGTATTTTTTCACAATTAAGCTCTTTGAGTATCCTAAGCTGCGTAATTCTCTCGACCCCTTCAGCCACGACCCCTAGTCCTAAATTCCGGCACAGCGCAAGAATCGTTTTTACAATTTCAACACTGCCGCCTTCACGATCCATGTCATTAATGAATGAACGGTCAATTTTTATGCTGTCGATCTGAAAATCCTGAATATAGGATAATGAAGAATAGCCTGTCCCGAAATCATCTAATACCACTTTGATTCCATGGTTTTTTAAAACAGACAGTTTTGAAATCATGGATTTTGCGTTTTTAATAATAAGGCTTTCGGTAATTTCAAGATTCAGGCATTCCGGAGCCAGTTTATTCTCTTCAAGCGTCTTGATGATAAAATTGGCTAATTCTCCATCCATGAACTGCTTTGCCGAGATATTTACATTCATGGTCAGCCTGTCTGCGCCCGGAATATTATCATGCCAGTGTTTTAGCTGTCGGCAGGCCTCTTTAACGACAAACCGTCCCATGGGAAGTATAAGGTCGGTTTCTTCGGCAAGGGGGATAAAAAGATTCGGCCCGACCAGCCCCCTTACAGGGTGACGCCATCTGACAAGGGCTTCGAAACCCGTCAGATCCTCTTTGGCTGCAGAAATAATCGGCTGATAGTGCAAGACCAGTTCATCGTTAAAAATAGCGTGGCGAAGTTCATTTTGCATTTTTAAAGATTCAAGGGTCATTTTGAACATTTCTTTTTTAAAAATTCTGAAGCTTGACTTTCCGGTTTCTTTTAAACGATACATTGCAATATCGGCATCGCGCAGAATATTTTCAGCAAGGTCATATGATTTTGTTTCTATCACCATACCGATACTTGCACTGATCTTGATTTCATTTCTTTCAACAAAAAAACTTGATTTTCCAATATTGTAAATACGCCTTGCAATTTTAAAAATCTCACGCGGATGGTTGAATTCTTCCAGCAATACTGCGAATTCGTCTCCGCCCATGCGGGCTATCGTATCTGTGGATCTAATGCACTGCTTAATCTGATTGGAAAATTGGATCAGGAATTTGTCACCTGCCATGTGTCCGATTCCGTCATTGATCGACTTAAAATTATCAAGGTCGATCATGAGAACGGCAAATTGATATTCTTTTCTTCTTTTGGCGCGTTCCAGAGAACGGTTCAGTCTTTCCATGAAAAGAGCTCTGTTTGGCATGCCTGTGAGTGAGTCGTGAAATGACTGGTGAAGCATTTGCGCTTCAAATTTTTTCCTTTCGGAAATATCCTGGTATAAAATAAAAAGCCCTTCAATTTGATCCTTAACCATTGCAGGATATCCAAGGAAAGCCACAGGTATAAGTTCTCCGGTCTTTCGCAACCGAAAGGTTTCTTTACTGATGATCTTCCCGGCAAGAATATTCTGGTGAAAGGTTTCATCCTCTGCAACCATGTCTTCAGGAACTATCAGATTTTTACAATATTGCCCCCGGATCTCTTTAACGGTATATCCAAATATAGTTTCAAACCCTTTGTTGATTTCAACAATCTTTCCGTCAGGTTCAACAATCATAATCGCCTGGGGTGAATTTTCAAAAAGCTGCAAAAAATAGGACCGCTGTTCGATCAGCGCCTTCTGGACCTGAATTCTTTCCGTAATTTCCTTGTGGAGTATGTGATGGGATTTTGATATTTCAATGGTTCGCTCCCTGATGATTTCTTCAAGATTATCTCTGTGAAGCTTCATCTCCATGTGTATTCTTACCTTGTGTCTTAATATGACTGAACTGAAGGGCTTTGAAATATAATCCACTGCACCGAGCTCAAGACCTTTAACTTCATCCTCCTCTTCTTTTTTTGCGGTTAAAAAAATTATCGGGATATTTTGTGTCCGGTCATCTGATTTCAATTGCCGGCAAACTTCATAACCATCCATGTCCGGCATCACGATATCAAGCAGTATGAGGTCGGGAATAGAAGAGGTAGCCATTTTTACGGCATCTATCCCATTGGTAGCGCAAACCATTTTATAATCCGACATCAAAATTTCAGTCAGCACGGTAATATTGGTGGGAACGTCATCCACTATCAAAATTTTCCGTTTGCCAGAATTATTCATTGCAATGCCCTCTAAATTATTTCTGCCCATAACAATAATAAAAAAAAATCGAAAGCATTTTGTTATTGTTTCAGAAAGATAATTAATTTCACAATAAACCAAACTGCCTTTTAACGCAAAATAAATTCATTTCTATTTACTCTTGGTTACGGTTGGTATCGATAGTAGAGAGTGAGATCAGGCAATTTTCCATTCATTTTTTTAAGTATGGTTTTTTCTTGCAGATGACGACGGCCGGCAATCAGGGCAGCAATAGACTGATAAACGACAGGATCATCCATTGAAAAAAATGAATCACAGGGTCCAGGATACCTAAATAAAGCAGCCCGATAATAATGAAAAATCCATACCGCTCAAGACGGAAAAGCTGGTTTTGAATGCTTGGAGAAGCAAAACCCATAAGGATTTTCGACCCGTCAAGGGGCGGCAGGGGGATCAGGTTGAAAGCAGCCAGGACGATGTTGATCCTGGCAAAATAATAGAGAAGCGGTGCAAGCATACTGGATGGAGGAGGGGACAGGAGACGGTCCAAAAAAAGAGCAATGAACGCCAATATCATGTTGGCGATGATCCCTGCGGATGAGACGAGTATCATTCCTTTTCGCCTGTCACGCAATTGGTTGAAATTTACCGGCACCGGCTTTGCCCAGCCAAAGCCGAAAATAAAAAGCATGAGGGTGCCCACGGGATCGAGATGTTTAAGGGGATTGAGGCTCAGGCGTCCGAGCATCTTGGCTGTCGGGTCACCCATGTAGTAGGCTGCCAGGCCATGAGCCAATTCATGAAAAATAATGGCATACAAGAGCGGTATGGCAATGAGGATAAATGAAAGCGGATCATTCAGAAGCAGATTGAGCAGGCCCATGGGGTATCTCCTTTAAAATTATGCTTGGAAAAATCAGAGGTAAACATCTCAACCCTGTTCTTCAGTAATGTTTCTGGTCGGGTTCATCTTCATGCCGCAGCTGAGCAGATTTCTCAAAGAGCCTGCAAAAGCTTCATACTTCCGAGCACAACAATTGGCCCTGACCACTTCAGCCAGGGCATGATACTGATCATCTCTCAAAATTCCCCGCATTCTCTTCAATGTCTCAACTTCCTTTGCTAAACCGTTTTGGCAATAGGTTTTCAACACTTCGTTCAGCTCGGCAGCAGTCAACCCGTTATCCCTCTTATTTAATGCATTCAGGAGCCTTCTGCCTTTTCCGTTCTCGGCAAATCCCATTATCTTTTCAAACGAATCTCTATTTTCCATGAAACTCAGTGTACAGAATATAGGGGTGCAAGACAAATTAATTTTCAAACGGCTCACGTATATGGAAACGGGAACAAGGGATTTCAGACAGGATTTTGCGGCATTGACAAATCAGTCAGAACAATGATACCGTTCGTTTTACCGGTGCAGGATGCATTGGTGGACTGGGGGAGCCGATGAAGATCGGCTGAGAGGAAACGGCAGTTTCGACCCCTGGAACCTGATCCAGGTCATGCTGGCGAAGGAAAGTCACTTTCTTTTCACTTCCCCTGGTTTCATAATCCGCCTTTAATAAATCTGCACGGATTTGATTATTTTTTTTTAAAGAGGCGGCAGGTATTCCATGCTTCAGGTATGTTCCGTTACCAAATCCTTTAAAGGGCAAAGGGTTTTTTCAAACCTTGATCTTACCGTGGGCCAGGGCCGGTTCCATGTGATGATCGGGCCGTCCGGCTGCGGCAAGAGTACGCTCTTTGACGGGCTCACCGGTGTCTTTCCCCTGGATGGGGGAAGCCTATTGTGGCAGGGGGACTCCCTTGCCGATTTGAGGCATCATGCCGCCTATATGCAGCAGAAGGATTTGCTTTTGCCCTGGTTTTCTCTTCTTGAGAATGCCCTTTTGCCGGCCAGAACCTCGGGGCAGGATATGAAAGCGGCAAAAGATGAGGCATATCGGCTTTTTGAACGCCTGGGGTTGAAAGGATATGAATCCCATTACAGCCGCCAGGTGTCCGGCGGCATGCGCCAGAGATGCGCCCTGGTCCGTACCCTGATGTTCAACCGGGATCTGATCCTGCTGGATGAACCCTTGTCCGCCCTCGACACCATCACAAGACAAAGCCTCCAATCCCTTCTCCTGCTGCTCCAGACTGAGTTTAAAAAAACCATTCTCATGATCACCCATGACATTGAAGAGGCCCTGTTCCTGGCAGACGAAATTTATCTTTTAAGTTCCCGGCCCATGACTGTGTCCGGCCATTATGTCCTTACCCTGCCCAAGCCCAGAAACAGCAATGATCCTTCATTGACGGCCATGAAAGCCGACATGATGAAAAAACTTCAAGGAGACCTGAGCCATGAACCGGGTTAATCTTCCGGCTGCCCTCCTGGTGGTCCTGATCCTGGGGATCTGGGAAACAGCGGTCCAGCTTCTGGCTGTGCCCGTTTTTATCCTGCCGCCCCCTTCAGACATTGTGTGGGCGGCCCTGGTCCAGGCTCCCCGGATTTTCCCCCATGCCCTGGTGACATTCTCGGAAATCCTCATGGGCGTTGGGCTTGCCGTTATCACGGCCATTCCCCTGGCTGTTGTCATGTTTGCACGGCCTGCTTTGGAAAAGGCGTTTTCGCCTTTTCTGGTAGCCTCCCAGGCCATCCCTGTGTTTGCCCTGGCCCCGCTCCTGGTGGTATGGCTGGGCTATGGCATGGCCTCCAAGGTGTTCATGGCCTGGATCATTATTTTTTTTCCTATCTGTGTGAGCCTCCTTGAAGGGTTTAAAAACTGTGATCCTGAATTCAGGATATTGTTTCGCCTCATGGGTGCTTCATTTTTTAAAACCCTGACCCTGCTTTACTGGCCCTGGGCCCTGCCCCGGTTTTTTGCCGGCCTCAAGGTGGGCGTAGGCGTGGCAGGCATCGGGGCTGTGATCGGAGAATGGGTAGGGGCGCAAAAGGGTCTCGGATTCTTTATGATCCAGTCCAATGCAAGACTCCAGGTGGATCTGGTTTTTGCCGCCATTCTCTGGCTCACGGTCATGGGTCTTGCCCTGTGGTGGGTCACCGGGGCTTTGGAAAAAATCATCATCAAATGGAAACAACCATAAAAAAGGAAATCTTCACATGAAAAAAAACATTACTGGTATTCTCCTCACCCTTTTTCTCTGGGGAAGCACGGCCCTGGCAGCAGAAGAAAATCTAAAACTCATGCTGGACTGGTTTCCCAATGTGGACCATCTGCCCATTTATGTGGCCAGGGAAAAAGGCTGGTTTTCCGAAAACAATATCAGGGTTGAGATCATCAGCCCGTCTGAAACGTCAGACGCCTTAAAGCTGGCAGCCTCGGACAATGTGGATCTGGCAGTGTCCTACCAGCCCCAGACCATTATTGCGGCAGACCAGGGGCTTTTGGTCAGGGTCGTCGCCCCGCTGGTGGTTCACCCTTTGACCACCCTGCTCTTTCTTGAGGGAAAAGGGATTAAAATCCCCCAGGACCTGTCCGGCAAAAAAATCGGTTATACCGTGCCCGGACTCATGGATGTGATGCTGGAGGCATTTGCCGCCGGGAATGGGATCAAAAATTATACACCGGTAAATGTGGGGTTTACCATCCTGCCTGCCCTTGTTTCCAACCAGGTGGCTGCGGTCATGGGTCCGTTTAAGACCTATGAAACAGTGACCATGGCCCGGCAGGGGTATAAAGCTGAGTTTTTTGAACTGGAAAAATGGGGCATCCCGGATTATGAAGAATTGATTTTCGTGTCCGGCCCCAACACCCTGAAGAAAAAAACCAAAGCCATCAAAGGCTTTGTCATGGCCATGGAAAAAGCCCTGGCCTTTACCGCAGCCCACCCGGATGAAGCCCTGGCGCTATATCTTAAAGCCGTGCCCGAGGCGGACAAAACCATTGAAACAAAGGCTTTTGAGCTGACCCGGCCCTATTTTGCCGTTAAAACCGGACATGACCTTGCCAAATGGCAGGCCTTTGCCGACTTTGCCCTGAAACACGGCCTCATCAAAAACAAAGTGGATGCCAAAACCCTTATCCACAGCTTTAAATAAGGAGAATTCAAATGACGATCAATCCGACCAGCATCTTCAAAGATGTTGAAGCCA
This sequence comes from uncultured Desulfobacula sp., assembly GCA_964619205.1. GTDB lineage: Bacteria > Desulfobacterota > Desulfobacteria > Desulfobacterales > Desulfobacteraceae > Desulfobacula. The sequence continues at coordinate 93,231 of CAZUDE010000016.1, read as the reverse complement.
TCCGGAAAACCGCCCCCCTGATCCACAACATCACCAATTACGTGGTCATGAACACCACGGCCAATTCCCTTCTTGCAATCGGCGCATCCCCTGTCATGGCCCATGCCCTGCCTGAAGTGGAAGACATGGCGGCCATTGCCAGCGCCCTGGTCATCAATATCGGCACCCTGAGCGATCCCTGGATTTCGGCCATGCTCAAGGCGGCAACCGTTGCCAAATCAAGACGGATACCCATTGTGCTGGATCCTGTGGGCGTGGGTGCAACCCCGTATCGGACAAGGACCGCTCGAGAACTGATCCGGGCCGCCGCTCCCTCCATTATCCGGGGGAACGGCTCGGAAATCATGGCCCTGTGCGAAGAAGGGCGCGTCACCAAGGGCGTGGACAGCACCAGCGCTTCAGACCAGGCCATTGATGCGGCACGGACCCTGTCACGGGAACTGGGATCTGTGGTCTGCGTTACCGGTGCCATAGACTATATTGTATCCCAGAACCCCATGATCCAGGTGAAAAACGGCCATGCCATGATGCCCCGGGTTACGGGTCTTGGCTGCACTGCCACAGCGCTCTGCGGCGCCTTTGCCGCGGTCAATCCGGATTATGGCGTGGCCGCAGCCCATGCCATGGCCGTTATGGGCATTGCAGGAGAAATGGCAGCCGAACATGCGCCCGGCCCCGGCACGCTTCAGGTAAAATTTATCGACAGCCTTTACCAGATGACTGAAACCGAAATTCAGAAACGGTTTAAAGCTTAGGGAAGACCATGAGAGGCATTTATCTTGTGACAGATGAAACAGCCTGCCTGGGAAGGCCCCTTGAGTCCGTTGTCCTGGATGCAGTCAGGGCCGGGGTCTCCTGCGTCCAGCTCAGGGAAAAGCAGCTCCCCACCAGGGCTTTTCTGAAAAAAGCCCTGGATTTGATGGCCATCCTGAAACCGGCAAAAATTCCCCTCATCATCAACGACCGGGTGGACATTGCCCTGGCTTCCGGTGCAGACGGGGTCCACCTGGGCCAGAGCGACATGCCCTATGCCCATGCCCGAAGGCTCATGGGGTCTGACGCCATTATCGGCCTTTCCGTGGAAACCTGGGCAGATGTGGAAGAAGCAGAAAAGCTTAATGTGGATTATCTCGGGGTCAGTCCGGTATTTTCAACCCCCACCAAAACCGATACCAAAGCCCCCTGGGGCCTTGACGGGCTTGAAAAAATCAGGGAATTTTCCCGGCATCCCCTGGTGGCCATCGGAGGGATCCATGCCGCCAATGCAGAAGACCTCATAACTGCCGGAGCTAACGGTCTTGCCGTGGTGTCGGCCATCTGTTCGGCATTGGATGTCTTTGAAGCCGCCCGGCGTCTGGTACAGATATTTGACATATGCAACAAGGAGAAAACATCATGATATCCTATTTCAGGGCCTTGACCATTGCCGGTTCAGACAGCGGCGGCGGCGCCGGAATCCAGGCCGACCTTAAAACCTTTTCCGCCCTGGGCTGTTTCGGCATGTCCGCCATCACCGCCCTCACGGCCCAAAACACCCATTCCGTGACCGGGATTTTCCCGGTACCGCCGGAATTCATCGGTCTTCAGATCGATGCCGTCCTCTCGGACATCGGCACGAACGCCGTAAAGATCGGCATGCTCCACTCCCCGGAAGTCATCGAAATCGTAGCCCAAAAACTGACCCAGTGGACCTGCTCCAATATCGTCCTGGACCCGGTCATGATTTCCAAAAGCGGGGATAAGCTTTTACGGGACGATGCCGTGCGTGCCCTGAAAACCATCCTGATCCCCAAGGCCTTCATCATCACCCCTAACCTGCCAGAAGCATCGGCCCTTCTGGACCGGGACGTGGTGACCCCGAAAGATATGATCCGGGCGGCAAAAGACCTGGCAGAACTGGGCTGTGCCAATGTGCTGCTCAAGGGCGGGCATTTGATGGGTGACGACAGTGCGGATCTTTTATTTCAAAAGGATTCGGATACGATGACAAAACTGCCCGCTGCCCGCATTGATACGCCCAACTCCCACGGTACGGGCTGTTCCCTGTCCTCGGCCATCTGTGCAGGTCTTGCCAGGGGCATGGGGCTTGAAACTGCTGTTCAAAACGCCAAAGCCTTTATCACCGGCGCCCTGACCGCCGGGGCAGCTTATACCACAGGCAGAGGCCATGGCCCGGTCCACCATTTTTATGATCTCTGGAAATAATGGTTTTCTGAAAGACGTCTCTGTATAAAATTGATCTTCTGAAATCCGTTTACACTGATTTGAAATCCTGCTATTGGATCTTTTATCCCGTTTTTTTGGTAAGTTGCCGGATATCACTCGATATTTAAATGGTATCCAGATCTTTACAATGGCTTATAAATATGAAACATCTTGATACGCAAATGTGGGCTTGGTCGCAAAGGTTGATTGCCGATCTCAAGATAAAAGAAGCAGAAACACGGAAACTGGCGACTACAATAGCATCTGAGGTCAGGTGGCTTTCAAAAGAAGCTAAAATTGAAATAATTAAGGCATCACCAGTAGATATAAAAGACAGGTATGAGGAGTTATTGGCTTTCCAAAACTGGATGGATATTGTCCACACATCGGAAAAACATCCAGCAGTCGTCAGGGCGCAGGTCATCGTCCAAAACTATGTTTGCTTTGTATATCTAAATGAGAGTTGCTTCAGCATTCTTCGGAAACATGTCGCAAACGGTGGGGCCTGCAAAAAATAAATTATGAAACTAAAAACCAAAATATTCTGCTGTTTGATTCTACTGGCTGTATTTGATCTGGTCATTCCATTTCCAATTACTGCATCTATTCTGCTCTATGTGCTCATTAAACGACCGGCCTGGTTTAATCATTATACAAAAGAAATTTATAAATAAAAAGCAGGGCAAACAGACCGTTTTTTTTAAAAAAAAGCCCGGCCATGGATAGTATTGATCCTGATCACGTTTGCCGGGATCATGTCCCCCAAGGGTTTCATGTTCGCCGGGTCGGGTTTCAGATTTTTACCCGGCCCTCAAACACCAGGGTGGCCGGGCCGGTTTTAAACACATGATTGGTGGTTTTGTCCCAGAAAATCTCAAGATCGCCGCCGGAAAGATGGATCAGGGCTTTTTCCTCTGCCCTGCCCGTCAGATTTGCAGCCACAAGGGCGGCGCAGGCGCCGGTGCCGCAGGCCAGGGTGATGCCGGCCCCTCTTTCCCAGACCTTCATGTTGAGCTCGTTTCTGCTTAAGACCTGGATAAACTCCACATTGGTTTTCTGAGGAAACCGTTCATGGGTTTCAATGGCCCGGCCCTCTTTTTCAAGATCCAGGGTTTTATAATCATCCACAAAAATAACGGCATGGGGGTTGCCCATGGACACGGCGGTAATGCGGTATTCTCTGCCCCCGACTGTCAGGGGTTCATCAAAGGCTCTTTCGTTTTGGCTCTGAAAGGGGATATCCCGGCACAACAGAATGGGCTCGCCCATGTCCACCCGGACGGACAGGACCTGACCCCCGTTACCCATGATCACTTCCGGTATCATGGTGCCTGCCTTTGTGTCCACCCTGAATTTTTTTTGAATGCTGATCTTTTTTTCATACAAAAGCTTTGCAAAACAGCGCATGCCGTTGCCGCACATCTGGGCTTCGGAACCATCGGAATTCATTATCCGGAAACCGATATCATGGGTCTGTGATGACAGGATCAGGATAATGCCGTCGGCACCAATGCCAAAATGTCTTGAACAAAGCTTTTTTGCCAGTTCAGGATAGGGCCGAAAGCTTTCTATTTTTCCTGCCCGGTCATCCATGATGATAAAATCATTTCCCAGGCCTTCCATTTTCGCAAATTCAATTTCCATTGCAGTTTCTCCTCATGCCCGGCCATATCTAAGGGTTGAAAGGATGGGCTCCCCCATGGCCTCCACCTGCCAGCGCCGGATGGTATCAATTTTTAAAAGCTCTTCACGGGTTGCCGGGTTTTTTACGGCAATGCATTCTATGGCGGCATTGTTCAATAACAGCCCGGGTTCCATGTCCATGGAGAGGCTTAAGTTTTCCCTCATCTTTTTAAGACGCTCTATCCTTGCTTCCGCCTTCTCATCTCTTTTGGGCCGTCTCATTTTCGGGTAGGAGGGCAAGTCCTTGTGAGCGGTGTTCAAGGCCCGGACAATGGCTTCCACACACAAATTTCCATACATGCCGGCCTGTTTCGGGCTTA
>CAZUDE010000016.1:0-89013 GCA_964619205.1 uncultured Desulfobacula sp. | reverse complement strand
CCCTGGTCTGGAGCATCTTATCGATGGTGACGGGTTTTTCAACGGCCATGGTCTGGATTGAGGCGTTTGAGATCACCTTGAACAGGGGCAGATCCTTTTTCTCTGCAATGGACAGGCGCATCTCCAAAAGATTTTCAAGGACGGCAAGGGTCCGGTTGTCCATTTTGCCGGCCCCCTTGAATTTTAAGAACAGGGGAAAGCTGTGATTGTCCTCATACCTGACCCCCGCCTGGATTTCAAATTCTTCCCTGGCCCAGGAGAGGCGCCCTTTTTCCTCAAGCTGCCGGGTCAGGATGTCCTTAAGCCGGATCAGATGGGTCACATCGCCCACGGAATATTCGATCATGTCCTGCCGAAGGGGTCTTTTGGACCAGTCTTCCTTTTGAAATTTCTTGTTGGCATCCACATTAAAATGTTTTTTTAAGAGCGCCCCAAGACCTCTTTCCTTTACCCCCAGGAACCTGCAGGCAATCTCCGTGTCAAAAAGATTTTTCACCCTGGCCTGGTATTCCCGGTCCAGAGTCCGGATATCAAAATCCGAACCATGAAACACCGTCATCACGTCTTTGTTCTCCAGCACCCGGATGAAACACGGGGCTGCATTTATTTCAAAGGGGTCAATCAAATATGCCTGCTTTTCCGTGGCAATCTGGATCAGACAGATTTTTTCCTTGAAACAGTGCATGGAATCGGCTTCCAGGTCCACCCCGATGATTTTTTCCTTTGAGAGATCCTCGCAGACCCGCTGCAATTCTTTTTCCGACTCAATAAACTTGTAATTCACTGTTTTTCCCCTTGATTGTTTACTTCACTTCTTCTAAAATTCGTGTTTTACATTTAACAGATAACCGAACACAATGGAAACAAAATGATTAATATCACATTTCCGGACAAGAGGATTAAACCCTTTGACACCGCCCCCACCGGACTGGATGTTGCCAAAAGCATTTCAGAAGGGTTTTTGCGAAACTGCGTGGCCATGAAACTCAACGGTGCGCTCAAGGATCTGAGCGCCGTCATCACTGAAGATGCTGCCATCAGTTTTATCACCATAAATGATGAAGAAGGCCTCGACATCCTGCGCCATTCCTCAGCCCATGTCATGGCTGAAGCCGTTCTCAATATTTACAGGGATGCAAAGCTGACCATCGGCCCTGTGGTGGAAGACGGGTTTTATTATGATATTGACATGGCTCCGATTTCCGAAGAGGATTTTGCCCCCATAGAAGCAGAGATGAACAAAATCATCAATGCCAAAAATACCTTTGAACGAAAAGTGGTTTCAAAACAGGAAGCCATGGACATCTTCAAAGACAACCCCTTTAAGCTGGAACTCATCCGGGAACTGGACGAGTCCCAGGAAATCTCCCTGTACCGGAACGGCAGATTCATTGATCTCTGCCGCGGGCCCCACATCCCCCATACCGGCATGATCAAAGGATTCAAGCTTTTAAAAATTTCCGGTGCCTACTGGCGGGCGGACCAGTCAAGGGAACAGCTTCAACGGCTGTACGGCATTTCGTTTTTTGATAAAAAAGCCCTGAACCAGTATATTCATCTCGTTGAAGAGGCCAAAAAGCGGGATCACAGAAAACTCGGAACCCGGCTGGATCTTTTTTCCTTTCATGATGAAGCCGCGGGCATGCCATTTTTCCATGCCAGGGGCATCGACATCTGGAATGCCCTCCTGGATTACTGGCGGGAGGTTCACAAGGCCGCAGGCTACGTGGAGACCAAAACCCCGGTCATGCTCAACAGAAAACTCTGGGAACAAAGCGGGCACTGGGAAAATTACAGAGAAAACATGTACACCTCGGTCATTGACGATGAAGAATATGCCATCAAACCCATGAACTGCCCCGGCGGCATGCTGCTCTATAAAACAAAGTCCTATTCCTACCGGGATCTTCCTTTGCGGGCCGGGGAAATCGGCCTGGTTCACCGCCATGAGCTGTCCGGCGCCCTTTCAGGATTGTTCAGGGTCCGCGCCTTTCACCAGGACGATGCCCATATTTTCATGACCGGCGGCCAGATTGAAGAAGAGGTTTTGGGGGTTCTGAAACTTGCCAAGGCCATCTACAGCCGGTTCGGCCTTGAGTTTCACCTGGAGCTGTCCACGCGGCCTAAAAAATCCATCGGCACCGATGCCCAGTGGGAAGAGGCTACAAACGGCCTCAAGGCCGCCCTGGCCGCATATGGCCAGGACTATGTCATCAATGAAGGGGACGGCGCCTTTTACGGGCCCAAGATCGATATCCACATCAAGGATGCCCTGGGAAGAACCTGGCAATGCGGAACGGTGCAGCTGGACATGTCCCTGCCCGAACGGTTTGATCTTTCCTACAAGGGCCAGGACAATGAAAAGCACCGGCCCGTCATGATCCACCGGGTCATTTACGGCTCCCTTGAAAGATTTTTCGGTATCCTGGTGGAACATTTTGCAGGCAAATTCCCCCTGTGGCTGGCCCCGGTCCAGGTGGCCCTTCTGCCCATCAACCAGGATCTTTTAGCCCATGCCGAAACCATCAAGACAGAGCTTGAAACCCATAAGATCAGATGCGAAGTGGACAAGAAAAACGAAACCCTGAAAAAGAAAATCAGGGATGCCCAGCTTGACTATGTGCCGCTCATCATCACGGTCGGGGAAAAAGAAAAAGAAACCCATACCCTTTCTGTCCGGACCCTGGACGGCAAAGTCAGGATGGGCATCACCATGGAAGAATTTCTAAAGCCCGTGCTGCACCATATAAAAGCAAGAACCCTGGATGAAGAGGTATTCTAACCCGCTTTCCAGGATCATGTCCTACCGGCTTCCGATTATCGCCTTTTTGGCCTGTATGGCCATCAGCCTGTCGAGTGGCGTGTGCAGCAATAATCGAGGCCTCTTCCCCGTTGAAAAAGGGAATCTTGACCTGGCCGAGTGGAAATGGGGGCAAGAGGAGCCGGTCAGGCTGGATGGGTCATGGGAATTTTACTGGAAAAGACTTCTTGCACCACAAGATTTTTCCGGACCTGCTGGGCAGGTCCGGAAAGACTATTTTCCAATCCCCGGTCTCTGGAGAGGAACCCTGACAGATGGACAAGACCTGACATCCAAAGGATATGCTACCTACAGAATGATTGTGACGGGCCTGCCTCAGAATGAATTATATGCCCTCCATATCAGCGACATCCTTTCGGTCGGAAGCATCTGGATCAATGGCCGCCTTCTTGCCTCCAGCGGGCAAACCGGACAGATCAAAAAGGAAGAAAGACCCGAAACCCATTCCATTACAGCAGGTTTCACCCATATGGCCGATAAACTGGAAATCGTGATCCAGGTTTCCAATTTTCATAATTCCCAAGGCGGAATCAATACCGGCATCTGGCTTGGAACAGACCATCAGATCCGGCAGATGGTCATGCGCAGATGGCTGATCACAGGCTCTCTGGGATGCGCCCTGATGCTCCTGGGCCTCTGTCACCTGGCCTTTTTCGGTATCCGCAGAAAAGAGCCCGTGAACCTGTATTTCGGATTGTATTGCATGTTCTGGGCACTGCAGACTTTTTTCGGCGTCAATGGAGAATGCCTAATGGCGCAATTGTTTCCCGGCCTTCCCTGGCGCCTCTCCATAGATATGACCCTTCTGTCCTATGGATTTACAACACCCCTGATGATCATGTTCTACCATGAGCTTTTTCCCAACCCATTGTCCCGGCAGATCAACCGTGTGTATCAGATCCTGGGGGGCCTTTTCATGGCTTATCTTCTTTTTACGCCTCCCAATGCCTTTGACCCGAAAATCTTGATATTTGCCCTTGTCAGCCTGAGTGCCTTCGGCTATCTCTTTGTCCTGTTTATCAGGGATATAACCGGAAGAAAAAAAAGCAATTTTCTTTTGATACCGGGGTATCTGGTCCTGATTCTTACTGGGGCCAATGATGTTCTGCACGATCTGCACATTATCGAAACAACATTTTTAATCCGGTATGGCATATTTTTCTTCATCCTGTCCTATTCTTTTCTGATTTCCGCTCGGTTTTCCATGGCTTTTTCAGCAATTGAAGACCTCACTTTGAAATTAAAGGAAAAAAATATCGAACTGTCAAAGCTGGACCGCCTGAAAGATAATTTTCTTGCCGTCATTTCCCATGAACTCAGAACACCGTTGAGCGGTATTATCAGGATTTCACAATCACTTATGGAACAACAAAACTCCCGAAGATTGTCCCTGATCATATCCAGTGCCTCCCGTATTTTAAGCCTGATCAACGACCTACTGGATTTTTCAAAGTTAAAAGACAAAGGGCTGAAACTCCAGATACAGCCTCTATATATAAATCCGCTGATCGATCCCATCATCATGGTGGTTAAAAAACTGTCTGAAAATAAACCCCTAAGCATTGAAAATAAAGTCCCAGGCTCCTTTCCAATGGTGCTGGCTGATGAAAACCGTTTCTCCCAGATTCTGTTCAATCTTCTGGGAAATGCCGTCAAATATACGGACAGGGGGGAAATTACCGTTGAAGCCGTCTTAAAAGACCAATGGGTCAAAATTTCGGTCCGGGATACCGGAATCGGCATCCCAAAAGACAAACTGAATACAATATTCCAACGTTTTGAGCAGGTGGACCACAGTGTGTCCGGAAAATACACGGGCACGGGACTCGGGCTCTCCATAGCAAGGGAACTTGTCATCCTCCACGGCGGAGATATCGGTGTTGAATCAAATGAAAACCGGGGTTCGGATTTCTGGTTTACTCTTAAGCCGGCTTCCGGGTCCGATATGCCAACTGAAGAGATCCCTCAAGCTTCCCGGGAAAGGGTTGCTGATATTCCGGCTGATCCCGTCTCTTTTCCCCCTCCTGTGTTGCTGTTCGAGGAGAAAAACCCCAACGGCAGAAACGCCTTGATTCTTGCCGTGGATGATGACCCGGTGAACCTGGAAGTGATTACGGGTTTTCTTTGTGATTGTGATTTTCGTGTCATCCCATGTCACAGCAGTGCAATGGCCCTGGAACATATAGAAAAAAGAGACATTCCGGACCTGATCCTCCTGGATGCCATGATGCCTGGAATGTCAGGCTATGATGTATGCCGGAAAATCAGGGAAACCTATTCCGCCTTAGTTCTGCCGATTATCATTCTGACTGCCGGAAAGCAGGTTCAGGATCTTTTCGAAGAATTTGATTCCGGAGCCAATGATTATCTGACAACACCTTTTTTAAAAGATGAACTCAGGGCGCGGGTTCATACACAGCTCCAGTTAAAAAAATCCTCTGAAACCATGAAGGAAAACCTGGCCTTGAAAAAAGAGCTGGAACTCCGTGAAAAACAGGAAATGAGCCTCAGGCTGACGCAGCAACGGCTTTTGCGAATGCTGGACAAGATTGAAGATGCAGTCCTGGCTGTTAATCCTGCATCTGAAATCATTTTCTGCAATCACCGTTTTGAAACCCTTTCCGGATATCCGGCAAAAAATGTTCTGGGACGCTCCGTCACCGAGCTCTTATCTGATATGATTGCCGATGATGACATCGGGCTTCTGTCAACCCTCAAGGGAAAGAATGCTCATCAAGGGGAAAAATATTATCCAGACTTAGAGATCACTAAGGCTGGGCAAAAAGATACCATACGGGTCGATATCTGTATTTCCTTTCTGGATCAGGAAGGGGGTGCTCTTGGATTTCTGATCTTGAAAAAGTCCTGCCAGGACCCTGTGAGATTGAATTCCATCGGGGAATCAGCAGAAATCATCCGGGCGATCAATAATAGCCATGAACGGCTTGAACAGCTTGATATGATGATTGAAAGAGCATCACCCGGATCTGACGACAGTCAATCCCAGGAGAAAAAAGAAAATCTGAAAGCCGTTAATGATATCCAGGCTGCCAGAAGAAGGCTTTCTGTCAAAGTTTTGAATCTATCCTGTGATTTATGGACCATGTCCACAAAACTGTCAAAGCTGGAACTGGCTGAAAAATCTGGGCTCTGGAGCATTTACATTGAAAAAGACGGTTGGGCCAGGACCCAGACCCTGGATAAATACCTGAAAGAAAAAACCCTGCCTGTCAGACCCCGCTGGAGGTCGATCCTTCATACGGCAGATTTTGTTCTGGAGCTTTGTGAAACGCCATTGCCTCTGAGAAATGAGCTTGAGCACGCCCTTGACAGGCTGAAAAGCCTGATGTGATCCCAACTTTTCCCATTATTTTCAACTGGCTGTCACTACGCCATCCCTTGTTATTCTGCACATTTATCCGATTTTCACGGGAATTCACGGGATTTTTTTTTGTATTATGGTGCCGAAAAGTGTAGGGTCCTGCCAATTTCTGGAATCAGGTTCAAACTTTAATTATGGATTTATAACCGGGCTGCATGGGCTGCAATGGAATTTGAGGAATTGACAAACTGGCGACTGGAAGCAGAAACACTTACTTTTCCGGCATATCGGCCCCTGCTGCGCCATATCTCCCACGATTTTTCCACCCTGTGCGTTCTTGCAAAACAAGGAAACGATACAGCCGGCATGGCACTTCTGATAATCAACGGGGAACAGGCCGAACTATTGTCTCTTTTTGTTAAACCCAAATTCAGATCTCAGCATATTGGAAAAAACCTGGTCCTGCATGTGGAAACTCATCCGAAGCTCAAAGCCTGTGAGATAATTTTTACCCGTTACAACAGTCATGTGATCGGCCGGCTGCCCCTGGAAAAAATATTTTCCGGCAACGGATGGTCTGACCCAAAACCGTCTATGGTACTTTATCACTCGACCCGGGAACTCTTGAAAAAAATAATGCATATGCCTGAATGCAGGCGTTATCAGAACCCTGTCCTGGCCCGCGGTTATTCCCTTGTAAAATGGTGTGATCTCCCGGACCGTGATCTTGAGACCATCCGGGAAGATCAAAACCGGCCGGGCGGATGGCAGGATAAATATTCCCCTTTCCGGGAAACGGAACGGATTGAACCCCTGAACAGTTTCTGTATTTTAAAGGATGACAGGGCTTGCGGATGGTTTATCAATCACCGCATCAAAACCGATACCATCCGCTATACACTTTCCTGGTTGTCAGACCGGGTGACGGGAAATCGCGGAATCATCGTACAAACCTTTATCCACGCCCTCTGGCAACAAATCCTTCACGGCCCTGAATTTGCCTGTTTTGGTATTTACAAGGACAATCAGGCTATGATAGAGATGGTTGAAAAAAGGATGTTTGAAAATGACCTGATACTTTCCCGGACCCAAACCTATTACACAGAGAAACGTATTTCTAAATGAGATCAGCATTGCAGATCATCTCGATATTTTTAACACTATCCTTTATCCCTATCCTTTCAGGGTGTATTTACAAAGAAAAAAACTCTGGGGTCCCACCCAACATATATGCACCCGGAATAACTGATTCCTTTGCCGACAAATCCCCCGGAGACCCTTTAGTCCCCCTGGAAATGAAAAAAGATTTTTCGCTTTTAAAAGCAGTGCAATATACCCTCATCATGAATCCATCCATACGCATTTCAAAAGAAAGCTTAGAAGCTGAAAAAGGAAACCATCAGAGCGCCGCAGGGGAATTTGGATGGGAGCTTTCCGGCAATACCCGAAAATGGAATGAATACATACCCATGACAGATGCCGAAAAAAAATATTATACAGCCCGGGGATATCATGGGGATGATTTCTATGACTATGATAAGACTTCCGTTTCCGTTGGACTCAACAAAAAATTGAGAACCGGTCCCATCATCAGTCAGACGGCAACGATTCAAAGAACGGAAAACGCTTATACAGACCCGGAACGAGCCAGCCGGGGACAAGTGGCCTTCAAGGTCGATATTCCACTTTTAAAAGGCCGGGGCGCGGTTTCAGCAGCAGCAGGGGAGACTTCCGCCGGCGTTCTTGTAGACGCAGCCACCCTGGAGGTGGTCTTTCAATCGGCCCAGTCAGTCAAAGAGGTGACCAGTCTTTACTGGTCCTATCTTTCCTCCTTCAAACAGTATGAACTGGCCTTGGAATCGGAAAAAAGAGCAAATAAACTGCTTGAAGATACCCGGCTCACAGTTGAAGCCGAGTACCGCCCCAAATCAGTTCTCAACAAACTGGAGGCCAACCTCGAAGATAAAAAGGCAAGGGCCATCCAAAAAAAATATGCCGTTCAAAACATTAAAAATTCTCTGGCTCTGGCCATGGGCATGGAAGTATCTATGTTTCCCTCCTTGTCAGCCCCTGCTACCCCGTTTCCGGATATCAGTCTCAGCCGGATCAGGGAGCTGGTTTCGAACATCGGCAGCGCAGCCGGCAAAGCACTGGAGTCACGCTGGGACTACCTGGCCCAGAAAAAAAGAACGCAAGCCTCCCTCGTCCAGCTGGAAGCGGCTCGCCAGGACCTTATGCCCCGGCTGAATCTTGGCTTTACAGTGGGATACAGAGCCTTGAATGATCAGGATGAAGAAAAAGAAATCCTGCGGGGTGTCTATGAAAACTCCACAGACCTGGAATGGGAAACACGCCTGGCCTTTACCATGGATATCGGTAATGACAAAGCCAAAGGGAGAGTCAGAAGGACCCTCGGGATTTTTAAGATTGAAACCCTCAAGGAAGAGACCCTGGCTAACCGGATCCGGTCGGAAGTCCTTCTGTCCCTTGAATCTCTAATGAGCTATGAGGCTGAACTGGCAGCCAGCCGGGAAGCTGTCCGGCTTTATGAAAAAGCCCGGGAAGATGAATATGCCAAGCTCAGCCTGGGATATGCCACACTTCTGGATGTCATGGATACCGAAGATCGCCTCAGCCAGGCCAACGAAAGAATGGTATCGGCCATGGCCCAACTATCCCAGGCCGTGGCCAACTTGAAATTTTCCCAGGGCACCCTCTTTGTTCCGAAAGGGAATGATCTGACGGTCACTTATCAATCCCTTAGCATGCTTGGGGATTAAACATGCAAATAAAACCATCCGGAGGTCTAAGTTAAGACATGTCTTCAAACATTTACCGAAAGGAAGCGCTGGAACGGCTGAATTCACCGGAAAACCTGAATACAGCCATTGCCGTCACCCAGCCCCAGGGATGGCTGGCGGTTCTTCTCATTGTCCTGATCTTCCTCTTAATCCTGGTCTGGAGTTTTACAGGTTCAATCTACACCCGGGTGAATGCCAGGGGAATTCTGATCCGGAGCGGCGGAATGCTTCAAGTATCGGCCATGACCTCGGGGCAAATCCAGGAAATTGTTGCTGAAGTGGAGACCCGGATCAAGCAGGGGCAGGTCATCGCCAGAGTCCATAAACCCGATCTGCTGAATCAAATCCATAATCTTAAAGCGGATATTGATGATACGGAAATCACTCATCAGAAACTCATGGGATACCATAAAAAAAATATTGCTGCCTCCAGACAGAACTATGATTCGAGACGTAAAAACCTGAACCTGCAACTTGAAAACCTGGAAAAAAGAAAACTGTTTTTTGAGAGCCGTCTGGAAAAAGAAAAAAAAATCCTGGACCGGGGCCTCATTACACCCACAGATCTTGAAAATACACACTCCCAGCTCAATGCCATTGTAGATGAAATAAACAATATCCGGCTTTCCCTGAGTGAAATCGACACTTCGCTTCTCGGGATGGAAAGCAAGGCTGAACGGGAAATCCTGGACAGCAGCAACCGCCTGGATGAACTTAACCGTGAACTGAGACGAATGGAGTCGGTTCTCAGCCTGCAATCCATCATTTACTCCCCCCACTCCGGCCGGGTGGTGGAGATCCGGGTCCGGGCAGGGGATGTCATCGGAGAGGGGACACCTCTTTTGACCCTGGAAACCCCGGAACAGAAAATGGAGGCCCTGCTGTACGTCAGACCCGAGGACGGGAAAAAAATCAAAACCGGAATGGAGATTGATATTGCGCCATCCACAGTCCGTACCGAGGAATTCGGTTCCATCCTGGGCCTGGTGACCTATGTATCGAAATATCCGGCTTCTCCGGAACTCATACATCAGGTGATTCCCAACAAGGCCCTGGTGGAGGAACTTTTATCTGCCGGCGTGCCCCTGGAGGTTCATGCCGATCTGATTCCCGATCACAACACCCCCAGCGGGTACAAATGGACCTCTTCCAGCGGCCCCAAGATTGAAATTCAAAGCGGCACCATGCTGGAAGGCAGCGTGCGCATCCAGGACAGAAAGCCCATCACACTGGTCCTGCCGTATCTTAAAAAATTCCTGGGGATTCAATAGCCAAAATGGAAACCGTCGGTAAACCCATACGGAAAAAGAGAAAACAAACCCCGACCATTCTACAGATGGAATCTGTGGAATGCGGGGCTGCCGCACTGGCCATTGTCCTGGCCTATTACGGAAAATGGGTACCGCTGGAAGAGCTGCGTATCGCCTGTGGGGTCACCCGGGACGGCAGTAAGGCCGGGAATATCACCAAGGCTGCCAGAAATTTCGGTATGACGGCATCAGGCTATAAAAAAAGCCTGGCTACGCTGTTTGATCTGGAACTGCCCCTCATCGTGTTCTGGAATTTCAATCATTTTCTCGTGGTGGAAGGCGTCCAAAACGGCAAGGTCTATATCAATGACCCGGCCTGCGGCCCCAGGGTCCTTAGCTGGGATGAATTTGACCGGGGATATACCGGTGTGGTTATCAGCCTTTCTCCCGGGCCCTCCTTTGTAAAACAGGGCCGGAAGAATACCCTTTTCTCCTCTCTTTTCAAACGGTTGCAAGGCTCCTATTCAGCCGTGGCCTTTATCGCCATGGTAAGCCTTCTTCTGGTTATTCCCGGTTTGGTAATCCCCTCCTTTATCCGGGTTTTTCTGGATGAAGTCTTGATCGGCCGGTCCACTTCCTGGTTTCGGCCCCTTATTGTGGGTATGGTTCTGACCATGTCATTCCAGTGGTTTCTGACCTGGCTCCAACAAAAATACCTGACCCGCCTGGAAACCAAAATTTCAATTGCCGGATCATCCCAGTTCTTCTGGCATATCCTGCGCCTGCCGGTCCATTTCTTTTCCCAGCGCTATGCAGGAGAAATAGGTGGAAGGGTCCAGTACGTCGAGACCATTGCCCAGCTTTTGTCAGACCAGCTCGCCCTGGCCATGATCAACCTCATCATGATTGTGTTTTATGCCATGGTCATGGTCCAGTATGACCCTTTCCTGACCCTCATCGGTGTTACCACGGCCGGATTCAACCTGGCCTTTCTAAAAATCATGACCCGGCGGCGGACCGACGCCAACCAGCGGCTCATGCAGGAATCCGGAAAAGTCCAGGGTGTTGCCATGGCCGGTATCCAGATGATAGAGACACTGAAAGCCTCTGGAGCGGAAAATGATTTCTTTTCCAAATGGGCCGGACATCAGGCCCTGCGGTTGAATGAAGAGCAGAACCTCGGGGTTTCGGTCCAGTTCATGAACGTAATCCCCCAGTTCTTCATGAGCCTGAACACAGCCCTGATTTACGGCATGGGAGGTCTCAGGGTCATGAGCGGGAGCCTTACCATCGGAGAACTGGTGGCTTTCAGCACCCTCATGGTTTTTTTTCTCTCGCCGGTGAACCAGCTGGTGAATCTCGGCGGCAGCCTTCAGGACATGAGGGGCATGCTGGGCCGGATGGACGATGTGCTGCAATATCCACTGGATGAGGTCTTCCATGAAACCAGGCTTGAAGAAAAGGATATTCCCTTGGCAGAGTTGGACGGCAGTCTGGAATTAAAGGACATTGCCTTTGGCTACAACCCCCTGGACCCGCCCCTGATCACAAATTTTTCCCTGTCCCTGGCGCCGGGCCGAAAAATTGCACTGATCGGTACTTCCGGCAGCGGGAAATCAACTGTTGGAAGGATCATCTCCGGTATCCATAAACCCTGGTCCGGAGAAATCCTCTTTAACGGCATCAGCCGGACACAGTGGCCAAGATCCGTCATCACCCGGTCCGTGGCTGTGGTTGACCAAGACATATTTCTTTTTGAAGGCAGCATCCGGGACAATCTCACGCTCTGGGACCCTACGGTGCCGGATGAAGACATATTTCAGGCCTGCCGGGATGCAGATATCTATTCCTTCATCACCACACTGCCAGGCGGACTTGAGAGCAGGCTTCATGAAGGCGGGAAAAACCTGAGCGGCGGACAACGGCAACGGCTTGAGATCGCCCGGGCCCTAGCCCTGAAACCCGCCGTCCTGATCCTGGATGAGGCCTTCAGCGCCCTGGACCCCATCACGGAAAAAAAGGTGGATGAAAACTTGAAAAAAAGGGGATGTACCTGTGTGGTCATTGCCCAGCGCCTGAGCACCATCCGGGATGCGGATGAAATCATTGTTATGGAGAGGGGACGGATCATCCAGCGCGGCACCCATGAGACCATGAAACATGAAAACGGGCCCTATGCCCGGCTGATTGCAAGCGAGTAGACCCATGCAGACAGAAAAACAGGACGGGAGAAAAAAAGATGACGATCAAAAATTCAATGCTTCCCTTGAGGCTTTATCAGGCATTATGGAGCCGCCAAGACAAACGGTTTCGTCATCGGGACGGAGGCCGGCAGTGAAAAAGGAATACTTGTTCTGGGGGGTCCTGACTTTTCTGGTAATCTTCTGCCTGACCTGGTTCGGTGAACTCATTCATCTCACGGTCAGAAACTGGAAACTCAGACGTCAGGCAGCAGTGTATCGTGCCGAAATATTGAGAGAATACCAGGGTCCTATCCGTATCGGGGTGGCCGCCATCAGGGAGACAGACCATGATGAAACCTTTTGGAATGGAATTCATTTTGCCGTAGATGAGATCAATGAAAAGGGCGGAATACTGAACCGGAAAATTGAGCTAAAGGAAGCCAATGACAAGGGTCAGGCCGACAAGGCCCGAAAAATTGCCCAGGAATTTGCCGACGACATGACCATCAGCGCCGTCATCGGCCACCGGTTCTCCGATCTCTCTCTTTCTACAGCAATGATCTACGAGTATTACGGTCTGCTTCTCATCTGTCCGAGAACCACTTCCCCCCTTCTGACCAGCCAGGGATACAAACGGGTGTTCCGGACCAATCTGAGCGGTATTGCATATGGGGTCCAGATGGCTGATTTTGCGAAGAAAATGGGCTATAAACGCCTGGCCGTGCTCTATACCGACGATGCTTTTGGAAAAGGGACGGCCAATGCCTTTGAAGCCCGGGCTGACGATCTGAGCCTGGCCATTGCAGAACGGATTCCCCATAATCACTCGGTCACCGATACTGAGATGATCAGAAAAATGGAATCTCTGAACCAAAATATTGATTTTGATGCTCTGATGATGGTCACAGTCATGAAATACGGGTCTCGATTCATCAAAATTGCAAGAGAGGCAGGAATCCGGAAGCCTTTGATCCTTCATGAGGCACTGGATTCTGAAAACCTTATAGAACAGCTCGGTGAAGAAAATTGCGGAGAAATCTATATCGCTTCCGTTTACCATCCGGATTTCCCATTTGCAAAAGCCTCTTCCTTTGCCTATCGGTATGAAAAGCAATTCGGCCGGATTCCCAACGGGCTGGCAGCCCAGGCCTATGATACGGTCATGATCCTGGCCCATGCCATGGAAACCGGTAAATCCATTGTTCCGGACGACATTGCTCAGACCTTCCGGGAGATGAGGGAATGGCAGGGCGTGACCGGCCCCCACAAATTTACACCGGAAGGGGATATTGTAAAACCGCTTCAGTTTAAAACCATAAAAGACAGACGCTTTGTTCCCTATTATATTTCCGGGGAAAAACCTGTGGATAAAAATGATGCCATTTCAACACCATAAAAGTGTATTCCATGTTTGACGGTCTTCCCCTGACCTCTTTTGGTCCTGTTTTTGCCGCCTGCCGAGTGGCAGCCGGTTTTTCAGGTATTCCACTTGGCATACCGGCCAGTATTCCCGAAAGCTTTATCTGGCAGGAAATAGTGGATGCCATTGCCTTTTCTGGAGGCATCCGGTACAGGGAAATCCGCCTGGGAGCAGACTGGTGGAAAAAAGACAGCGGCCCCATGCTGGGATTTCTGAAAGACGGGATGAGCCCTGTGGCCCTGATTCCTGTTTCAGCCCATCAGTACAAATATACTGACCCGGTGAATCAAGAAGAAGACCTTATCACCCTGGAAAATTCAGACCGGATCAGTGAGGAAGCCGCCTTTTTCTATCGGCCATTTCCAACCCGGCCCATGAAGGCTTCTGAAGTCTTCCGGTTCGGAATGCACCAGTCCGGGCCGGATATCCTCAGGCTGGGTCTCATGGGGCTCATGAGCGGCACCCTGGGTCTTGCCGTACCCATCATGATCGGATTTCTCATCAGCACCATCATTCCGGGCGCTGTCCTGGATCAGCTTTTCCAGATCTGTATCGGGCTTGTTGCTGCGGCTGTGGGGGCCGCAGTGTTTGAATTATTGCAGGGATTCGCCACCCTGAGAATCCAGGGGAAAAGCACCCATGCCCTGCAATCCGCCCTGTGGGAGCGGCTCATTTCACTTCCCATGAGCTTTTTCCGAGGCAAAAGCACAGGTGAAATCGTGGAACGGGGCATGTCAATAGAAAGCATACAGCAACTTCTGTCTGGCCAGCTGATCCACATTGTGATGCGGGTTTTGTTCTCCGCCATGAACCTTTTCCTTCTCTTTTACTACAGCATGACCCTTGCCTTTTTTGCACTTGTTCTGGTGGTTCTGGTGGCAGGGATTTCCTTTTATTTCAGTATTACTGAAATGAACATCCAGAAAGGGGCCATTGCGGCCCGGTTCAAACTTTCCGGCGTGGTACTCCAGATGATGACGGCCATCACCAAGCTCCGTATTGCGGGTGCTGAAAAAAGAGCCTTCAATGTCTGGACCGGATATTTCCTGAGACTCAGGCAGAGCCGCCTGACCGCCCGCATGCTGAGAAACCACCTGACCGGTCTTACCGGCGCCATTCCCACGGCAGCCACTATCATGATCTTCATTGCCATGGCCTTTCCGGGGATTCAGGAAGATCTGCCTCTGGGCGAATTCATTGCCTTCCAAACGGCATTCGGCCAGTTTGTAGCCGTGGGCATCAGCCTCAGCGCGTCTCTGGCCCCCCTGTTCATGATCGTCCCGGTTTATGAACAGGCCAACACGATTTTAAGAGCTCTGCCTGAACATGACGGGAATAAAAAAGAGGCGGGAGTTCTGGCCGGCGGCATTGATATCAGCCGGGTCTCTTTCCGATATAATAAAAGCAGCCCGCCGGTGTTAAAAGATGTATCCTTTTCCATCAAACCCGGTGAATTTGTGGCCATGGTCGGCCCCTCAGGGTCTGGGAAATCAACCCTGCTCAAACTCCTCCTGGGGTTTGAACAACCCGACTCAGGTGCCATTCTCTATGACGGTAAAGCCCTCTCCATGCTGAACCTGGGCAGTGTGCGGCGTCAGCTCGGTGTGGTCTTACAAAACGGAGGGGTTCTTCAGGGAACCATCTTTGCCAATATCACCGGTGCATCCCGGAAAACCGTGGACGATGCATGGATTGCCGCAACCATGGCCGGTATGGACCAGGATATACGGGAAATGCCCATGCAGATGCAGACCGTCATTTCCCAGGGCGGCAGCACTCTGTCCGGCGGCCAGAGCCAGCGCCTCCAGATTGCCAGAGCCCTGGTCAACAACCCTCGCATCCTGATCTTTGACGAAGCCACATCGGCCCTGGACAACATTACCCAGCTCAAGGTTCAAAAAAGCCTGGACAATCTGGCCGTAACTCGGATCATCATTGCCCACCGGCTCAGCACCATCCGAAATGCAGACAGGATCATCGTCATGGACAACGGAATCATTGCCGAAACCGGAAATTTTGAAGAGCTGATGGCTGCCGGAGGACTTTTCAGCGAGCTGGCCAAACGCCAGATGGCATAAGGAGATATGGAAAAAACCATCTATATCATTGAAGAACATCATGAGGCCTTCCGGGTCTGGCACCACGCACGGGTCGGAGAAAACCCGCCCGCAGAACTGATTCATGTGGACTCTCACCCGGACATGAGTCTGCTTCCAAGAGGAATCATTCCGGATACGGATGCTTCTCCCGAGGTTGTTGCCGATTTTGTCCAAACTGCCCTGGACCTCCAGACCTTTATCACACCGGCGGTTTTCAAAGGCTGGTTTGACCGGGTCATCTGGGTGAGACCGGATTTGCAAAAACCTGTCGGAAGCGATACCTGGATCTGGAAAACAAAGGGTCGGGACGATCGGCTCTTTATGGGGAAAAACATGCCGGAATCCGGCATGGGGAAAAAATTCCAATACCAGTGGACTGGACTCGGTCATAAGTGTCCGTCAGGAACCGGCCCCACAGTCCTGGACATTGACCTTGATTTTTTTGCGAGCAGCGCCGGGCCGGTTTCCGGCTCCATTGAAATTACAAAAGGGGAATATGAACGGTATTGCCATGATCCCCGCCACTATCTCAGGCTTCACTTCGGGAGCCGGGCTGAGGTCAAAGCATTGAAAGGGCGTTATACGCTCCTCCTGACCCCGGACGATTCCGTACACCGGGCCGGGATCAGAGATATTGAAAATGAAAAAGCCTTCGGAACCATTGAGGCTTTCGGTGCATGGCTGGCCCGGAACCGAATCAACCCGGACCTCGTCTCCATCTGCCGGAGCCGGATCAGCGGATTTGCCCCGGAAGGGCTTTGGAAATCCCTGGAAAAAAAACTGATCTCCATACTTGAGTCTGTTTATGGCCGGCTTCGTATCATAAACGGGGATTCACTTTTTAAATCCATTTATGTAAAACCAGAACCCGACTCAAGGACCTGCCGGGTTTTTTCTTAAGGAATCAAAATGAAAAAAAATGAAGACGCTCAGGAATACGATGTACAACCCGAAGATGCCGTCCAGTTCGTAAGATCAGCCATTCTCGGCAGCCGATCAGGACCGGTCCCGCCCGGGTATCGAAACCTGCCGCGGGAACAGCGGGCCAGATTTCATGCAGTACCCTCACGGTTTAACTGCATGGTACCCTTAAAAACCGGTCAAGTCCTGGCCTGCAACACCTTTTACGGATCATTTGCCAAATGGAATACTGATGATCTGGACTTTTACAACCGGCTGTCAAAAGACACCATTCCTCTGGATGACCCTGCTGCCCTGGAATTTCTTACGGGCGGTTTTGCCGTGTCTTCCGGGGATGATGAGATTCGGCACCTTGAAAAATACTACCGGTCCGTCAGGTTCAACCCCGGGGTCATGAACCTTACCCTGGTACCGACCCTGAATTGTAATTTTGCATGCGATTACTGCTTCCAGGGCCAGGGAAAACCCAAAGGCATGATCGAGCCTGAAGTGGTGGAGGCCGTCATCCGGCATCTGGAAGAGAGCGCCCCGGCATTGAAACGGCTCCAGGTCTGCTGGTACGGTGGCGAGCCCACCCTGGCAGCGGGCAGCATGATTGAACCCTTGTCCGACAGGCTCATGGAGCTCTGCAAAGACAAAAAAATTGCCTATAATGCTTTTATGGTCACCAATGGATTTCTCTATACAAAAGATATGGCGGCCCGACTCCTGAAAAAACGGGTGAATACCGTCCAGGTCACCCTGGACGGACCGCCGGAATACCATGACAGCCGAAGATGCCTTTTGGCCGGGGGCCCCACCTATGAAAAGATTGTGGCAAACCTCATTGAAATCGTCAACACCCTGCCCGTGACCATCATGATCCGGGTCAATATCGATGAACGGAACAAGGATTATATCCGCGCCCTGGCAGATGACCTGGCTGCCAGAGGCCTTGGTAGAAAATCAAAATTCCGGCTCTATTTTGCACCGGTCCGGGCCTCCACAGAAGGCTGTCACAGCTGCAGCGAAATCACCATGCTCAATGCTGCATACGGCAGACTCGAAGCAGAACTTTACAGATATACCATAGAAAAAGGCCTCTCCAGCCTCCCCCAGCCCCCCCTCCTCCTGGGCAACTGCCAGGCGGTCCGGCCCAGGGGTATGATCGTGCTTCCCAACGGCGATCTGCATAAATGCTGGGATACGGTAGGAAGCCGGGCCTTAAGGACCGGTACCATTTTTGGCTTGGATGCATTTTATAAAGGCGACTCCCATCAAAAATGGATGCAGTGGACTCCTTTCAAAGATGACACCTGCAAGGACTGCAATATTCTGCCTTCCTGTGTGGGGTTCTGCGCCTACAAGCATCTTTTCAGCGACCTCACCCGGGGCGAGGCAGCCACTGTGCCCTGCCCGAGCTGGAAATTCAATATAAACGAACGCCTGTTTCTCAGGGCGCAAAAAAAAGGGGTGGTTAACCAGGACCTCTGGGATGAAACACTTTCCCCAACAGTAAAAGCAAAAATTTATGAAAAAAATTAGACAATCAAATAAAAAACAACAATAAAAGGAGAGCAACGTGGAATTCATCGATACCCCCAGACAGACCATCGGCAATATTATCAATCCGGAAACCGCCCTCATCAATGGAAAAATAAAAGCCACCGATGTAAAGGAACTGACCCGGTTCCAGCATGCCTTTCCTTTCCGGCCGCGGAATGTGGTGGAATATGCCCGGAAAATGAAGACAGAAGCTGCTGGAAAACTCTCTCAGAAAGAAAAAGCAGATTTGATTTTCAACCAGTTCCTGCCCCTTTTGTATACACCGTCCCGGGTTCCGGGCTGGACTGCCAAACTCGTCTTTAAACTGACAGGTGTCGGAGCCTACACCTTGAACATCGACGGCAGCAAATGCATTGTCACGGAAGGTACAGATGCTTCTCCCTCCTGTGAGATTTCCACCGATTTTGACACCTTTTCAAGCATCCTGAAATACAGCATCCTCAAAGAGGCAAACCAGCTTGAAAAAGCCGGGTTTAAAGAAGCGCCGGAAGAAGATGTGGAACTCAGCGATGACATGCTGGACATGGTCGTAGGCGGAAGGGGTGAATCTAAAAGCGCCTGCGCAGCAGAATACAGCATGGGAGATTGCGGCAGTGATGCCTGTGCTGCCGATGCCTGTGCTGCAGCTGCCTGCGGGGGTGATGCCGCTGGCGGCTCCGGGTGCGGGGCAGCGGCCTGCGGTGCGGATGCCTGTGGTGGTGCAGCCTGCGGCGGGGCTGCCTGCGGGGCAGATGCCTGTGTGGGCGCGACCTGTGGCGGGGCTGTCTGTGGCGGTGATGCCGGTGGCGGAGGGGGGTGTGGCGCCGATGTCTGTGGTGGCGCAGCCTGCGGCGGAGCTGCCTGCGGGGGTGCCGGTTGCGCCGGTGCCGTCTGCGCCGGTGCTTCCTGTGGCGGGGATACCTGTGGCGGGGATTTCTGCGGCGGTGCCGGATGTGGCGGCGATGTCTGCGGAGGGGCTGCCTGCGGTGGAGCGGCCTGCGGCGGAGATGTCTGCGGTGTGGCCGGCGGTGGAATTGATTTGTGCGGCGGTGCAGCCTGTGGCGGCGCAGCCTGTGGCGCGGATGTCGGAGGGGCGGGAATCTGTGTTGCTGCGGCTTGCGGCGGAGATGCCTGTGGGGGTGCAGCCTGTGGTGGAGCGGCCTGCGGCGGAGATGCCTGTGGTGGAGCGGCCTGCGGCGGGGCTGTCTGTGGCGGAGATGCCTGTGGAATTGCCGTGTGCGCCGGAGATGTCTCAGGCGGCGCAGCCTGTGGTGGTGCTGTCTGCGGCGTTGCAGGGTCAGACGGCCTCGCAGGCGCTTGCGGCGGAGAGGCCTGTGGGGTTGCAGAAAATAGAGGGATTAAAGCCTGCGGAGGAGATGTCTGCGGCATAGATGTCTGCCCGGCCGACGCCTGTGCTGCCGATGCCTGCGGAATCGATCTTATCCCCATCATTCCGGGGATTTAACGAACAGAATAGAGTATTAATAGAAAGATTTTCACCATAACCGAAAGGAGGCTCAAATGGAATTTATAGATACCCCCAGGGAAACGGTCAGCGGTATTATCAATCCCGAGACCGCCCTGGTAAAAGGAAAACTGAAGACCACGGATATCCGGGAATTGACCCGGTTCCAGCACGCTTTTCCCTTTAAACCCAGAAATGTTGTGGAATATGCTCGAAAAACAAAGGGGGCTGAAAGAGGAAAACTTTCTCAAAAAGAGAAAGCAGATCTCATTTTCACGAAATTTCTCCCTCAATTGTACACCCCTTCCCGGGTACCGGGATGGACCGCCGTTCTTGTCTTCAAGATAGACAATGCGGGCGATTATACGCTGACCATAGACGGGTCAGGATGCAAAGCCGCGCCAAGAGCCTCCGGGTCGCCTTCATGTGAGATCTCCACTGATTTCGACACCTTTTCCGGCATCCTGAAATACAACATTTTAAAAGAAGCCAACCAACTGGAACAGGCCGGGTTCAAGGAAACTCCGGAAGAGGATGTGGAACTTTCCGACGACATGCTGGACATGGTCGTGGGCGGACGGGGCGGCGCTCAACGGCAGTGCAGCGCGGAATACAGTGTTCCGACCTGCTCTGGTGAAGCCTGCCCGGCCGACGGTTGCAGTACGGATTTATGCGAGATGGATGCCTGCGCTGCCGCAGCCTGTGAAAATGCAGCCTGCGGCGGCGCAGCCTGCGTGGCAGATGCCTGTTTTGCCGCCGCCTGTGTTGCAGATGCCGGCATCATAGATATCTGTGATGCTGAGGTTTGTGCGGATGCGCTTTGCGGGGCCGATGTCTGCCTGGCAGATGTCTGCGGTGCTGCAGGGTGCGGCGGTGCGATCTGCGCTGGGGCTGCCTGCGCAGGGGCCCTTTGCGGCGGGGATGCCTGCGGACTGGATGCCTGCGGGCTGGATACCTGTGCAGGGGAAGCCAGTGGAAAAGACGCCTGTGCGGCTGAAATCTGTGGCGGCGATGTCTGCGCGGGAGAAGCCTGCGGCGGGGATGCCTGCGGTACCGAAACCTGTGGCGGTGATGTCTGTGGCGGAGAGGCCTGTGGCGTAGACGCCTGCGGGGCTGAGACCTGCGGGGCGGAAGCCTGTGCAGCTGAGGCATGTGGGGCAGTGGGTTGTGCTGCTGCTGCCTGCCCGGCCGATGCCTGTGGGGCGGACGCCTGTGCCGTAGATGTATGCCCGGCCGATGCCTGTGCGGCAGATTTCTGTGCCATCAATGTCATCCCCATCATTCCGGGGATCTAATTTTTCAAAACGGATGAACTGACTCGTGATAATATTGATAAATATGCCTTTTTCTTCTCTTTTCCAGCCTGCCCTGGCCCTGAGCCAGTTTAAAAGCCAACTGACCGAGGCAGGCATTTCATCCGCTCTTTTGAACCTGAATTTTGAGTTTGCCCGCAGAATTGGTTTCAAGGCCTATGAACCCCTTGAAAAACTCCATGCCATTGACATGAGAATCGGGGAATGGTTTTTTGCCAAGGATGCCTGGGGAATAGACTTTGGGCCGGACAGCCAGGGCTTTTCAGACCTCTGCCGGAACGGGATGGGTGTATTGGGTGATTCCGGGCCTTCCCCTGAATGGATGGATGAGATCAGAAACCATATTGTTCCTGAATTCTTAAATGATATGGCCGAGCGGATCATCAATGCCCTGAAACCGGAAGTTGCTGCCTTTTCCTGCACTTTTTTCCAGACCATTCCGGCCCTGGCTCTGGCCCGCCGGATAAAAAAAAAGAACCCGTCCGTCACCACTCTTTTTGGAGGGGCTTGTTTTCATGATGAAATGGGAGCCGAAATCATTGCCAAAGCACCCTGGGTGGACGTTGTTTCTGTGGGTGAGGCCGACACGGTAATCATCCCGACAGTCCAGGCCATTCAAAACCAGAAAAAACCTGAAGGGCTGGCCGGCATCCTTTTCCGGGATGAGACAGGATGTGTAAAAGGGAATATCCCGGCCATGGTCACAGATTCAGAAACCTTTGAAAATCTTCCGGTCCCGGATTTTACCGAATTCATGACCGATATCAATGCTTTTTCAAAATCCGAGCCCGGGTTCAGCAACGCCCCGGTATTTTTGCCCTTTGAAAGCTCCAGGGGCTGCTGGTGGGGAGAAAAAAGCCAGTGCGCCTTTTGCGGCCTGAATTCATGCAATATGACCTATCGGTGGAAAACTCCGGAAAAAACCATGGAACTTATTGAAACCCTTGCCAGCCGATATCCGGTCCAACGTTTTTTTGCCACGGACAATAATATGCCTCTCCGGTATTACCGGGATTTCCTACCCAGCGTAGCCCAGAACCCGTCACTGAAAAAGGCGGTCCTGTTCTATGAGATCAAACCCAATGTCTGCCGCAAATGGGTAAAAGCCCTGTGTGATGCAGGCGTCAGATATATCCAGCCCGGCATCGAGACTCTGTCCACCCATATTCTGAACTGCATGCAAAAAGGTGTGACCGCGCTTCAGAATGTTTATCTTTTAAAGCTGTGCAGAATTTTCGGTATCACCCCGGCCTGGAATTTTCTGATCCGGATTCCGGGCGAACTCCCGGAAAATTATGAGGCCATGACGGCCCTCATCCCGAAAATCATCCATTTTTATCCCCCGACAGGGCATGTTCGATTGGTTCAGCTCCACCGGTTCAGCCCCTATTTCAGCGGCAAAGATCAATCCGTTACCCATGTGACGGCCCAGCCCTGGTATGCCGGGCTTTTCCCTGAGACCCAGGTGGATCTCATGCGTGTGGCCTATTATTTTGACGCTGAATGGAAAAATACCATGGGATCAACCCTTGAGGACTATACCGGATTTGTTTCCCGGATTTCCGACTGGGTTCAGACCTGGTGCAATTTTCTTCATCTGCCGTCCCTTTCCTATGATATCATGCAGACCGGCCCGCTTGATCTTACGGACACCCGTTTCGGAAAAACAGGACATTGGCGGCTGGATGAAAAAGAATCATGGGTTTTAAAGCTCATTGACGATCCTGCCTCCACCGGGAAAATCATCCGGAAAGCTGCTGATAGAGGATATGAGAAAAAAGAAATTCAGCTCATTTTAAAAAATCTTACAGACCATGGTCTGGCCCTGGAAGAGTCCGGGATTTATCTTGGGCTGGCCCTTCCGGATATTGTTTCTTCAATTTCACTCAAACACCGCCGGCAAATGTTCCGGCGATATGGACAATGCCAATGATCGTTCTTGTCAACATGCCTTTTGCCTCCCTGTTCAACCCGAACCTGGCCTTCAGCCAATTCAAGGCCCAGCTGACCAGTGCTGGAATGCCGTGCCGGCTCCTGAACCTGAACTTTGATTTTTCAGCCCTTATCGGTCTTAAAACCTATGAAGCCTTTGCCCGGAGAAGGGGAGTGGATACCCAGGTGGGGGAATGGTTTTTTGCCAAACATGCCTGGCAAGGAGCTGTAGATATGCCGGCAGAAGATTTCATCAGTCTCTGCGGCGTGAATCCGGCCTATCTTGCCGGAAAAGAAAAACCTCTGGACTGGCTTAGGCAGGTCAGAGACGACATAGTTCCAAGGTTTATGGATAACAGCCTTAAAAAAATATTTCAGAACGGGGTCCCCGAAGTGGTGGCTTTCAGTTGTCTGTTTTATCAGACCATTTCCTCCCTTGCCCTGGCCAGGGCGATCAAACAACGGAACCCGACTGTCCGGATCATTTTCGGCGGAGCTTGTTTCCATGCCGGCATGGGCCGGGAACTATTTCAAAAAGCGCCCTGGATAGATGCCGTCTCCCTTGGCGAGGCCGATGATGTGGTAGTTGAGCTTTTTCAAAAGCTTACCAAAGGACAGACGCCCTCCGGTCTTCAAGGCATCTTCTATCGCGGAGCGGATGGTGCTGTCCAAGAAGGGCCGCCGCACCAGCCTGTATCTGAAAAAATTCTGGAATCGGTTCCGGACCCTGATTTTGATGACTATACGACAAATTTGAAAACCAGCGGTCTTTTAAAAGATGCCAATGCCAGGGACAGGATATTTCTTCCCTTTGAAAGTTCCAGGGGATGCTGGTGGGGAGAAAAAAAACACTGCACTTTCTGCGGCCTTAACGCGGACAGCATGTCATACCGCCAAAAAAGTGCCGCCCGCACCCGGCGTCTGTTTGAAAGCTTTATCCAGCGTTACCCTTTCCGCAGATTCTTTGCCACGGACAACAATATGCCGAGGCAATTCTACAAGGATCTTCTGCCGGACCTGGGGGCTTCCCCATTAAAGGGCAGCCCCGTCATCTTTTACGAAGTCAAGCCCAATATCACCCGGAATGAAGCAAAAACCATGGCCGGTGCCGGAGTCCGGTATACCCAGCCCGGGATTGAATCTTTGTCCACACCTCTGCTCACACACATGCGAAAAGGTTGTACAGCTCTACAAAACGTATATTATCTGAAATTGTGCCGGACCTATTTTATTTTCCCCATGTGGAATTTTCTTGTCGGCATCCCAGGGGAAAAAAAACAAGATTATGAAGCGCAGGCAGAACTCATCCCGAAGATCGTGCATTATTATCCGCCCTATTCAGGGATACGGCTGATGCAGCTTCACAGGTTCAGCCCCTATTTTAATGAAAAGGAAATCTTTACTGCCAAAATACGGCCACGGGCTTGGTATGAAGGCCTTTTTCCAAAAGACCTCATTGATATCGATGAGGTTGCCTACTATTTTGAAGCCGAATGGAAACATGTGCTTGGAAGAGACCAGGAAGACTATGCAGTGATTCTGACACCCATCCTGAAATGGATAGATACCTGGAAAAATGAACCTGTTCTTCCTGAACTCTGCTATCATGTCCTGGATATGGGTGGTCTTGAGCTTTTCGATACCCGGTTCGGTAAAAAAGGAACCTGGAAATTAACCCCTGAAGAAGCAGGTATCTACAGGGCGATTGATGATCCCGTTACCCTTGAAACCCTATCCACCGCCATGGGGGAAAATGGATCACATCTAAAGCTGAAAGAGATACTGGATGAATTTGTAAAACACGGCCTTGCCATAGAGGAAGCCGGCCGGTATCTCGGGCTTGCCCTGCCGGACACATCCCCGCCCCTGTCTCTTGCCTATCGCCAATTGTTCCTGGCCCAGGAAGAAAAAAACATCAGGGATAAAAAAGAATAGTCTTTTGATTACGGAGAAACCATGTCAAAAAAAATCGGGCTGATCCCAAAAATAACCATCACCATCATCCTGCTTATTTCATTTTTATTGTCCTTGAATACATTTCTGAACTTTTTTAATTTTCAGACCACCTATTCGGAACTGGTCCGGTCCCGGTTTGAAGTCATTGCAAAGGATCTGAAAAATACCATTGAATATAATATCAACCTCGGACTTTCCCTGTCAGAGGCGAAAAATCTTCAGGATGTCATTAATGACATTCTAAAACTGGATAAGGATATTGCCTTTATAAAAATTTTTAATGCCAGGGGGGGTATTCTGTTTGATACGGATTCGACCGGGATCAATACCCAGGTATCTGAGGACTGGGTTGCCGCTTTGCATGCGGCCGGTCAGAACGAGCTTTCATTTTCCGATCCGTCCGGGAAAAACATAGTCATCGGCATTCCCATCCAGGATAATTTCAATACCATGGCAGGCGCCTTTGCCCTGGGATATGCAGCATCTGTGCAGAATAATGCCATCTCCGACATGTTCGGGTATCTTCTCAAATTTCTTGTTACCGTCCTGGTGTGTTTTTCCATGTTAACCTTCTTTTTTGTCCATATCCTGAGCAGAGGTTTTACGCGGCATCTTGATGATATCACAGGCTTTTTAGATACACTTTGCAGGGACGAATCTCTTGGATCATTGGGAAACCCGGTGACACCGCCCGGATATATTTTTTCGACAGAACTCGGTCGTTTTAAAGATACAACCTGCCAGGCACTTTGGGAAATAAGAGAAACGGAAAAAAGAATAAAAGCCATCGGAAAAGGACCAGGGGGTACCCATGAAAACTAAAGTCCGCTTTACAATGAACAAAAGAATTTTTTTACTGACATTTGTGCTTCTCACACTGGCTTCCATTATCATTTCCTTTGCGGTCCTTAAAGAATTCGGGTCCACCCTGACCCCGGCCATGGAAAAAAAATCCATAACCCTTGGAAAATCAATTGGTTCACTGATCCAAAAATCCATTGGTTATGGAATCCCTGTTGCCCGGCTAACCGGCGTGGAAGACTATTTTAACACCATCCTCACGGATAACCCGGAAATCATGTATCTTTCCCTCACTGATGTCAAAGGGCAAATAATTTTTCACAGCGGCATCAAAAATGAATCGATTGCCGAATCCTTCCGGCATGCATCGCCCGCGCTCAAAAGCAGTTCGGATGCGGAAACCAATATGAATTTCACGGATATCGGAAAATTTTACAATAATTCACTCCCCATTGTCTCAGAAAACGGTTTGGAAGCAATCCTCAATATCGGAGTAGACAAAACCTATATCCTAAAAAAAACAAAAGAAATCCAGTATGATATCCTCACCGTGCTCCTGGTCTCCTTTCTCATGGCCTTTGAACTGGTTCTCTTTTTAATCTCGTATACCATGGCAGGACCCATCAAGGTCGCCAGAGAAATAATGAAGGCTGGGGCTTTGGGAAAGTTTGACCACTCCATTGATTTACGTTCACACACCAAAGACGAAGTTGAACGACTGATGCAGGCATGCAACCGGATACTCAATACATTGAACACATCCTTTCTGGCTCTAAAAAAAGCCTGCGCAACTCTTTCCGGCCATATCCCAACGGAAGCCTCTGTTAAAAAATCATTTTCAGAGCTGGAAAAAAAATTTCAATTCCAACCCGAGGAAAAAGGCAATCCATTTTTTCTGAACCTTCTGGTATATATCCGTCAGCCTTTTTTTCTGTTCATCTTTGCAGAATCCCTTTCCCTGTCCTTTTTTCCCATTTATGTGAGGCAACTGTTTTCTCCTGTTCCGGGGATTTCCAAAGAGCTTGTCATCGGGTTGCCCATTTCCATTTTTATGCTTTTCTGCGGATTATCTTTTCCGGCAGCAGGCAAATGGTCCGACAGGGTGGGGAGGCGAAAACCGTTTATTACAGGAGCTTTTATAACGGCCGCCGGACTTATACTGACAGGACTTGCCGTCAATCTTTTTGATCTTTTGATTTACCGTTCCATCACAGCCGTGGGATATGGCATCGTCTATATCACCTGTCAGGGATATATCACCGACAACACCACCCAGGACAACCGGACCCGGGGGATGGGGATATTTTTAATCAGTTTTTTCTCCGGCACCTTGTGTGGCTCTGCCATTGGCGGAATTATCAGTGACCGTGTAGGATACCGTCCGACATTTTTCCTGTCTGCTCTGCTGGTTATTTTTTCTGCCCTGCTGGTATATCGGGTCATACAGGACAAAAAAGGGGACTATGGAACATTATCACAACAAAAACTAAAACTCAGTGATTTTACGCTGGTGTTTTCCAATATGCGGTTCCTTTCACTGGTATTGTTTTCGGCAATCCCCGCAAAGATTTGCCTGACAGGATTTTTATACTTTTCCGGACCGCTTTACTTAAAATCCCTCGGCAACAGCCAATCCTCAATTGGAAGGGTACTGATGGGGTACGGCATTGCCATGATATTTGTCTCCCCTCTTGCCAGCAGGATTGCAGATCTGTACAAAACCCGAAAACTTTTTGTATGCATGGGCGGTATCATGTCCGGGCTCAGCATGATGGGAATCCTGTTCTTTGACAATACCATCGGTGTTCTTTTGAGCATATGTCTTCTGGGCTGTTCCCATGGTGTGGGAGTATCGTCCCAGTTGACGGTAGTGACGGAAATATGCAAAGAAGAAGGGAAAAAAATTGGGCTTTCCACTATTATCGGGATATTCCGCCTTGTTGAACGCATCGGAAATATCACAGGCCCTATTATAGCCGGAACCCTTATCGGCATATATGGATATCAGGGTGCCATTGCCGGTATTGGTCTGCTCACTCTGTCCTCAACCATTATTTATATTTTTTCGCTCATATTACCTCCCGCCCATAAAAGCCCGGAACTGATCAAGGTGGAAAAATGAAAAACAGATTAATTGTCGTACCCCTTGTTTTATTTTTGATGTGCATTGAATATTCAGTGCTTCAATGCGAAGCAAATGGGGAGCCCATGAACAATCTCACCATCTATATGGTTTTATGGAGAGGAGTCACGGAAGCGGAAAAAGGCTTCATGGACTGGTTCAAGGATTTTCCTGCAACCCGGAATACAGCTGTTAATTTCATCATCCGGGATTGCGGAAAGGACAGTGCCTCACTCATCCCCATTAAAACGGAAATCCGATCCCTTAAGCCCGATCTCGTCTATACCTTCGGAACCACCGTAACCCAGCACATCGCAGGGACTGTCAACGGCACGGCAGATTCCGACACAATTTCTGATATTCCCGTTGTATTCAATATTGTTGCCTACCCGGTGACAGCCGGCCTTATTTCTGATGAAAGATATTCCGGAAGAAACCTGACGGGAGTCTCGCATCTTGTTCCTGTGGAGGCACAGTTTAATGCCATGAAATCCGTCCGCCGGTTTCAAAAGCTTGGCATCGTCTTTAACCCGGAAGAGGATAATGCCGTGGCTGCTGTAAATGCGTTTGAAAACTTTGCTCAACAGCATTCATTTGAGTTGATAAAAGCGCCTGTTCAGACAGGAAAAGATAAAAAACCAATTGTGGAAAGCATTCCGGACACGGTCCTTGACCTGATCAAAAAAAGTCCTGAGTTTATTTACCTGCCTTCCGATTCCTTTATCATCTCCAATGCAGCCATAATCACCGAGATCACCAATAAACATAACATCCCCACATTTTCAGCAACTGAAGAGCCTATCCGTCTTTGCAACGCATATATGGGACTCGTCAGTCTATATTACAATGCAGGCCGGTTTGCAGGATACAAGGCAGAACAGATCCTGGTTAAAAAGAAAAAACCTGAGGATATCCCTATTGAAACTCTGAAGCGGTTTTCACTTCTCATCAATATGGATGTAGGACAAAAGATCCAATTTTACCCGCCGATTACGATACTAAAATCTGCTGAAATTATTTACCACAGGGTGAAAAATTAACCCCTGGATTGCTTTTTTTAAACACACTTTATATAGATGATCCTGGAAAACGGGATCAAGTTATTGATCCCCCGGCAGAATACCCCTGCATATGATAAACCAAAGGAGAATAGGATTTGAAACTAAGGATATGTCTTAGCGGCGCTACAGGTCATGTAGGCCGGGAACTCATCAAAGGAATTATAAACTCAAAGGATCTGGAGCTTGCCGCCTGCATCGGATTCTCAACCGCCGGTAAACGCCTGCCCCAAATCCTGCCGTTTTCCTGCCCGGATCTATTGATACATCCCTGTGTTGAAAAAGCACTGGAAGATCAGCCCTTTGATGTTCTGATAGATTATACGACCCCTTCATCGGTCTATAAGACCATAGTCGAAGGCATCCGGCTGCATATCAACTGTGTTATCGGCACATCAGGATTATCCGATGAACAATATGCCGACCTTGAAAAACTGGCCAATGATCACCAGACTGCTGTTTTTGCCGCAGGCAATTTTTCCGTCACCGCAGCCCTGATGCTCCACTTTTCTCAAATCGCAGCCAGCTTTGTCCCGACCTGGGAGCTTGTTGATTATGCACCCGACACCAAACCCGATGCCCCCAGCGGTACGACCCGGGAGCTGGCAGCCCTTCTAGGGAAGATCGGGCAACCTGAATATCATATATCGCCCCGGGATATCCAGGGGCATCCGGAAAGCAGGGGTGCCGTCCTGAACGGAACCCAGGTCCATTCCATCCGCGTGCCCGGATTTTATTCATCCTCCGAAGCCATCTTCGGCCTTCCCGGCGAACGGCTCTCCCTGAGACATGATTCCATCAGCTATGCCCCTTATGTTGAAGGCACGCTGCTGGCTGCAAGAAAAATCGGTGACATGAAAGGCCTGGTCCGGGGCATGGACAGGCTTTTGGGGTTAACATAAAAGTATGAACCAGACCACCCTCACGATTCTGTTGCTGTGTTGCAGCAATATATTCATGACCTTTGCCTGGTACGGACATCTGCGCAACCTTTCCCATAAACCCTGGATCATTGCCGCCCTTGTAAGCTGGGGAATTGCCCTGTTTGAATACCTTCTCCAGGTACCGGCCAACCGCCTGGGCCACACCGTCATGGCCGTGGGTCAGCTTAAAATCCTCCAGGAAGTCATCACCTTGTTGATTTTTGTTCCTTTTTCCATCTTTTACCTGAAAGAAAAGCTGTCCCTGGATTATCTCTGGGCCGGATGCTGTCTTCTGGGAGCTGTATTTTTTTTATTCCGCAAAAAACTGCTGGGCACTTAAAAAGGCAAATACTATGACAAAAAAACTGTTCTGGGAAGACCCCTATAGAACCGCTTTGGATACAGTTGTTGACTCTGTGGACGGTAATCTTGTCTTTCTTCGGGAAACCATTTTTTATGCCTTTTCCGGCGGGCAGGAAAGCGACAGCGGTACTATCGGCGTCTATCCTGTTCTTGAAGCAAAACAATGCGGACTGGAAATCTCCTATGCCCTTGAAGGCACCCATAATTTAAACCCCGGCGACCCGGCCCATATCCAAATTAACTGGAACCGCCGTTACAATCTCATGCGGCTTCATTTTGCCGCGGAACTTATTCTTGAGCTTGCATACCAGAATCTCACAGGCATAGAAAAAATCGGTGCCCATATTGCAGAAGACAAGGCCAGGATCGATTTTTTCTGGCCTAAAAACATAGCCCCCCATTTCCCCATGCTGCTGTCCAAGGCCAGTGACATTATTGGCCGGGATCTTCCCGTCATCAGCGCTTTTTTTGATGAGCCCAATGAAAAACGCTATTGGGAAATCCCCGGTTTTGCCCGGGTCTCCTGCGGCGGAACCCATATCAGACGCACCGGAGAAGTGGGCTCCCTGGAGCTGAAAAGAAAAAATACAGGCAAAGGAAAAGAACGCATAGAAATTTTTTTAAAAAGCAGTTAAGATTTGCCTGGCCCGGTGACTGAAAAATAAGGAGATTTCAGATGAATCAGGCATCATTGTTGTTTTTCACCCAATTTAAAAAACGGCTTGGGATTTTTCTTTTATCCCTTTTTGTGATCTGCTTTTCTCCTGAATATCTTTTTGCCCTTGATGATGATGAAGGTCCTGAGCGACTTGAGCAGCATTTTGTCCGTTTTCCTTATACCCCCGAAATCGCATGGACAGCCACAAAGGGCGGAACCCAGACTGCCCATGCAATTCCCCACACCCCCACGGCGGAACAGATTCGTTCAGGCCAGACCCGGATTAAGGAAACCCTCAAGCCTCTGGAAGGGAAACCCCTTTCAACAGGGGATACCCTTAAAGTATATGCTGCGGCAGGCGAAGCCGGATTCCATGCCGTACACGGCTGTCACGGGGATGGGGACATCTCCCCGGCAATCAGCCGGGAACTTGGGCTGGGACGTCAAAAATTTCATGATGAAGTCCTCATAGAACTTGCAAAAATCGTTGAACCCAAGACAAAAGGACTTGGCATAAATGATTTTGGATCAGGCGCAGACCCGGCAAAAATCAATGCAAAAGGGGATATCGATTTCACCCTCTATGCCAAAAACACCGGAATCGAAGCCCAATGGCTGGTGGATCAGTACAACAAAGTATTCAAAGAACTTGCCAAAAAAAGGTATGGCGTTGATATTACCCCGGATCGAATGGATATTGTGGCTCACCGGTATGATGCCACCATCCCGGATTGGCGGACCAGGGAAAACATTGGGGATTTTGAGATAAAACTGAGAACCGGCACAACGCTTCTCAGGGCCAACCCCGAAGCCTATTTTCTGGAAGGGGCCTATTTGCAGCAGATTATGGGCCGCAGTGTAAAACCGGGCAAAAAAACCTTTACCTGGTATATGCCGGACCCTTCTGCCGATAACGGCATTCGGCGCATCCAGGTCAATGCCGCCCAGGTGCCCCAGTTTTTTTATGTGCCAAAAGCAAGAAAAGCCCTTGGTTTTGGCGGGGCTGTGGGGAATTACCATTTTCACCATGCCCATGCTGACGATTTTACCGCCAAAACCAAATATATTTTAAGAAGCCTGGACAACGGCCCAGGCCTTCTTTTGACCGGCAAGCGCGGAGACTATATGGATATTGGCCGGGATACCGATGTAACAGAAGGCATGGAAGACCCAAAAGGCAAACAGGAGCGACGGCAGATCATTGAAGACCTGTATGATGCGCCGCAAATGAAATACTCCAAAGATTTGCGGGATGAAATTTTTGAGACTTATGAAATCTGCCGCAAGGCCCGCATTGCCAAGGACAAGGGAAAAACTTTCACAGATGCCGACCTCTACGCCGACCTGACAGCCCATATAAAGAAACACTCCCTCGTACCCATTGATGATGCAACTGCTCTGAAAATTGCAAAACAAACCTATATCAGTACAAGCGAATTTATTCTGACAGCCAATGTGCTTCGGACTGCAAAAACCCGGGCCAGGGACTGGCTCAGGCCCCAGACCCTGAAAGAACGCATCAGTTATGAAGATGAAGACGGAAACCTGGTATCGGTGGTTGCCAAACCGGCTGATCTTAAAAAACTTCAGTTTGCGGCCTTCAGGGAAATCCATGATGCCATCCAGATCCTTCAGCAGGATAAAAAACAGCATGTCATCGACCAGCTGAAAGAGCAGAACCCGGTTCTGAAAAGAGATATTGAAATCGTCGAAGGCATTATCAAAAAAAAGCGGGAAATGATGCTGGCCCCTGAAACCGAAACACCGGAATCAGCCATGAATTTTCGCCAGAAGGCGGCCCAGGCAGTCATCGACAGCTGGGAAGCCATGGGAAAATTATCCACGGATTCTTCTTTGTGGACCCAAACCATAAAAAATGCTCAGAGTGCCATGGCCACAGCCCAGGCCATTGAATCTTTTTTATATTCAAATCTCACCCAGGCCGTTATTTTCAGCTCCGGAAAACAATACGGACCAGTGCTTGAACAGATGCGGCAGGCCACTGAGGAAACCAATAAAAACATCATGAACCCGGTCTGGATGACCCGCATTTCAAGGGCCAATTCCGTGGTCCACGTACTGACCCTGTACGCAGAAGCAGGCGAGTTCAATGAAACGGTCATCAAGGAAGCCGTCATCGAAGGCTTGAGTCATTTTCCCCTGATCGGCATGCCCATTGATATATACCGAGGAACGGTTTCAGGCCTTATGAGCTATAACGGGGATGTAAAAGGTCTGGTAAAGGTAACGGCCGGATCAGGCCTGGGCCAGATTGTCATGTCCCAGTTTATCCCGGGATACGGCCCGGTCATCCTGGTGGTCAATACAGCCAAAGGGCTTGTCAATTTAGGAGGAACCGTCCTCTTTTCCCCCCTGAAAGACCAGCGGATCAAGCTTGCCTACCAGGGCTATCTTGACCCTGTGGATATCGATCCAAAAAGCGAATTCTACAAACTCTTACTTGAAAAGACCGGCACCGGCGGGGCACAAAACACCATTGCCTGGTGGATGGGCAGCACCGGACGAAAAGACCGCATTTATTCACCCCGACCATCGGTTCTTCACCCCATAGACCCTGACATGAAACTCGGTATAGAGGAGCGGAGAAAAGCGGTCCTCAACTATTTTCAACCCAAAATTGCCGCCCTTTTCGAACAGCGATGGGGGGGTGCTGCCAATGTCAAAACCCACCCCCTGCATTATTCTGAGATCGAAAATGAATTTTTGCCCAAAATCATGTACAAGCATGTCCATGAATGGTGGGAAGGGACAGGCCTGTTTTCCGCCTATGATTCGCTGGCCGTCAAAAGGATGATGGACGAGTATTACAAAGAAGAAATGAAATCCAAAATGACGCAGCTCCTGATATCAGACTATCTTGCCGGCAAAGAGGAATTGATCAAAACCGAAAATGAATGGTATGAATCTTTAAAAAGGCTCATCGCATTTGCCGCCGGGCATCTTGAATCCTATATTAAAACCTATACCGAAGATTATCCAGCCATTGCCGGTGCGCATATCACAGCTGCCATGCAGTTTCTGGGCATTGAACAGGAAGAGGCGGATCAGATCGAACCCCACATTGAAATTTATTCTTCGCCAAGGGTGATTTTGGGAAAAGATGAAAAGGGAAACCAAACCCCTGTCATCGAAAAAATAAATATCCGTGCAAAGGTCCAGGCCTCGGATACTGAAGAGTACCCGGCTCCCTTCAGTATCGGCTTTAAAATAAAATCTGCGGATATGGATAAAAGTCTAGGGGAAACCGAAAATTTTTCCATTAAATTTTTACCGGACAAAATACCTGATAAAGTCACGGTTACCGCCATTGCCTATGATGCCAACAACATTCCTTTCCTGGAGCAGGATGTTACCCTCCCCATCCTTGAAAAGGCAGCCGCCAGCGAATATGACGGCGGGGAAAGCATGGCGGAAATATTTGAGCGCCTGGAAGCCCTTGCCAAAAAAGCAGAAGAAATGGCTGAGGAGGCAGTGGAAAATACTAATAGAAAAAAAGCGGAACTTGATCAGGCTGCTGCTGCATTCAATACCTTAACCACTGCAAAGGACAGGTTAAAAAACAGCCTGCCCGAGGCTGAACAGATATTGCAGGAAATCTCAGGCCTGATCAGCAATCTAAAAACCACATTGTCTCAGGCAGAGCAAGGGGCATCACATCTGAACCAATCCGTCCCGACTGCACAGGCGCTAAGCTTTGAAATCTGTCAGAATCTTAAGGAAATCGAATCCAATCCGTCTGCAAGGGAAAACCTCCTGAACAATATCAGGTCAAAGCGCCAGGCCCTCATATCCATCCTCTCAACCGGAAGAAACACCAAAACCGGTTATGCAGCTTCCATCCAGACTGCAAAAAATCAGCTCCGCAAGATGGAAACAAAACTATCTGCCGTCAACTCCCTCATGGACCCGGCCAAAACCCGCCTTGATGAAGGTATCATCCTGGACCACCTGATTGAAGCGGATATCGCAGGCGAGGCCGCCCGAAACAATAGTGACACGATTAAAGACTTGATCAAGGATGCCGAAATTGAATATGAAAAAGGAACCTCTATCATTAAAGGCAAAGGAAAGACAGCTGAAACCCAAAAATTACAGCAAAAGCTGGATACACTTTTCGACCGCATTCACAAGGCTGATAAAAAGGCCGGAGATCTGGTTTTATCTTTAGAGGGAAAAGTGGAGAAGATCAACAAAGACCTGGAGGCCATGGGTCGAGAAATCCAGGAACTCAAAGCCAAAATGGATTCCGTATTAAACCAGGTACGGAAAGCCGAGTCTGCCATAGCGGAATTATCGCAGAGAATCAAGACGCTTGAAGCAGGTCAAACCGCTGTTGAAGACGATCTTAATGAATTGGAAAATGCCGCTCTGGATGCAGACATCTGTGGGGAATCCGCTCAAAATACGCCCCCGCCGCCCCAGGATCCTGACAGAAACCAAACAGATCAAAGATGCAATGAGCTTACACAACAAATGAATGACGCCCAACAGCGCGGCGATCTTCAAACCTATGAATATCTTTTGAATTCCTACCGGGACTGCAATTTTTACAATCAGGCCGTGGCCATTTTCAACAGCATGGTTCAAAACGCAAACAATCAATACTGTAATAATCTTTTGAACCAGTTGAACAATGCCCAGTCCCGAAGAGATATTGCGGGTTACGGAGCCCTGTTAAACCAAGCCGTCAACTGTCCGTTCTACAACCAGGCACTGGACATTTATAACGGCATGAAAAACCAGCAGAACTTACAGGCGTTCAACACCTTTCTGAATGGAATGTCGCAGATATTGGAGCAACAGAACCGAAACAACCGGACGACCCCTCCTCCTCCTCCCGTTACCGTAACGCCACCCCCGGTTGTTGTAAGGCCGCCCGCAGGAGGAGTCAACCCGCCGACGACAAATGTCCCCCCGGTCACGACAGGCGGCGGCCAAATGAGCCAGGCAGACTGTGAAAAAAAATTCTGTCCGGTCTGTGCCACGGGCGGCAGTGTGGATCTGCTGGGTGTATCGGTAAATCAGCAATGCAATGATTGCAGGAAAAAATTCAAAGCCCAGATAGAAGACTGCATGCGGGGCGGGGTTTCTGCCAACAGGCCCGATGCCGGGACCGCCCAGTTTAATACCTACCGGGTCATTAAATGCAAGGTCCCGGTCAGAGATTATACCGGCCGTATTGTGCGATACCGGATATTTTATGAATTCTCAGGAAAGAACAGAAAATACCCAACCGGTGCAGAATGCTCAGCTATTGGGAATAGCTGTACCTGGGAGGGATGCATAGATATGGCGCAAAAATACAATATCAGGGACAATACAGGATACAGCGTCCTTCCATAATCCCAAAAGGAGTGATCATGCAAATAGCTTATAGTGGTAATAAAAAAAGAATCGTATTGATGGCTGTATGTTTTCTTTTAGCAGCGTCTTCTGTTTTCGCCGGAGGTTCAGGAACGGTCCGGCAGGTTTCTGGAGATGAGATCACCATTGAACTGGAACAGGGGGATGCACAAAAAAACGACCTGGTGCGCATCGTCCATATCACTGGCAGCGGTATGGAAATTGAAGCCGGTACATGGGTCGTAACCTCGGTTTCCGGGAAAAACATTACCGCAACTGTTCGGGATAAAAAAGTGTCTCCCAGAAAAGGGATGAAGGCTTCTTTCATAACAGGGGGGAAAGATGAAAAACCCCTGCCGGAACATAAAGCAGAAGAACCTGCTGCTCCAATATCCAAACCCGGTAACACTGTGCTTGAAACAGCTGCCGCTAATGGAGATTCCGAAGCGCAATTCAAACTCGGCCTGAAATATTTTGACGGTCTTGAGGCAAAAAAAGACCTGCCCATGGCTTTTTTCTGGATTAAAAAAGCC
Organism: uncultured Desulfobacula sp.; assembly: GCA_964619205.1. Classification (GTDB taxonomy): domain Bacteria; phylum Desulfobacterota; class Desulfobacteria; order Desulfobacterales; family Desulfobacteraceae; genus Desulfobacula. The sequence continues at coordinate 52,184 of CAZUDE010000016.1, read as the reverse complement.
GCGGAACAGGGCCATCTTGATGCTGAGAACTTTATCGGTTATATGTATGACAACGGACTCGGTGTAGACAAAAACCAAACCGAGGCGGTTGTATGGTTCAGAAAAGCTGGAGATCTGGGGCATGCCAATGCTCAAAAAAATATGGGGTGGATGTATCAAAATGGATTCGGAGTGCCAAAAGATTTAAACACAGCGATCTCATGGTATAAAAAGGCGGCAGACCAGGGCTTTGCTCCGGCGCAGAATGATTTGGGATGGATATATCAAAACGGTATCGGGGTTGAAAAGGACCTGAACCAAGCTGTATTCTGGTACAAAAAAGCAGCCGATCAGGGGTTTGCAATGGCCCAGGACAATATGGGATGGATGTGCCAAAACGGGCTTGGAGTTCCCCGGGATTATGGACAGGCGGTTTTCTGGTATCAAAAAGCAGCCGATCAAGGGTTTGCCAATGCACAGAACAGCATGGGACACTTGTATTTTAACGGGTTTGGCGTCAGTAAAGATTATTTAACAGCCATGTCCTGGTACCAAAAGGCGGCAGGGCAAGAGAACTCTTTTGCCCAATTTAACCTGGGGAATATGTTTTTGCATGGATTGGGAGTGCCGCCTGACCGGGCCAAAGCCGTCATGTGGTATAAAAAAGCTGCAGCCCAGGGGAATCAGGGCGCCATGGATGAACTATCAAAGCTTGGAGAAAGATGGTAAAGAAAAATGTTTGTTAAAGGACTGCTGAAACACCATTGAAAAACATCATGATCATGCTGGGAAGCCCGAGAAAAAAGGGGAACAGCACCACCCTGGCAAAACAGGTTGAAAAAGGCGCCAAAGAATCCGGGGCCTTTGTGGAATCTTTTTTTTTACACGAGATGAACATCAATTTCTGCACAGGGTGCGGCAAATGCAGACAGAAAACCTTAAAAAACTGTATCATCAAAGATGACATGCAGCTGTTGTATCCCAAATTGTGCAGGGCCGATGCCATTGTGTTTGCCAGCCCCATATACTGGGCCCATGTTTCCGGCCAGATGAAGGTATTCATGGACCGCTGTTTTGCCCTTGGCGGACCCGAAGGCCACGATATGGAAGGCAAGCAGTACGGGATCATCCTGACCTATGCCAATGCAGATCATTTCAAATCCGGGGCCATCAATGCCGTTCGAACCTTTCAGGACAGTTTTCTAGCCGGGATTGTGGATATCCTGTGTGGAAACGCCTCAGACGCGGGCAGCATCAAACACAATAAACCCCTCATGGAAAGGGCCTTTCAGCTGGGAAAACGAATTTCCCTGTGATACCCCAGATACCTTTTCAGGGTTTTTTCATTCTTCCCATATTTGGGGATGGTTTTCAGAATCTCCTCAAACCGGTCCTCGGCTTCTTTTTCATTTTTAATGGGTACTATTTTTTCAGTGATGATGTCCACCAGGCGGTCTGCATATATGATAATCCGCTCTTCCAGTTTTCCAAGCGTGTAATCCTTTACCGGAAGGCCCAATTCAAGCGCCTCCTCAGGGGTCATGCCACCCCGGATATGCTTTTCCATTATATCGGTTATTGGTTTGGGAAGCCCCATGGCACTGCCCATCTCAGCCCCTGCTTTTCCATGATCCATCTCATGGGTTCTGGCTTTTCCCAGATCATGAAAAAGCGCGCCCCGCCCCACAAGCTCCATGTCCAATGCCATACCGGTTCGGGCAGCGATCTCCAGTGCTTTTTGCGCCACTTTAAGGCTGTGGGTCATATCCTCTTTTGAAAGACCGGCGTGACGCAAAAGATCAATATCGGTTTTCTGAATGCTGTATGCATTCTGCGAAGCAGAGCTTTCTTCCATGGGCTGCCCATTTTCAATCCAGGCATTGAAACCGCCCTCCAGAAAAACCGTTTTCACACCTTCCTGCTGCAACCGCTCTGTCACGGATTGGCTGACCGATCCGCCTTTGACGCAATAGGTGACCGTTAAGGTGCCAACCGGCAGTTGCTTAATCCAGGCGTCTATGGTTTCAGGATCATGCCGGGCAGCGCCTGGAATTTTTTTTTGTGATGCCTCATAATCCGCCTTGCGGCGGACATCAAGAAGGGTTAAATCGCTTTTGTTTTTCAAAAGCTTAGTCAATTCTTTTACTGTGATGGAATTTATCATGATATTTCTCCTGTTTGTTTTATAAAACAACCCACTGCAAGATCCTTGAAAAGGGTTACGGAATCCGCTTTGGTCCATAAGCCGGCATAACCGTCCAGATCGTGATCCGCCTCATACTCTATTGCCAGCCGATCCTCAAGAAATGTACGGATTTGCCGACCGGTTGTTTCCACGCACAACCGATACCACTGGCCGGTGGAAATGGGGGTGGCAAAAGTCGACCGTTCAATGCGCTTGCCGTTTTTGAATTCAAACAGGACGGCATTGTCTTCCAGGGCATTGATGCGAAAGACAAAATAATTGCTCCAGTCCAGTATGGAAAAGGCAATTCCGCCTGCCTGATCAATATCCCCGGACAGGGGCTTTACCATTATTTCCGCTTTTCCGCTGGTCATTCGGCTCTCTCTGGCAATGGCCAGGGGGAAATAGTAGTAGGCACCAATGTTGTCCAAAATCTCCTGGTAGCGTTTGCCCATAACGCGTGCCATGGCCTGGGAGATGCTGGTGGAGATCCAGGAACTAAAATCAGACCCGTCCTGCAAGACCCCCGGTTCCATGCCGGGTTTGCTTTTTTTCCAGTTTCCGGTGATCAGGTAAAAGGATTCAGGAGCGTCTTCACGCACTGGTTCCAGAATGTTGTAGTCCCCCTGGAAAAAGGATTCGGTCAAGGCCTGGACCTGCTGGGGGGTATTCATGGCCATGTCCAGGAGACGGCTGGTGCCCAGGAGACGGCCCAACTGATCGAGTGCAGCCTCCATATCGGGTTTTTCCAGCCGGACCAGGGAGGCTTCGATTTGATCACCCTTTACAATGGTTTCAAATCCCAGCCGGGAGAGGACATCGGCCAGGTATTGAACGCGCAGGGATCGGCCATAATAGGCCCCGGCCCCGCCGGTAAATTGAAGGCTCACATAGTTTTGCTCCGCGTCTGTACCACATAGGGCATCCACCGTGGCAAAATGATAGCCGAAACGGGCGCTCAGGTTAAGGTAGTCATCGGCAATAAAGGCATAGCTCGCACCCCCCAGCTGGTTGCCTGGCTGGGGCATGGTCCCGCCCACCATAAGGGACATGAAATTATGAGCGCCCATGGCAATGGTGCTGGTCCAGTTTATGCCTGGATGGGAAAGACCCTGCCACAGGGCACGGAAGGGGGCGCTGGCCACATCGTGGGCATTAACCTCATGGCAGGTGGTCAACCCCTGACGGAGACCTCCTCCCAAATCCATTGCAAAAAGTTGAATGGGAATGGCAACCTTCAGACGAATGGCATTCCGTTTCCGGTCGACAGTTTCTCCGAACCTGAACATCTCACGCATGGATATCTCATGGCAGAACCGAATGATGTCATGCACCGTTCGGCAGTTCTCTGCTGCAAAGGTCTCGGAATCAGATTGGGTCAGGTTCAATGGTGAAACCACATCCAAAAGACGCTGCATGCGAAGGTGGACAGGGCTGGCGAAAATGGGGCGTTTGACAGGCCGAATGCCGTGGGTCAATTCTTTTACATTGCCCCGGTAGACCCGTGACCGGCTCGCCCACAGGGTAATTTCATCTCCGTCTTTGAGCATGCGGGTAGCGGCCTGGGTGTCAAAAAGTGCCGGAACCCCGAATTCCCGGGCAACAGAAGCCAAATGGCTTGCAATGCTGCCGATGTCAGTGATGAGACCCTTGACCTTGCCGATCCAGGGAGTTATGGAAGTCGATGCCGTATGAACCACCAGGATGGTTTCCGGTTCAAGCCGTGGGATGGGATCGCCGGTCTCTGTATTTTTCAACACCAGCACCCGGCCGGCTGCTATGCCCCCGGAAGCGCATTTACCGCTTTCAATGACAATCTCATGCCCTGGATAGTCATACGAAGGCTCAGGGTTCTCTTCAGCCGTATCAGGGATCACCAGAAGCGGCCGAACCTGAAGCAAATACAGATGTCCTGTTTCATCCAGAGCCCATTCAATATCCAGCGGACGTTGAAAATGCTTTTCCAGCCGCAAGGCAGATTCCCACAGTTTCCGCAAGAATTCTCTTTGGGTTTGGATAATGTCTGAAGAATGGCCTTCAATTTCATTGCCGGTCATCTCCAGCACCTTGAAAGCATCCTTGCTGATCCGGCAGGTGAGCTGCGCAGAAGCGTCACCGCCTACCAGCGCATCGCCAAGACCTTGGACGGCACTGATGCGGATACTGTCATGATCAGCGCCGGTGGGGTCTGCTGTGTAGACAACGCCGCTCAACCTCGGTTGGACCATTTTCAGCACCAGTACTGCCATAGGGGTTTCCCGGTCATCCAGGCCATGGTGCATCCGGTAGGAAAGAGCAGGTGCAGAATACTTAGAGGCTATCACCTGTTTGTAAGCCTCGGTCACATCGGCAGCAGAAACGTTCAGAACCGAGGTGTATTGACCGGCAAATGATATTTCACCATCCTCGCCGATGGCACTGCTGCGCACCGCCAGCCGTAATTCAGAAGATTCCCCCATTAACAGATTATTTACAGCTTCTTCCATGGCAGAACGAATTGTTTCAGGCAATGGGCTTTCCATAATCCGGGCCCGTATCCCGCGCCCCGTTTCGTCCAGTGCTGCCGGATCATCGGCCGTAAGTCCTGCCAGAGCTTTATCAATATCAGCGGCAAGACCGGTTTCGGCCAGAAAAAGCCGGTATGCGGCAGTAGTAACAGAAAAACCATCCGGCGTCTGCAATGCAAGCTCCTGGCGCATCAAGGCAAGGTTGGCGGCCTTGGCACCCACATCCCTTGCATGAAGGGCCCGGATTTCACCAAGGGGGAGGATCAAGCTGTCTGTTGCCTTATGTATATCCGCAGCCAGTTCATCCCTTGCGTAACGTCTAAGGCTGCTCAGAATGACGGACAATTGTTCATGTTCCTTACCCGAAAGGCCTGACAGAGAATGAATCAATCCTCCCACCTCAACAAGAAGCAAGTTCCATACTCGTTCCACGCCCTGAATGGTAAAGGGCCGGTTATCATAATAGGTCTGCTCAAGATCGGCCATCAGGGAGAGGGCTGACCGGTTGTGATCAAGAAGCGCCCGGAAATGTTCATAGCGGGCCGCTTGTCCGGCATCCATGGTTGGCAGCGGATAACAGGCATCGCCTGTCTTTTGGCGGTTAAAAATATTTATCATGTCGGTTTTTCCCCTCTTTGTCTTATAAAATCACCAGTTGCCAGACCACCCCGGCAGCCGCACCCAGCGGAACCATGTACTGGATGGGAACATGATATTTCTGCAATAATAAAAGGGACACAGAAGCAGATATCAGGGCAAAAAAATCAAAACCGCCGATGGTGGGCCATATCACCTTGTATCCAAACCAGACGGCAAGGTTAAGTATCACACCGACAACAGCCGCGGTCACTCCGGTAAGAGCAGCCTGAAGCCGCTGGTTTCCTGCCATGGCCTCGATAAAGGGAGCACCGGCAAAAATAAAAAAAAAGCAGGGTAAAAAGGTGACATAAGTGGTGATAAGAGCGCCCAGGATACCTGCGGTTAATGGCGTAAGACTGCCCGGCAGATTCCATGCCCCTAAAAAGCCCGCATATTGGGTCACCATGATGAGGGGTCCGGGGGTCGACTCTGCAAGCCCAAGACCGATAAGCATCTGCTTCATTGTCAGCCATCCATTGGAGACTGCCACATCCGTGATATAGCTCAAGACGGCATAAGCCCCGCCAAAGGTGACAAAGGCGGCCTTGCTGAAAAACAGGGCAATCTGCAACAAGGTGCTGCTGGTTCCGTAAAGGAGCCATATTGCGCCGACCACGGCAATCCATAACCCAAAGCAGATAAGAAAAACCTTGAGTACATGGAATAAGGACAATACCGGCTTTTTTCCACCGGTTTCAGGCTCTGTTTCCAAATGGCATTCACGGGTTTGAGGATCAAAGACGCCCTTGCAGAACACATCCGGGAATCTTCGCCGCATAAATAACCCGCCAAACGCTGCTGCTGCAATGATATAGGGAAAGGGAAGTTTGAAAAAGAAAATAGCTGCAAATGCGGCTGCAGCAAACACATAAAGCAATGAATGTTTAAGCGCCTTTTTCCCGATTCTCAGCACCGCCTCAATAACCACGGCCACCACCACCGGCTGCACACCGTAGAAGGCTGCGGCCACAGCCGGAATATGGATATGGGCCACGGCCAGCCAACTGAGCCACAGCATGACAAATATGGATGGAATGACAAACATGGCGCCGGCGGTAATCCCGCCCAGGGTGCCGTGCATGCGCCAGCCGATATAGGTGGCAAGCTGCTGGGCCTCGGGTCCGGGCAGCAGCATGCAGAAATTCAGAGCCCTCAAAAACTGGTTCTCACTGATCCAGCTCCGGCGCTCCACCACTTCCTGGTGCATGATGGCAATCTGGCCTGCCGGGCCGCCAAAACTGATGAACCCGAGCTTTGCCCAGAATTTCAATGCATCCTTAAAAGGGATATCAGATGGATTTGTCTTCATTCAGGTCTCCTTGACAGATGATGTGTTGACAGATCAGTGCCAAAAACCGCAAACCCAATGGTGCCCATAACCCCGAAGGCAAAAGCGGTTATCAGATTCACCTGTGGGCTGATCAGCCATAGAAATGCCCCGCCCAGAGCCGAAACCGATACAAAAATATCCCGGATCAGGTAGTAAACGCCGAACATGCCTGCCTTGCAGTGATCCGGAGCCAGATCCATGATCAAGGACTTTCGTGTGGGCTCGCCAAACTCTTTTAACCCCCGTAAAATAAATGCCAGGATCAGCCACTCAAAGGATTGACTGTAGAGCAGCACCAGGGGAAACAGGGTGAAAAACACAAAGGTCATGAGAACAAAGGGTTTCTTTGTGCCGCTGTCTGCCCAATAAGCCACGGGGATGTATATGAGCATTGACACCGCCATCTCGATGCTGGTCAAAAAACCGAACTGCAGTGCCGAGACAGGCTGAGAAATTGATTTCATGCACCAGATCACAACAAAGGCATAGGGAATCTGTTCACAAAAACGGATGAGAATGTCTGTTGCGAGAAGCCGTTTCATGGCAGGGCTCATCAATTGCAGCAGTTTTACGGGATTTTTTTCCGGGGTGAGATTACAGGTGTCGGTTGTGGAAGCCTTTTTTGGCGCATCGTCATCAATCATATACTGCTGAAGGAACAAGGCCGCAAGGGCCATGACCAGGGCAGCACCAAACGCCATGCGGACCCCGTCCTGTTCCCCCCATATGCCGATAAAAAGCCCGCCAAGCAGAGGCCCAAGCGCCATGGGGATGCGCCGCGTCAAAGAATGCACGCTCACCCCCATGGTACGCTTGTTTTGAGGCAGAACCCTGTACAAAAGGCTCATGGTGGCCGGTAGGGATATGGCTGACCATGAAATAAAAAGCACGGCCCCCATAAGAACAGCCTGCCAGGCAGGAATCACAATCACAAGGACAAACCCGGCCATGGCCACCAGGTTGAAAATCAGGAGCGACCGCTTGGTTCCGATGCGGTCGGACAGATACCCTCCGGGAAAGGAATAGAGGGCTGAGAGAAGGTTGTCCATGGCCTGAAGCAGACCAACGGCAAGGGCCCCGCCCCCCAGGGCAAGGATGTAGATGGGCAGAAACCGCTCCGCCATCTTCTCTCCCATGCCCACCAATACCACCATAGCCAGCATGCCCACCGTATTGCGCTGCAGGGCGAGAAACTCCGTCAAGCAGGCTGTGCGGCTTTTTATGGTTTTATTGGGTGCCGTCATTTTATTTTCTGGTCCCGAAATATGTCAGGGTTTTATCCACCAGCGCCTGAACATCTTCAACCAGGTGGTTGAACTTGCCGTTCAGATCATCAGACAGGTGTTGAACATATTCACGGGCCGCTTCTTTACCGTATTGATCCTCAAACATTTTTCCGAACTCAAGCACCCGGGTGATGTCATGCCGCTCATCCTTATGATCCGGATCGTCTATCCAGTGGTGAACCTCTTTATATGGTTTTCCGGTTCGTTCCATGCTGTTTTTTATATGTTTTTCAATACCTGGCATAATTCCTTCTCCTTTTTATTTTGATGATAACTGTATTTTTTACCTTAATCGGATTTCTAATCCTTATGCCTGTGAAAATAGGCATATAGATTTTCAAACAAGGCAAACCCTTTTTCCATTCTTAGATGATCGTCAGGCTGTGCCGCCACAAGCCCTGTCAAAATGGCTTTAACTCCTGCTGTTTCAAGGCGGCCGTATTTTTCATCCTTCAGATCAATATCGTGGACCACTTCTGCCATGGCAGCCAGCGCCCTGTCCTGGGGAATCAATCTTTCAATCATGACTTCAAAGGTGCATTTATCCCCTTCGTGGGTAAAATCACCATCAAACATGTCAAACCGCACCTCATCATTTTTAGAATCATATCTGGGGTGAGATACAAATTTAAACACGGCATTTTCATCGATAAACCGCCTGATCAGCCAGCCGCAGGAGATACGGTCAACAAAAATATTTTTCCGGGTTACCCAGGCCCTGCCCTTTAGATTGTCAATTTCTCCCTTAGGCTCGTTTTTCACAGGCTTCCGATGGATACTGTTTTCAAGCTCCCTGAGAAGAATCTCGGCTGTTGCCCGTTCTGAAGCCTGAAAAAAATCAATGGAGATGGTTTCATCAAGTCGGGATTTTAACCTGGATAACTGAGCTGACCTCTTTACGGGAAGGTTATCCTCGGCTTCTGTGGCGGACCAGGTTGCAAGCAAACCGTTTGCATCCACGATGATTTTTTCATAATCCAGTTTGCGTGCGGTTTGAAACAGGGAAATAATCTGGTCATCACTCAACCCTTCTACGAAATTCGCCTCAAACACAGACCCGTCTCCTCCACCGGCCATTATTTCCTTAAGCGTCCAGCTCAGATCTTCCTTTGACTGCTCTGAATGGGGCATTGCATATACCGATTGTTTAATGGCCACAGCCCCTATCTTTTGAAGACGCCGCCAGATCTTTACCCTGAACGTATTGGGTTTTGGTGGTATCTGGTGGATCAGCAGCAGCCATTTTATTGAATCTGTAGAAACCATATTTTTTTCCTTGTTCAACTGTTTTAGTTAAAATGCAACAATTGTTATAAGCTGTCAATTAAAATATTTTCCATTGACTTCTCTATTAAAAAAAATGTTTAATCTCTGCTCTGAACACTATCTCAGAAAAAGAAAACTGGACTCTGAAATATGTATTAGGAAACTTTGATGACAATACCATCAAGCAACGCGATGATCTTTCAGGAAAACGGGTGGCGCTGGTGGCCGGGTATTGGTATTGGAAGTCCTGGATAATGCAATGGATTTAAAACATCAGAGCCAGTCCTTTTTTTTAAAAAAATAGAACATAACGCCCACCACACAGATAATCAAGGCCCATATGGCAAAATAGCCGTATTTCCATTCCAGCTCCGGCATATATTTAAAATTCATGCCGTAGATTCCCGCGATAAAGGTCAATGGAATAAAGACGGTTGCCGTTATGGTGAGGGTCTTCATGATTTCATTGGTCTTGTTGTTCACATTGGCCAGAAAGGTTTCATGGAGACCTGAAATAAGTTCTCTGTATATATCGATGGTTTCCTGAATCTGAATCACATGGTCATGGATATCCCTGAAAAAGATCAGATTTTCATCCTCCATCAGACCTGAATCGTTTTTCCGGAGGGCATTGATGATCTCCCTGAGCGGAACGACAGCCCTTCTCATTGAAATAAGGCTTCGTTTCATATCATTGATGGACTTGAACGTTTTTTTGGACAGGGAAGTGATCAACTCTTCATCCAGGGCTTCAATTGTATCCTCCAGCGTTTCAAGGATAATAAAATAACTGTCCACAACCGTATCCATGAGTGCATAGGTTAAATAATCCGCCCCTTTTTTCCGGATGCGGCTTTTATCATTTCTGATCCTGTCCATGAGGGGGTGGAAAAGTTCAGTTTCCCTTTCCTGGAATGAAATGACAAAATGTGAACCGAAAATAATACTGAATTGCTCGGAAAGGATGTCTCCTGTTTCTTTATCATGAAACAGCATGTTAAACACAAGGAAAATTCCGTCGTTAAAATCTTCCACCTTGGGCCGGGTTCTCGTGTGCAGGATGTCCTCAAGAATCAGCGGGTGAATATTGAAGCGCTCACCGATTCTTTCTATCAGCCCGGTTTCATGAAGGCCGTCAATATTGATCCATATTACGCCCGGAGTCTCTTTATCAGGGAGAAACGCCTCAATGGAGGTTAGTTTTTTCTCTTGAACCCTGTCCGCATCATATTCCATAATGGTGATTTTTGCTGTTTGTGCTTTTTTTTCACCGATATGGACCAGGGTTCCCGGAGGAAAACCGGATTTATCAGATGTTTTTCTCATTGGCTTCAAACCGACTCCTGCAGCATGCACGATTTACACGACAGTCTTTTTTCTTCCCCTTCAATATAACAACAAACTGGGTGTTGCAAGAAAGATCGGTTATCTGCTTTAGATTTTGCCATATTACTGTTGCCCTGTTATTGTCGCCCAAGGTTGATTTATGCCCATGCAGATGATATCCTCGGAACAAATTTTGTCGATGCTTCGGTCTTACCAAGTTGATTTGACAAGGAAATAATATGGTCGTTCATCTTCTGCTCTTGATAACCGGTCTTTCACTGCTCCTTTTGGGGGGTGACCTGATTGTCCGCGGTGCTTCATCCCTGGCAAGGGGCCTGGGTGTCTCTCCTCTTATCATCGGCCTCACCATTGTTGCCTTCGGCACCAGCAGCCCAGAACTTTCCATCAATCTGGGTGCCTCTTTCAACGGCAATACGGAAATTTCCTTTGGAAATATCATCGGGTCCAATATCGCCAATATTGCCCTTATCATCGGAATATCCTCATTAATCAAGCCTCTGGTCATTCACGGAATGATCATTTCACGTGAGATTCCCATGATGATTCTGGCCTCCATCATCACTTTGATCACAGGGATGGATGTATTTCTTCGCAATTCCACCAATATTTTTGACCGTTCGGACGGACTTGTTTTTATTATGCTGTTCTGTGTTTTCATGTTCTATACGACAGCGGATCTCCTTGGCAAGACAGAACAGGAACCGCTTTTTGAAGAGGCAAAAATGCTTTCTGAGAAAAGAACTATCCGGAATGTTATCGGCAACCTGCTTATTTTCTGTGCAGGGCTGGCCCTCCTGGTTCTGGGCGGGAAACTGTCAGTGGATTCAGCCGTGAAGGTTGCCGAAGTTCTCCATGTCCCAAAACTCATCATCGGCCTTACCATTATTGCCGTGGGCACCAGCCTGCCGGAACTTGTCACCTCGGTCATGGCAGCCTTTAAAGGCCAGACCGACATTGCCGTGGGCAATATTGTGGGGTCCAATATATTCAACCTTTTATTTATTAACGGAATCTGTTCTGCTATACACCCTATTCCCATTCCACCCGGAGGGCATAAGGATCTTCTCATGATGGTTTTTCTTTCATTCTTCCTTTTGCCGCTGTGTATAACACATAAAAAAACAATCCAGCGAAACGAAGGGGTCATTTTGTTAATCCTTTATTTTGGATACAATCTGTGGCGGATTTCAGGAAGTTAAAGATTTTCGCCCAAAACAACGATACTCATATCAGAGGCACGGCCGATAAAATAAATCTTTAAGCTTCTGGACAACAGGATGGAAGACATATCAAAAATAAATCAGGGAGAAAGCATACTACCGGACAAATCCGGCATTTCTACTTATGACAGGAAAAAGCATAAAAAAAGAAAATATTTCCAGGAAGCAAAAAAACATCTTGATGAATTGACAAAGATTGTGGAAGAGGTTCACAAAGAGCTTCTGGATAAAGACTCCCCCTTCAGACTCTGCATTTACCAGGAAGGTGATGATGTATTTATCGATATTGTCACCATGGACGACTACGGTAAAATAAGCCGGATATTTAAACATGATATTTCCCATGCAGAACTGGATGACCTGATTCAGCAACTTAAAACCGGCCGGGGCCTTATGCTGGATGCAGATGCATAAGCCAGCCTCAAAAAATAGATCCCATAAATAAAGGAGACTCATTGCACATGCAGGAGAAAGCGTTCCAGGATTATTACCCTGATGAATTCAGCCATTGTTACGGCTGCGGAAGACTCAATGCACACGGCCTTCAAATTAAAAGCTGCTGGGATGGAGAGGAAAGCGTGGCTACATTTTTCCCGGAAGAAAAATATATGGCCATTCCAGGATTTGTATACGGCGGCCTCATCGCCTCTTTGATCGACTGCCACTGCACCGGAACCGCAGCAGCCGCATCCTATCGAAAAGAAGGAAGACCCATGGATTCAGCGCCTCCCTTCAGATTTGTCACAGCATCCCTGAAAGTGGATTATCTTGCACCTACGCCTTTGGGAACCGCCCTTGAAATCCGGGGCCGTGTGATTGAAATCAAAGAAAAAAAAGTGGTTATAGAAGCAAAAGTTCTCTCCGGGAAAACACTCTGCGCCACGGGAACGGTTGTGGCGGTTCGGCTTCCCTCTACCATGATGACCAGATAGACGATTAACACAATACATACGACAAGGGAGCATATGTGATGAAAAAAAATATCATTTTTGCATTCAGGGGCGACCCCATGTGTTTTATCCATGTTCTTCTAAACGGCATTGATCTGCATGAGCGGGGCAGGGAAGGACTGATCATTATTGAAGGTGAGGCTGTCACGCTGATTCCAAAGATGGCGGAGCCGGATCATTTTCTTCATTCTCTGTATGAAAAAGCAAAGGGCCTCGGCATCTTTTACGGTGCCTGCCGGGCCTGCTCCATAAAACTCAAGGTGGATAAGGACATTGAAAAGGAGAAAATCCCCCTGACCGGAGATATGTCAGGGCATCCTTCCATGGGGAGCTTTATGGAAAAAGGATATGAGGTGATCACCTTCTGATTTATATTTTTTATCTTCCGGTGAGGGGTCTGCCAAGGCTGTAAATTTCGCCTGCACTTTCATAGGGAAGGGCATTTTCAAGGTTTTTAATCCGGGCAAACTGCTCCCTTATTTCTTCTGCCGTGATCTTTTTCTTTGCATCCCCGATACAGACGCCTTTGCCGGAAACCATGGCTGAACGCGCAAACCATCCCGCACTCATGGTAAAAATCATTCCGGATTCAGTATTTTCTTCGGAACTTAGAAAAGTGACTAGGGGGGTATTGAATTCCGGTTTGATCCGTTTTATCACCTCCTTTGGAAAGACTCCCCGGGTCATGCCGGTTGCGGCATTGGGTGCCACTGTATTGACTTTTATATTATATTTTGCAATTTCCAGTTTCAATGAATTCATCAGGCCAATGATTCCCATTTTCGCGGCCCCGTAATTGGATTGACCAAAAGCGCCGTACATGCCTGAAGAAGATGCCGTAAACACGATCCGGCCGTACTGATGATCCTTCATGATGTGTACAGCGGGCTGGGTAACACAGAAGGCGCCTTTCAGATGAACTGCAATGACGTCATCCCACTCCTTTTCCGTCATTTTCATAAAGGTGCGGTCTCTTAATATTCCGGCGTTGTTGATCAGGATGTCCACTTTGCCGAAATGATCCAAAGCCGTCTCAATAATCTTTTGACCCCCTGCCATGGTAGCAACGGATTCCAGACTTGCCACAGCTTGACCGCCTTCCTGTATAATTTCATCCACAACCTTTTTTGCCGTACTGATGCCATCGGGTCCATGGCCAATATCATTAACCACAACCTTTGCTCCCCGTTTTGCAAGGTCCAGGGCATAATCCCTGCCGATTCCTTCTCCTGATCCCGTAACAACTGCAACCCTGTTTTCAAATCCAATCTGGTTCATCCTTCCTCCGGCAGTTTTTTTTAACCTTCATCCAACATGATTTCAGCCTGATTGTATAAAACCAGACCCTGTAAATCAAAATACCCATAAACCTGCTATACAATTTTATAAAAAAGTGTATAAGATCCTTTAATTCTGAATCATATTTTATTCAACCTAAATTTTGGGAGGCGGATATGAAATGCCATGAAGTTGATTTTAAAATTTTCGGTGATGATATGCAGACCGTGGAAATTGAACTTGATCCGGGCGAAACCGTTATTGCCGAAGCCGGTGCCATGAACTGGATGGAAGACGGGATATCCTTTGAAGCCAAGATGGGTGACGGTTCCGAACCGGACCGCGGATTTATGGGAAAACTCTTTGAGGCAGGCAAACGCGCCGTCACAGGAGAATCCTTGTTCATGACCCATTTTACAAACAAAGACCGGGAGAAAAAAAGAGTGGCCTTCAGTGCCCCTTATCCCGGAAAAATCATCCCTGTGGATATGTCAAAAGTCGGGGGCGAGCTCATCTGTCAGAAAGATGCTTTTTTATGTGCGGCCCTTGGAACAAAGGTAACCATTGCCTTTACTAAAAAACTCGGAGCCGGGTTTTTCGGGGGGGAAGGATTTATTCTCCAGCGTCTTATGGGAGACGGGATGGCCTTTGTTCACGCAGGCGGGACCATTGTTCAAAAACAGCTCCAGGGAGAAACCCTTCGGGTGGATACCGGATGCATCGTCGGCTTCAGCCCGGGGATCAATTATGACATCGAACGGGCCGGCAACCTGAAATCCATGTTTTTCGGCGGGGAAGGAATTTTTCTTGCAACATTGAGCGGTCACGGAACGGTTTATCTTCAGAGCCTTCCCTTTTCAAGGCTGGCGGACCGCATTATCCAGCACGCCCCCTCTGCCGGCGGCAGCAGCAAAGGAGAGGGGTCAGTCCTTGGAAGCATCGGCAGAATGCTGGACGGGCATTAAAAATCAATTAATACTGCCTTTACTGATGAAATATTAAAAACAGTTCAGGCAGTATTATTCTTACAACTTATATCCGATCATTCTTAAAAAGCCTTTTCGCTTTTTGATATCTTCTTCGGTTTCCATTCCTTTTGAGGCAAACCCGTCAATGACACCAAGAATCCCCCTGCCCTGATTTGTCTCTGCCAGGATCACCTGGACAGGATTTGCCGTTGCACAATGAATTCTTGCAACTTCAGGGATATTCTTGATTGTGTTGAGGATATTAATGGGAAACATGTCTTTCATAAAAATGATAAAGGTATGGCCTGCGCTGAGCGTCATGGCATTCTTTTTTGCAAGCTCAACCAGACCCTCATCCGTTCCTTCATATCTTACAAGACAATCTCCCGATGCCTCGCAGAAGGCAATCCCAAACTGAGCCCTTGGTACTGTGCAGATAATGGCTTCATGAATATCTTCAACGGTTTTGATAAAATGGGAATGCCCCAGAATAAGATTCAGCTCATCCGGATTTTCAATGCTGATCATTTTAAGTTCCATGTTGACCTCCATTCTGATTTTTAATTTATAACACGTGTCTTTTTTTGGTTTCCAGCATGAGCGGCACTATTTTTTAACCCTTGGATCAAAAGTTAAAGACTGAATCATTTGAATAAAATTTGGTGCTGTCACTTTAAAACGCCTCATGAGATCTAAGTTTAAACTTTATGATATTTCAAACATAGACCTATGTCAAACAAGCGATTAATTTCTTGTTTTCCCTGCCCTCGTTTTTATTAATTTTAGACATAAAGAACATTATGCCCAATAAAAATTTAGGATTAATTCCAAGTGTGCAATATCTGGGGAGGATCAATTTTATTTTCGTTTTACGATTTGAAAAAATATTCATTGCGCAATTCCGACAATTCCTGTAATGTACATGATTTTGATCTCATGGCCGGATGATTTCCCGGCCTTTTGTTTTATTTAAGGAATATAAATGGCCCATACAAATTTGCCTGTGACCCGGTTTGACGAAATGAACCTCAGCCTTCCCGTCTTCTCCGTATTGAAGAATATAAATTATGACATACCCACCCCCATCCAGGCCCTGACCATTCCTCACCTTATCGAAAAAAGAGATGTGCTGGGTCAGGCCAGGACAGGTACGGGTAAAACAGCAGCTTTTGCCTTACCGCTCCTTTCCCGGATAGATCTTGCCAATAAGCGACCCCAGGTGCTGGTCCTGACCCCTACACGGGAACTGGCCATCCAGGTTGGAGAATCATTTAAGACCTATGGTGCGAAACTAAAAGGACTTAATGTTCTCTCTATTTACGGGGGACAGGGGTATGGAATTCAGCTGAATCAGCTCAGGAAAGGTGCCCATGTCCTTGTGGGAACACCGGGAAGGCTCATGGACCACATGCGCAAAAAAACCGTTTCATTTGAGGATCTTTTCTGTGTGGTGCTGGATGAGGCCGATGAAATGCTTCATATGGGATTTATTGATGATGTTGAATGGATCCTGGACAGAGTCCCGAAAGAGTCTCAAACCGCTCTTTTTTCAGCAACCATGCCCAAACCCATCCGGAAAATAGCCCAGAAATATCTTATCTCCCCTGAAGAAATTCTTGTGGAGCCGGAATCAAAAGAACTGAGCACCATCAAACAGAAATACCTCATGGTAAAGGGTATCAAAAAAGCAGAAGCCCTGGTTCGGATTCTTGAAGCAATCACTTATGATGGGGTTATTGTTTTTGCAAAAACCAAAACCGCGACCCTCGAAGTCACAAAAATCCTTGAAGATAAAGGATTCAAGACTGAAGCTCTGAACGGCGACATTGCACAGAATACAAGAGAAAGAACCATCAGCCGGCTGAAAACCGGCCATATCGATATCCTTGTAGCCACTGATGTGGCTGCACGGGGTCTTGATGTGGATCGGATCTCCCATGTGATCAATTATGACATGCCCCCAAAGGTAGACCCCTATGTCCATCGGATCGGCAGAACCGGGAGAGCCGGACGGGATGGTGAGGCCATTCTTTTTGTGAACACCAACGAACGCTGGATGCTCAATGTCATTGAAAAAGCCACAAAACAGAAAATTGAAGAATTTACTCTTCCTTCAAACAGGATCATTAATCGGAAAAGAATAGAAAATTTTAAAAAAGGGCTGACAAAGATTCTGGCTTCAGAGGACCTCAATGCTCTTGAGGAAATAATCGAAACCTATGCTGCAGAGCAGGATATCCCGGTCACCCGGGTTGCCGCAGCTCTGGCCAGGATGGTTCATGGGGATACCCCTTTTCTGTTGCCCATAGAAAGGGATAAAAAGCTCGAAAAAGCAAAACCCGAATACACGAAAAAAAATGCAGCCCCAAAAAAAATATCAACTCCCAAAAAGACATCTGTTCCGGCAGAAGTAAAGACAATCAAACCGCCTGAAAAGGGAATGGAACGTTACAGAATTGAAGTGGGGCTGCGTCACGGCGTCAAGGCTGGAAATATTGTAGGGGCCATCTCCAATGAAGCGGGTCTTGAAAGCAGATACATCCGGAATATTGATATCAACCAGGATTTTTCTCTTGTGGATCTTCCTTTTGGTATGCCTAAAGAGATTTTTACGCTTTTGAAAAAGACCTGGGTGCTGTCAAAACCCATGTCGATTTCAAAATGCGCCTGAACTCAGCAGCAAAACTGAGACCCTGTACACCAGACTGTTTATGACACGGCGAACGATCTTATCTCCGTGTCTATCCCTCTTTTTCTGAATGATTTATGATATAAATAATTTTTTCCGAGACATAATTATTTTGTGAAATCAGATTGATTTTTTCCAGAATTTTCTTTTTACCATGTCTTCTTGCAAGGACTCCGAATACTTCATCCAGAAAATCCCAGGGATACCCAAGAACCCCGTCCAATTCTATATTGATCCTGTCATAGAGTTCAATGGCGTCATCCAGGAATTGCATCCTGAAATCCTCTCCTGAAAATTCGGCGATTCTTTTCTCCCTGCCGCCGACATACCTGTTGAAATCTTTTTTCACATTTATTGTAAGTTCTTTCATTATTCCTTTTTTTTATGACAAATGAATCGCTAAAAAACAATGTCTTCAGATCACAAGGCCTTAAGGCGTCTGGAATTATGCACAGGCTGCCTCTTCTTCCCGGTATTTTCCTGAAAAAGATGCCTTTTGTTTATCAATACTAAGCTCATATAAAGGGACAGGGGTCAGCTGAAATCGCTCCTTCCAGTTATAATCTCCACAGAGAAAATCAACAATCTCAAGCCTCTGGTCACAGGACCACTCCATATGATGAAGGTTGATAAGCTTGGCAATCCCGGGAAACTCCCTGTTTACCCCTCCGGCCAGCAGTGTATAGGAATTCTTCCAAAGGGCACCCATATCGACTGCGGCAACGGCATCATCGATGAGAACTGTTGTAAGCCTGAGCATTCCGAATTTTTCAAGGAAAGATGCAAGTTTCAAAAAAGAATGATGGAACCTTGCATCACTGAAAAACGAATTCTCACAAAAACAATCCCTGTTCATTTGGAACATCAAGTCAATATCTTTAAATTGGTTAAACCTGAAAGAGGTTTTTCTTTCCTCAAATTTTTTCAGCTCTGCCCTTAGTTTTTTTCTAAATTTTCCGGTAAAAGATTGCCGATAATTATCAAAGGAATAATCATATTGTCCCGGCCGAAAAATATAGCCCATCTCATCGGTTCTGATCAGATCCGATCCCCCCATCAAAGGACTCTCAGCAAGATATCGAAGATGAAGGGAACCTGGAACGGAATCTAAAAGTCTTTCAAAAATCTCCGGTGTCCCGGCAATGATCTTGTTCTGCTCCAGCCAGGTTTTCCCGTGCCAGGTCTCTCCGGGAAACTGTACATATTTATTTTCTTCTTCATTCCAGCACAATGCCAGAAATCCGACCGCTTTTTTATTGTCCTCGACCACATGAAAACTTAAGGGCCTGGAATATGAATCATGAAAACATGAACGGACCTGCCACAGATCAAAAAAACCATTGACCGGCCACATTTTTTTCCAAATGAATTTACATTCTTCAGGGTCTTCATATATTGTGGTCTTCATAAAACACCTAATGTCTGAGCGTTACATTAATGGAAGAAAATGATCCGCCAAAATATTCCTGGGCAAAGGTCCTGACTTTTTCCGGATCATAGGTCTTGCAGCTGAACACATCAAGGTATGTGGTATTGGTCTGATTTGCAAAATGTGCAGAAATCAAAGAGGTTTCGATCAATTGAACCATTGAAAATCCAGCCACTTTTTCGTCTTCGCCAAAATGAACCACCTGGCATTCTCCAAACCGTTTCATTTCAATCAGATCACACAATTCAACAACAAATTGTTTAATCACCGCTGCATCCCTGATTTTTTCAGGAGAACAGCCATAAATATCAATAGCAGATGCTATTCCCCATACATTCAGGGCTTCTTCAGGTTTGATGGCATTTTCTACGGCCATGTGGCTTCCTCTTTTTCTTTTAAAGATTAAAAACAATAAAACACAAACACGCTGCTCGTGTGTTAAACCGACATAAGCATATCCTGTGCCATTTTGCAAAAGGATCTCACATTATAAATAAAATGTATTATTTCGGTATGTTATACTCCATGAGCCTTTTTTAAAAATCAGGAATTGTTGCAATCTTTTACTGATCCCCAATAAAACGGTATTTTTATCCCGAATTATTCCAACTCCCCTTAAAGACTGATGAAATTCAATGGATTTATGAAAGCCTCTTCTTATTTTTGCTTGGCCTTGTCAAAATTTTAGCGTATATATAGGCTATTCTGCAATTGAATTTGTGGTAAATTTTTACCGATAAAGGAGACAACCCATGCTGATACGGCTCGTCTGTGCCATTAAAGACAAAAAACTCCATGCTGATCTTGAAAAACGACTATCAAATTTTGATGTTCAATTAAAAATGTGCGGCAGACAAAAAGCACCCTGGCAGGATCTGGTGCGCAGTTGCGGTGATGTTTTTGTGGTCAGCAAAGGCCTGATCCCCAAACCCATTGAATCCAGCGTGGGAATGCTGAACAACCTTCCGGAAAAGCCCACCACCATCATCCTCCATGACCGGGAATCTTCCGAGGAGCACGCCAATCTTCTGGCTTCCGGTGCAGATGTGGTGCTTTATACAGGGATTTCAATGGACAGCCTTATTGAAGCCATTGAAAGCACCCTGGAATCCAGACGGCAGCTAAATTTTGTCGACCGGTTTGACCAGAGGGGCAGGATCAAACCCAAAATCAGTGATTTTATTTCAAACAGCGAAGATATGCAGCTTTTTCTTGATGAGGTTCAGCAGGTGGTGTCAACGGATTCCACCCTTTTACTCCTGGGGGAAACCGGAGTTGGAAAAGAGCATCTTTCCAAGGCCATCCATGCTGAAAGCCATCGGTCAAAAGGGCCTTTTATCGCCATCAATATGGCTGCCATTCCCGAACCCCTCATGGAAAGCGAACTCTTCGGTCACGAACAGGGCGCTTTTACCGGAGCGGTCCGATCCCGCAGGGGGGCTTTTGAACTTGCGCATGGGGGAACGATTTTTCTGGATGAAATCGGAGAAATGCCCATGCACATGCAGTCCAAACTTCTAAGGGTGCTTCAGGATTTTGAATTTATCCCCGTGGGCGGGGAAACCTCCATCTGGGTGGACGTCAGAGTGATTGCCGCCACAAACAAAGACCTGGAAGAAGAAATATCAAAAGGCCGGTTCCGCCAGGATTTATATTACAGGCTGGGTGTCATTTCCCTAACCCTGCCGCCCTTAAGAAAGCGGAAAGAAGATATTCCCGCCATGGCCAATCATTTTTTAAATATTTACAGCAAAAAATTAGGCCGGGAAATCAACCGGTTTTCACAGGATGCCGTCGAAACCCTTTGTTCTTACAGTTGGCCGGGAAATATCCGGGAGCTGATCAACGTGATTGAAAGGGCCATCATTTTATGCAAATCCGACACCATCTCTCCCATTGACCTTCCCACTACTTTTCAAAGCGGACCCATGACCTCTTCAAGCCTGCCTGGCATCAAAGACCTGGAAATGAATACCTGGAAAACCAAAACCCTTTCCGAAGTAAAAAATCTTGTATTGAATCAGATTGAAAAAAAATACCTGGAGATAATACTTGAAAAAACCAATGGGAAAATTGGGGAGGCTGCAAAAATAGCCGGTATCCATCCAAGAGGGTTATATGGGAAAATGAAAAAGCTGGGATTGGATAAATCAAACTACAAAACACTGAATAAATAAGAGGCAGGGCAACATTGTTCCCGCCCCCTTAAACGAACCGTGTCTGATTCTCAGACCCGGGTCAGGAGGTTATGGCTTCCATTTTTTCTTCCCTTTCCTTGCATTCAATGCATTTTGACGTCACAGGCCTTGCCATGAGCCGTTTTATTGAAATATTTTCTCCGCAGGTCTCGCAAACCCCGTAAGTTCCATCCTCAATTCTTTCCAGGGCGGATTTAATTTTCCTGATCAGGCGGCTTTCGCGGCTTCTCAATCTCAGTGTTACAGCCCAATTCATTTGAATCGAGGAGTCGGCCAGGGCTTCAATTTCCCTGTCCTGCTCCAGCATCAGCTCTGAAACTGTTTTCCCGGATTGCTTTTCAAGGTCTGCCATCATGTCGGTCAGAATTTTTCTAAACTGGTCAAGCTCTTTTTCATCCATATACAATCCTTTCAAATAAGAGTGGCCATATGTCTGAATAAACATTGCCATGATACAGACAACCCGACACTGGATGTCTTGTTTTAACTGTCTATTCAGTCATTTTTTTATACCAGCAATAAAAATGCCAACCCTTTCTTTCCCCGGTCCGCTGAGCCTGGTGCCTTTATCGGCAAAAAGGTTAAACAATACCCCACCTGATTTCAAACACGATGGCGCATGATTTGCATTGCTATTCATTACAAGGATGAAGTTATGAACAAATCACAGACCGTTATAAATGGAATTATTATTCCTTCCGAATGGAATGAAAATGGGGAAATTCGAAACATTGCCATTGTCACCTTTGATGAAGATACTTTTCTGATCGCCGATAATAACCATGCAAAAACGCTTATGAAATCTTTGAGAAAAACCGTAACCCTTTCCGGCAAGGTTTCGGTGAAGGGTGTCCAGAAGGAAATTCGCATTTCCAGATTTCAGATCCATGAATCTTAGATGGATATAAATAGTCATAATATGCACACGTCAAACCAGGAGGAACTAAGATGTCAAAAGAAAGAAACACAAAAAAAGATGAAAAAAAGAAACCCGCAAAAACCATGAAAGAGAAGAAAAAAGAAAAGCTTGATAAGAAAAAAGAAAAAACCGGGCTTGTCAAATAATAGCCGTAAATTATCCTTTATGTGTTCCCTGCCCTGAAAAGGGAACACAAGCCTCTTTGTATTATTTTAGATAAATACTACCCAACCTATTGATTATAAACATTTTTCGAGTTCAAAAACGCAAACAAAAATCGTTTATAGACATGTCTTGAGCTCAAGACGGTTTATATTGACACCATAGTCTGATGCTGATACTAATACTCCTTAATTTCCGTCTGACTTTGGTTATCGCGTGAAGGATTAATAAAGGCATCTGTTTGAAATAATACCATGAGAGACATTCTGGTTTTATCTGCCCGGGCAAGTGAATATAATCTGATTTCCCAGGCGGCTTCCAAAACTCATAAAACAAAATATGCAAAAGACATTGAAACTGCGGCTGCATTGCATCATAATCTCCCCTTTGATTTGATCATTGCCGATCTCGAGCTCCTGGAACAAACACAGGGGATCAGAGAATCAAATTTTCTCAAAAACCCTTTTACAATAACAAATTCCTTTGTCCAGTTTGTGGTTCTTTGCGATAAAGAAGATGTTGAAAAAGCGGTTATGGCTGTAAATGAAGGGGCTGCCGGATATCTTACCTACCCCATTGAAGAAAATGAAGTTCAGCTTCTCCTGGATTCCCTGGACAGAACCCTCTCAAGGGATTTTGAACTGGATTATCTCAGGGACCATTTCTGGAAAACAGAATGGTTAGAAATTATCCGGTCAAAAAACCCGATGATGAAACAGATCTATGAAAACATTCGGTCTGTATCCCCAACAATCGCCACAGTATTGTTGCTTGGGGATACGGGAACAGGAAAGGGGATGCTGGCAAGACTGGTTCACTGGCACAGCCAGCGATCTGAAGAACCTTTTATTTCAGTCCATTGCGGTGCCATACCAGACACCTTGATTGAAAGTGAGCTCTTTGGCCATGAAAAAGGAGCATTTACAGGTGCTGACCGACGAAAACCAGGCAAATTTGAAATGGCCAGGAGCGGTACTATTTTTCTTGATGAAATTGGAACCATAACCGCCTCTGCCCAGATTAAACTGCTCCAGGTTCTTCAGGACGGCACTTTCAGCCGGCTCGGGAGCACCGTGCTCATAAATTCGGATGTCAGGATCATCGCCGCCACCAATGCAGACCTTGCCGATCTGGTGCAGAAAGGTTGTTTTCGAAAGGACCTCTACTACAGGCTCAATGTTTTTCCCATTCAGATTCCCCTGCTCAGGGAGCGCCTTGAAGACTTGCCCAACCTGACAGAGATCTTTTTAAAAAAACTGAATGCAAAATACGGTAAAAAGATTGATGGCCTCCATCCTTCAGTGATTGAAGGCTTTAAGCAGTATGAATGGCCCGGTAATATCCGTGAACTGGAAAATATCCTGGAAAGAGCCTATATCCTTGAAACCTCTACCATATTAACAGCCCGGAATTTCCCTTTGGAAATGGTAAAAAACTGTGAGACTTATCCCCTGTCTGAAAGAAATCCCTCAACTCTTGCCCAGGCTCGGCAGTTTGCTGTTGAAGCATTTGAAAAATCATACCTGACGGCACTCTTGGGACAGACAAAGGGAAAAATCAATCTTGCAGCCCAAAAGGCCGATATCACCACCCGTCAATTAAACCGGTTGATTACCCGGCACGGGTTGAATAAAAAGAATTTTAAAAAATAAAAAGACATTTTATGTCTTTTTATTTTTTCTCCTTTTTCCGAATCGGACCCAGCCTGTCTTAATCAAAAGATGAAAAAATGATTTCTTTATGAATTCAAGGCCGTTTCCGCTGAAATTTAACGGAAACGACCATTCAACAGCCTAATATACAGGAGATGATTCTTTTTTATCTGAATATGTAAACTCAACAAGGCGTTTAATCTCATCTTCCGGATCAAGACGATTGAGTTTTACCATTTCAAAATGATTAACCTCAATAAAGACCACACCGGATTTGTCCACCAGAATCAAGTTGTAGGTATTGGTTTCCTCTCCGGAAGCCCTCTTTTGTGTAATACAGAAATAGGGCGTGTTTTTTTCAACATCCCTGTAAAATTTAAGGGATTTGATCTTAAAGGGAAGGACCGTTCTCGAAGTTGTGAAAAACTCCAGCAGACCCCCGGTCTGGAACATGGCATCAACCAGGACAGGGGCTGCTACAAAATCAGGGTTTGTCACACCTTTAAAAAACTCTTTTTTGCTCCTGTCTTCAACAGTTGTAATCAATGTATCTCCATCAAAGGAATTGATGTCTGTGATGGTCCCGAAAAGACCAAACATGAACAGTCTTTTCGGATGGTAGACAAGGGTTTTAACATCCCCCTCAAAGGAAACCGGGTGGAACGTCGGCAGCTTTATTTTTTTAGATTTCAAGGGCTTTTCCTCAAACCGGTAAAGGCCTTCATAATGAAGCTTTGGTTCTCCCATGACAACACCCTGCGGGTTCTTGAAGAGGGACGTGATGCTGCACTTCAGAAAACCATTCTCCAGTTTCTCTCCTGAAATCAAGAGTTCCTTGGGACGCCCCTTGAGAAGCTTAATGGCATAGGGAATCTGGAAATCGGTTAATTCCACAAAATATTTCTTATCTTCGGATAAGGTTTTTGCTGCTTCCGCCATGGTTTCTACTCCTGTGGACCCAAGGAAAAGCGGCACATCCCCCATTGTATGATCATGGAGGAAAACATCCCTTTCAATATCCAGTACCCTTGAATAGGTTGCGCCAAAAGGCGTTTTTTCCACCGGGGCGTCGAGGAACGGGAATTCAGCATTTCCCGGGTCGCCCAGGAGGCCGTCCCTGTCAAAGGAATAATCCAATCCTGAAAAAACCATTTCAGATTCCGCCTGATCAAGAAGATCTGCCATAAAGAATTTGACACCCTGCTCCATGGGCAGAAACTGGATGCCCCTTTCCTCAAGCACTGCCTTCACAGTGGGATTGGTGGCCATGCCCACACCGCCCCAGGCGGTCCAGGCATAAACCTTATACGTTCTGTCCGGATGGAGCTGTTTCTGACGAAACAAGATCTTTCCAAGATAGTCATTGGCTGCCGTATAATCCACCTGGCCCTCGTTTCCAAACCTTGCCGTAACCGATGAAAAAGTGAAGAAATATTTATAAGGCCTGTCATTAAATGCTGCCAGAAGGTTTCTCATGCCCTTGACCTTGACATCCACCACAAGTTCAAAGGACCAGAGTTCCTTTTTGGCAATAAACTGGCTCATCTCCATGCCGGCAGCATGGAAAATGCCGTCAATCCGGTCATATTTATCCACGACAGCCTTTACAGCCGCTGCATTGGTCACATCCACACAATTGTAATCCACATTTATGCCCTGAGACTTCAGAAAATCAATATTGTCTATGGACTGCCGGACCCGCATGAGGCGATCCAGAGCCCGTTTGACCTCAACAGGTTTGACCCCGGGCATGTCATCTCTCAGCTTTGCCATGAGATCGGCGCTGGCAGAGGTTTTATCCAGGTATTTGGGATCGGTGCTGTAAATATCGTTGATATCCAGGATGATGAGGTTGACCTTATATTTTTCCACCACTTTTTTTATGATCTCATAGGTAATCCCGCCGGCACCGCCTGTAACCAGAAGGGTATCCTTATCTGAAACAATCTTTTGGGTTTTATCGGCAATAGAGGGTTTCATGGAAAGAACATACCGTTTTTTATTCCTGTATCCCACCTCAACCCTGGTATCGCCGGACAAGAGCTCATTTAAGAAAAGGTCAATGATGGTGTTAATATTCTTTTTAGGATCTTTGTCTGAAAAATCGACTACCTTCACCATGGTATGGGGCAATTCCTTATTCGCTGTCTTCAAAAGCCCTGAAAGACCGCCAAACATGGGATGGATATCGCCACAGCCGTCCATATAGGGAAAGACTACGGAATCAAAGGTGATGGTCCCGACAAGGGTTTGCGTCTTGTTGAAGATGTCGAACATGGATTTCAGGATCACGAACATGGATTTGACGGTTGCATTCAAAGATTCATCCGAATCTGCATCTTTTCCCCTGAAATAATAATCAAGGGGAGCAAGATGGATAAAGCCGGTTACATCCGGGTGAACCTTTTTAAATTCCTCCACCTGTTTTTCAGTCAGTTTCACATCGGACAGGTCAAATCTAAAATCGGCGTCTTTGCTGCCGATGGTAACAATCTTGCCTTTTTTCTGTTTGATATTTTCAATAATTTTCTTTGCAAACCCATGACTGTCAAGGGATACCATGATCTTTTGGTCTTTAAAATCTGATTTTGACGGCTGTGGAACCTCTGTCTCCCTGACTCTCACGATGAGGCGCTTTATAGGTGAACAGGGATCGGGGTATTCATCTGTTCCTGCAGAAGAAACCGGAGAATCAATTTCTTGAACAGGCTTTCCGCTTTCATCTGGTTCACCCTCCTCTTTCTTTTTAGCCTGAGCAGCTCCTGCCCTATCATTGATATATTCCGACAACCTGGCAATGGTGTTCAGATCCCTGAGCTTTAAATCATCCGGAACAGACAGGCCAAAATGGGATGCGATCTTTGCAAAGATCTCAACCTGCTTCACCGTGTCAATGCCAAGGTCTGCCTCAAGATCCAGTTCTTTTTCCAGCATATCCACCGAATATCCGGTCTGGGCGGCAATGACTTTTTTTATGACGACCAGGGTATCTTCATTCATTTCTGCCGTTTCTGAAGCAACAAAGGCAGAAACAGGCGCAGGCTCATTCGAACCTTTTTCAGGGACAATTTGTGCCCTTGATTGAATATATTCTGCAAGTCTTGCAATGGTGTTCAAATCCCTGAGTTTCAAATCATCCGGCACGGAAAAGCCGAATGTAGCAGCAATTTTGGCAAAAATCTCAACCTGTTTTACCGTGTCAATGCCAAGGTCGGCCTCAAGATCCAGATCATTTTCAAGCATGTCGGCCGCATATCCGGTCTGAGCCGCAATCACATCCTTTATCAGAGCCACTGCATTGGCAGGGACTTCAGGCTTCTTCAATTGCGTTTGCGGCTGATTTATTTCTTTTTTTAGCACCAAGGAAGGTTCTTCAGCGGATATGCCGGTTTTTGCCGCAATATAGTCTCCCAGCCGTGAAATCGTATTCAGATCCCTGAGTTTCAGATCATCCGGCACGGGAAAACCAAATTTTGCGGCAATATTACCGAATATCTCCACCTGTTTGACCGTATCAATTCCGAGATCTGCCTCAAGATCCAGACCATCGTCCAGCATATCGGCTGTATAACCGGTCTGCTCTGCAATGATGGTTTTAATACTGTTCAAAATCCCTCTTCCGACAGATACAGCAGGCCCTGCCACAACCGGTTTTGCAATTATCTCCGGAACGGGTTTTCTTACCGCGGCTGTGGGTATAAAAGGTGACGGCATGACTGGAATAGCTGGTTTTATAGGTGCTTCAACCGTTACCGGCTGCTTTGTCTTCATTGGCAGGACCTGGCTGCCTGCCACGGCGCAAAGGGTA
This sequence comes from uncultured Desulfobacula sp., assembly GCA_964619205.1. GTDB lineage: Bacteria > Desulfobacterota > Desulfobacteria > Desulfobacterales > Desulfobacteraceae > Desulfobacula. The sequence goes on along the minus strand of CAZUDE010000016.1, from coordinate 24,372 downwards.
TTGTCAATCACTTTTAATTCCGGATTCTCAGATCCGGTAATTTCTTTCAACCAGGTCTGATACCGGATATTTCCTTCAACAACATTTTCCTCAATCCGTTTGACAAACATGAAAGCAAAATGAGACCCAAACCCGGCGGCAAGATGGAGCCCATATTCCGAGGTAATGTTCTCCTGACCTGAAAAATTGAGCTTTTTGAAATGCTCGGGAATTTTTTTAAGATTTGCAATGGGGGGCGCCTTTCTTTTCTGAAGCGCCTTGACCAGAACGACATCTTCGATGGCAGCTCCCAGGGTATGTCCTGTAAACCCCTTGGTATTGGAAATACAGATACTGCTCAAATGACCGGCAAAGGCAGTTTCAAGGGCGGTTACCTCTGCATCTGCACTGCCGCCCCTGGCCGGGGTATAGGTTTCATGGGACATGAATAAAAGCTTGTCTGCATATTCTTCTTTTTTAAGGTCGTTCTGTTTTTCCACCTTTGAAATAAATTTTTTCATCTCCCGGGACATGTGAGGAACATCAATATTATAGGTGTGATAGGCAGAATTGGCGATATGGGTTCCTAAGATTTCGCACTGCCCGTTCATTCCTCTTTTTTTAGCACAGGATTCACTCTCAATGACAAGACCGACGGCTCCAGAACCTAAAATGGTGCCGTTTCTATCCTCATCAAAGGGTTTGGCAGCTTCAGACACCCGTTTTTTTATGGTGGCTGCGCCCAGGGCCAGAAAGCCTGATCCCACCCACTGGTTTTGTCTCGGGGATGTTGCATTTTCACCCCCCACCACCAGAACGCGTTTGCATCGCCCGACTCTGATCCAGTCTTCGGCTATCCCGATGGCAAGGGTAGTGGATGCACAGGCAGAGCTGACAAGAGTATTAGGCCCTTTTGCCTTGATAATCTGAGCCAGATGGGCTGATCCCAGGGGGCAGGCATTGGCAAGAAAATCCCGGTCAAATTTATAGGTTTCAAAATCGCTGCGCTTTCTTGATTTTGCCTTGAAAAACCATTCCGTCAACTGTTCTTTGATTTCAATATCTTTTATCTTTTCCATGAGGTAATAATAGATATTTTCAAACTCTTCATAGGGCTTTAAAAACATTTTTTCGTAAAAATATTTTTCCAGCTCTGAGATCAGGGTTTCTCCATTGGGCCAAAGGGATGTAATAATCACGCCGGTTTCTTCCTGCATTTCCTCGGGCAGGGCAAACCCGTCCGGGATCAGGGTCTTCCCGTCTTTCATCTGCTTATACTGCATCACAAGGGGAATATTGGCATCCTTCAACGCCTCAATCCCGGCGGCAATCCCGATGGCCATGCTGATATCATACTGTTCCTTGATGCCATATTCGTCATTCAGGTTAAAATACCCGAGCTGGCCGGCCAAATGGATCACGTCTTCGGTTTTGGTGATCTGAACAAACCTTGCATTTCCATCCGGCTGCTTAAACAGTTTGGTGATATTTTTATCGGTAAATCCTTCCATGGCCTCCATGCTCAGAAGATCGATAAAATTTTCGCCATTTAAAATTGCATCAAAATTATCCTTTGCAAACACACGCCTTGTTTTTCCGGGAAGCCCCACGGACACACCTGAAATCAGTATCCGGCCGGTATTAAAATTATACCGTTCCATGGCTTCAATGGCGGTTTCACGTTTCTGGAGCTGGTATTCCTTGTAGAGGATCTGGTCAATTAGGGCCTGGTTGTTGAGTTTAAAAGTTTCAAAATCTTCACTGGGTTGTATTCTCGGCAAATTTTCGTCCACGACCTTTGCCTGAATCACCGGCACCTTTGTGGGCTCGAAAATGGCATTCAGGTCACGAAGATAGCTTCGGCAGGCTTCAAAGGATTTAATTTCACCCGCCTTTGCATCCACCGACACAGTAATGCCATAATCAACAATATGGATATCCTTTAAAAGATTGACCAGAAGTCTGGACGGCCCGATTTCAATGAAATGGGCACGGCCGGACACATAAACAGCTTCAATGGATTTGATAAATTCAACAGGAGATATGATCTGTTTTGCCAAAAGGTCTTTGACTTCTTCAACCCTTTCCGGATAGGGCTTTGCATGGGTATTGGATATGATTCTGCCGAACCGGGTATCATTAAAGGTAAGGGTATCCAGATAGATTCTCAGCTCTGCCGATGCCTCGGCCAGCAATGGGGTATGGAAGGCTCCGGTCAGATTCAATTTTTTATAGAACACCTCCTGCTGAGTCAGAAAACCACAGAATTTTTCAATATCCTCGGCCCGGCCGGACACAGCAGTCTGTTTTTCACTGTTTTTATTGGTGATATAGATATTGGAAACAAAGGATTCTCTGATGAGATTCTCGGTTTCCTTTTCATTTTTAAATACCACCATGATTTTCCCCGGCACCTTTAAAGTGGCTTCATACATGAGATCAGACCGTTTGATGACCAGACGCATGGTATCGGCAAAGGACAGCATTCCGCTGCAGAAAAGGGCAGTGTATTCGCCCACACTGTGACCGATATAATAATCAGGAGAAAATCCTTCCTGGGCCAGTCGGCTGTATATGGCAGCAGAAGAAAGGAAAACAGCGGGCTGAGTGTTCTGGGTTGAATGGATGGCTTCATCTGCACCAAACATCATGCCCAACAGAGAATATCCTCTTTGCTCAACAAAGATCTCTTCCCCTTTTTCCATAATCATCCGGATATGGGCATCTTTTTCAAACAGATCCTTCATCATCCGGCTTCTCTGGGCGCCCTGACCGGAAAGAAGCGCCACCATCCTGAGTTTTTTACCCCTGTCATCGGAAGAATAGGCATGATCCATCAATACAATATCATCTCCGGCCGCTGCTTTGAATTCTGCCTCCATAACCGGCTGTTTGGTTTCAAGAATGGCCGGCAAGGTACTCATGATCATATGGCAGTGATTTCCGCCGATGCCGTTGACATTGGCTGCAAACCGGTATGGCTGCCCTTTTTGTCTGACCATCATCTGTCTTGCAGGTTTTAACACCTTGCAGTCATTTAAAATGGAATGTTCCGGATCATAATTAAAATCCGGTAAAATTTTACCGTTTTTATTCATGAGCATCAGTTTTGCCATGGCCACTGCCGGGTTGGCAGCCTTGAAATATCCGAACTGGGATTTGATATTCCCGCAGTGCATTTCATGATCAAAGCAGTGCTCAATGACCTGTTTTTCAACAATATCTCCAAAAATATTGGAAAAGGCAAACAGATCCAGGTGGTTGATATCCTGTTTCCGGATGCCGCTTTTATAATAAGTTTCATTGATGGTGGAAACAAAGGTCTGCTCAGACGGGGCCAGAAGATGATCTGGCACACTGGATCGAACGGCACAGTCATTGATCTCACCTAAGATTTCCATATTGTATTCCCGGGCTTTTTTATAGGTGGTAATGATATGAATGGCAGCGCCCTCTCCCATGACATAACCGTCTGCCCTGGAATCATAGAAATTGCAGTCTCCTTCCGATAAAAGCCCAAGGCGTTTAAAAGCCATGAGAACCGCCGGGTAAAGATTACAGTCCACCCCGCCGGCCAGAACAACATCAAGATCCTTGTGTTTTAAATTCCGTACGGCATTTCTCATGGCAATAAATGCAGAGGCACACGAGGCATCAATTACGTAATTGGCTCCGTTGAGCCCGAAATAATTGGCGATCCTGCCGGAAATGATATTGGATAAAAGACCGGGGGTTGTATCTTCATTGTTTTCCGGGATTGCTGTGCGGATGGCGTCAACCAGTTTCTTTGAAAGCCGGGTTCGCTTTTCAGGATCAAGCGCCTGACAGTTTTGAATAATATTGCCGATGAATTGTTTTCTCACCCGGATGATATTTTTACTCTGCCGTTCCCCGGCAATGGTGCCAAGGATGACTCCCACCTTATTGGCAGGCTTCAATTCATTTAAAAGTCCTGAGTTTTCAAGGGCCTCACTGGCGGCCTCAAGACCAAAAAGCTGCCCTCGCTCAATGGATTTCACCATCATGGGCGGCATTCGGTATTTCAGGTTATTGAATTTGTAATCCGTTACAATACCTGCTTTTACCTTAGGCAGCCGATAAAAGGATTTTTTATCCAGATCGGCATAGGCATCATTGTCAAAATGAACACGAGGGATATCAGACAACTGTTTCTTCCCCGACTGGAGTTTTTCCCAGAACTCCTCGGTATTTTTTGCTCCCGGCAGAAAAACACCAAGGCCTGCCACAACAATCCTGTCATCATTAAAATCATAGGACGGATCTGCAAAAATATTACGGCTAAGCTGCTGATAGTGATCGGTCATCTGCTCAACCACCATGTGATAATTAATACCGCCAAACCCATAGGAAGACACAGCTGCTTTCCTGGACCCTGCCCCGTTTATCTGCCATTCTTCGGCATCTTTAACAATAAACAGGGAAGATGCGCTTAAATTGTGGTTTTTCGAAAGCTTTTCAAATTGACCATTGGGAGGAAGTATCCCTTTGTTGACTGCCAGAAGAGCCCTTAAAAGCCCGGCAGATCCGGCGCATCCCAGAAGATGGCCGATCTGGGATTTGATGGAGCTGATGCCGGCCCTTGTATTTTTATACAAGACCTTCAGGGTTTCAAGTTCTGCTTGATCCCCGATGATGGTTGATGTGCCGTGAGCTTCAATAAATCCAATATCTTCGGGTCTTATTCCCGGACGGATAGTCTCAAAACACCGCTCTAAACTTAAAACCTGGCCTTTTGGGTTGGGTGCGGCAATGGCTTTTCCCTTGCCGTCGGAGCTGGAGCCAATGGAATTGATGATGCCGAATATTTTATTTTTGTCCCGGAGGGCATCCTTCATCCGTTTCAAAACAAACACCACCGAACCTTCCCCCAGGATAAACCCGTCGGCCCTCTCGTCAAAAGGGTATGATCCAACCGCGGAAAGGGTTCCCATTTTTGCAAACCCGATAAAGGATTCCGGGGCCAGATGGGTATTGACCCCACCCACAATGACCTGGTCATGGTCTCCGGATAAAAGCTCGCCTGTGGCAGCTTCCAGGGCAGTGATGGAAGATGCGCAAGCCGCATCCACAATATAATTTGCTCCCCGGACACCCAGGTGGCTAGCAATCCGGGATGCTTCGATATTCAAGATAATCCCGTGGACCGGATCATAGCCTTTATTTTCCCCTTCTATTCCCTCCATCAGGACCTGTTTCACCATTTCTTTTTCCGGATCAGTCATGGCCTGATATTCCTCTGTTTTTTCCATCATGGAAATCAGTTCCGGATACCAGTATTTGAGCTGAAGAGAATTGCCCAGCTCATTGGAAAGACAGGTGGCGATGATGACTGCCGTCTTTGACGGATCATCACAGGCAAGACAGTTGTTTTCCCCCAGAAGACCGGCATTTTCAACAGCCTTATAGGCGGTCTGAAGAACCATTTTCTGGCTCCTGGAAAGCCTTTTTTCCTTGCCTTCTGCATAGCCAAACCGTTCAAAATCAAATTCAAAATCATCAATATGTCCGGCAAGGGTGGTATAGGTTTTATCCTCGGCATTCCTGTCCGGATCATAATACAGATCATGATCAAACCGTGATTTCGGCATCTGGCTGATGGAATATTTTTTATTAAGAATATTTTCCCACAGGGTCTCCGGATCATGGGCATGGGGGAGGGTACAGCCCACGCCCACAACAGCGATCTCATCATTGATTTTATTTTTCGGGCTTGAAAAAATCTCCAGAAAATTCAGGTTTTTGTATAAATTTGACTTGGTCGTAAAAAAATTGTCATGAATCTTTTTTATGGTCACGGGCCCGTTAAAAAAAGCAAGGCCATCCCCCACCAGAAAATTGCCTTTTTCCCTGTGGGCATCATCATCAAACCAGGTATAATTCTCAGGCCCCGGGTTTTTAAAATCCGGCAGAAACCCTTTTGCACCGATGAGAAGGGATCCGATATTTCTTTTTTCAAAGGTCCGTTTTCTGTTCTCAAGACTCTCCTTGTTCCGGATCATTTCCGCTTCGGTTTCCACCATCATCCTGGCAAAATCCGTGGGAGCGGTCCTGGATGCCAGTCCAAGGCTTTTTCCGATGACCATGGTTTCATTTTCCTTGATGATGATATCCCGGTATTGAGATTTGATGCATTTTGTTTGAACGATTTCATCGGCAAAAAGATAGGCAGTTCCGACCTGCATCCCGATCTTTGCTCCCTTTGCTGCCAAAAAAGAAGCAAGCCCTGAAATAAAAAAAGAGGCAAAACAGGTGGCAATGCCCCCGGCAAAGACCAGGTATAAATCCTTTACATCATAATTTTTGTTTATCAGGGTGGCGATTGCATTTTCCCAAAGAACCATGGAAGAAAGTGACCCCACATGGCCCCCGGCTTCTCCTCCTTCAAAAATAAACCGCCTGCAGCCGCTCTTGACGGCATTTTCCATCATGGATACGGATGGGGTGTGAAGATAGGTTTTTGTCCCGGCTTTTTCAAGTTCTGCCGCCTGGGAGGGAACCCCGCCGGCAAAAAGGGCATAGGGAGCCTTATATTTTTTGACCATTTCCAGATGTTTTTTGACCATGGGGTTAAAGGCTTCGATCCCCACAAGCCCTGCACCGAAAACCGGCACCTTTTCCGATCCGTCCTTAAGCATTTTATCGGCCAGGAATTCAGGCAGGCTGCCCACGGCAAAAAACGGCAGGGCGCCATGTTCCAGAACCTTATTTGCAAACTCTGAATTATCTGAAATATTGGCCATGGGCCCCTGGATCAGGGGGAATCTGGTTCCCTGGTCCCTGGCAAAGGCTGAGTCCGGTTTAACAGGATCATGGCTGTCGATAAAGCTCAGGTTCTCACCAATGGTTTTAAAAAATCCTGAAATAATATCGCCAAGACAGGTTGACTCCTTAACAAAATCTTTTGCAAAAATCCCGTCCTGACCTAGATAAAACAAAGATTGGACAAACTGGGCATCTTCACTGTCATAGGCCGTCATATTGGCGGCAATGGCGCCATAGAGCTTTTCCTTCCCGCTGGGATCGGTTCCCAGTTCCACAGCCATGATTTTCAGATCTTTGACAATTTTTGTACCCAGCTTTGCAAACACCCGGTAAATATCATCTCCATTATAGGTAATATCGGTGGAATCACTCTCATCCAACATTCCCATAAGCGTCTTAAAATTTTTAGATACCGGGGCCTCATCCGTCATGAGGAACTGACTGTCCATGACAAGGCCGGAAACACCTGCGGAAAACATGCCGGCAGCCGTATATTTGCCGACTCCGCCATGAATAAAAACAGGGTAATCCGTATTTTTCAAATACCATTGCATCAGGATAAAGGAGGAATATTTTGAAACCTTTCCGCCGGCTTCATTTCCTTTCAGGATAAGTGCATGGGGGCAGATTTTCTTAATTTTATCATTAATATGAATGTCTTTGATTTCAAGAATAATTTTCGTATCTGAAAAATTAGAAAAATCGGCGGGTGTATCGTTTTTTAAAAGCGGGCAGATGATGAGATCAAGATTGACCATCTGGTGCTGTTTGATTTTCTCCACAAGGACCCTGTCATGGGAAAAAAGCCGGATGCCGAAAAAGAGCTTTTCCCTGGAAAGCGTTAGAGCCCTTTGAAGGATATCCTCATGGGTTAAAAATTCCGTGTCCAGAACCGGAAGGGCTCCGGCAGCATGGATTTCATTAAAATACTTTATATCAAACACCTTTACAGGATGATAAACCATTAAAGGAAGTCTTGAATTCAGTATTCTTCTTATCATATATACATCTCCATCATTTATTTGATTTGCCTATTACAGCCGGTCAAAAAATAAGACCCCGGCCTGAACACATTATTTGCTACACCAGTTCCTTTTATAAAGACCTGTGTAAAACAAAAGACCCCCTTACAAATACTGTGCCAGAATCCGTCAAAAGACTAACCATCCAGAATAATGGACTGTTTCATTGACATTGCCTTTTTTATCTCTTAAATCCAATTTTTCTTCTTGCATTTTATGCATACGACATATACAAAATTGCACATTGCTTTGATTTTACTCCATGGAGATATGAATGAAAAAAGCAAATCTTACACCTGAAGAGCTCAATTTTTTCAAGACTGTCCATAATGCTGCCTTTGCAAACCCCTTCAGTGATCTGAGAGAAAAGCTGGATATCAAAATTGCCGGGCTTTTTCCTTCAGCCACCCGTAGGGAAGGCATTGATCAATCCATCCAGGAAGTTGACCATCGCATCAGATCGCTTGAAAAACAGGGGCGGGCAGATATCAACGCCTATGAAGGGCAGGACAGGGAAATCATTACCATTGTCTTTCTCTTTGATGTCTTCCATAAATTCAGGGATGATTTTGACCAGTTGATAAAAGACCAGATAAAGGCCGGAGAAACACCCGTCAAGGTCAACTTTGCAGAGGCTGCCATGAATATGTTCCATGGCAGAGGGTTTGATGAAAAAAGCTTTTCCCACTATTTTGCACTTTCCTATCAGCTTCGGAGAGCCTTTTATTTTATCTCCCATTCCTTGGTGGGCAGCAGCCCTTGCATGAAAACCCTGAGAAAGCATCTGTGGTATAATGTATTCACCTATAATATCGATCTATACAACAAGTTTTTATGGAACAAGATGGAAGATTTTTCAACCCTTCTTCTGGGAGAAACCGGGACAGGAAAGGGCACGGCCGCCAAGGCCATCGGCAGCAGCGGATATATCCCCTTTGATGAAAAAAAGCAGTGTTTTACCGAGAGCTTTACAGAAACCTTTTCATCCCTGAACCTTTCCCAGTATCCTGAAACCCTTCTGGAATCTGAACTCTTCGGTCATACAAAAGGTGCTTTTACAGGTGCTGTGGATGATTACAGGGGCGTCTTTGACCGTTGCAGCCCCCATGGCTCCATTCTCCTGGATGAAATCGGAGAAATTCCAAACCATGTCCAAATTAAATTATTGCGGGTTCTTCAGGAAAGAAGCTTTTCCCCTGTGGGCACCCATGCAACGTCCAGATTCAATGGAAGGGTGATTGCCGCCACGAACCGGCCCAAAAAAGACATCCTGGACGGAAACGTCTTCAGAGATGATTTTTATTACCGGCTCTGTTCCGACATTATTGAAGTCCCTCCTTTACGAACAAGAATAAAAGAGGCTCCGGCAGAGCTGGATGAACTATTGGATTTTACCATCGAGAGAATGACCGGCACCCGCTCTGAAAAATTGATCCAGAAAGTTAAAAGAATTATTGACCGAAGGCTTGGAAAGAATTATGAATGGCCTGGAAACGTACGGGAACTGGAACAGTGCGTCAGGAGCGTTCTTCTTAGGCGGGACTATAAAGGCAAGCAAAAAGAGGAAAAAGAAACGCCGTCCAAGATCCAGGAGCTGATTGAGGGTATCCGTAACCGGCACATCTCTGTCCCCTCTCTTGTATCCGGATACTGTCGGCTTCTATATGAAGAGGCCAAAAGCTATGAAAAGGTGGCAAAACTGACCGGACTGGACAGAAGAACCATAAAAAAACACATTATGACCGCTCAAAAAGAAGAAAACCATCATGTTTAATTTTTTGCCTCATTTCATCAGGGGGATTCTATCGATTCTTCTCTATACCGTTAACACCATTATGTTAACCGTTCCTTTAATCATTCTGTCATTCTTAAAATTTGTCATCCCGGTTCATTTTTTTATAGTCTTTCTTGACAGGGTGCTGATTTTTATTGCCACCCTCTGGGTAAACATCAATACTTTCAATTCAAGGCTTTTCTGTAATATTGAATGGGATATCCGGGGGCTTGAACATCTTAAAAAAAAAGAATGGTATCTGGTTCTTTCAAATCACCAGTCCTGGGTTGACATCCTGGCACTGCAGACCACATTGAATCAAAAAATCCCCATGCTCAAATTTTTCCTAAAAAAAGAGCTGATCTTTGTCCCATTTCTGGGTCTTGCCTGGTGGGCTCTTGATTTCCCCTTTATGAAACGGTATTCAAAAAAAGAATTGCTCCAAAATCCCCATTTAAAAGGCAAGGACCTTGAAAGCACAAAAAAAGCCTGTGAAAAATTCAAGCACACGCCTGTTTCCATTATGAATTTTGTTGAGGGGACAAGGTTTACACAAACAAAAAAAGACAGGCAGAACAATCCCTTCAACTATCTTCTGAGCCCCAAGGCCGGGGGCATATCTTTTGTACTAGGTGCCATGGGGGAATATCTTCACAACATCATTGATGTCACCATTGTCTACCCGGAAAAAATCCCGACCTTCTGGGAATTTATTTCAGGCAGGGTCAAAAAAATCATCATTGATTTTGAGGTGATCCCTTTAACCGGATTTTTGAAAGGAGACTACCTTAATGATGCTGAGTATAAAAAGCGCATATTTTTCTGGCTCAATGATCTGTGGCTTCGAAAAGACAAAAAAATCACTGAATTTAAAGCAAAATAAATTTAAACCATTAATAATTACCGACCTGCATTTCGTAAATATTCAGGCTCTGACCCTGATTAGAGGTGCGGAGGACTTCCATAATCCTTGCACGCCGAATTATTTCCGTCACCCGTTTTTCAGTGTGTTTCCCTTTGATAAAAGTTTCAGTCATAATCACGCCGTCACAAATAACAATTGGTTTTCCTGGATTCTCTTTTGCCCATTTTATGAGATTATTTCTCTCGTCAATTAAATCTGTGCACCTTTTTTCAATAGCTTCGATCTCCCGGTCCTCTTTTCCCATCAAGGCTTCTATTTTATCACTTTTCTCAAAACATTGATCCAGGCTTTCTTCGGCTTTTTTGGCACTCAACTGCAATTGCCGGATTTTTTTTTGCAGCTCATTAACCTCTTCGGAATCTTTCCCCAATACGGCAATTTTTGAATTTAATTCTTTTTGCTCCAGCTGGGATCTGTCCTGAATATGAGCAAGTTCCGTTATCTCTTTTTGCAGGTTGAGATTCTCCTCTTTGAGTTTATCTTTCTTTTCCTTGTGAAGTTCTATCTGTTTTTTCAGGTTTTCGATTTTTTCTTTATTATTTTCAAGCTCCCTCACGGTAAATTCATCTTGACCGATCCTGATGACGCTGGGGCCGCCCATCTCCGTTCCGATATGCTTTGCTTTTACACCCATCTTGGCTGAAATTCTCGAAGAAATAAGTTTTCCTTCGATGATGCAGCTTCCTGAGCATTCAATGTCTGAATCCACAATTTCCTTACCCACCAAAACATCCCCCATGCAGATAATTTCCGACTTATGGATAAATTTTGCATGGACGCTCCCCCTGGCGTAGATTTTACCTTCATTGATACCACCGGCAATTCTGACATTTCCCTCGGCGGTGATAATGCCGCCATCCACTTCAACGGCATCAATATTATTGCCTGCCACCTTGAAACCGGATTTGATCCTTCCCTTTATCGTCACATTGCCGTCATATTGAATATGCCCGGTTTCATAATCCACATCCCCTTCCGTTACATATTCCTGATGCACAAAAACATGGCCGGACAAAGCATATTTTGGAAATCCGTTAACAGCAGCAAGAATCTTATACCCGTCTTCGGAAAGCTTTGTACCATTTCCATATTTCAAAATAATGTCGTTTCCAGGGATCGTTTCGATTTCTTCTCCATATATATTATGCCCCGTCCTTGATTCAACCATGGGAATTTTTTCAGCAAGCACGGTTCCGGCTTCGATAAAAGGAATTTCACCGCGCTCCTTGAAATCGATAGCCCCGCTTTCCGTCAGCCCCCCGACTTTCAGATAATCTGTATTAAAGAAAAATTCGAGTCTTGCATCTTTTCCCTGAACCGGTGAAATACCCTTTGCCACTCTGAAAGCCTTGGTTTTAAACCCGCTGGATTTGAGAAATCCGTCAATCATCTTATCTTCCACAATACCTAATAAAATGCCTTTTTCCTGCAACGATGTCTTTACCCTGTCAAGGGTGACGGTGTTGTCAAAGGACTCTGTTTTTGTAAAAAAAGCCGCCATGAAGTCACTGGATATCTCTAATTTAATTCCTCCGTCTATGACCTCTGGTTCCAGCAGCGTCAAGGGTTCGTCCTGTCCGTCATCATCACTTCCTTCCTTTGCTTTTTCAAAAACCTGGGCTGCTGCCTGTTCCAATTTAGCATCCCCAGTGCGGGATTCTGCTCCTGCGATATTTTCCTCAGGTGCTTTTTTGACCTCTTCCCGTACTCTTTCCTGCAATTTCAGGATATAGTCCTTCTGTTTTTCAGTCAACATCCCGGCTTCAATGAGCATATCGCCTATACGACGTATTTTACGCTTGTTTCTGATATCATTCCCCTGCTCTTCCAGGACCAGATCCAATACGCTTTGATTGATAAATCCTTTTCGGACGGCAACAGCCCCGAATTGAAATTCCTGCTGTCGCAGCTCAATCGCTTTGGCAGCCCTCAGGAGCCTTTCCATGTTCTGAGCTGAAATCTTTTCCTCTGATAAAAAATAATCTTTCAGGGCAAGGCCAAGATTGCCTGCACCGGAACAATGCGACAGCGCATCCTGAAGCTCTTCTTTTGTGATTAAATGGTTTTTGACGGCCAAAATCCCGATTGCCGGGATTTTTATTTTATTCTCTGCTGCTTCTGCCATAATCTCCTCACATTAGAATTAAATTACAGCACTTGATAATCCTGTGGCAATTAATAAGAATTCAATAATAAATTCCCGATGCTCACCGGATACAAGACGGTCCTTTTCAAAAAATCTGACTAATAAAAACATACTAAAGGGTATGAAAGCAAGAAGGAAAGCTCTATTTACCAATAAATCGACTGAATTGGCCACAAAAAGGAGCCCTATTTCAAAAACCAGTAAATATTTGATGATTGAAAAGCTTTGTTTTTCCCCCAGAAGAATCGGAAGGGTTTCTTTACCTGTAATTCTGTCCCCCTGAATGGCGAGGATATCAAAAAAAGCTGTCCGGGCAAACACAAGGCCTGTTGCGAATAAAAAAACCACGGCGACCGAAAAAAGATTCCCATGATTTACCACCGCCGGCAAAAGACAGGTTACGGTCCCCCAGGCAATGACGATCAGTATGGTTTTTGACCCTGGAATATCTTTTATCCTGGTGGTTTTTCCTTTTTTTACCGGCATTGGGATAATTTTCAGATTATAGGACAGGCCTAAAAGGCTCATCAGCAGCAGTAAAACAAACGAAACCACACCGCTTAAATAGCTTAGATAAAGCCCTGCAGCACCTGACAAAACAGCAAGAATCCAGAGATATGAATGGTTTTCCTTGTAAAAGAGGGCCCGTTTCGGATGGTTGTACCGGTCGGATCGGATCGCAAAAAGATTGTTCATGATCTGCATGGAAAGCACATACAGCATGGCGATCAATGCATGGTTAAAATTCTGATCATTTCCCTGAAGCCTTGAACAGGCATAGGTCAGGGAACCTGCCCCCACGGAAGCCATGATATTGGTTTTTAAAAGAAAATCTCTGAAAAAATACAATACTGCCTTGGCAGCGTGTCTTTTTTGAAGATTATCCGCAATCTTCCGGTAGGTATCCGTAATAATCCAGTTCGGTGTTGATGCCCCGGCTGTAAGCGCAATGGATTTTTTCCCTGAAAAAATTTCATAATTGATTTCAGAGGCGTCTTCGATATGGATAGCAGGCTTTCCTGTCCCGGCGGCGATTTCGGCAAGCCGTCGTGTGTTTCCGCTTTCTTTTCCACCCACCACAATGACGGCATCATTTTCCTCTGCAAGCCTTTGGATTTCAATCTGGCGTTTTTCCGTGGACCCGCATATGGTATCAAATAGCTTGTAATGGGGGGCATGGGTTTGACACCATGCCTTTATCCCCTCATAAAAAGACAAGCTCTGGGTGGTCTGGGCAACCACAATCGCATTTTCAAACCGAGGTAATGAGAAAAGCGCTTCCATGGATGTGACGGTATGCCCTTTCCCCTTTGCATACCCAAGAAGCCCCACCACTTCAGGATGATTTTTATCTCCGGCAATGATCGTGGCATACCCTTTTTTGGCATATCGGTTGATGATGACCTGGACTCTGAGAACCCTGGGGCAGGTGGCATTAATCACTGTAAACCCGGCATGCTTGAGCGCGGCCTGATCTTCCGGCGGAACGCCGTGAGCCCGGATCAGGACAATGCCGGAACCTTTTTCAGGAATTTTTTCAATCCTGAAGATCTTTTTTTCCTCCAGCATCTGCAGGATCTGGGGGTTGTGGATGAGAGGGCCATAGGTAAAAATCGGTTCCTGGGACCGGGTTGACGCATCCAGCACCATATCCACAGCCCGCCTCACGCCCATGCAGAATCCGGCTGTTTTTGCAATGACGATTTTCATCAGACTCTGCTTAAAAGATCAACTATCTGTTGGAACTCCGCCTTTGATTTAAAACTGATTTCTATCCTGCCTTTTTCTCCGCTTTTCTGGATCCTGACCAATGATTTGATCCGATCCGAAAGAAGCCGGGAGGTATGATCAAGATATTGCTTCTCGTCGGAAGACAATTCCGGCTTAGATTTCTGGGGCTCATTTTTAACAGCGTTGACGAGTTTTTCCGTCTCCCGGACAGACAGTTCCTTTTGAATTACAATATGAAGAAGACGAATCTGGTTTTCTTCGGATCCGGCGCTTAAAAGCGCCCTTGCATGACCCATGGAGATCCTTTCGGCGACAAGGCTCTCCTTTATTATCTCAGGCAGGCCTCTGAGCCTGAGAAGATTGGCAATGGTAGAACGATTTTTTCCGATTTTTTTTGCGACTTTTTCCTGGGTGTACTGAAACTCCACAATCAGCCTGTGATAAGCTTCGGCTTCTTCAAGAACGTTTAAATTTTCCCTTTGTATGTTTTCAATAATGGAAACTTCCAAAACCTGTTCATCGGTCAGATTTTTTACAAATACCGGCACATGGGTGAGGTTTGCTTCCCTGGCAGCCCGAAGCCTTCTTTCTCCGGCGATCAACTCATAGGAATTATTCACATGCCTGACCAATAAAGGTTGTAAGATGCCCTGCTGTGCAACAGAATCCCTCAAACGGTCCAGTTCTTCCTGATTGAATACGGTTCTGGGCTGATACCGGTTAGGTGTGATATCCTTGACCGGGCACATTAAAAAATCAGAGCTGGTTTCCGGTTTTTCAAATTCAGGAATCAGGGCCGATATCCCCCGGCCAAGCCCGGTCTGTTTCTTTTTTTTTGTCATCTTTTCAGAAATTCCCTGGTAAAGGCCATATAGCTTTTTGATCCTAGTGACTGTTTATCGTATAGAATAACCGGCAATCCGTAACTGGGAGCCTCACCCAGTTTTACATTGCGGGGTATCTTTGTTTTGAAAACCATGTCTTTGAAATATTTTCTCGCATCTTCAACCACATGCTGGGCAAGATTTGTCCGCCCGTCATACATGGTTAAAAGAATTCCCTTGATTCTCAGGGCGGGATTAAAAGATGACTTGACCCGCTTAATGGTATCCAGAAGCTGACCCAGACCCTCAAGGGCATAGAATTCGCTTTGAAGGGGGATTAATACGGCATCCGATGCCGTAAATGCATTCAGCGTCAACAGTCCCAGTGCAGGAGGGCAGTCAATGATCACATAATCAAAGCGCTCTTTTATATCATGCAGAATCAGCTTCAGTTTTTTCTCTCTGTCCTTTGCCGATACCATTTCAATTTCAAAACCGATGAGATCCATGTTGGCGGGAATTATCATAAGCTTTGACAAAACCGTGGGATAAATAATGTCATTCACTCCGGCCTCTCCGATAAGGCCCTGGTAAAGAGAATATTTTAAGGAAGGCTTGTCTATCCCCAAACCAGTGGTTGCATTGGCCTGAGAATCACAATCCACCAGAAGAACTTTTTTCCCGAGAGTGGCCAGGGCGGCGGAAAGATTGACGGAAGTCGTTGTTTTGCCAACGCCTCCTTTCTGGTTTGCTATACTGATAATCTGGGTCATAATTCAAATTCCATATCATAGTTGCCCGGCATAGGCAATCAGTTAAAAATGAACCATTTTATTTTTCCGCCCGGCAATCAAAACACCTGAAAAAAACCCGGTATGACCACTAACGGTCATACCGGGCAATTTTTTCACAAATCACGGAGACAGATTATTCTTCTGATTCCGGGTGGAATACATCCACGTCTTTCAGGTCCTCACCCAGATAGGCCCTTTCCTTGGGTCCCAGAATACCGAGAGAAAGACACAGAAGGGTCCAGAGATGAACCGTCTGCCATGCATGGTCATTTACTTCTGCCATATCATGCACCTGGGCATGGCAGTTATGACAGGGGGTGATACAGTAAGCGGCTTTAGTCGTAAGGATCTGATTGGCCTTGGTCTGGCCATAAGCGCGCCGTTGCTCCTGGAATCCGGATTGCAGGTATCCGCCGCCGCCGCCGCAGCAAAAATTGTTGGATTTATTGGGCATCATATCAATGAAATTTTCTTCACCCACAACGGCTTTGACAACATATCTCAAATCATCGGCAACCGGGTCACCAAATGATTTTCGAACCAATTGGCATGGGTCCTGAACCGTAAATTTGATTTTCCTGTCTTTGTTCCAGTCTGAAGAAGGTTTAAGTTTCCCTTCTCTGATCCACTCTGCATAGAGCTGAATAATGCTTTTGATTTCAAATTTGTAAGGGATCTTGAATTTTGCCAGTCCGGCCCGGACTGCGAAAAGTTCGTGGCCTCACTCCGTGTTGAGCCAGACTTTACAGCCCAGATCCTCCACAGCCTTGACTTTGGTCCGGACAATCTTTTCCCAGTTTTCATTATCTGCGGAAAAAAGGCAGTAATTTTCTGCAGCCCAGCCTTTGGTTCCATAGGTCCAGTCAGCACCTGCAAGATTCAGGATCTTCCATAACGGCACCATTTCATCGGGCTCGGTTACGGGTTCCCTGGAATTCTGGTTTAAAAAATAATAGGCCCCTTCCCGGTTGACATCGGCAGTCATTTCTTCAAATTCAGGCTGGGCTTCCCGGTATTCTTCAAGAACATCCTCGACAACAAACTGGAAATCCTCTTCGGTTGCACCCATGGCAGAACACGTGTCATTTCTCAATGCCATATCACAGGAACCGATGATCCCTTTGGGTTTTTTCTCTTTGGGCCACTGCGCCCTTGCATTAAAAACAAGCTGGGGGATATTAATCTGCATGGGGCATACATACATGCACCGCGTACACATGGAACACATCCATACCCAGTTTGTGCTCAAAATTTCTTCATCCATTCCAAGAGCTGCCATTCTCAAAAATTTTCTTGGGTCCATGCCTTCAAGACCGGTTGCAGGACACCCTGATGCGCATGCGCCACAGGTAAGGCATGCATTCAAGTTTCCACCGTCAGGCAAAAGCTTCATTACCTTATCTTTAAAGACGCTCTTTCTTGCGCCCCCGATTTTAATAGCGGTATCTGTCATGCTATTTTTTCTCCTCAGTCAATATCAATTTAAAGTATTTTCTATACGTTATCATTTGGTCCCTGTTTTTTGGAACGATTTTCTTTGTCTCTTATTCCATGCTTTCTGTCAACCCTATTTTAATCCGAATTTTCAAAATTTGACTTTTTTATAGTTTAAGTTACTATGCTGAGTCTATGAATGAATCCAGCGCCATACCCCTACGCAGGGGAACCTCGAGGCTGAAAAAAGTTCGGAAAGCCGGAACGCTTTTTAAACCCGCCCGTATCAGCTATAATCCGGATCTGCCCATCACCCAGAAAAAAGACGACATCATCCAGGCCATCAAAAACAACCCTGTGGTCATCATCTCCGGAGCAACCGGCTCCGGCAAAACCACCCAGATCCCAAAATTCTGTCTTGAAGCCGGCCGGGGTGTGTTTGGAAAGATCGGATGTACCCAACCCCGGCGTATTGCAGCCGTCACTGTAGCCGCCCGGATAGCAGAGGAACTGGGTGAACCCATTGGACAGTCCGTGGGATATAAAATCAGGTTTGATGATAAAACAAATCCCAGGGCCTGCATCAAACTCATGACCGACGGCATCCTCCTCGCAGAAACCCAGACCGACCGTTTTTTAAAAGCCTATGATACCATTATTGTAGACGAAGCCCATGAACGCAGTCTGAATATTGATTTTACCCTGGGCATTTTAAGACGTCTGGTAAAGCAGCGAAAAGATTTAAAGCTCATCATCACTTCTGCCACCATTGACACGGAAAAATTTTCCAAAGCCTTTGACAATGCACCCATCACTGAGGTCTCAGGAAGAATGTATCCTGTGGACCTTATTTACCGACCCTATTTTACTAAGGATGAGGATGATGCAGAGGACCAGGGATATGTTGAAGCTTCCGTCGAAGCCGTCCTGCATCTTTTGTCAACCTCCAGATCCGGGGATATCCTGATTTTTATGCCCACAGAGCAGGATATTGGAGAAACCCTTGAACTGATCCGCAGCCGGCAGCTTCCGGGCATAACTGTTCTCCCCCTCTTTGCAAGGCTTTCAGCTCAGGAGCAGTCAAGGATCTTTTTCCGTCAGGCAGGAAGAAAAATAATCGTGGCCACCAATGTGGCAGAAACCTCTTTGACCATTCCCGGGATCAAATATGTTGTGGATACTGGACTTGCAAGAATTCCAAGTTATTCGCCCCGGACAAGAACCACGGCCCTTCCGGTAAGCCCCATTTCCCAATCTTCAGCCAACCAGCGCATGGGTCGCTGCGGGCGGGTTGAAAACGGGGTCTGCATCAGACTTTATGATGAAGATGAGTTCAAAAAAAGGCCCTATTTTACCTCTCCTGAAATTTTAAGAAGCAATCTAGCCGAAGTTATATTAAGGATGATTTCCCTGAATCTTGGAAATGTCTCAAGTTTTCCTTTTATTGACCCCCCATCCTCCAAAAGCATCCAGGACGGATTTGCAACTCTTCTTGAACTTGGGTCCATTGAAGAAAAAACCGCCCAAAACAAAAAGACCAGGGGAAAAGAATACAGTCTGACCGCAATCGGGCAGATTATGTCAAAACTGCCCATGGACCCAAAATTATCCCGGATTTTAATCGAAGCTGACAAAAACGGCTGTCTTGAAGAAGCCGCCGTCATTACCACGGCCCTTGCTGTTTCAGACCCGCGGCAACGGCCCATGGATAAAGCCCAGGCCGCAGATCAGAAACATGCGCTCTTCAAAGACCCGGCCTCGGATTTTGTGACCCTCTTAAATATTTGGAATGCCGTCAAAAACGCGGAAAAGAAATTAAAATCCCGCTCCAGGCTCAAAGCTTTCTGCCAGGACCATTTTTTGAGTTTCAAACGAATCAGGGAATGGAACGATATTCACGGCCAGGTCCTTAACATTTTAAAAGAACACGGAATTGAAGGAAAAAAAAGACTGCCTCTTTTGCCCGGCACCCAGGGATTAAAGGCCAAAACTTTTGACATTGGCGGCCCCTTTTATATTGCCCTGCACCAATCCCTTTTGACCGGATACCTGGCCGGTATTGCCCATAAAAAGGAAAAACATCTCTTTACTGCGGCCAAAGGACAGCAGGTCATGATATTCCCCGGCTCCGGTCTTTTTAACACTGCCGGAAACTGGATTGTGGCGGCTGAATTTGTCAAAACCAGCCAGCTCTTTGCAAGAACGGTTGCCAATATTGATCCGGAATGGCTGGAATCCATCGGCAAAAACCTGTGTACTTATACCTATTGTGATCCTCACTGGGAAAAAATCCGGGGACAGGTGACGGCTACCGAGCAGGTCTCCCTGTTCGGACTTATCATTGTCAATGACCGGAAAATCGCCTATGGAAAAGTAAATGCCGCGGAATCAGGGGAACTCTTTATCCGTCACGCCCTTGTCCAGGGCGAGATCCAGCAGAAATTCGACTTCATGATCCATAATCAGAAATTGATGGAGACCCTTGAAGACCTTGAACATAAAACAAGAAAAAAGGACATCCTGGTATCGGAGGAAGATATTTATCTTTTTTATCAGTCAAGACTCCCTGAACCCTTTTCTGATATCCGGTCCTTTGCCCGGTTCATCAAAGAAAAGAATGATCCTGATTTTTTAAAAATGACCCTGGCCGATCTTCAGAAATCAGATGTTGATGAACATGAACTCTCCTTGTACCCTGACACGATGACCATGGCTCAAGGCAAATTCAAACTGGAGTACGAATTCAACCCCGGCTCCAAAAAGGACGGGGTCACCTTAAAAATACCGGTTTCTTCCGCCCCTCTGGTTTCAGGCAACCGGCTGGACCGGCTTGTTCCCGGACTTTTTGAGGAAAAGATCACCAGCCTAATCAAAGCCCTGCCCAAATCATTTCGAAAGCAGCTTGTCCCCATCTCTGAGAAAGCTGCAGTCATTGCTGCAGAAATGCCAAAAGAAGACCGGCCTTTGTTTTCGCTTTTATCTTCTTTTATCCGAAAAAAATTTCATGTCCAGATTCCTGAAACCGCCTGGTCGGATAAGGATTTGCCGGATTACCTGAAAATGAGAATATCCATCCGGGATGAAAAAGGAAAAGAGATCAAGGCCTCCCGGGAGAAATCCGTGCTGAGTCAATTTGCAGGTGCCCAGCCGTTTCAGCAGGATGCAGTGTTTGAAAAAGCCCGTAAAAAATACGAAAAAGAAAATATCAAGGAATGGAATTTTCCGGATCTTCCGGATTCCATTACCCTGCTCAGGGAAAAAGACCATATGGTTCTAGGCTACTTAGGGCTGAAAATTGAAGATGACGCTGAAAAAAAGGACATGGCACTGTCCTTAAGATTGTTCAAATCAGAAAAAGAAGTTTTGGCCGTTCATTGTGAAGGCGTAAGACACCTTTTTCTTCTCTCCTTTCCCGATGATTTCAAAGCCTTGAGAAAAGATCTGAATGCTTCGGCCGTGATCAAACAGATGGCCCCGTTTTTCAACGGCCAGAACAAATTTCAGGATTCCTTGTTCAGACGGATCACAACCACGCATTTTTCGAAAAATATCCGGTCCCAAAAAGAGTTTGAATCCCATGCCAAAGCCCAGATACAAAATCTCTACAACAATGGCCAGGAATTTATAAAACTGATCGGGGCTCTTGGAGATGAATATCGCACCTGTTTTGACCTGATCCAGAAACTGTCCTTTCAGCACCAGAAAATGAAAAAGACCTATGATATGCTGACACATCTTTTCAATGATCTTAAAAACCTAATCCCGCCTAATTTTGCCGATCTATACACCGAGGAAAGAATCCGGCACCTGCCCCGTTTTGTTGCATGCCTCAGGATCAGGGTCCAGAGAACCGCGGACAATCCGTTAAAGGAAGAAAAAAAAATCATCCAATTGGAAAAATATTCCCGCCACCTTCCAGTATTTCTCTCATCGCTTTCCATAAATTCAACACCGGAAAAAGCATTGCTTGTGGAAGACTTTTTCTGGGTTCTGGAAGAATATAAAATCTCATTATTTGCGCCTGAACTTAAGACCATGGTAAAGGTTTCCGAAAAAAAACTGGATGCCTTTCTGGTCAAAATTTCAACCATGATATGAGCCTTTTTTTAGCCTGGTTGAAATTCTTTTATTAAAATAAGGTAAAATTAGACAATAAGCTTATAAAGTAAATCAAAATCAGGGAATATGGTTTCGATAGTTATTAAAAAATCAATTTTTCCCTTACAAATTAAACTTTATACTTGACAAGATTTTTCTGTTTTGGTTTACATTAATAAGGAAAGTTTCGGCATTGCTTTATTTTGTTTTGAGCCGGAATTTTAAGATGAAAAAAAAATTATGTTCATAAATTAAGTTAAACCCACTCTTAAATGGAGGAGCACGCATGCATAAATTATTAGAAGACAACCCTGGTGAGACGATCATGCTTCTGGGGAACGAAGCCATCGCAAGAGGGGCAATGGAGGCGGGTGTCGCCTTTGCTTCCACCTATCCGGGTACCCCGTCATCAGAAATATCCCTGAATCTTTTCCAGATGTCCCAGGAATCAGACCTTTATTTTGAATACAGCACCAATGAAAAAGTGGCCCTGGAAGTGGCAGCCGGAGCTGCCAACTCAGGCCTGAGAACCTTTTGCATGATGAAACATGTGGGGATAAACGTAGCAGCCGACCCTCTCATGACCCTGGCCTATGTGGGCGTCACCGGAGGCATGGTCATCCTTTCAGCCGATGATCCCTCCATGTTCTCCAGCCAAAACGAACAGGACAACCGCTATTATGCCAAATTCGGCAACCTGCCCATGCTGGAACCCTCTTCCGTGCCTGAATCCAAAGACATGATTAAATACGCATTTGACCTGTCCGAACAGCTGAACCAGCCCGTGATGTTCAGAACCACCACAAGGATCAATCACTCCAACGCCTTTGTAACTTTTGGGGACATGAAGCCCAGGAACACAAAGGGCTATTTCAAACGCGATCCCCAAAGATGCGTCACCGTACCGGCCGTATCCCGCCAGCTCCATGTCAAGGTTCTTGAAAAGATGGAAAAGGCCCTGGAATTGAGCGAAACCTCGGAATACAACACCATCGAAGGTTCAGGCAGATTCGGGATCATTACCAATGGTGTATGCTATTATTACGCAAGAGATGCTGTAAAGGACCTCGGCATTGAAAACCAGACCCAGATCCTTCGCATCGGGTTCTCCAACCCTCTGCCGGAAAAAAAGATCAAAGCTTTTCTCAAAGGCTGTGACAAAGTTCTGGTCATTGAAGAAGGAGAACCCTTCATGGAAGAGGCGGTCAAAGCCTTTGCCCAGGAAGAAGGGATCATCATCCCCATCAGCGGCAAATCCAAAACCCTTTTTTCAAAACTCTATGAATACGACCCGGCAATGGTCAGGGAAAAAACAGCCACATTCTTCGATATTCCCTACACCCCCCCGGCAAAACTCAATACGGACAATGTGCCGCCCATCCCCATGCGACCGCCCAACCTCTGCTCCGGGTGCTCCCACAGGGCTACCTTCTATGAAATCAAAAAGGCTGCCGAAGGCATGGACATTGTCTGCCCTACGGATATCGGCTGCTATACCCTGGGCTTTCTGCCCCCCTTGAGCATGGGTGATTTTGTCATCTGCATGGGCTCTTCGGCCAGCTCGCCAGCCGGGTTCTCAATAGCCTCTCCAGACCAGAAGGTCATCTCCTTTATCGGGGATTCGACATTCTTTCACTCGGGCATCACGGGTCTTGTCAATGCCGTGTTCAACAACCACAATTTCACCCTGGTCATCCTTGAAAACGACATCACAGCCATGACCGGACACCAGCCCCATCCGGGCGTGGACATGGAAAGGTTCGGCCTTGAGGGCTATGGCCGCATCAATATCGAAAACCTGGTCAAAGCCATCGGCGTCAAACATGTATCCGTGATCAAACCCTTCAAGGTCAAGAAAAGTATCGACACCATCAAAGAAGCCCTGGCCTTTAAGGGCGTGTCCGTCATTATCTCCCAGGAACCCTGCATGCTTTATGCAAAAAGCATCAAGCTCTTAAAACCCCGCCCCTTCAGGGTCACGGACCGGTGCAAGGATCACAAGGACTGCATCAATTCCATTGCCTGCCCGTCCTTTTACCTTGAAAACGGTAAAGTCAAAATCGATGCCGATACCTGTGTGGGATGTGCGCTCTGCGCCCAGATCTGTCCTGAAAACGCCATCGGACCTGTCAAAAAATAATTTCATGAAAAGGATGATATAAAAAATGGAAACAACCCGATTGATTATCGTAGCAGTAGGCGGCCAGGGAAATCTTCTGGCCTCCAAGGTCCTGGGAGAGGCAGCCCTGATCTCAAACGTGCCCGTCAGGATGAGTGAAATCCACGGCATGGCTCAGAGAGGCGGCGTGGTCGAATCCGCCATTGTATTTGGAGACTCTGAAAGCTCCATCATCTCCGATGCCGAAGCCGACATTCTGCTCGGATTTGAACCGGCCGAAACCCTAAGGGCCATAAACCGGGCCAACAAAAACACCATTGTTATCACCAACACTGCCACCCTGCCGCCCTTTACCGTGTCCATCGGCAAAGGGGTTTACCCGGAAGTGGAACAAATCAAATCCCTTCTCCGGGAAAAATGCAAAAGCCTTGTGGCCATTGACGCCATGAAGATTGCCAAAGAAGCCGGAACCCCCATGAGTGTGAATATAGTTCTCCTGGGCGCCCTGGTACAATCCGGCAGACTGGGATTTTCAAAGGAAAACGTTATCGAGGCCATCAAAAGAAGAACCAAAAAAGATTTTCTCGACATGAATATCAAAGCCTTTGAAATGGGATTTGAGGCGGCAAAGAATTACAAAGGATAAGAACCACTCTTATTCTGCTGTCCAATCATCAATCAATAAGGAGAATTGACCCATGGCCAGATTACTGTGGCAACCGTCTGAAGAACGGATCAAAAGC